>NZ_JBVIQK010000063.1:0-1201 GCF_055577115.1 Streptomyces sp. NPDC033216 | reverse complement strand
TCCTGTGGTTCAACGACGACAACTTCGGCGGCGCCTTCCAGGACGGCTACCACCACGCCGTCGGCTTCGCCGAGGAGATCCTCCGCCGCGACCTGGACATCTCCTTCCACTGCGAGTTCCGCGTCGACACCGGCCTCGTCGACCGGGAGGCCCTGAACACCCTGCGCAGAGCCGGCATGGCCTCCGCGCTGCTCGGCATGGAGACCGGGGCCCCGGGAATGGCCAAGCGGTTCCGCAAGGGAACCATGGTGGAGTACAACTTCGACGCCGCCCGCCTGTTCAAGAAGGAGGGCATCGAGCTCGAGCCCGGCTGGATCATGGTCGAACCGGGGACGACCCTCGACGAACTCTGGGAGAACCTGAAGTTCATCGTGGCCGCCGACATCGCCGTGAGCGAGAACCCGTTCTCCTTCATCAGCCGCGCCATCGCGCTGCGCGGCACGGAGATGTACGACAAGATCGCCGACCCGACTCCTCCGGAACTCCCGGGCGTCGACGGGCCGGCCAGGGACGTCCTGCTGGAGGCCCGCCGGGAGTACCGCATCCCGGACCCGCGGGTCGAGGACGTGTGGGCGGGCTGGAGCAAGGTGAGCGCGGAGGTCGCCGACCGCAAGGAAGAACTGCCCTTCGTCGCCCAGATGATCGTCGACGCCACCAGGGCGCGCAGGTCCCGGGGGGAACAGGGGCTGCGCCCGCTGCTGAGCCGGCTGCGCGGGTGGGCCGACGGCCTGCCGGACCTGCTGGTGGCCTTCCTCAACGTCGGGCTGCTCCTCGCGGACGAGAACCCGCCGCGGCTCGCCGAACGGCTCGAGGCTGAGCTGCGCACGCTGGTCGACGCCTACGACCGCAGGGTCCTGGGCGAGCCCTACCAGGTGTTCGTCGAAGAGACCAAGAGGCTGTGCGGAGAGCAGGCCATGGCCGGCTGACCCGACCGGTGTCGGGACGCGCACGTGAAGACGAGAGAGGAGACCGGTCATGGCGGATGTGGTCCTGCTGACCCCCCGGGAGATCCCCACCGGCGCCGCGAGCCTGAACAACCAGAATGTCCTGATCAACGACGAGGAGTACCTGTCCCTGGACCCTGCGATGCGGCTGTTCTACAAGCGGGTCCGGGAGAACCTGGGGGTGGCCTGTATCGCCGGTCACCTGAGGTCGTGCGGCTATTCGGTGCGGGCGCTGAACCTGCACGGGCGCAACCCCA
>NZ_JBVIQK010000062.1:0-1269 GCF_055577115.1 Streptomyces sp. NPDC033216 | reverse complement strand
TGGCTGACCACGACGGACCACAAGACGATCGGCACGCTGTACCTCGTGACGTCGTTCGCGTTCTTCTGCATCGGTGGCGTGATGGCGCTCTTCATGCGCGCCGAGCTGGCCCGTCCGGGCCTGCAGATCATGTCGAACGAGCAGTTCAACCAGGCGTTCACGATGCACGGCACGATCATGCTGCTGATGTTCGCGACGCCGCTGTTCGCCGGTTTCGCGAACTGGATCATGCCGCTCCAGATCGGCGCGCCGGACGTCGCGTTCCCGCGGCTGAACATGTTCGCCTACTGGCTGTACCTGTTCGGCTCGCTGATCGCGGTCGCCGGTTTCCTCACCCCGGAAGGCGCGGCCGACTTCGGCTGGTTCGCCTACTCCCCGCTGTCGGACGCGGTCCGCAGCCCGGGTCTGGGCGCCGACATGTGGATCATGGGTCTGGCCTTCTCCGGCTTCGGCACCATCCTCGGCTCGGTCAACTTCATCACCACGATCATCTGCATGCGCGCACCCGGTATGACGATGTTCCGCATGCCGATCTTCGTGTGGAACGTGCTGCTGACCGCTGTCCTGGTCCTGCTGGCCTTCCCGGTCCTGGCGGCCGCGCTGTTCGCCCTGGAGGCGGACCGCAAGTTCGGCGCCCACATCTTCGACGCCTCCAACGGCGGCGCGTTGCTGTGGCAGCACCTCTTCTGGTTCTTCGGCCATCCAGAGGTGTACATCATCGCGTTGCCGTTCTTCGGCATCATCTCCGAAGTGATCCCGGTCTTCTCCCGCAAGCCGATGTTCGGCTACATGGGCCTGATCGCGGCGACCATCTCGATCGCGGGTCTGTCGGTGACGGTGTGGGCGCACCACATGTACGTCACCGGTGGCGTCCTGCTTCCGTTCTTCTCCTTCATGACGTTCCTCATCGCCGTCCCGACCGGCGTGAAGTTCTTCAACTGGATCGGGACGATGTGGAAGGGGTCGCTGAGTTTCGAGACCCCGATGCTGTGGGCGACCGGCTTCCTGATCACCTTCACCTTCGGTGGTCTGACCGGTGTCATCCTGGCCTCGCCGCCGATGGACTTCCATGTCTCGGACTCCTACTTCGTGGTGGCGCACTTCCACTACGTCGTCTTCGGCACGGTCGTCTTCGCGATGTTCTCCGGCTTCCACTTCTGGTGGCCGAAGATGACCGGCAAGATGCTCGACGAGCGCCTCGGCAAGATCACCTTCTGGACCCTGTTCGTCGGCTTCCACGGCACCTTCCTGGTCCAGCACTGGCTGGGC
>NZ_JBVIQK010000061.1:0-1830 GCF_055577115.1 Streptomyces sp. NPDC033216 | reverse complement strand
GGTTCCACCACCGGCCGGACGGGACGATCGCGTACGCCGAGAACCCGCCGAAGAAGTACCAGGACATCTACCCGATCGCCTTCGACGCCGACATGGACGGGCTGGTCGCCGAGACCCTGCGGGTGCTGCGGCACTGGATGTCGTACGGCGTGCGCATCTTCCGGGTGGACAACCCGCACACCAAGCCGGTGGTGTTCTGGGAGCGGGTCATCGGGGAGATCAACCGGACCGACCCAGACGTGGTCTTCCTCGCCGAGGCGTTCACCCGGCCCGCGATGATGCACACCCTCGCGCAGATCGGTTTCCAGCAGTCGTACACGTACTTCACCTGGCGCAACACCAAGGAGGAACTCACCGAGTACCTGACCGAGCTGTCGGGCGAGGCGGCCTCCTACATGCGGCCGAACCTGTGGCCCAACACCCCCGACATCCTGCACGCCCACCTCCAGCACGGCGGGCGCCCCGCCTTCGAGGCACGGGCGGTCCTCGCCGCGACGCTCTCCCCCTCCTGGGGGGTCTACAGCGGGTACGAGCTGTGCGAGAACACCCCGGTCAAGGAGGGCAGCGAGGAGTACCTCGACTCCGAGAAGTACCAGCTCAGGCCGCGGGACTGGGAGGCAGCCGGGCGTGAGGGCCGCACCATCGCCCCGCTCATCACCCGGCTCAACGAGATCCGGCGGGCGAATCCCGCGCTGCGGCAGCTGCGGGACCTGCACTTCCACCACGCCGACCAGGACGCGGTGATCGCCTACTCGAAGCGGAGCGGTTCGAACACGGTTCTGGTGGTCGTCAACCTCGACCCCCACCACACCCAGGAGGCCACGGTCTCGTTGGACATGCCGCAACTCGGCCTCGACTGGCACGAGTCCGTGCCGGTGCGCGACGAGCTCACCGGCGAGACCTACCACTGGGGCAGGGCCAATTACGTGCGCCTCGAACCGGGCACCCGGCCCGCGCACGTCCTGACCGTCCTGCGACCGTCCACCCCGCAGATCGGAGGGTCACCCACACGATGATCGTCAACGAGCCCGTTCACGACACCTTCGAGGACACCCCGGCCAAGGACCGCGACCCCGACTGGTTCAAACGAGCCGTCTTCTACGAGGTCCTCGTCCGTTCCTTCCAGGACAGCAACGGCGACGGCGTCGGCGACCTCAAGGGCCTGACCGCCAAACTCGACTACCTCCAGTGGCTGGGCGTCGACTGCCTGTGGCTGCCGCCCTTCTTCAAGTCACCGCTGAAGGACGGCGGCTACGACGTCTCCGACTACACCGCCGTCCTCCCCGAGTTCGGCGACCTCGCCGACTTCGTGGAGTTCGTCGACGCCGCCCACCAGCGCGGCATGCGCGTCGTCATCGACTTCGTCATGAACCACACCAGCGACCAGCACCCGTGGTTCCAGGAGTCCAGGAAGGACCCCGACGGGCCCTACGGCGACTACTACATGTGGGCCGACGACGACAAGCAGTACGCCGACGCCCGGATCATCTTCGTCGACACCGAGGTCTCCAACTGGACCTTCGACCCGGTGCGCAAGCAGTACTTCTTCCACCGCTTCTTCTCCCACCAGCCCGACCTCAACTACGAGAACCCCGCCGTGCAGGAGGAGATGATCTCGGCGCTGCGGTTCTGGCTGGACCTGGGCATCGACGGCTTCCGTCTCGACGCGGTGCCGTACCTGTACGCCGAGGAGGGTACGAACTGCGAGAACCTCCCCGCGACGCATGAGTTCCTGAAGCGGGTCCGCAAGGAGATCGACGCCCAGTACCCGGACACCGTGATCCTGGCGGAGGCCAACCAGTGGCCCGAGGACGTCGTCGACTACTTCGG
>NZ_JBVIQK010000060.1:0-2208 GCF_055577115.1 Streptomyces sp. NPDC033216 | reverse complement strand
GTCAGAAGTCCCATCCGTCGTCCTGGGCCGGGTGTTTGACCGGCTCGGGCGAGGCGAAGGACTCTCCGACCATTCCGGCGGTGAGGGTGGTGCCGTCGTTGGGGTCGATCAGGATGAAGGAGCCGGTGCGGCGGGAGTCGGCGTAGGAGTCGAGGGGGAGGGGTTCGGCGGTGCGGATCTTCACGCGGCCGATGTCGTTGGCGACGAGGTGTGCGGGGTGGGGGTGCAGGGACAGGTCGTCGAGGGTGAGGCGGGAGGGGATGTCCTTGACGACGGCCTTGACGGTGCGGGTGCCGTGCCGGAGCAGTACCCGGTGGCCGACCGTCAGGGGCTGGTCGGCGACGTGGCAGACGGTCGCCTCGACGTCCTGCGTGGTGGGCGGGGCGTCCTTGCTGGGCACGATCAGGTCGCCGCGTGAGACGTCGATGTCGTCCTCCAGCAGGACGGTCACCGACTGCGTCGTCCAGGCCGCCTCGACCGGCGTGCCGAGCAGGTCGATACCCGCGATCTTCGTGGAGCGGCCGGAGGGCAGGACCGTGACCTGCTCACCGACGCGGAAGGTGCCGGCGGCGATCTGCCCGGCGTAGCCGCGGTAGTCGGGGTGCTCGGCGCTCTGGGGCCGGATCACGTACTGCACCGGCAGACGGGCGTGGCAGTGCGCCAGGTCGTGGCTGACCGGCACGGTCTCCAGGTGTTCCAGGAAGGTCGGCCCGCCGTACCAGTCCATGTTCGCCGAGGGCTCCACCACGTTGTCCCCGGCGAGCGCGGAGATCGGGATCGCGGTGACCTCGGGAACACCCAGCTCGCCCGCGTACGCCGTGAACTCCCGCGCGATCGCCGCGAAGACGTTCTCCCGGTAGCCGACCAGGTCCATCTTGTTCACCGCCAGCACCACGTGCGGCACGCGCAGCAGGGCCGCGATCGCGGCGTGACGGCGGGTCTGCTCCACCACCCCGTTGCGGGCGTCGACGAGGATCACCGTCAGCTCGGCGGTGGAGGCCCCCGTGACCATGTTGCGGGTGTACTGCACGTGTCCGGGGGTGTCGGCCAGGATGAACCGGCGCCGCGGCGTGGCGAAGTAGCGGTAGGCGACGTCGATGGTGATGCCCTGCTCGCGTTCGGCACGCAGACCATCGGTGAGCAGCGCCAGGTCGGGGCCCTGCTGACCGCGGCCGGCCGAAGCACGCTCCACCGCCTCCAACTGGTCGGTCAGGATCGACTTGGAGTCGTGCAGCAGCCGGCCCACCAGCGTGGACTTGCCGTCGTCGACGGAACCCGCGGTGGCGAACCGCAACAGCGTGGTGGCCGACAGCTCCCCGGTCGTGAGCGTGCTCATCCTAGAAGTACCCCTCGCGCTTACGGTCTTCCATCGCGGCCTCGGACATCTTGTCGTCGGCACGGGTCGCGCCCCGCTCGGTCAGCCGGGACGCCGCGATCTCGGCGATGACCTCCTCCAGCGTCAACGCCTGGGAATCCACCGCGCCCGTGCACGACATGTCACCGACGGTGCGGTAACGCACCAGGCGCTTCTCCACGCTCTCACCACCACGCGGCCCGCCCCAGTCACCGGGCGTCAGCCACATCCCCGCCCGCCGGAACACCTCCCGCTCGTGCGCGAAGTAGATCCCCGGCAACTCGATCCCCTCACGCGCGATGTACTGCCACACATCCAGCTCGGTCCAGTTGGACAGCGGAAACACCCGCACATGCTCACCAGGCGCATGCCGGCCGTTGTACAGATTCCACAACTCCGGACGCTGACGACGCGGATCCCACTGCGAGAACTCATCACGCAGCGAGAACACCCGCTCCTTGGCCCGCGCCTTCTCCTCGTCCCGCCGGCCACCACCGAACACCGCGTCGAACCGCTCGGCCTGGATCCTCTCCGTCAACGGCAACGTCTGCAACGGATTACGCGTGCCGTCCGCACGCTCCCGCAACACACCCCGGTCGATGTACTCCTGCACCGAAGCGACATGCAGACGCAGCCCATGCCGCGCCACCGTACGGTCGCGGTACTCCAGCACCTCGGGAAAGTTGTGCCCGGTGTCCACGTGCAACAGCGAGAACGGCACCGGCGCCGGCGCGAACGCCTTCAGCGCCAGATGCAGCATGACGATGGAGTCCTTGCCACCGGAGAACAGGATCACCGGATTCTCGAACTCCCCCGCCACCTCCCGGAAGATGTGCACCGCCTCCGACTCCAGG
>NZ_JBVIQK010000059.1:0-3471 GCF_055577115.1 Streptomyces sp. NPDC033216 | reverse complement strand
TCCCAGGCCCGGAACCGCTCCGCTTCGGTGAACCCCAGCTTTGCCGCGAGGCGCATCGAACGGACGTTGGCGGTCTGGGTGGCGAGCACCACCGGCTCACCCGGAAGGACGTCTTCAAGCCAGTCCAGTGCCGCCGTGCATGCCTCGGCGGCATACCCGAATGCCCACGCCCGCGGCAGGACCAGGTAGCCGAGATCGACCTTCCCCACGGCAGTGGGGCAGAGGTGCTCCGTAGCTCTCCTGAGCAGGATCTGGCCGATCATCGCCCCTTCGAGATCAACGACGAAAATCCCGGGCCGCCGCCCGGGCACCTCGGGCATTGCACGCTCAAGCTCGTCACGCGGGCGAGGGCCGCCGAGGTAGGTGTGCGCCTCCGACGAGCCATGCAGCTCGATGAACGCCGCACGGTCCCCGGCCTCGGGCTCACGCAGCACAAGCCTCTCGGTCTTGATCGGTGCAGGCGGCCACGCAACGGGTCCGAGATCATTCATGTCGGCCAGCCAATCAGCGACCTCAGTGGTGATCAAGACTCGCGGTCTCTCTTGACTTCTTATCCCCCTGAGATGTCTTTGAGGGCCCGGACATGAGAGCCGTCCACGGAGCAGTCGTCCAGGTCCAACGAGTCCGCGCGGCGGAGTTCGGCCAGCAGAACGGCGTGCAGGCGTGGCCAGACGCCGCCCTCGGTCCAGTCTCGCAGCCGGCGCCAGGCCGTCACCCCGGAGAGCCCACGGTCTCGGCCGGGACATCGCGCCACGCGACACTGGTCCGCAGCACGTACAGGATTCCGGCGAGCGCCATACGGTCGGGAACACGCAGCCGTCCGGGATACCGGCGGCGGCGTTCGGGAGCGGGCGGCAGCAGCGGAGCCACCCGCTCCCACAGATCGTCAGGAACAAGATCAGCACGCACCCGGACACCCTGCCGACCAAGATCGTCGGACACAAAGCCCGCAGCTCAACTCATTTTGGAGTCGGCGCCTTCACCGGAGCCGTGGATTCCTGACTCAGAAGACCAGTGCCTCAGGCGCCCAGGTATGCCGGGGTCTTCAGGGCCCTGCCGTAGACGTAGCCGCTGAGGGTGCCGTCGGCGCCCAGGACGACCAGGGTGACGTCGTCCTGCTGGACGGACGGGCGGCCCTTGGCGTATTCGACGGGGAACGTGCCGTGGCTGGTGGTCAGCTGCGCCCCGTAGACACCCGCGCGCTTGACGAGCTTCACAATGGCACCGTTGGCGAGCTTGTAGCGGCCGAGACTCGGGTTGGCGGCGGTCTTGGCCCCGGTCCAAGTGACGGTCGTCCCGTCGGCGTTCAGCACGAGCGTGCGGCTGCCGAACAGGGCGGCGCCGCCGCGGCCGTGCGCGTCGATGAACCGCACCAGCTTGCCGCCCTGGAAGACGCGGGCCTGGTAGTGGCTGACGGAGACCTTGAAGATCTGTGCTGCCGTACTGGAGTTGAGACGCAGGGTGCGCACGAGCTTGCCGCTCTGCGTGCAGTCGGCGGACAGCACCGGGAAGGCGGTGGACTTCCAGGGGGTGGGCCCGCCCTCGCTGCGCTGCCCGAAGACGGGCTTGGCGCTGAGTACTCCGGTGATCCGCAGACCACTGGCCGAGTCCAGGGTCCTGCTCTGGTCCACGGTCGAGACGACGTGGCCCTTCCCGTCGAGGAGCTTGGCGGACGCGCCGCTGTCGGCGCTGTTGACCAGCTTGACCGTCCAGCCGCCGAAGACGGAGGGGATGGTCTTGGTGGCCAGGCAGGCGCTGCTCGTGGAGGACACGGTCGCGGTGGCGGCGCCGGCGGCAGTGGCCGTCACGACAGAAGCGGTAGCCGTAACCGCGATGGCGACGACGGCGAGGGTACTACGGAGTGCGGTGCGCATGGCGGCTCCTGGCGATGTGGCTTCCGACGCGCCGGCCTTTCTGACCAGCGAGAACAAAGTTATTGGGCCATGCGTTCCGGAACCGTTGGCCCCATGTCACAGGTATGTGACAGGCCCGTCTCTTCCCTCTTTGCTGACGCTCGTTGGTCCGGCAGTCGTCCCACACCCGATCCCCGCGGTACAGCAACCTCGTTGACGGCAAGCGTCCGTCCATGATCGGCAATGGCCCCGTGACCAGCGTCGGCGGCGTCTTCCTTTTGCCGGCGGTGTTCAACTTTGTGGCGGCGATACACCAGCTTGCACCGAAACCGACGCCGATCGGCGCCACTACCTGCAACACGACACCCCGGGCGGATGGCTGCTCGCACACAACGCCATGACCCGCACCCTCACCAGCGGCCGTCCCATCCACCTGATGCACACCACCGTCGTGCTGAACCCCCGCCAACCTGAAATCCCTGGTCAGCAGGGCTGGTGTGACCGTGTTCCGGGGTACTCGTGCTGATCGTGGGCGGAAGTCTTCGCCGTAGATCGTCCGTCAGCGGTTGACCTCGAGGTTCGTCAGGACGAGCAGGGCGCGCAGGAGCTGGGTGGCGTGGGCGGGGTCGGTGCGGAGCTTGGTGAGGATCCGCCAGTTTTTGAGGTGGGCGAAGCCGTGCTCGACCGGTGCGCGTCCGACGGCGAGTACGCGGTTGGTCTCCTTCTGGCCGGGAGTGAGCTTGTGGATGCGGCTGGAGTGGTAGCCGGTAACGATCACGGGGTCGAGTACGTCGTTGTCCAGGCCGCGGAAGCCGAGGGCCGCCAGCGCTCCGAGACCGGCCGCGCGTAGGTGGGCCAGAATGTGGTCATGGCGGGCCGCGGTGTTGTCATGGGTGCGGCCGGGCCGGGCAGCGGATATCCAGATCAGGCGGCCCTTCTCGTCGGTGAGGGCGAGGAAGTGCAGGCCATGGTGGCGGTGCTTGCCGGAGTAGTTCTTGCGGTCGTCCTTCCCGGTGCGGCGCTGGGTAAGAATCAAAGTGCCGTCAATCAGGACGACCTCTCCACCCTGACGGGTGATCTTCTTCAGCGCGCGGTCCAGGCGCGGAGCCTGCGCGGCGAGGAGCGCGATCACCTCGTCGCGCCAGCGACGGACGGTGGACTCGGAGACGTTGTTGCCGCCGGCCATGTCGGCCAGGCGCTGGTCGTGGCGCAGTACGGCCAGGACGATCACCGCTATCTTCCCTGGCGGCAGGATCCGCCACCTGGACCCGATCGCCTTCAGGTGACGCCGCAGCAAGTCGGCGAGGTGGTTCACGGTGCGCGTGGACAGCGACAGACGGCACTGATAGACAAGCGGGAAGGTGCTCTCGGTGTGCTCTTTGGTTGTGGTCACACATTTCCAACAACCCCCGGGGGCACCCCGGTTACGGCCGCTCAGCACCCGCCCGCGGGCAGCGCTTCCATGGTCACAGCCGGGTGGTAAACCGTCCGTCGGGCTGTTTCCGCAGCCAGCCGCGGTCGGCCAGCCTGATCAGTTTTCCGCGCAACGGCTCCAGCTTGCTCTTCACGCCGATGTCCACCCCCAGCACTTCGCCGACCTGCCGGGCCTTGACCGGGC
>NZ_JBVIQK010000058.1:0-3833 GCF_055577115.1 Streptomyces sp. NPDC033216 | reverse complement strand
TGAGCCGTCGGGTTGGTGAGCGGGCCGATGACCTTCAACAGTTCGATGATCGAACCCGGCCAGCCGTGCGTCATGAGAAGCGGCAGGGCGTCGGCGTGGGGCGAGCGGATGTGCGCGAACTGGATGTCCAGTCCGTCGATCTCGGTGATGAACTGGGGCAGCGCGTTGAGCCTGGCCTCGACCTTGCGCCAGTCGTAGCCGCTGCCCCAGTACTCGACGAGCGGGCGGAGCCGGCCCAGTTGGGCGCCCTGAGACCGGTCGCCGACCGTCTCCCGGTCCGGCCAGCGCGTCTCCTTCACCCGGCGTCGGAGTTCGTTGATGTCCCGCTGCGGAACCTTGATGCGGAAGGGACGGACTCCGGGAATCTGCTTCACCGGACCGAACGCGGCGCCGTCGGAGGCCGTTCCTCCTGCCGCCGCCTGCGCCTGGCTCGGCAAGCCGATCTGGGTGGCGGCGACGGCACCGGCTGCGAGGCCGAGGAACCGGCGTCGGCCGGTGTTGTGCCGGCCGACGCCTTCGGTCGTGCTCATAGGAAACTCCTCTGGTCGTTGTGGAGCATGGCTCGTGCCACCGTGGAGATGACAGGACGAAGGGCTGGCGGCGCCCGGGATCAACAGGCCCACATCGTGCCCGCCCCCGGCAGTCGCCGAGGGCGGGCGCTCGCCGGCTCCCGTGACCGTTCACCGATGCCCTACATGGCGGAACACATGGCGAGCCGACTGAAACGTCGATCCGCCCGAACACCTGTCAGTGAACCTGGTGGGACGCCCGGGCGCTGACAAACGCCGCGCCCGGGCCGCCCATTACGGCACATGCCCATGCTCATCGCGTGTGTGCGCCTTGTGGATCGCCGCCACCTCAGGGGTCATCGGTCTCATACGGCGGCGCGCGCAGTACCGATCATGACAGTACGCGCATCACCAGTCAAGCCGGTGACGATTATTGTGGCGGTACCACGCACCGCCATTGAGGGCGAGCGGAGAGCCAACCAGGCCGGATTGACGTGGCGAGGCACCCTCAGGCGGCAATCTGCTTGACTCGACAAGTAAATATCAAGAGTGAGGCGACCTTGACAGGATCCGCCAGGCGCGGCTTCCGCCCATGAGCGCGAAGACCCCCCATGTAGATACGGTCCGGCTGCTGCCGCCGCGTTCCCGAAAGCGACACGCGCCCTCACGAGTGCACGCCGCTGCCGAACGGAAAGGAGCGCGGCAGGCTTTCGCGCTCCGCACACCGATCAGTCCGTTCGCAGCGCCATCACAGGACGAATGGCTGTCTCGCCAGTTACCCGTTACCGGGCTCGCGGCTGCACGCCCGACATATTGACGGGGATGAGCGGCACGGCCGAGGTGCGTACGGTCAAGCGGGGCCGATCTCAACAATTACACTGGGTTCATGGCAGACGCGACGACCATCGATCCGCTCAACCCCGCTGAGGAAGCCTTCCTGCGGGCTCTCGGCAGAGTCATTGCGTTCTTGCCCCGAGCCGTCGACGCGGACATGCTCGACGAACATCCGATTTCCAGTGTCGAGTACACGGTCCTGGTGCATCTTTCCGAGGTTCCGCACAACCAGATGCGGATGAGCGAATTGGCCAACATGTGTGGTCTCTCGCTGAGCGGCATGACTCGAGTGGTGAACCGTCTGGAATCGCAATCACTGGTCACGCGCCAGAAGTGTCCTGAGGACGGAAGGGCGTGGCTCGCCGTCCTCACCAACCCGGGGTGGAAAATGCTGAATCAGGCGTGGCCCACGAACCTGGCCAGCGTGCGCCGACACATCTTCTCGCGCCTGGAGGGTTGCGACGTCGCCGCGGCCGCCGAGGTGCTGGAGCGCATAGCAGCCCCCTGACCAGCGCTCGGCGTACCGGGGACTCCGCAGAAAGAGGATGACCACGCCTGCACGACGGGTCTCCTCCGCGGTTCATGCCTGCGGTGGTCGGACGAACGCCAGCGGGACGAGGTCCTCGGGCTCAAGGCCGGCCGCCCTCTCGTCAGCCGTCGGGAACGCGCTTTCCTGCCCCTGGCGTGCAGGGCACGCGCCAAGGGCCATGCGCCCCGGCCCGCTTCGCGGCGACGTGCGCGACGACCGGGGGCGCGCGTCGATCGGTGCAACCCGTCTCAGGCGTCCCAACCGTGGTCGTTCCCGGCTCGGTCAGCCCGACGTGCGATCCTGAGGCCACCGGCCGCGGTAGGACACGGCGAGTGGCCTCGACGATCGATCGAACCTGATGGCTCTCAGCGTCCCCTCGAAGGCCTGCCCGGAGAGGGCAGGTCATACCCGAGTGCGCCGGGCCACCAGGGACCGCCTCACCCGCCTCGGTCAGAGACCCATGTCCAGAGCAAGGCACGAGAAGTAGTTCCATGAGCCCTCCGGGTTGTAGGCGTTGACCCCCGCGCCATTCGGCGTGGGCGCCTTCCCCTCGATCATCTCCTCGATGCGCGTGCGCTCCGGCAGCCGCCCGAAACGCTCGTGTCGCGCTGCCGCCGCAGCGTCCGTCGCTCCCTCGTTCGTCATGATGTCTCCCTCTCCCTTCGTGACCATGGGCCCCTGACGGGTGCCCTTCAGGTTCACAATGTTCCACTTCCTTCGTAACCAGTCAAGACGGTTACGAAATGAAGTGCGTCCCTCCTCGCCCTCGCCCCCACGCCTGGCGGTGGTACCAGGCGATGCCCACTCCGTCGGGACGGGCAGACCGCAGGCTCAGCAGCTCTGCACCGAGACATGTTCGTGACGCAACGCAAAGGCGTGACGCCAAAGGTCGTCCGGATACGTGTAGGCAGGGAAACGCCTCAGCTTCCGACCGGTTCCCACGCATGGCGTGATGGTCCCCGCACCACCCGACTCGGCCGGTCAACCCTCCTGAGCGGCGACACCTGTTCTCCACCCCCCGGCGGCCGACGCGCACCGGCGGTGAGCGCCACTGCGCTCACCGCCGGTGCCGGCTCACCGCAGTCGGGACGACTGGGACGGACGCCGCCGTCGACGGCACGGCCGAGAAGGATCACGGTTCTCGGCGACCGGTACTCCCCGCGCCTCTCGTACCGACCGATATGCACACGACGGTGTCTCCGCTCCGATCGGAACTACCCGCTCGGTGGTCGCCGGGGAGTCGAAGTCGGTAGGGCGGCTCGATGCCTCCGTCAGTGGAGCCGAGCCGCGCGTCCGGATCACGGCTCGTCAGGTGGCGATGTTCCGCAGCGCCACGGCGAGCTTTTTGAGGTCCAGGCCTTCCAGGTGGTCCAGGAAGTGACGGCGCACGGCGGCCAGATTGGCCGGCCAAGCCTGTTCCAGACGGGCGAAGCCCTCATCGGTGAGGATGGCGTCGGCACCACGGGCGTCACGGTCGGACTTGACGCGCTGGACAAGTCCCTGGCCTTCGAGTCGGGTGACCAGCCGCGTCATGCCGCTGAGGGACATCTCGACCGCGGCAGCGAGATCACCCATGCGAAGCTTGCGCTCAGGAGCCTCGGAGAGGTGCGCGAGAGCCAGATACTCGACCAGAGACAGGCGCTGCTCCCGGATCATGTCGGCATCCATGGCGCGAGGCAGAGCGTAGATGACGCGACTCAGTGCCCGCACCACGGCCTCCTCGTCCGCGGTAAGGGGTTTCGCTGTTCCCGACTGCCCTGCGGTGCCTGACATCGCTCCCCGTTTTCCGCTCGTCGAAGGGGCCGGTGAAGAGGTTACCTGGCAGGGCGCCGGGCCACTCCGGGACGTCACGCGAAAGCCGGTCGGGGAAGAGCGAGAGGCCGACCTGGGCGCGTACGTCGGCCATCTGGAGTTCACCGGCGACGAGGCGCAGGTGCTCCACCGCCCGGGCGCCGCCCATG
>NZ_JBVIQK010000057.1:0-4256 GCF_055577115.1 Streptomyces sp. NPDC033216 | reverse complement strand
CACCGACACCCTCACCGTCGTCGGCACCTGCCCCCCACAGACGATCAGCTTCGATGCCAGCCTCCCCACCGTCCTGCACACCCTCAACCGGCTCTGTGCCGGTCCCGGCACCCGTCCGCGAAGGCGCCACCGCATCGACGCTCTGACCACCTACGTCGCCGACACCGTCACCCGGCACTACACCCGCCACCCCGGCATCGAGATCCCCGTGCCAGAGCCGCGCTTCGCCGAGCGGGTCGCATGGCTGCTGACCGCCACCTTGCCGTGGAAGAGGCGAACCAGACCATCCCGGCCCTCCGAGCCAGGCCTGCCCGCCCGCCGGGCAACGCGCTCAAGCTACGGCCAGACGTCGACGACCACCACAAGCTGCACATCGATGATCTGACGGGTAGGCCGTCGACTGGTGGTCGTTTCGCTCACAGCTCCTCGGCTGCGGAGCTGATGATGCGCCAGGCCAAGGGATACGCCGGCCGTGACGCGAAGGCGCAGATGCGGTGCTCGCGGGCGGCGGACCTGGCCAACGAGGCGCACGAGTTCTAGACCCGCGACGAGGAGTGACACGCCGGCCCCTGGTACGCCGTGCCTGCCCCACCCACTGCCCGGCGCCCGCCGGCCTGGCTGTCTGGTCCCGGCCCGTGCGCTGGCCCGCCGGCTCTACGGTGCACTGGTGAGCGACGAGACGATGCAGTCGGCCGGCGGGGACGTCCTGCCGATAGTCGACGAGGCTCTGGCTGCGGCGCTGACCGCACAGGGCGAACCGGAGTTGCGGGCATTGGACCTTCTGCAGAACGCGCGCCGGATCCTGAACGGCGGTCTTCTCCGGCATTCGGCGGAGGTTGCGGAGTCGTGCCTGCGCGGCGCCGCGGACGCCCTGCTGAGCCTGCCGGGCGCCCCGGCCGCGCCGGTGGGCCTGAAGCCCGCGGCCGCCGGCCTGCTCGACGCCGTGGACGCCGTCCCCGCCCTCCGGATTGCCGCCAGCGGTACTCCGGCCGGCCGGGCGGGCGGTTACTGGTCGGGGTGGACGGCTTGGACGCCGGTGCCGGCGTAGGCCTTGGGGGTGAGGGTGAGCAGGTACCGTCCGGTGGGGTGGGTGGGGGAGGGGCGGGCGGCGTGGATGGCGTGGACGGCGGCCCAGGAGTGTCCGAAGCGCAGCAGTTCGGTGGCGGTGACCGCGGCGTCGGTGTCGAACGCCTCGATCCGGATGAACCGCAGCCCCTTGATGTAGCCGAGCAGCCCGGGCCGCTCGGCGTCGCCGGCCGTCAGGGACAACACCGGCGCATAGAGGTCACCGAGTCCGCCGGAGGCCTGCACGTAGAACGCCGCGACCGCCTCGTTGAACGGGTCCTTCGGGTCGTACAACGCCGCGGCGGTCGTGTGGTCCAGGACGACCGCGATCCCCGCCACTACGCGGCCGCTCGCGGACCGTGCGCGGCGGCGCCCAGACGCTCCAGCAGGGACCGGGCCTTCGCCTCCGCCTCCGGGCTCGGCGCGCTGCCCAGGGCGGAGGCGAGCTCGGCGCGAGCCAGCTCGGCACGCTCGGCGTACTCGGCCTGCGTGGGCGTGCTCTGCGCGAGGTCCTCGACCAAGCTGCGGATGGTGGTGCCGTGCTCGGCCGCCAGCTGGGCGAGCCGGTCCCGCGCGGCCGTGCTCACCTTGATGCTCGTCTCGTCTGCTGCCATGTCCTGACTCTACCGCTGCTCCTCTACTGACGGTAGAGGAGCAGCGGCGTGACTTCTCAACGCCCCCGCCCCCTGCCGCGGCACCGCTGGTCGGGCGCCCGCCCTGGATCGTCAGGGGTGGCTGCTTTCATGACGCCATGAGTACTGTGCACGAGACCGCCGCCCTCCTCCCCGATCCCGTCCGACTCCGTGCCCATCTGCGTGCCCTGGCCGCCCTGGACGGGGCGATCGGTGACGATCCGCGGTTTTGCCAGTACACCTTCGACCCCACCTGGGGCCCCGGTGTCGAGGCGGCCCTGATGGAGAGCGGCTCCGGAGACGACTTCGCTGTCCTTTTCACTCCGGCCGGTGTGCTCATACGCGGCTTCGACCACGAGTCGCAGATGAGTCCGTACGGCACGGACGACGAGCAGGTCTGGCCCGGTGTCATCGACGAGGTGCCCGCGGCGCTGCGCCCGCTCCTGGACGAGCCCGCCTTCCATGACGAGGGCATCGACGCCCCTCGGGTCACCGCCTGCCTGTGGCAGGCGGCCGGCGACACCGCCTGGCGCACCGGCTCGGCCATCGCCTTCCCGAAGGGCAGCGAAGACCCGGACGGCTCCGGCTTCCTCTTCCACCTCCTCACGGACCGCTCCCCTGAGGCCGTTCAGGCATGGTTCGAGGACTACTACGAACGCCCCGTGCCCCTCGACGCCGTCCGCCACGTCCTCGCCGGACACCCCCTCACCCCCGCGGTCGCCGATGCCCTCAATCCGGCCGCCCTCTCCGAGAGCGCACTGCTTCGAAGGATCGCCGCACACCCCGAGGTCGCCTCCTACCTCTCCTGCGACGGCGAGTTCGACCTTGCCCGCACCGACCCGATCGAAGCGATAGCCCTGCCCAACGCTCTCCCGGTGGAGCCCATCGCCGGCTGCAACGCGGGCGGCACCCACTACCTTTGCGGCCCGGCTACCCCCGGCGGCCCCCGCCCCGTCCTCTACACCGACTCCGAGTGCCGGGCATCGCTCATCGCCGACTCTCTCGCCGAGGCCCTGACCCTCGCCATCGTCCTGCCGTCCTGGCACGACGCCCTGGCCGGCTTCCGGCCCCCGGCCCTCAACTCCGACTACCTCGACGACCACCCGGACCACCCCGCCGTCCGTAACCGCCTCCTTGCCGCACTGCGACTTCCCCCGGCCACCGACCGCGAAGTCCTGGACCGCCTGCTCACCACTGCCGCTCGCACCGTCCGCGACGGGTTCCTTCCCTACGTTCTCGACGACGACGAGTCCGCCTTCGAGCCGATGCTCGCCCGCACCGTCCGCTGACTAAGGGCTGTCCGCGAGGTCACGCTGCGTACGGTCTGATCGTTTGCCCGCACTGCACTGCACTGCACTGCACTGCGGGCTCACATCTTCCTCAACCGAGCCGAGCCGTACGGCGCCCCGAAGAGGAATCGAGCAGGGCGGGATCAGCGGCCGTCGACGAGCCGAATGGAGGTGTGCCCAGAAGGGGCGGTGAGAGGATCTTGGGGTTGTGTGGCCGGCTCATTCCCATTCCCAGAGGGTGAGGAAGTCTGGATGGCGTCGCCATTGCCGGGCGATGGTGTGAGGGCGTCCCAGGTACCTGCGAGGGCAGGTTCATTGCCCCATTCCCGATACGCCCTCGCCTGGGCCAGTAGCGCGCGCACCGTATCGTTGAGGGCTTGCACGGCTCGGTCTGTGTCGGGGGCCACGGGGCGGCTGAGCATCACGGGGTCCGTGCGGGCGAAGAGGAACCGGGCCAGTTCAGTGAAGCGTTCTTCGGTGTACTCCTCGGCTGCCCTGCTGCCTCGTACTGCTCGTCCACGGCCGGTTCCTTTCCTGCGGCATGCTTCACGCCACGCGATCGAGGGCAGCATCTCGCCGCCCGAGGACTCCCTTGCCCTCGCCACCAGTTCGACATCGCCCCCAGCGGGCCCAGCCGGGGAGTGTTCCGCTGTATAACCCGGATGCCGAAACGATGACGGCAGCGAAAGAGGCATCCCTGGGCCCATCGGCACAGCGCTGGACTCTGGCAGCGCTTCCATGGTCACAGCCGGGTGGTAAACCGTCCGTCGGGCTGTTTCCGCAGCCAGCCGCGGTCGGACAGCCTGATCAGTTTTCCGCGCAACGGCTCCAGCTTGCTCTTCACGCCGATGTCCACCCCCAGCACTTCGCCGACCTGCCGGGCCTTGACCGGGCCGGCGGCCTGCCGCACGACGGAGAGAATGCGCTGGTAGTCCGGCGGAAGCATGGTCTCCTCCACATTCGCCGCACGGTGCGGGATGACCATCACCGCACGTCCCCCCACCTGCCCAGGGACCGGCGCGAACACTGCCCGTTCCTCGGCGATCTGCTCGCTCATCCGTTCCAGGACCTTCTCAGCAACGGCGAGCTCGTCACGCTCGGCCCGGACCTCTATCAGCTGCTTGGCCAGCTGCTCTTCGAGCTCATCCAGTTCCGCACGCCGCGCGGTGATCCGTTCCAGCAACTCGGGATCCAGCATGCACCGGATCGTAGAGGGTCATCCGGCCCCAGCAGGTGGGAATCGGTTGTATGGGGAGGTCGGCGTCTGGAT
>NZ_JBVIQK010000056.1:4056-5441 GCF_055577115.1 Streptomyces sp. NPDC033216 | reverse complement strand
ATTGTTCGGCGGCGTCCTACTCTCCCACAGGGTCCCCCCTGCAGTACCATCGGCGCTGTAAGGCTTAGCTTCCGGGTTCGGAATGTAACCGGGCGTTTCCCTCACGCTATAACCACCGAAACACTATGAAACTGTGAACTGCCGCACCACGCTCTGTGGGAACGTGGGGCTGTTCGTGGTTTCAGAACCAACACAGTGGACGCGAGCAACTGAGGACAAGCCCTCGGCCTATTAGTACCAGTCAGCTTCACCCATTACTGGGCTTCCACATCTGGCCTATCAACCCAGTCGTCTACTGGGAGCCTTACCCCATCAAGTGGGTGGGAGTCCTCATCTCGAAGCAGGCTTCCCGCTTAGATGCTTTCAGCGGTTATCCCTCCCGAACGTAGCCAACCAGCCATGCCCTTGGCAGGACAACTGGCACACCAGAGGTTCGTCCGTCCCGGTCCTCTCGTACTAGGGACAGCCCTTCTCAAGACTCCTGCGCGCGCAGCGGATAGGGACCGAACTGTCTCACGACGTTCTAAACCCAGCTCGCGTACCGCTTTAATGGGCGAACAGCCCAACCCTTGGGACCGACTCCAGCCCCAGGATGCGACGAGCCGACATCGAGGTGCCAAACCATCCCGTCGATATGGACTCTTGGGGAAGATCAGCCTGTTATCCCCGGGGTACCTTTTATCCGTTGAGCGACGGCGCTTCCACAAGCCACCGCCGGATCACTAGTCCCGACTTTCGTCCCTGCTCGACCCGTCGGTCTCACAGTCAAGCTCCCTTGTGCACTTACACTCAACACCTGATTGCCAACCAGGCTGAGGGAACCTTTGGGCGCCTCCGTTACTCTTTAGGAGGCAACCGCCCCAGTTAAACTACCCATCAGACACTGTCCCTGATCCGGATCACGGACCCAGGTTAGACATCCAGCACGACCAGAGTGGTATTTCAACGGCGACTCCACCTGAACTGGCGTCCAAGCTTCACAGTCTCCCACCTATCCTACACAAGCCGAACCGAACACCAATATCAAACTGTAGTAAAGGTCCCGGGGTCTTTCCGTCCTGCTGCGCGAAACGAGCATCTTTACTCGTAGTGCAATTTCACCGGGCCTATGGTTGAGACAGTCGAGAAGTCGTTACGCCATTCGTGCAGGTCGGAACTTACCCGACAAGGAATTTCGCTACCTTAGGATGGTTATAGTTACCACCGCCGTTTACTGGCGCTTAAGTTCTCAGCTTCGCACGCCCGAAAGCGCACTAACCGGTCCCCTTAACGTTCCAGCACCGGGCAGGCGTCAGTCCGTATACATCGCCTTACGGCTTCGCACGGACCTGTGTTTTTAGTAAACAGTCGCTTCTCGCTGGTCTCTGCGGCCACCCCCAGCTCGA
>NZ_JBVIQK010000056.1:1856-3959 GCF_055577115.1 Streptomyces sp. NPDC033216 | reverse complement strand
AGTGATGGCCCCCCTTCTCCCGAAGTTACGGGGGCATTTTGCCGAGTTCCTTAACCATAGTTCACCCGAACGCCTCGGTATTCTCTACCTGACCACCTGAGTCGGTTTAGGGTACGGGCCGCCATGAAACTCGCTAGAGGCTTTTCTCGACAGCATAGGATCATCCACTTCACCACAATCGGCTCGGCATCAGGTCTCAGGCACAAGAACGGCGGATTTGCCTACCGTTCGCCCTACACCCTTACCCCGGGACAACCACCGCCCGGGCTGGACTACCTTCCTGCGTCACCCCATCACTCACCTACTGCAAGTCTGGTCCGTCGGCTCCACCACTTTCCTTTCCCCGAAGGGTCCGGAACGGCTTCACGGACTTAGCATCGCCTGGTTCAGTGTTTGACGCTTCACAGCGGGTACCGGAATATCAACCGGTTATCCATCGACTACGCCTGTCGGCCTCGCCTTAGGTCCCGACTTACCCTGGGCAGATCAGCTTGACCCAGGAACCCTTAGTCAATCGGCGCAAACGTTTCTCACGTTTGTATCGCTACTCATGCCTGCATTCTCACTCGTGAACCGTCCACAACTCGCTTCCGCGGCTGCTTCACCCGGCACACGACGCTCCCCTACCCATCACAGCCGCCGTTGGGCGTATATGCTGCAATGACACGACTTCGGCGGTACGCTTGAGCCCCGCTACATTGTCGGCGCGGAATCACTAGACCAGTGAGCTATTACGCACTCTTTCAAGGGTGGCTGCTTCTAAGCCAACCTCCTGGTTGTCTGTGCGACTCCACATCCTTTCCCACTTAGCGTACGCTTAGGGGCCTTAGTCGATGCTCTGGGCTGTTTCCCTCTCGACCATGGAGCTTATCCCCCACAGTCTCACTGCCGCGCTCTCACTTACCGGCATTCGGAGTTTGGCTAAGGTCAGTAACCCGGTAGGGCCCATCGCCTATCCAGTGCTCTACCTCCGGCAAGAAACACACGACGCTGCACCTAAATGCATTTCGGGGAGAACCAGCTATCACGGAGTTTGATTGGCCTTTCACCCCTAACCACAGGTCATCCCCCAGGTTTTCAACCCTGGTGGGTTCGGTCCTCCACGAAGTCTTACCTCCGCTTCAACCTGCCCATGGCTAGATCACTCCGCTTCGGGTCTTGAGCGTGCTACTGAAACGCCCTGTTCGGACTCGCTTTCGCTACGGCTACCCCACTCGGGTTAACCTCGCAACACACCGCAAACTCGCAGGCTCATTCTTCAAAAGGCACGCAGTCACGAGAACACATGCAAGCATGCATTCCGACGCTCCCACGGCTTGTAGGCACACGGTTTCAGGTACTATTTCACTCCGCTCCCGCGGTACTTTTCACCATTCCCTCACGGTACTATCCGCTATCGGTCACCAGGGAATATTTAGGCTTAGCGGGTGGTCCCGCCAGATTCACACGGGATTTCTCGGGCCCCGTGCTACTTGGGTGTCTCTCAGACGAGCCGCTGACGTTTCGACTACGGGGGTCTTACCCTCTACGCCGGACCTTTCGCATGTCCTTCGTCTACATCAACGGTTTCTGACTCGCCCTGCCGCCGGCAGACGACAGAAGAGAGATCCCACAACCCCGTACACGCAACCCCTGCCGGGTCTCACACGTATACGGTTTAGCCTCATCCAGTTTCGCTCGCCACTACTCCCGGAATCACGGTTGTTTTCTCTTCCTGCGGGTACTGAGATGTTTCACTTCCCCGCGTTCCCTCCACATACCCTATGTGTTCAGGTATGGGTGACAGCCCATGACGACTGCCGGGTTTCCCCATTCGGAAACCCCCGGATCAAAGCCTGGTTGACGACTCCCCGGGGACTATCGTGGCCTCCCACGTCCTTCATCGGTTCCTGGTGCCAAGGCATCCACCGTGCGCCCTTAAAAACTTGGCCACAGATGCTCGCGTCCACTGTGCAGTTCTCAAACAACGACCAGCCACCCATCACCCCAAACCCATACAGGTTCGAGTGCACTGGGGCCGGCACTGAAGGCAGCCAGACGGCCATACCCTCAGACACCCAACAGCGTGCCCGGCACCCTCACCGCTCCCCTCGACGTTCCACG
>NZ_JBVIQK010000055.1:0-5786 GCF_055577115.1 Streptomyces sp. NPDC033216 | reverse complement strand
GGCACTGGCCTGGGCACTTTTCGCTGGGTCGTAGAACGCACCATCTCCTGGCTGCACGGCTTTCGCCGCTTGCGCATCCGATGGGAACGACGCGACGACATCCACGAAGCCTTCCTCGGCCTCGCCGTCTGCCTGATCACCCACAGACACGTCCAGCGCCTTTGTTAGGACCTCTTAGTACCGCAGCGGTGCGTGTACTGATCGCCGGCCGGGTTCGCGTGCTGTCGGTGGACTATATGAAGGTCCTGCAGTACACGCCGTGTCCGTGATCACGCGCTCGGCGGGCCAGGGCGCGGAACTCGACGATCGCGGCTTGGACGTCATGGACGTCAGCGAAGTTGGCTTCGGGGATGTCGGCCCATCGACGGGCGAGCGGTGGCAGCTGTTCGTCCTGGATGCCGGCGAGCGTCGCGATCCACTCGTCGGGCAGTCGCTGAAGGAACAAGCCGCTCTCCCAGGGAGACGTCCGTCCCGGCCTCACCTCTCCTTGCGGCCACAACCTCTCGTCCGGCCATACAAGCGCGGGTGCGGTGGCACCGGGGGCGAAGGGAATGTCCTTGACGAGGGCAATGAGCTGCCCCAGCACGATGTACGGATCGAGGCCCTTGGCGTCGAACCAATCGATGCCGTGATCGTCGAGCAAGGTCCCGGAATGCTCATCGATGTCCCCGCCTGGACCGACGGCGACTTCGATCGCGGCACTGGCGCCCGGTGCCCGGAAGTAGTCGTGCAGTATGCCCATGACCGAAGCGTAGTGACTGCCTCTTGAACCGTGTCCCACGTGGTCAATCGGCAGCGCTTCGAGATGTCCGTCCTCCGACCCCTGCCCGGGGCCGGCCAGGGCGGGACCGGGGGCGGTCGTCAGCCTTCGGCAAGGGCGTCGCGGACAGCGCGTTCCACGAGGGGAGCGGCGTTGGCGTGCTCCCTGGCGTTCGGGTGGAGCAGTGTGGCGCGCTTTCCGACGGCGGCGCAGTCGAACGGCAGGCCGCCGGGCGGCACGGCCGGCCAGAAGGGCGCGGCGTCTCCACAGATCCCCTCGATCCACTGGGTGTCCTCGGACTGGCACACGTCATGGCCCACGCTGGAGATGTAGAGGTCGACATAGCGGTCGCCGTGGTGCGCCGCCTCCTCGTGAATGATCTTGTTCAGGGCCTTCAGTGCGTCGTCGCGCAGCCAGTCGATGTCTGCGGGGGTGATCGGGCCGAGCTGCGTGGGACCACCGGCGCAGTCGCTGCCCCGCTCCGGCAGGATGGCCGGGTAACCGACCGTGATCACCCTGGCGTGGGGCGCGGCGCGGTGAATCGCGCCGAGCATTCGACTGTATGCGCCGCGGATCCTGGCGAGCGTCGCGGCGAGGTCCTCCACGCCCCGGGGCGGATGCGCGTAGTACTCCCTGCACGACCTGTGGGCGAGGCTGAGTTCCAGGCATCCACCGAAGGGCAGGCTGATCGCGCCGATGCCGACGGTGACGACATCGGTCCGGTCGCCGAGCCCGGCCCGCCGGATCTGCGGATCCACCATGGGCCACCTGCCGGGATCGCCCTCGGGGGGCCGCACCGGGCTCATCGGCTGCTGCCTGTCGCTTGTGACGTCGTCGACGGCGGCGTTGTCGCAGCTGACGTCGGTCAGACGCACGGGCCTGTCCAGCGGGCGGGCGGCGAACTCCCGCCCGACGAGGTCGGGGTAGGAGCCGGCAGTCCGGTCACACCCGTCCCGTGACGGGTCGTCCAGCGCGGGCCGCGGGGCTCCGACGAAGAGGCCGGCGGTGTACGAGTCGCCCAGCGCGGCCCATTCGTACCGGCCGACCGAGCCGGCCGCGGCTGAGGGCAGGAGCAGGGCCACTGCCAGCGCGGCCAGTCCCACGGCCAGCACGCGCGTGCGCAGCCGGGACACGGGGTGTCGCATGGTTCCTCCGGGGGCTCGGATGGCAGCGGGCCGGGACACCGGCCCCGGGCGGCATACGGTGCCTCCACGAATGTTCCGGACCCCGCATGACACATCACCGCGCAACAGGGTCTTTCACGCCGATCGGAGCAACTAGTCGGATCTATCGTGGCGCCGCCGACAGGCCAGGCATGGTCACGTGGCCGGGGCGTGACGGTGACACCCCGGCCATGGCCGGGGGTCTCCGTGCGCTCATGTCCCCCGCGTCCACCACTCCCCCGGGCGGGCTTCGTGACCGGTGACGACCTGCGGGACGGCGACGGTGTGCAGGAGCCCGAGCCGGCGCAGCAGCCCGCTGGGGAGCCAGGCCGCGTCGCGCGAGGTGGACTCGTACGTGATCGGCTGGCGCTCGTCCTCCCACCGTCGCTCGTGGGCGGTCCAGGTGTCGCCGACCAGCCAGCTGGCCTCCCCCTCCGGCGCTGTGGATCCGCTCGGCGAGAGCGGTCTCAGCTTTCTGAAAGGCGCGGCGGGAGGGGTCGGTGAGCTGAATTCTCGTCGGCTGTCCGAGTCGGCGGAGCTCGATGCCGCGCTCGGCCGCGCGTAGATGCGGACCCCGTTATGGCCGTGGAGACAAGCGGGCGACCCCGTACGGGTATTCGCTGTGGTCGGTGGAGGCGTACGCCGTCACGGACTGAGGCCTTCGAGGACTCGGCGGAGAACGCCGCCGACCCACGACGGACTTCGGCGAACTTCTTCCCGCCAACTATTCACTCAGTACATGTACTCAGTACATAATGATCGACATGAGCACCCGCCACATCCTGCTGGGTCTGCTCGCCTCGGGTCCGAGCCATGGCTACGACCTCAAGCGACGCCACGACGAACGCTTCCCGCAGGCCCGCCCGCTGGCCTACGGGCAGGTCTACACGACCCTCCAGCGCCTCGTGCGGGACGGCCTCGCCGAGGTCGACGGCACCGACTCGGACGGCGGCCCGGAACGCACGGCGTACCGGACGACGGACCAGGGGACCCGCGAACTGGCCCGGTGGGCCGGGGAGATCGCGCCGCCCGCGCCCTTCGTGGCGAACGAGATCTTCGCCAAGGTCGTGGTCGCGATCCTCTCGGGCGGCGACCCGGCCGGGTACCTGAGCGCCCAGCGCGCCGCGCACATGCAGCGGATGCGGGAGCTCACGGCGGTGAAGGCCGCCGAGGGGGCGGACCTCGCGACCGTGCTCTCGGCGGACTACGCCCTCAACCACCTCGACGCCGACCTCCGCTGGATGAGCACCACTGCGGCCCGGCTCACTACTCTGACCGCGGAGGTCGACGCAGCATGAGCAGACCCGTGCCCCTTCTCACGGCCGGTGGTCTCATCAAGGCGCACGGCCGGACGGCCGCCCTGCGCGGCGCGTCGGTCGCGCTGCACGCCGGTGAGATCCTCGCCGTGACCGGCGCGAGCGGCAGCGGGAAGTCGACGCTGCTGCACTGCCTGGCCGGCATCGTCCGCCCGGATGCCGGCTCGGTGACCTACGACGGCCGGCGGCTGGAGGACCTGCCCGAGAAGCGGCTGAGCGAGCTGCGGCGCACCGAGTTCGGCGTGGTGTTCCAGTTCGGGCAGCTCATCCCCGAGCTGACGGTCCTGGACAACGTGGCCCTGCCCCTGCTGCTGGCCGGCACCGCCCGGGCCGACGCCCGGGCCCGGGCCGGTGAGTGGCTGGAGCGGTTCGGGGTGTGGGGCCAGGAGGAGCTGCGTCCGGGTGAACTGAGCGGCGGCCAGGCGCAACGGGCCGCGCTGGCCCGGGCCCTGGTCACCGGCCCGCGCGTGGTGTTCGCCGACGAGCCGACCGGCGCCCTGGACTCGCTGGCGGGTGAGCAGGTCATGACGGCCCTGGTCCACACGGCCCGCGAGTCGGGCACGGCGGTCCTGCTCATCACCCATGACGCCCAGGTGGCGGCGTACGCGGACCGGGAGGTCCAGCTGCGGGACGGCGTTGTGACGCCGCTGGGGGTGACGGCATGAACTCCCTGCGTTCCGATCTGCGTCTCGCCTGGGAGCTCACCCGTCGTTCCGATCGAGGCGAGTGGTGGCGGGTCGCGCTGACGGCGACGGGCGCCGCGCTCGCGACGGGGTTCGCGCTGGCCGCCGTCGCCCTGGCCGCGCTGCGGGGCAGCTACCGCGTGCCCCTCGCAGCGGGCCTGCTGAACGAGCCCGGCACGCGGTCCGGCGTGATCGCCGGCCTCCTGCTCCTGCTCGTGCCGGTCCTGGGGTTCCTCGGTCAGTGCGCCCGGATCGGCGCCGTGCACCGCGACCGGCGGCTGGCCGGGCTGCGGCTGGCCGGGGCGACGCCTTGGCAGGTCCGGCGGATCGCCGCGCTGGAGACCGGCCTGGCCTGCCTGCTGGGCTCGGCGGCCGCCACCGCCTTGTCGGTGCTGGTCCTGCTGCGCCAGTGGGACCGGCCGACCGCCCTCGCCTGGGTGGGGATCGCCCTGGTCGCCGTCGCCGTACCGGTGCTGGGCGCGGCCGCGGGCGCACTGGCGCTGCGCCGGGTCGTGGCCTCCCCGCTCGGCTGGGTGCGCCGGGTCGGGCCGCGCAGCGGACGGGGGCCCGGACTGCTGTTCCTGGCCGGGATCCTGCTCGTCGCGGTGCTTGCGCTGCTGACCGTGGCCACCACGTCCACGGCCGCCGCCAACCGGCCGAACGGCGGGCAGCCGCTGACGATGATGGGCGTCGTCCTCGCGGCCGGCGCGGGGGCGGTGTGGCTCTCCGGGGCCACCGCGAAGGCGACCGGGCGGATCCTCGCGCCCCGGGCCCGGTCGGCGGCGACGCTGATCGCGGCGGAACGGCTGCGCGACGACCCCTGGTCGGCCGCTCGCACGCATGCGGCGGTGCTGCTGGTGACGGTCGTCGGGACCGGCTTCATGGGCATCCGGCAGGTGCTGAGCGACGTGGTGCGCGCCTCACCGAACCTGTACGTGTCCGCGTCCTACTACACCACCGGCCTCGGCCTCACGGGCGCTGCCGTCGGCATCGCCCTCGTGATCACCCTGTCCGGCCTCGCGGTCGGCACCGCCGAGTCCCTGGCCACCCGCCGCAGGGGCCTGGCCGCGCAGGCCGCCGCCGGAGTGCCGCACACGGTGCTCGGCCGGGCCCTGCTGCTGGAGACGGCACTGCCGCTGGCCCCCGCGGTGCTGCTCGCCGGCCTGGGCGGGACGGCCATCGGCACGTGGTACGCCCTGCTCGGCGGTCGGCCGGTCCCCTGGGCGATCGTCCTGGTCCCCGTCGCCGTGTACGCCGCCTGCCTGCTGGCCGCGGCCACCGCGCTGCCCCTGCTGCGCCGTTCGGTGCGCCCGGGGGAGCTGCGGTACGCGTAGCCGCTCCCGCCCATGACGGGCCGGTCCGCAGGCCCGGCGCGGTGCCGGGCAGGGAAGTTCGAGGCGGGGGCTACGGCAGCTGAAGGTGCGCGTCGCACACCCAGGACTGGACCCAGCCCTCCTTCACGCGGTCGACCAGGACGTCGTGGCCGTTCGTGCCGGGCGCGCACAGCCCGCACTCGACGCGCTCGGCGCGCAACAGCCGGCGCGGGGTGAACCGGGTGGCTGCGGGCAGGGTCCACCGCTCGGTGCGCACGGTGTCGTCGCCGTAGGGGCGGTAAAGCGGTGCCGATGCCGCCGCCGTCGTTCGCGGCGACTCGGTCACCCCCCTCCATTCAGCTCGCCGGCCTCCTGGCTGGTGCGGCCGCGGGGGGGGGGGGGAGGGGGGGGGAGGGGGGGGGGGGGGGGAGGGGGGGGGGGGGGGGGGGGAGGAAGGAGGGGAGGGGGGGGGGGGAGGGGGGGGGGGGGGGGGCTTTTCCACATCTCCTCCCTTTTTTTTTTTTTGATTCGATCCCCCACGCAAAAAACAA
>NZ_JBVIQK010000054.1:0-5902 GCF_055577115.1 Streptomyces sp. NPDC033216 | reverse complement strand
CCCGCGGAGCGGGTACCACATCGCTGCGCGATGTGCAAGCGAACACCCGCGCTGCGCGCGGGTGTTGCGCTCCCGCTCCGCGGGAGCGCTGCTGCTCGCTGCGCGAGCAGCTCACCAGCCCGGCTGCGCCGGGCTGGTGACGCTCCGTCCGCTGCGCTCCCGGAGCTGCGGGGACTACGTCCCCGCAAGGTGGCCTCCGCTGCGCTCTAGCCACCAGGGGCGCTGCGCGCCCCAAAGGCCGGCCCCGCTGCGCGGGACGGCCAACGGGCCTGCGGCCCGGGCAGCAAGAGGGAGGGGGTGGCCGGGGTGGTGGCTCTGCATCACGTGATGCAGCATGTAGCCCTGGCGGAACCAGTCCACCTCGTGCTTCAAAAGGTAGCTCTGCTTAACTCTGGAATCGTCCTGAACCACCCGGGTGCGTCCAGGTGGGTCTGAGGGTTGTGTTTCACAATGTTCCTCAGACCCACCCTGGAGCGAACCTATGTATTTTCGGTAGTTTTCTCGGCAGAGTTTTGTTTCGCTATTTTGGTTGGGGTTTTCTTTGTGAAGTCTCCATCATTGTCCCTCCCTTCATTGTTGCGCATCTTTGCTTGCTGCTATTTTTCTAGTTGTACACGGGAGTTATGTTTGCTGGTTCAGGGTAAAAAAAATGGCCTCGTGATGTTCACGGGCCTTATCGAACTGCGGAGGATTTGTCATAGGCCTCCGAAGAACTCGATAATCCTGATGAGGTTACCAATAAGATTGATGCCCTGGCCGATTACCTTGAGCTTCCTTACTTTGTCACGGAGCCGGCGGTTGCTTCTCTGTCCTTCCTGTTGCTCCTGGTTAGCAGTCTGGTCTTCTGTTTTCTGATTGTTGATACTCATAGTGATTCCTTGATTACAATTAGTGGTCGTTTTTGGGCAAAATTATGCCGGAGGATGGTGACCTCCGGCGCAAAATACAAGTGTGGCTATGATTCGAGTGATGCTTGATTTAAAGGTACGACTTGCCCTTGTTCTCTATCTATCATACATCTGATAGGGGCCTTCTGTCGACCCGTCAGGTTCGCTCCAAGGGGCTTTGGAGGCGTCTTCTATGCCCTTCCTCGTTGCTGTCTATGACAGTCTATCAGGCCCCTCTGACAGAGCTCTGGATCCGTTGTCCCTGGATGCCTGAAAACAGTTAAGCAAACCCTGCCCAGGGCCCGCAACCGTTTCTATTACTTTGCACGGACGAACTGGGACCGCTCAGGTGGGCATGTGGGCCGGGTAGCACCATGAGGTCCTCCGGCCGCAGGACAGGTGACCGGGCGTCAGCCCGTCGACTTCCTGCGGCCGGAGCTCTGCAGTCAGGCGGTGGGGTCCGGGAGGCGGTACTCGTACTTGCGGGGGCGGAGGTCCTCCTCGGCCGGCTCCCAGTCGAGGTAGTGCGAGACCGTGCCCTCGCTGGCGGTGTAAGGGTCGGTGACGGTGTCGACCTTGATGTCGCTGACGACGTAGAGGTCGACGGTGTTGTCCTTGTCCCGGGCGTGCAGGACCTCGTTGATGGTGAGTTCGACGCTGGTGGCAGCGCCGGTTGTGCCTTTGACCTCGACGTGGCGTTCGTCGGTGCCGCGGGTGCAGCGCAGGTCGTAGGGTTTGCCGAGCTTCTCGACCGTCCAGCCCTGTGCTTCGTAGTGGGCGGTGGCGCGTTGTTCGGCGTGCTCTTCGATGGCCTTGCGCTTCTTGGGGTCGGAGATGTAGCCGGCGCCGCGGCGTCGGCGTTGGGGTTTCTTCTTTCCTTCGACCTGCTCGGCTGTGAAGCCCGGGGACTTGTCCAGGGGGACGTCTTCGGGGTCGTCGGGGTCGAAGGGAATGCCGGCGAGTTCCAGGAGGCGCTGAGCCGGCATCTGGACGAGCTTGCCCATGCCGCGGTCGGTACCGGAGCGGCGGATGGCGTCGCTGCCGGCTTCGGTGAGGGGGCCTTGGGGGCCGAGGGGGACGTTGTCGAGCTTGGCCAGGGGTTCGATGCCGAAGCGCTGGGGGTACTTCAGGCGCCGTTCGGCCTCCTCGTCGGGCCAGTGCCAAGCCTTGCCCTCGTAGAAGCCGCCGCGGACCTGGAAGAGGTAGAGGGTGGCGGCGCCCTGGAGCCAGTCGGCGAGCTGGACGCGAGGTGAGGCGCCGGTGGCCAGGACGGCGAACCGGGGGCGGGCGCCGTCGTCGTACTCCGGCTTCTTCTGGGGAAAGCCCCAGGAGAGGGTCTCGATGCCGTGCTCGAGGTTGCGCTGGGACTCGATGCTCTGACCCACGTGGACCATGACGAACGTCGAACTCTTCATGCAGAGCATCATAAGCATGCTCTTATCGAGTGGTCGATAGGTTTTACTTTGAGATAGCCTGCAAGATGTCATGGGCTCAACTTCGAGCCCCGGCAAGGCCACTGACAACGCCTCAGCAGCGCCGACGGAGCCCGGCGGGTCCCGCAGCCGCACGCTGGAGCACGGGCGGACAACAGGGGGAAGTGCATGTCCGACGATCCATCGACCACAACAGCGCGCGGCGGCGCGGTACCGCGGCAGCGCGCGAGCGGTTCTACGGCCGCAGAACCGGCGGCTGGTCTGCCGTGCGTGGCGGCGGGCCGAGTGCGCGACATCGCCGCATCGGCAGGCGATCCGACGTTCATCGACGGGTGCGTGAAGCGGTACGCGGCAGCAGGCTTCGGGACGCCGGACCAGGCCGAGGTGCGCAGCTGGCGCAATAGCTGGCCGCCGTTGCTGGAGGCGCTCGTGCGGGCGGGGCTGTCGGATCTGCAGCTGTATCTGGAGTACGGCACCCCGGGCGGCGGGCGTCGCCTGGACGCTCTGCTGGTCGGTGCCACGACGGACGGGATGCTCCGGCTGGTGATCGTCGAACTCAAGCAGTGGCAGACCTGCCGCGTCCTTGATACCGACCGGGTGATGCGCAGTGACGGGCTGGTGACGGCCCATCCGGTCCATCAGGTCGCTGCCTACCGCAGTTTCTTTCAGCACTGGCGTCCCGAGGGTGCGCCGGGGCTGGATGTGCGTGGGGTGGTGGTGCTGCACAATGCCACCGCCGGTGAGGGGGCGGCTCTGGTTACGGGTGCCGGTGGCGACGTCGGTATCCCAGTGCTGACGGCTGAGGAGTTGTCCGGGCCCGCCGGTGCGCTGGCGGGGCTGCTGTGCTGCGGGGATCTGGTGGCGCCGGATGCCGGGCAGGTGGCGGCGTTCGAGGACATCCGGTGGACGCCGTCCAGCCGGCTCCTCGACCACGTCGGCGCCGACCTAGCCGGCCACCGCGCCTTCGCGCTGGTCGGTGACCAGCAGGACGCGTTCGTCCGGATCCGTGCCGCTGCCTCCCACTACCTGACCGCGTTCGACGCCGGCACCGCTCAGAGGCCGAACGGGCAGAGCGATACGGGAAGCGGGGCCATCGTCACCGTCAGCGGTGGCCCGGGCAGCGGCAAGACCGCGCTCGCCGTGCGGCTCCTGGGCTACCTCATGCGCCAGCACCCCAACGCCGCCCCGCGTTTCATCACCCCCTCTGGCACCCTGCGCGCCCACCTCCTAGACGCCACCCGCGGCCACCTTGCCGCCCGCGAACTGTTCCCCTCAGCCGGCGCCCTGCGCAGCATCGCCCGCCAGGCCGGCGCCCTCGTCATCGACGAAGCCCAGCGCCTCAAGCGAGGCGGTGCGCGCGGTGTGCCGGCGGATTTGGCCGCCGTGCTCGAGCAGGTGCCACTGGCCGTGGTCTTCCTCGACGAACGGCAGATCATCCGCCCCGACGAAGGCACTACCGTCGAAGAGATCAGCGACGCCGTCCGTCGGTTGGGCCGGGTGCACCACCGCCTGGAACTCACCGGCTCCTTCCGCTGCAGCGGTTCGGCCGCCTACACCGCCTGGGTCGACGCCCTCCTGTACGGCACCCCCCAGTCCTGGACCGGACACGCCGGATACGACCTGCGTCTCGCAGACGATCCCTTCCAGCTCCAGGAAGGAGTCGAACTCGCCACCGCGCAGGGCCATACCGCCCGTACCACCGCCGGGTTCTGCTGGTCCTGGACGCGTACCCGTCCCCGCGGCGCCACCTCCCTCCCCCTCGACATCGAAATCCAGGTCCACGCCACCAGCCCGGGCACCCCCACCAGGACCTGGCGCGCCGCCTGGAACGCCGCCACCGCCCTCACCGACCCCCACGACGGCCAGCCCATCGCCCCCCACAGCCAACTGTGGGCCAGCCACAGCGGCGGCCACCAGCAAATCGGCTGCATCTACACCGCCCAAGGCCTCGAATACCACCACTCCGGCGTCATCATCGGCCCCGACCTCACCTGGAGTAACGGCCGGTGGCACGCCCACCCCGAAGAAAGCCGCGACAAAGACCTCCGCCACCTCACCCCCGACCAATACCTCCCCTACGCCCTCAACACCTACCGCGTCCTCCTCACCCGCGGCACCCACACCACCCACATCCACACCAGCGATACCGGCACCCGCCACATGCTCAGCCAGCTCATCAGCTGACATAGTGCAGGAAGCAGACACAACTCAGCGCCGGACAGGAAGTCCGGCGCTGAGTCATGCGGTCAGATGTGGAGGTGCTTGCGGCTACCGCTTGTCGTGGCGGTTACCGAGCAGGACATGGGCGACGGGCAGGAGCCCGACCACCACGGCCAGGGACCAGATCCCCTCCCACGGCATCGGGACGTCCACGGAGACCTTGAGCAGCACGAGAGGGCCGATAACGGAACCGACGAGACCCAGGACACGGGTCGAGGCATTGATCATTTGACCGGTGTGAGCGCCCGGGACACGCATTGCGACCTTGAACTTGTCCTTGGTGACCTCAATGGTCACCTGGGCGTCGCTGGTGGGTACTTCCACCTGGTCGACGAGGGTGGTTTCGATCCGCGTCTCGGCCTGCACCGACGGCTGCTCGCCGCAGCGGGGCGTGGTGGTTGCCTGCGTGAAGTTGTCGATCATAGGGCTGGGTACCTCCATGGTGGCGGCGATCGAGCCATGCACCCCGGATCGGCGCATGTCTGAACTCGATCTCAGATCCCAGCCAGCAGCTCGCCCCTATGTGTCGTAGAGGGCAGAGCAGCGGGCTAGGCATCTCCCGCTCAACCGCTGGCCTGGATGAAGCCGCTTGGAGATCCCCTTCTGATCGACTGCACGGCGGATGCCGCGCCACAAAAATACACGACTGAAGACCTGCTGTACACCGGCGTGTCACCAGATTGGTGAGTCTTCCGCATCGACAGCAGCCGGAATGCACCCCTCCCGAATACATTGAGCACCGAAATGGTGCATCTCAGGTGCGAGGATGTCATGATGGGGAGCCAGAAGTGCCGCCCGGCACCGTCCCCACTCCGAAGGAGGCTGAGAGGCATGCCCCGTCAGGCGGACAAACTCCATGCCGTACGCACCGAGAACGAACGTTTCACCGTTACCCTCATCGCCACAGCGGTCCAAGCAGTCGCCACCCTCATGCGGCTCACCGGCCTGTCCAAGACCGACGTCATCAACCGAGCCGTCCAGGTCTACGCCTTCCTCGCCCAACAAATGGCCGAAGGCAAGGAGGTCCTCCTGCGCGACGAAGAGGGCAACACCGAACGAGTCCACATCGTCTAAGCGATCAACTGCATAGACACTCTTGTTTGATCGCTCCGGCACAGCGACAGCACCATCACCCACAGGGTCACGGCGCTAGCGCGCAGCATCGGCCCCACTTGACCCTGGCGTCGGTCGGCACTCCCGGCTCCCCGCCTACGAACGCCCTCCCGACGTCCTGTGTGACAGCCCTCGCTTCAACGCCTACCTCAACGACCCACCTGCCCAGCAACCAGGCGGGGGGGGGGGGGGGGGGGGGGGGGGGGGGGGGGGGGGGGGGGGGGGGGGGGGGGGGGGGGGGGGGGGGGT
>NZ_JBVIQK010000053.1:0-6472 GCF_055577115.1 Streptomyces sp. NPDC033216 | reverse complement strand
CGGTCCGGAGCGCTGCTCCGGACTCCGTTTCGGAGACAACCCCGACCTCTGGCAGACGATCTTCTCGATGGGCTCCCGCCCACGATCAGCACGAGCACCCCGGAACGCGGTCACACCAGCCCCGCTGACCAAGGACTTTCAGGTTGGCGGGGGTTCACTCCCGCGCACCGACCGCACCGGTGCGCGCACCACCGCACCGAGTGGAGGCGCACCGGATGGGCTCGGTGCGCCTCCACCGCACCGGATCGGTGCGCTCCACCGCACCGGTGCGCACCCACCCAGTGCGGTGGTGCGGTCAGCGGTGCAGAGCCACCACGTTCTCCACCACCGCACGGGCCCGCGCCATCTGTTCATCGCGCAGCGCCTGCAGAGCCTGGACGGCGTCCGTGGGGGCGTCCGCGAGGACCTGGCCGACGAAGTGCGCGATGGTGCGGGCGATCCCCGGCGCAGCAGTCGCGGGGGCGTGTGTGGCCCACTCGCGGATCGCCATCAGGTAGATGACGCCGACCTCGTCCAGGACGAAGGAGTCGGCGCAGGGGTCGGAGTCGTCGGACAGTGCGGTCACGGGGAAGACGACCAGCTCCGCGATGCCCGGCAGCTGCTCCACCTCGGGCGCGAGCCACGCCGCCGTGGCGTCGTCTCCGGCCTCCACCGCCAGGACGTAGTCGAAGCCGAGCTGGACCAGGTGCGGGGGCAGCGAGGGAACGATCGGGGAGATGGGCAGCTCCTGACGTACGGGCGCCGTGCCGATCACGGCGACGTCCCTGGCTTTGTCCATGAGAACGGGCTCTGGTCCACTTCTTGTGGAGCTGAGCTGCCTCAGGTGACTGCGGGCAATGTGAGGTTCCGACCTGCGATGCCTACTCCTGGGCGGACCACGAAGGTGGTCGGTTCTCACTCAGCCGTGGGCAGCCGTCTCTAGGGTGTGCATCAGGGAAGTCCACTGATCGTCCGGGAGGCGTCATGCCCTTGCAGATGAAGTTGAGCGCGATAACCCTCGACTGCCCGGATCCGCTGGCTTTGGCAGCGTTCTATCAGCAGGCCACCGGTCTGGAACTCCATCCCAAGTCGAACGCTGACTTCGCCGGTCTCGACTGTGAGGACCAGGTCTTCATCGGCTTTCAACGGGTCGATGGCTACCGGGCTCCGCGCTGGCCTGAACAGACCGTTCCTCAGCAGCTTCACATGTGCTTCAAGGTCAAGCAGGGCTTGGACCAGGTCGAAGCCCGGTTGCTGGAGCTGGGTGCGGGCAGACCGGATCATCAGCCTCATGGCGCCAAGGCGCGCGTTCTCATCGATCCGGTTGGGCACCCCTTTTGCATCGTCGAGGAGGCTGATTGAAGAGTTCACGACGACTGTAGGCCCAAGCCATGCATGCCTAGGGAAGAGCGGGACTATATGCGGGCACAGGACCAGGGCGGTGACGCTCTGTCACGTCAGCAGGACCCGTTTGCGCAGAAGTGCGAATCCTGCTCGGCCGAACATCTGGCGCTTCAGCATCTTGATCCGGTTGACGTGACCCTCCACGACACCGGAGTTCCATGGTTGTGTGAGGCCGGCGGTCCCTCACGGCCTTCGTCTCGATCGGTGCACCTTGGTCGGAGCACATGATCAGACGAAGGCCGCTTCAATGTCCGGCGAATGCCCAGGTGAGTGATCCAGTTCGAGATGTCGTTCGACGCCGGGAGCCAGGCACGGGCACTGATGCCTCAGCCAGCGAGCAGAGCCTGCATCCACTGGTCTTCGCGTTGCTCGATGTATTCGGCGTCGTTTCGCCAGGCGTCGCCATGGCCTTCAGCCCACAGCCTTGCCCAGGGCTGGGCTCCTTGGGCTGCCTGGTCGCGCAGGAAGTCGTGCATGGAACGCGTACGGCGCCCCAACACAGGGACCAACCGACGACGCTCGGACTCAGCGAGACCGTAGTCGGTCCAGGGCGGTCTCGGAGCGGCCTTTGGGGCGGCGTACGGGCACGTGAATACCGATGCCAGCGCCGATGTAGCCCTTGTCTGCGAGTGTGGGTAGCCCTTCGGCGGCGGCTTTGTACAGCGCGGGCAGCACGTGGATACGGGCCGCGGTGATGTCCGGGGTGGAACCCGGCTCGACTTCGGAGACCCACAAGGGGGTACCGTCCGGCGCGGCCAGGAACTGAATGTTGCCGCCGAAGTTCTTGTGCTTCCGGGAGAACCACAGGTCGTTGCCGTTCTCCCGAACCCCGGCCAGGCGGTCGCAAGCAATCAGCGTGCCGTCCAGCACCACGTGTGTCATCCCCTCGGCGCGGCAGAGGTCCAACACCTCGGGCAGATCAGGAGCTTGGGCGGCCAGCACGTCGATGCCCTCATGGAGGTAGCGGTAGCCGGTGGCCTGCGAGATCCCGGCGTCCCGGGCCAGGCAGTGCACGCAACCGCGTTCTCGGAACCACCGCAGCACCAGTACCGCCTGGCGGAACGGGCCCAGGGCGCGAGATCCCTTCGGCGTGCCGATCCCGCGCCTGTGAGCGGCCAGCAGCCGGGCGAGGAACTCCACGATGTGGCGTGGGACGTCGAGCGCGGCAGCGTAGGTGACCAACGTGAAGCCTCTAGTTCGAGCAGACATGATCTTGATAGACCAGTCCTACCAGGGGCTTCACGCCTGCCCGACCTCGTGGCCCACCCGGAGATCATTTCGCCGGGGAAGCCTCAGTGGGGGTAAGAGCCAGCTGGGCTCAGCCCCAGGTCTTGCCGGCCGGTTCCTTGATGGTGCGGTTGATCCGGTTGAAGAAGTTTGTCAGCGCGATCTCCAGGTTGATCGCGCCGATCTGTTCCTCAGTGAAATGGGCGTTGACCTCTTCCCAGATCTCGTCGGTAACCCCCTGCGCACCATCCTGCAACCGGGTGGCGGCCTCGGCCAGCGCCAGTGCCGCGCGCTCCGCATCGGTGTAGAACGGCGCCTCACGCCACGCCGCCACGTTGTGCAGCCGCTCGTCGGTGTCACCGGCCTTCTTCCCCCCGGCGACACTGGCGTAGACGCACGCCGAGCAGCTGTTGATCTGGCTGGCGCGCAGGTGGACCAGCGCGAGCAGCTTCGGGTCAACACCCCCGGCGGCGATCGCCTTCTGAAGGTGCTGGACCGCGTTCCACACATCGGGGTTGTTCGTATTCTTGCTCTTGAGCCGGTTTTCCATGGGGGAGTGCTCTCCTTCATCGGGTTACGTTGCGGCGCCTCTGCGCGTCATCCCTATGACGGAGCAGCTTCCAGGGAGGTAACAACATGGCCGGCCCCCATCCCGCGGACCCGATCGCCGATGCCTTCGAGTCCCACCGTGACCGGCTCCGAGCCGTCGCCTACCGCATGCTCGGATCACACGTCGACGCGGAAGACGTGGTCCAAGAGGCGTGGCTGCGTCTGTCCCGCCAGGACACCGACACCATCGACAACCTCGGCGGCTGGCTGACCACCGTGGTCGGCCGCATCAGCCTCGATGTCCTGCGGTCGGGCCGGACGCGCCCAGAAGTCTCCTTCGACGACCAGCTACCCGAATTCACCGTGACGCTCGACGACGCTCCTGCTCCGGAAGACCTTGTGGCACTCGGGGACTCCGTCGGCCTCGCGCTGCTCACGGTTCTCGACTCGCTGCGCCCTGACGAACGACTGGCGTTCGTGCTGCACGACGTGTTCGCCGTGCCCTTCGCGGAGATCGGCACCATTCTCGGCAAATCCGCCGACGCGACCAAAATGCTCGCCAGCCGCGCCCGCAGGAAAATACAAGCCGCCCAGCAGCCGGCAAGCGCCGGACGACAACAACGCGAGGTGGTCCAAGCCTTCCTGGCCGCAGCCCGCGACGGTCAGTTCGAGCAGCTGCTGCAGGTCCTCCACCCCGAAGTGAAGTTCACCGTCCACACCCCGAACGGCACGTTCGTCACGCTCGGAGCCACCGAAGTCGCCACCCGCGCGCGAGTGGCCGGCAGCGCGGCACGAGGACATGCGGCCACCATCAACGGCCGCCCCGGCGTCATCTCCTGGGGCAAGGACGGCACCCCGCTCTCCCTCCTCGCCTTCACCGTCGCCGACGGCCACATCACCGAGATCACCGCCGTGGTCGACCCAGCCAGACTCGCGCTCATGGACCTGCCGGACCCGGTGTGACTCCCTACCGACGAAGCCGCGCAATGCGAGTCCACACCTGATCCCGTAGAGATGTTGAACTGAGCCTCTGAGAAAACCTCACTGACCACCAGGGCCCGCCCACGGTCACGATGCGCCAACACCACCCTCGACCAGACCGTAATCTCCGCCGACAACCCCTACACAACGGTCCGCACCCACTTCCGCATCAGCCCGCATACCCGCAGGTCAGCATGTGCTTTTGACCGTGGTCGGTATCCGCCATCCCCTCCGCGCACCCCCCCCGTTACCTTTTTCGTGGCTCCGCAATGGGGCCTCCGGCCTTCGGGTCCGGCATGACTTCCCCCCCTTGTTGTTCATGATCCGGGGGGTGGTGTCACCGGGTCCGGAGGCATCGACGGACCGCTGATGAGGGGCTTGAGCACCGGCTTCACCCAAGGCCGGAAGAGCTCTCCGTAACGTGGATGTGGCAGCTCGGTGCCCAGGCAAGGCCGGACGTGAACGTGATGGAGGGGCCTGCACGTGATCGACACCGGCGACATCGACGTCTTCCTCGGCCTGGGCGTCGGCAAGGGCGAACACCACGCCACCGCCGTCACCCCGGCCGGCAAGAAAGCCTTCGACAAGCGCCTGCCCAACACCGAACCCAAGCTCCGCGAGCTGTTCGCAAAACTCCAGGCCAAGCACGGAACGGTGCTGGTCGTGGTCGACGAGCCGGCCTCGATCGGCGCCCTGCCGCTGGCCGTTGCGCGGGACATGGGCTGTCTGGTCGCCTATCTGCCGGGGCTGACGATGCGGCGGATCGCTGACCTCTACCCGGGCGAGGCCAAGACGGACGCGAGGGACGCGTTCATCATCGCGGACGCGGCCCGCGCGATGCCGCATACGCTGCGGGCGATCGACGGCGAGGACGAGACGATCGCCGAGCTGGAGATGATCGTCGGCTTCGACGACGACCTGGCTGGTGAGGCGACCCGGGTCGCGAACCGGCTGCATGGCCTGCTGACCCAGATCCACCCGTCGCTGGAACGAGTGCTGGGGCCGCGGTTGCAGCACCCGGCCGTCCTGACGCTGCTGGAACGGTTCGGGTCACCGGCCCAGATCCGCAAGGCGGGGAGGCGGCGGCTGGTCACGCTGCTGCGGCCGAAGGCACCGAGGATGGCCGAGCGTCTGGTCGAGGACATCTTCGCCGCGCTGGACGAGCAGACCGTGACCGTTCCGGGGACCGAGGCGGCCGCGCTGATCGTCCCGAGCCTGGCCGCCTCCCTGGCGGCCGTGCTCGACCAGCGCAAGCTGCTGGCCGGGCGGATCGAGGAACTGCTGGAGGCCCACCCTCTTTCGAAGGTCCTGACGTCGATGCCGGGAGTCGGCGTCAGGACCGGAGCACGGATCCTGATTGAGGTCGGCGACGGCAGGACCTTCCCGACCGCCGGCCACCTCGCCGCCTACGCCGGTCTCGCCCCGGCCACCCGGAGCTCGGGCTCCTCGATCCGCGGCGAACAGCCCTCCAGGAGAGGAAACAAGCAGCTCAAAAGGGCTTTCTCTTCCTCTCCGCGTTCGCCGCCCTGGGCGACCCCGCGTCCCGGGCCTATTACGACAAGAAGATCGCCCAGGGCAAGCACCACACCCAGGCCCTGCTCTGCCTCGCCCGGCGCCGGGCCGACGTCCTGTTCGCGATGCTCCGTGACGGAACCTTCTATGAACCGCATTCGTCGGCCGCAGTCACCTGACCTGCGGGTCTGCGAGGAGAACGACTCGATCGGCCTCGACATCGAAGCCGAGCACTGGATGGCCATGGTCGCCTTCCGGGTCCATCAGCACGGGCTTGTTCAGCCGCCTTCCGATCTCCCGGAGGAAGCCGCAGAACACATCAAGTCGCTCCTGGCCCTGCAACTCCCGCAGGTCGACGTCGAAGTCGACTTCGTCGTCGGCATAGAACCGGAAGATCGCCAGCACATCGGCCGTCGGCCAGACCCGCAGGTTCGGGCACTCGGCGTCCGCCGGGCGGGACAGCACGACCTCCGCCCGGGGCGCCGGAAGCACCGCTTCTCCCTCGGAGTACTGGCACTTCCAGCCCTTCTCCGCGACCAGGTCGAGGACCGCCTGCCAGTCCTGCACCGAGGCATCCGGGACACGCATGTCCGGCAACGACCCCATCAAGTCCGGGTCGAAGAAGCACTTCACGTCATCCCACAACAGATCAGCCACCCGGCCATGCTGCCCGCCTCACCGACCCAGCGCACCCCCGTTTCCCTTGACCAAAGACATAGGGGCACCCCCCCGCACCCCCGGTGCATCAGGTGATGCACCGGGGGTGCGGGCTGGTTCCAGAGTTGATCCGGCCCCGGTTTTGAAGCACAGCCGAGGCCGC
>NZ_JBVIQK010000052.1:0-7554 GCF_055577115.1 Streptomyces sp. NPDC033216 | reverse complement strand
CTGTCTGGGCGAGAGTGCCGGTGCGGCCGGCGTGACTTTCGGTGCCGCCGCCGCGCTGCTAACAGCGGCGGCACCAGGGCTTACCCCCGAAGGCGGCGGAGGGGTCGGGGAGCCCGGCATCCAGCCTGATTCGCGGTGCAGGCATGCGCCAGCGGGACACGGCCGAATGATAGAAGGGTCCGGATGAGCGCCGTTGGCTGCCCGCGTGACACGGACAGTCGAGTGCCTCATCCATTCACCTGACATGCCTTCACCCGGATACCCGCCAGGGTGGTGGCGCGCGCACATCTGGGCTGTCGTTGGCCATGTCGCCGCTGCGGTTCTCTCCAGCTGGCAGGGCGTCAGCTGACGCAGGCTGCGACGGAAGGAATCACCCATGCGCTCTGCCCGCACTGTCCTCGCCGCGGCCACGGTCACGGCGGCCCTCGCCGTCGCAGCCCCGGTCGCCTACGCCTCCAGTGCCGGCGACTCGGGCAAGGACGACCACTCCTACAGCAGCGACCACTCCTACAGCAGCGACCATGAGTACAAGAAGGACGAGGACAAGAAGGACGAGTACAAGGACGAGTACAAGAAGGACGAGTACAAGGACGCGCATGGTGAGCACGACAAGCCGAAGGGCGGCGTGCACACCGGTGGGGGCCTGTTCGCCACGGTCGGTGGTGACGACTGGGAGGAGAAGGACGAGTACAACAAGGACGACGAGTACAAGGACGAGTACAAGAAGGACGTGTACAAGGAGGACGACGAGTACAGGAAGGGCGAGTACAAGGACGCGGGTGGTGAGCACGACAAGCCGAAGGGCGGCGTGCACACCGGTGGCGGCGGCCTTGCGCCCTCCGGCTCCCCGGCGGCCGCCGGCGGACTCGCGCTCCTGGCCGGACTGGGGGCAGGAGCGTACCTGCTGCGTCGGCGCATCGCCGGTGGCGCTGCCTGACTTCGCGGGCTGACGCGGGTTCAGCGTGCGGCAGGAAGCGTTCTGCTCCGCAGTCACGGTCACGAGAACCGCCTGCGAGCGGCGAGCTGGGGACGGTAGCCGTCCCACTTCGGCTCGGCCGCCCAGCCCGGCGTCAGGGCGGGGCTGTTCGCGACCGCGGTGAGCAGTGGCTTGGGCAGCGTTCAGGGCATGCCGGGATGCCCTGAACGCGTTCCGTGGCGCCAGCAAATGTGTGTGCGGCTCAGGGAGTCAGGGCTTCGTGGAGGGTGGGGTGGCATTGGAGGATGTCGTGGACGCCGACGAGTTGCAGGACGCGCAGGACGGGGTCGGTGGGTGCGGCCAGGCGGAGCCAGCCGCCGGTTTCGGTCACGGCCCGGTGGGCGGTGATGAGGATGTTGATGCCGGTGGAGTCCATGAAGGTGACGTGGCGCATGTCGATCACGATGCGGGGCCGGACGGCGCCGGTGACCTCCACTGCTCTCGCTTCGCTCGCCGCACCCTTGTGGGCCGGCGCGGAAGCCGGCACCGGATACGCCGCGGCCACATCCGTCCAGCACACCATCGCCCTCGGCGGCCCCGCACTCGCCATCACCGCCGGCCTGATTGCCGCCACAATCCTGACCTCGGCCAAGGTCCGCCGCCGCAGGCAAACCCGCAACGCCGGCCGCGACATCGGGTCGGCCGCTGCGCACGCTTGACGGCCCTTCCGGAAACGCCCTCTTCCCGGAGCAAGATCACGGGTGTGTGAGGAGCCGCAGACTTGCCGTCACCGTAGCGGCCATGCGTTCATCGAAGCACCGCGGAAAACCTCAGGCTCTCCCGATCTTCGTTTCTGGTGACAGAAAGACTGCTGAATGAGCGCCTGGTGACAAGTCGGATGCCTCGTTGGTGACAACCAGGCTGCTTCGGCCGTCCCCATTCACCAGCTCAGCCGGTCCCGCTGGTGACAACTCCTGAGCTTCGGCTCATGTCTACGGCCGAAGACCACGATCGGCCTGCTGTCGGACTACCGCCTCTACACCGCCCGGTGGGACCTGTCCGACCTCCCCGCCCGGCCCGCCCACCCACTCCCGCGCCCGACCCGGACCGGCAACCCCCGGCCGACCAGGGCGAGCCGGCTGCGCCGCGGCCTTCGGGCCAGGATGCGGGGGAGTGGGAGATACCCCGCATCCCGCTCCAGTACGAGCGGGCCGTCCTCGCCGGCGCGGTGGTGCGCGAGAAGCTGCGCACCACCACCGCCGTGCGGGGCCGGGCGTACGACGTCGTTACCCACCAGCACACAGCGATGCCCGAGCACCTGCTCGTACCCGAGCCGGCCGACCCCGAGCACGACGACCAGGAGCAGGAGCCCGGCCGCCGCGAGGCGAAGGACCTGAAGGCGCTGCGGGCCCTGCGGGAATCCCGCACGGACGTGGAAGCCCTCGATCTCACCGCCGACCGGCTGCGCCGTCTACAGGACGCATTCGCCAAGGTGGGCGACGATTCCCGCCTTCGCGCGGACCGCGTCCGCACGGACGGGGTCCGCGCGGGCCAGGACGATGTCGGCGCGGTGCGCCCGGTGCGCCCAGACGACCAGCAGGCGCACCACCCGCAGGAGCCCGGACCGCACCGCGGCCGGGATGCCGGTCACTGAGTGGGCCCGATGGTGCACGCCCGGTGCGGTGGTGCGCACCGACTATGCGGCGGGCTCCACTCAACCGAGTGGAGTCCACCGCCTGGGAGTGGACGACACCGTGCTCGGCAACCACTCCACCGAGTGGAGTCCACCGGCCGGAGTGGACGACATCGTCGGGCACGATGCCGCGCATCCACCCGGTGCGTGCCCCCGCGTTCCTCCTTGACCTCGGCTCAGGACCCTGTTGGCCAATTCCACTGGGTGGCTCTTCGAAGGGCCTGCAGTCAAGACATCTCCGGGGGATAAGAAGTCAAAAGGGACCGCGAGTCTTGATCGTTACCGAGGCCGCTGATTGGCTGGCCGACATGAAAGATCTTGGACCCGTTGCGTGGCCGCCTGCACCGATCAAGACCGAGAGGCTCGTGCTGCGTGAGCCCGAGGCCAGGGACCGTGCAGCGTTCATCGAGCTACACGCCTCGCCGGAGGTGCACACCTACCTCGGCGGCCCCCGGCCGCGTAACGAGCTTGAGGGCGAGATGCCCGAGGTTGCCGGGCGGCGGTCCGGGAGTTTCGTCGTCGATCTCGATGGGGTGATGATCGGCCAGATCCTGCTCAGGAGAGTAACGGAGCACGTTTGCCCCTCTGCCGTGGACAAGGTCGATCTCGGCTACCTGTTCCTGCCTCAGGCGTGGGGATTCGGGTATGCCGCCGAAGCGTGCGCGGCGGCACTGGACTGGCTCGAAGACGTTCTTCCGGGGGAGCCGGTAGTGCTCGCCACTCAGACCGCCAACGCACGCTCGATGCGCCTCGCGGCAAGGCTGGGGTTCACTGAAGTACAGCGATTCCGGGCCTGGGACGCCGATCAGTGGCTCGGCTTGCGGGCCCCGGTCACGCCCTCCAGTTGAGTTCGCGCTTCGACAGGGTGGTCACAACGCCGTTGTTCTCGTTGCCCAGGGGCGGATTCGCGGATCATGCAGGCGCTGACAGGCGTTCCGCTGCCCGTCGTCGACCGCTCACCCAGCCCTTGAGAAGACCGGACCGAGCCGCCTACACCCCGGATTAGGGGAAACGTGGCGTGTAAAGGAGAGATGCAGTTCGAAATGTCCGCCTAGTGGTCCGCGGTCAAGGGGGCCGGGGCCGGTTGCAGTCGGCGGAAGTGGGAGATGCGACTGCTGCCTCGCGGTGTCTCGGTGATCCAGGCGTCGAGGCGCCGAAGATTGAGGGCTGCCGCTGTGAACTGATGCTGAAGGTGCGTCTTGGCTGCGCCGTGATAGCGGGAACGTCGCAGTCCCATCTGCCGGACGCCCTGCGAGATCGTGCTCTCGATGCCCGCGCGGCGTTGGTAGCGCCGGCGCCATTCGTCTGTCCTCTGCTCTTCGCGTGCCTTGTGTCGGCGTACTCGCCTATGTGCAGAGCCGCGTACGGATGAACGTGCAGAGCACAGGGGCCTGTGAAGCGCGGGCGTCGTGGTTCGAGATGATTGAGCGGTGTCTCTTCGCTATTTCAATCAGACCGGCTGGACCGCGATCTTCAACGGCACCGATACCGAGATCGGCCGCATGGTGCGTGTGGAGGGCTGGGACCAGGCGACCGGAACGGCCCTGGTTGTCGATCCCAAGCGTGGTGCCCTGTGTCCGGTGACGGACTACGAGGACTTCTCCCACCTGGAGCGAGCCGACCAGGTCGTGGCCGCGGTGCCTGGCGGAGGGTGGCGGGTGCACTGGAAGGACGAGGGACCAGGGGGAACGCCGCTGACGGAACAGGTGCTGGCCTGGCTCATCACGTCGCAGGGGCGGGCGACGGCCATCACGGTCGATGCTCAGGGGCATGTCGAGGATGCCGATGGCGCCGACGCCTTCATCCCGCCAGGCGAGGATCCGGTGTCCTGATCGCAGCTGGTCAGGCCACGTCGTTCTCTCGCTCGATGGCCTGGAGGCGGTTCTTGAGCCGGTAGCTGGGGCCGTTGATGGAGATCACTTCGCAGTGGTGGAGGAGTCGGTCGAGGATCGCGGTGGCGAGGACCTCGTCGCCGAAGACCTGGCCCCATTCACTGAAGGTCTTGTTCGAGGTCAGGATGATCGAGCCCTTCTCGTAGCGCTTGGAGATGACCTGGAAGACCAGGTTCGCTTCCGCGCGTTCGAGGGGCTGGTAGCCGACTTCGTCGACCACGAGGACGCCGGGCCGCAGGTAGGTGCCGAGCTTGTTCGTCAGACGGCCGGCGGTCTCGGCGGCTTTGAGATTGCGGACCATGTCGTCGAGGCTGGTGAAGTAGATCGAGTAGCCGGCCCGGCAGGCCGCGACCGCCAGGGCGACGGCGATGTGCGTCTTGCCGACCCCCGGCGGCCCGAGCAGAGCGGCGTTCGCCTTGCCCTCGATGAACGAGAGGGTGGCGAGGTCCTTGACCTTCCGCGGGTCGAGCTCGGGCTGGAAGGCGAAGTCGTACTCGTCGAGCGTCTTGTGGTGCGGCAGCTTCGAGAGCCGCAGGCCCTGGCGGAAGCGGCGGTCGTCACGGACGGCAAGTTCCTCGGACAGCACCAGGTCGAGGAAGTCGAGGTATCCCATCTTCCCCTCGTCGGCCCGACGGGTGTACTCCCTGATGGTTTCGGCGAGGTGGGGCAGGCCGAGCTTGCCGGCCGTGTTGCGGATGCGGGTGGAGACCAGCTCGCTCAAGACGTTTCCCTCGTGCTCGGGTGGGTGGTGAAGGGGCGGGTGCCGGTCAGCTCGTCATAGACCGACAGCGGACGGCGTCCGACTTCGATATGGGTGGCCGCGGCCCGGTTCAGCAGAGCCCGCAAAGGCCCTGATTCCTCGCCCCGAGGACGCTCACGACGGGGCTGCGGCAGGGCATCGCCGGTGGTGGTCCGGCGTCCCTTGCCCGTGGGCAGGCCGTCCCAGTGGGCCTCTTCGACGACCCGGACCCCGCGGCCGATAGCCCGCGGGTGGGTCGCCAGCAACGTCTCGCCGCTGGAGTCGGCCATGGTGGAATGCAGCATGATCTGCGACTTCGTGGCCCGGATCTCCACCAGCTGCCGGGGGCGGACCCTGCGGGCGGGCACCGAGTAGAGGTTGCCGCCGAAGGCGACCAGACAGTCCTTGCCGACCGGCCGCAGGTACCGCTCGGCCACCAGATAAGGGGTCGGCGGAAGAGGCCTGAGAGCCACGTGATCACGGGCCGCACGCTCGCCGATGATCTGCTGGTGAGTCCTGTGGGCCTGAGCCCGCCGCTGCGGGACCCAGGTGATGAAGGCGGCGTCCATCTCCTCGACGGAGGAGAACGACCGGCCGGACAGGACGTGGTCTCGGACGATCAGGACCTGCCGCTCGACACGTCCCTTGCCCGTGGGCCGGTAGGCGGCCAGAACGTCGATATCGAAGTCGTAGTGGCCGGCGAACCCGACCGCTTCCGGGTGCAGCGGAACCGCGTCACCTGGAGCAACGTGGCGTCGCACGACGGTCTTGGTCCGGTCGTAGACGATCGTCATCGGCACCCCGCCGAAGTGCGCGAACGCACGGCGATGGCAGTCGAAGAACGTCTGCAGATCCTGGCTGGTGGTGAAGCAGCAGAACGGGTCGCGCGAGTACGACAGCGTCATGTGGAAGGAGTAGACCTTCGGGATACCCATATGGGCGAGGATCTTGCCCTCGTCGCCCCAGTCCACCTGGGCCTGGGCGCCCGGGATCACCTCGAAACGGCGGTGCATGCCCGCCAGCTCATTCGGCGTGATGCCGAGTTCCTCGGCAATCCGAGGCCGGGCTTCCTGGACGTAGAGCTTGGTCCGCTGGTAGTTGCCGGTGAACCCGTACTCCGCCACAAGCCGCTCGTGGATCACGGCGGCCTTCATCAAGATCTCCGCCCGCAGCATCGAGTCGACCAGCGGCGCGAACTCGTCGATCACCCTGACCCGTGACCTGCCGTTCGGCGACCGGCGCGGAGGTGCGGCGGGTCCGTCGGCTGCCAGGTACTTGCTGACCGTCCGCCAGTTCAGGCCCGTCTCCTTCGCGACCTCGGTCAGACTCATCGCTCCGGACTCCACCAGGCCACGAAAGCGCCGTAGTTCCAGCCAGCGCTGCGGATCCAGGACCACGGCCACCCCATCTCTGCGACCTCGACCAACAGGCAGCAGAGTGCCGAACCCTGAACTTCAGCACATCAGGAACTCTGCACGTTCATCCGTACGCGGCCATGCACGTTCACGTGTACGCCGACAGGCGCTGCATAGAGCAGGTCGCCCACGACGCAGAGGAGCCGCCCCTGCCCTACCAGGCGTTCACCGACAACATGCGGGGCGTCTACACCGACTACGCCCGCGCTTTCCTCCTCACCGACCAACGAGCCCGATGGGTCGTCTCCGAGACCTTCGACATCCTCTGGATCTGCTGGGAACACGCCACCACCAGCGACAACCTCCACCGCTACGCCTGGCGCCTCCTGCGCACCCGCGTCACGCTCCGCGCACCCCGCCACCGCGACGGCCGCCCCGACCTGCGCGCCACCGTCTTCTCCACCCGCGAGGTCCACAACCATCCCGCGGTCCCCGGCCACCTCGTCGTCCTCACCGAACTCATCGACCTCTTCGACGCCATCACCCACCTGCCCGAAGACCAGATGGACGTCGCCGTCCTGCACTACCTGTGCGGCACCCCCCACCACACCATCGCCCACATCCTCGGCATCGCCCCCGCCCTCACCCACGCCGTCGACCACCACGCCCGCGCCACCGTCGAAGCCCTCCTCACCACCCCGACCCCGGAGTGACCCCGCCCGCCATGACTGCCATCGACCAGCTCCTCGCCCGCGCCCGCCTCCACCCCCAGCCCGACGTCCCCGACGACACCGTCGGCTACGAAGACACCCCCTACCCCGCCGACCTCCCCACCCCCCAACCGTCCCCCAGCCCGAGCCCCCACCAGCAGGCCGCCGCCCGCCACCTGACCACCCTGTGCGAAACCGCCATCGCCACCGTCACCCCCACATCCCTCACCTTCCTCACCGACCAGATGC
>NZ_JBVIQK010000051.1:0-13798 GCF_055577115.1 Streptomyces sp. NPDC033216 | reverse complement strand
CGTCCCTGCGGCCACAGCGCGCAGCCACGCGGACACCTGGCGGGCCTCATCGGTGAGCAGACACGGATCGGCGAAGGACCAGCTTCCCTCAGGAGTCATCACTGTGCCGTCAATGACCAGCCAGTTGTCGTCGTACGAGTCGCCCCGAACGGTGGCAAACTGATAACGCGCTGGGCGGAGGTCGACACTGCTGGAGCGGTCGTTCAGGAGCACGGGGCCAGGATGGCATGCACCGGCCAGCAGGACGAACTGTGTTTCCCAGCCCAGGCGCACGGTCCGGAGCGCTGCTCCGGACTCCGTTTCGGAGACAACCCCGACCTCTGGCAGACGATCTTCTCGATGGGCTCCCGCCCACGATCAGCACGAGTACCCCGGAACACGGTCACACCAGCCCCGCTGACCAGGGACTTTCAGGTTGGCGGGGGTTCACTGGACGCCATCCGCACAAGCGGCCAGCTGTACGCCTCCTCCGGCTGCCTGCTCGCCGCCCTGTACTGCGCGCCGCTGACCCCGACCCCGGCCGGGTTACGTCCCCACAATCTCGGCGCCTACCTGCTGCAGACCAAGCCGCACACCCGCACCCTGGTCATCGAGATCACCCCCACCAGCCCGGCCCCGGCGAAGGGCCTCGACTACCTCCGGCTCGGCCGGATCCACCTGCGCACCTACCTGGAGCACCGCACCCTGCTCACCAGCTCCGAGGACGCACAGCTACGAGGCCGGGCACTGCAGCAGATCCGCGCCACCGCCCCATTCCTGGACACGCTGCTGGCCAACGCCACCGGCCACCGGACGCAGCCAGGGATGTTCGTGGATCAGCTCGCCACCGCCGTCCCGAACCTTCCCTTCCTCGGCTACCTGTACTTCGAGGTGCTGTCGGAGTACCTGATGCTGCACTCCACCAGCTCGCAGACCAAGACGAACGCGGCCATCGGCGAGATGAACAACCACCTCTACAAGCGTCTGGCGTTCACCGCGGTGGATGGCATGGACAAGCTGTTCGACCTGTCCCGATTCCGCCCGGACCATCAGCGCCTGTGCGACCTGATCACCGGCATCGAGCCCGCGCTGGCTCCCGAAGCCGCGCAGTACACCAGGGACGTCTCTCGCACCCGTTCGCCGGCCTGGCCCTGGATCCCGGCGAAGACGTGACCTCCTACACCTTCCGCGAGCAGGACTTCGACGGCCTCCTCCAGACCGCGCCTTCACTGCTGGGGCAGGCCATCTTTCGCCAGACGCGGACCCTCGCACGGTATCCGCAGCTCTATCTCGCCTTCGAGCAGGCCAAAGCCCTGCAGGCGTGGAACTACTGGAACGGCGAAGGGATCGCGGCCCCCTTCAACGGATTTCTCCCCAAAGGAGAGATCGGCGTCAACCCCGCCTATCCGTCAGCGGGTTGCACGGTGTGGTCGGCGGACACCTGCGAACGGGGCCTGCTCCACCCGGTCGACCGGCTCGACGTCACGTTCATGCCCCGGCTGGCGGACCTGTCCATGACCGCGATGCGCCGCGACAACACCGGCAGAGCCGCCGGGCACCCGGTCACCGCTTGAAGACAGTTCGTCTTCCCCACCACCGTGAGGGCCCGTCACTCCCAGTCCGTTGGGACCCCGAGCCCTCACCCTGCCGCAGGGTCACGTTCCCGCTGCCACAGGGCACGCTCAACCCGCCCGGACCTCATTGAGCATGACCCGCATCAGCCCGCACGCAGCCCCCGTCATGCACGGGGGAATCGCTGCACGCCCCCAGCCGCAGCACGCACCAAGTCAGCCAACCGCGTCACCACACAGCACTCCAGCCCATGTGGCGTCAGCCGCGCGGCAGAGAGTGACGATCAAGTCCTCTCGGTTCCGGGGCTAACCCGATTGGCCTTGTTCACGAGAACCACAGCAGATGGTCACCCACTTCGGGAGGCACGACTGCCAGCGGTCGTTCGATTTCTCACCGAGGCATGTTGAGGAACGGAAGTGCCGCTGAGATTGATCTCGGTTTGATCTGCCACACTGCCCGGATCGACAGCGGGTGGGGGGCTTTGACAGAAGATTTCGCGCGCCGGACGGCAGATTCTGGAGCGCTAAATCCCCTTGCTCAATGGTCAAGGATCGTTGACCATTGCTCGCATGCCTACCGATGGTCTTCCCGAGACGTTTCACGTCACCACGGACGAGCAGCTGCGCGCCGTCTCCAATCTCACGCGCCACCGGATCATGGCCGTGCTTCGCTTCGAGCCGGCGACGATTACGCAGATCGCCGAGCGGGTGGGCCTTGCGAAGGGGAGCTCCAGCTATCACGTGCGGCTGCTGGAGCGGGCCGGCCTGGTGAAGGTGGTACGGACGCGGAAGGTGCGGGGTGTCACCGAGCGGTACTACGCGATGGCCGCCCGGTCGATCGTGCTGCCGGATCCGGGCGAGGGAGGGCCGGATGTGCTGATGCGGCATGCGGTGGCGGACCTGGAGGCGTCGCCGGTGGAGGGCGAGCGGCACGTACGGATGGCGCATCTACGGCTCACCCAGGAGCAGTTCGCGGAGCTGGGGGCGCGGCTGCAGGCACTGGCGGACGAGTACCGGGAGCTGTCCGACCCGTCGCTGCCGGACGCGTCACTCGTCTTCGCACTGTTCCACCCGGCACCGCGCGAGCAGGCCAAGGAGGGCGCCAAGTGACCTCATGTGTTCGGAAGTTGCCGGCGGGGTTCGGACGGCTGTGGACCGCGCAGACGGTGTCCTCGCTCGGCGACGGGGTGTCGCATGCTGCGCTGCCGCTGCTCGCGTTAACGTTGACGCGGGATCCGATGGCGCTTGCCGTCGTCACGGCCGCCGGGACGCTGCCCTGGTTGCTCTTCGGGGTGCTCGGCGGTGCGCTGGTGGACCGCTGGGACCGCCGGCGCACGATGTGGGGCATGGACGCGGCGCGTGCGGTGCTGCTCGCGATACCGGCGGCAGCGGTCATGCTCGACGTGCTGAGCATTGCGCTGCTCGCGGCCATCGCCTTCCTGCTCGGCCTCGGCGGACTCTTCTTCGACACGGCCGCCACGGCCTATCTGCCGGATCTGATCGGCCGCGAACCTGCACTCCTGGAGCGCGCCAACTCCCGCCTGCGCGGCGCCCAGACCGCCATGTCCGGTTTCGCGGGGCCGCCTGCGGGCAGTGCGCTGCTCGCGCTGGGGCGGGCGGTTCCGCTGCTCGCCGACGCGGTGTCGTTCCTGCTCTCCGCACTGCTCGTACGGTCGCTCCCCGCCATGCCCCGGCCCGTGCCGGAGGTCCGCGAGTCGCTGCTTCGGCAGGCGCGGGCCGGGGCCTCGTACGTCTTCAGGGACCGGTTGCTGCTCGGGCTCGCGCTGCGCCCGGCGGTCGGGAACGTTGCCTTCCTCGCTGTGGAGACCGTACTGGCCCTCTTCGCGCACGACCGTCTCGGCATCGACACCTACGGCTTTGGCCTGCTCCTCACGGCGGAGGCCACCGGCGGTTTGCTCGGTGCAGGCATCGCCTCCTACCTTGGCCGACGACTCGGCACCGGCACAGCGCTGACCTGCACGGCCGCAGTCGAAGGGCTTGCCATCCTAGGCCTTGCCGCTGCCCCGAACCCGTATGTGGCAGGGTTGGCGCTTGCCGTCTGCGGGGCCGGCATGGGCGCCACGATGGTGCTCGGGCCCTCCCTCCGGCAGGCGATCGTCCCGGCCCACCTCATGGGCCGGGTCGCCTCCACCTCCCGCATGCTGGCCATGTGCGCCGCCCCCATGGGGGCCTTCCTTGGCGGCTGGCTGGCCACCGCCTACGACATCCGCACCCCGCTCTACGCCGCCGCCGTCCTCCTCCTGTCGATGACGGCCGTCACAGCATCCATGACCAACAACCGCCGAGTCGAAGCGGCGCTGCGTGCTACCGACCCGGCCGGCGGTCTGGATCACCCGGCATCCAAGGACCCCGCCCAGAAGAGCGCACCTGACATGTTGTGACGCCTGCCGCAAAGCCGTCACAAAGGGGGTTGCAGAAACGGATCAGCCGCGTCCCGCTCACCGTGGCAGAGATCCGGCGACTCCTGGACACTCTCCTGCCTCACTCACGAGCCGACCGCGACCCCGTCACTCATGCACTGAACTGGTCGGCCTGGACAAGACGCCGCCAAGCCGTCGCCCGCCGCTATCACTACCAAAAACACATCTCAGGACACGAACCGTTGCTGAAGTACTAAGACGGGGGTGAGCTTCTACGCCTCCCCGCCTCCGGACATGCCGCCGCTACTCGCCGCCCGGATTCGCCACCACTTCACCACGCTGAAGCTCGCGCGGCTCTACAACCTTCAGACCGGCCCCGAACTGCGCTACCTCAGCCGGATCCTGAGCCGGTTGTTTCCCGAGACGATCACAGATCATTTCCAGGAGCGGGCCGAGGACTGGACGGCCATTGAAGGCCCGAACTGCCCTCTACCGCGTCCTGGCCGATGACGTCTGGTACACGACCGGCGGATACAAGGAAGCCTGCACGTGACGGCGTTCACGCCGACCAGAGCTCCCGGGCGGCCGGCGCTGCGGTCGTCGGCCTGCTTGCCGCCGGGGGGCGCGCTCATCCGTGGACAGGCTGTCGGGTCGTGTGACTGAGCCGGTCCAGCGTGCCGCGACAGAACCGCTTCTCGAAGTCCTTGATCGCCTTGCCCACCAGCCGCCGCACCTGCCCCGGCGTCGGCGGCTCGATGTGGTCGTTGCGGCACCGGGCCACCACGGCCGCTGCGAGCCGGTCACGGGACAGCTCCACCGGGCACAGCTCGGTGGCCAGCCACGCGGCCAGCCGGTCCCGGTCCTCTTCGGTGCTCGCCCGGAACCCGTACGCCGCCCGGATCTCGCCCCGGTGCCTCTGGATCGCCTTGCTCTGCCAGTCGTAGTCCGCCCACGCCTCCGCAGGCACCTTGACCTGCTGGGCCACGTACTCCACCACGGCGGTCGGCACCTCCTGGGCCGACTCGGGGAACCGGGCCTCCACCTCGAAAAACCTCAGCAGCAGCGCGAACCCGAGCCGAGTCGCCCCGGACTTGTGCCGCACCCGCTTCATGTCGTCTTCCAGCAGCGTCCAGACCTCGATCGGGTCCTCCGGCTCCCAGTCCTGCCGCACCCGTACTCCTCGCCCCACGCCCGAACAGCGGCGCGAGCTGGCGCAACGTCAGGTTAGTCCGCCAATACACCGTGACGAGCAGCGTCCGGTCCTCCAGGGACAAGCCCTACGGTCGACCCTTGCGGACCGCGTCCGCACCGTCGCGCCGCAGCGCGGTCACCAGCTTCCCGAAGGCACGCGGGCTCAGCCCGGTGAACGGGACTATCCAAGACGACTCTGACGTCGTGATCACACCAGCCACGCCGGGATCATCGCACCGGCCCGGCGTACCCCCAGCATCCCTCCCCGCCTCAGCGGAACTCGTGGACCACCTGGATCTCGCCGACGATGTGGGCGTTGAAGTCGTCCAACTCCTCAGCCGGAACCCAGAGCTCGAGGATCGTCTGCCCGCCGGCCTGCTGGACGGGATACCGGCTCAAAAACTCCGACTCCACCTCAAAACGAGTGACGTAGCCTGCGCCGTCGTGCTTCACGTTCCAGTCCCGGGCGATCCTGATCGCGTAGTCCTCGTTCAGGACCGGGTAGAAGATCGGCTGCTCAGGCAGCCGGGGCGGCCACGCACGCCAGTTCAGCTCCCGAACCAGATCCAGCTCCTTGGGGCCGGTGGGGCGCCACAGGGTCGTCGTTGCTTGCTGGCTGGTCATGTGCATCGCTCTCTGAATGTAGGCCGCTGGTACGGCGGCGGGTCGAGCAACCGGACGATACCGGCACCGCGAACTGACAAGCTACGCAGTTTCCGCTGCCTGGACAGCTCCGTGACCAGCAGTTACGGAACAGCCCTTAGGGGAAGGCATAACCAAGCCGGCGCGACGCCAGCTGGTGCCGGGAACGCCCGGAGCCATCAGTGCGGGCGGCTCCCCACCCGACCGACCTGCCATCAGGTAGCCAGCTCGCCAACGCGCGGAGGAGCACTGGAGAGGACGTACTCGTCCCGCCGACGGCGTCTGCGAGCGGCGGCTCACCTCCGCTCGCGTGGAGAGGACGCCGAGACGCGGCATGTGCCCCACACGCTGATCGGCTCACCTCCGCTCGCGCGGAGAGGACGGTGTCGTCTCCAGCCCCGGCGTCACGGTGGCGGTCCTCCCCGCCGACGCGGGGGCGCTGCTCGTCGTCACGTCGGAGCACCCCGCGTCGGCGGGGAGGACAGGGTCGGCCGCTCCCTGGCGAGGTCGGCCCCGAACACGCGCGTGGTGAGGTGGCCGGGTCTGATGATCTGCGACTCCATGCCCATCATGAGGCGCTGGTCGACAGTCAGCCTTCCTGCTCTTCGAGATGTTCTCTTTTGGCCCGCGGTACCTGCAAGTGCTGAACGCGTGCCTGCCAACCGCAACTGCAGTTCAGCTTCACTGTGCCTGACGGGATGATGTTCCTCGATCCGTCAGCGTCGATGGGCAGTTCCATCCACTCGATCGTTTCTGTGACTCGATGGCTGCTGGGCATGCGGCAAGGGTATGGACAGAGCGGGCTGCTGCCTACCTACAGGGCTCGCTCATGCCTCACAAGGCGCTGGACGACCCGGAGCCCGGCACCAATGTGCTGTCGACTAGCTTGACCAGCAGCGCCAGACGCTGCGACACCCGTGCCGGCGTTTTCCCCAGTCTTCTGGCTACCTCGCCCTGCGACCCGTGGACCTTCACCAGCTCCTGGATTGCCTTCGCCTGATCCATCGGCGGGACGTCCACCCGATGGCTGTTCGCGATCAGCGCGGACTCCAAGATGTCCGCAGCGGAAGCGGCGAGGCCGTCGTTGACGTCGATCCGCAGCTCTGTGAGGTCAGCGAGAGCAGCGGCGGCCAGGCGCCGGTTGCCGTCGATGACCGCTCTGCCGCCCAGCCGGGCGTCAGGTGGGGGCCGGTGGTCGGGGTCGTGAGCATCGGTTCCGGCAGGTGCCATGTCACCGAAGATCTTCTTCCACGGGGTGTCCCCGCTGTTCGGGTACACCCCGCGCCAGCAGGCCCGCCACGGGCAGCTGGATCAGCCCGAGTCAGCCTTGTTCAGCTGGCGGGCTCGTCGGTCGGGTGGCCGCCGGCTCCGAGGGTGCGGCGCTGGCCGGGGGAGGTGGGTGGCTGGCTGCCGAGGACGCCGCGGTCCCGTAGCCAAGCCGACCGTCTACCTGGATGGCAGTGCGTATTTGTCCGTCCCAGCGATCACGAGAAGCGACGCGACTGCCGTCGTCCCGATCTCGTCGAGAAGTCAGTCGATCGGGTGACTGCGGCGGCTGCCGTGCATGAGAGCAGAGCCTCTTGGTAGCTCGAAGGGTGTCGAATCCAACGTGCGGTCCAGGAGACCCTGTTGTCGCATTTCTACGGCAACGCGGGAGTGGGGTCCACTTCAGCCACTCATGTGACTGTCTGGCTCACAGGTTCGTAACGCCGCAGACCACCGGGCGCGCGAGCGTCGGTATCCCACCGACATGTCGGACGCCGAGTGGGCGGTGGTCCGGCCACTGCTGCCGGTGCCGGGCTGGCTGCGGGGCCGGACGGGCAACCGGAGGCTTATTGCCACCGCGCGATGCTGGACGCGATCCGCTACCTGGTCGACAACGGCACGAAGTGGCGGGCCATGCCTGCCGACTTGCCACCGTGGGACCGGGTCTACGCGTTCTTCCGGCGCTGGCGCAACCACGATCTGGTCCGCGAGTTCCACGACCGGCTCCGCCGCCTGGTCCGCGAGCGGGCCGGGCGGGACTCGGAGCCGGGCGCGGGCCTGATCGACTCGCAGTCGGTCAAAGCGGACGCGGTCGTTGGCTCTGACAGTCGCGGCTTCGACGGCGGCAAGCTGATCAACGGGCTCAAGCGGCACGTCGTGGTCGACACCCTTGGCCTGCTGCTCGCGGTGATGGTCACCGCAGCGGATGTGGGCGACCGCGCCGCGGCCCAGGTCCTGTCACCCAGGTCACTGCCGCGCACCACCTGCTGGCCCTGGTCTGGGCCGACGGCGGATACACCGGCAGCCTCGTCGAGTACTGCCTCGCGGCCCTCGCCCTGGTCCTCGCCATCGTCAAACGCAGCGACGACATGCGCGGCTTCGTCGTGCTGCCCAAGCGTTGTATCGTCGAGCGGTTCTTCGCCCACCTGATGCGAAGTCGCCGTCTCGTGCGCGACTTCGAGCGTTCCATCGCCAGCGCGCAGGCGATGGTCTACTGGTCGATGACGATGCTCATGACCCGCCGCCTCGTTCACCCAAGTCGCTCATTGTCTCTTCACGCCGCCGTCGGCGATACGGTGGGGCGGCTTGGTCAGGTCGCTGTCGGCGGCCTTGGATACGGTGCCTGTGTGAACGGACCGAACACGCCGGCCGGACCTGGCGCCGTGCTGCCCCTGCTGACATCCCACGAAGACGTGGTGGCCTTCTTGGCGGGTGTCGCAGACCTCGATGCGACGGACCCTGCTTCCCATGCGCTGGAGGACGGGGTCCGGCTCGCTTCCGGGGCCCGGCTGGAGCAGTTCGCGCGGGCAGGTTCGGGGGATGCGTTCTGCTTCGTCGGCGAAGGCGGCCAGGAACGCCCGGTGGTGTACGTGAGTCTGGACGGCGAGGCGGGCCCGCTCGCGCTCGGGCTGCCCGAGTTGGTACGGCTGTGTCTCGTGGCGCCGTGGTGGCGCGACGCTCCCGGCCGGACGCCCGAAGAACTATGGGCGATCGCCGGCGAGTACCGGCAGGACCTGCCCGACCTCGACCGCCGACGCGACCGCGCGGCCCGGGCGCTCGGCCTCGATCCGGCCGAACTGCGCTCCGAGAAAGCGATGTTGGCTCGGCTTGTGGAGCTTTCCCGGGGACCGGTGGCCGCGGCATGCCGTGTCCTCGGAAACGATGGCGACCTGCTCGACCCCCTCTTCAATGCCGTTCCCGCCACGGCTGCGGGATGAGGGAGATGACTTCATGGCTGCAGTGACCGCAATGCTTCAGGAACTCCGCGACCTGGTCGCGCTGACCATTGAGGGCGCGGCGGGAAAGTTCGCAGCCCAGGAGTGGACGCCCGGCGGCAGGCCCCGGGACGGGGTGGAGACGTCCTGGCGCGAAGACGGCATCCGGGGATGGACCCAGAAGTTCCGCAGCGGAGCTGTCCGTACCTCATTCGCCGTCTGGATCCGCGACGTCGACGAGTCCGGCTACTTCGACGACATGGACGCCGTCTATGAACAGAGCGAGCAGGAACTGGCCGCATCCCTCTCCGAGATCGACAACTCCGCGCCGCTGTCGGTGTCTTGGATACCGCGCCGGTAGTACAGCAGGGCGTTGGGGAGGACGGCCTCGCCGCCTCCGATGGGGGTGGTGGACCTCAGGGAGGAAGTCCGGCTACTGGCCGCCTCCGGTTGATGTGGCGAGGGCGATGAGCACGAGAAGGCAGGTGGCCAGGGCGATGACGTTTCGGGGCCGCCGGCGGCGCGGGCTGCGATGCGGACGGCTCGGGGGCGGCCTCGACGGCCGACACCGCGTCCGCCCAGTCCATGCCCAGCGCGGCGAGGGCGGCGCCCTGCTCGGAGGTGAGCTTGTCGCGCCTCGACTTGGTGTTCGAGAGCCACACCCCCAGCTTCACCGGCACCGGCTCCGCCCTGCCGTCGACCGCGACCTCAACGACCGCGCCGCGCGGGACGGACCGCTGTCCCTCCTTCTCCCCCCACTGGGCCAGGGCTGCCAGGCCCCGCCGGAACGCCGCCTCAGCCTTGCTCCCGGCCTGCTTCGGCCCCTTGAGGGTGCGGCCAGCGCCGGACGGAGCTCCGCCGGGGCGGCGGCCGTCACGGGGAGGGTGGCGCCCCGCACGCCCACCGCGGAAAGTCGCTCCCGCTGCTCGGGCAGGAGCTGCGCCCAGGTGTCCGGCTCCTGCTGCCGCCAGCGCCACGTTCCGATGTCATCGCCCTCGAAGGTGACGCCCGGCGCGATGCCGGGAAGGTGGCCGTCGGCGTCGACGAGGTCGCGAGCACTCGGTAGTGGCGCTGCCAGTTGAGCGGCCAGGGGGAGTTCCAGTCCGGGTCGATCGAGGTGATGGACGCTGACAGGTGGTGCTCACTTGTTGCTGACATAAGTGACGAAAGGCCACGTCATTCTCGTGCCGACTGTCACCCGTTCCCACTCACGCTCCCACCGCCCACTCCAACCCCAGACCGGCCAGCCGCTCCAGTTGCCCGACGGTGAGCTTGTCCCGCCTGGCTTCGCGGCTCCTGGACGCTGGCGGCTAGCTGGCCGTTCGCACGAGGCACCGGGGCTCACCACCTGCTTGTCCTTGTCTCGCCGTCTGCTGAACGACCGGGTGAGCATGACGCACCAGGAGGCGACCAAGGCGCCGAGCAGATTATGGGGTTGCCCCCCTCTGTTGCCTGTGGAATGACGGATGGATGGACGGCACACGAATTGCAGCTTGTGGCAACTCGCTGCCGGCTCCGGGGTCTTGCCGGTGACTGGATAGCCACGTACGGTCACGGGTGCATCTTCTCCGGGTTCGGGGCCGTGACGGGGAAGCCAACTCGTTACTGGGGGTATGACTTGTCCGCCCGAAGTCTGTTTTCTCGTCGTCGTTCTATCGGCGTGGTTGCGGCCACGGTGATGCTGTGTTCTGGGAGTGTGATCGCGGGGTTGCCGGCGCAGGCCGGGACGACCGCTGTGCTCACTGCGCAGCTGACTGGGCCTCGCCCGTCGGCGACCCGGGTTCCCTTCTCGATTTCTGACAAGGTGTCGGCCTCGGTCGATGTCGGCACCGGGAACCTGCTGGTCACCACCTCGGATCTGGCGCTGCCTAGTATCCAGAGCGATCTGCAGCTCGGTATGACCTACAACAGCCTGCGTCTGGCCGCTGGGGCGGCGCTGCCGTCCGGTGCGGCCGGTGAGGGGTGGGCGATGCGGGTCGGCCAGGACACCAAGCTGATCTTGAACACCGACAACTCGGTGCTGTATCTGGCGCCGGAAGGCCGTGAGGGTTTGTTCAAGGCGTTGACATCGACGACCTACACGCCACCGGCGGGGTTCAAGGCCGCGATGGTGAAGACCCCCTCGGGGTGGACGATCACCGACCATGCCAGCAACCTGGTCTCGACGTTCAACTCGTCTGGCACCCTGTCGTCGATCAAGGACCGCAACGGCCAGACCTCCACCTTCACCTACACCTCGGGCAAGCTGTCTCAGATCGTGTCCACCCGCGGTGGTGCGGGCGCGAAGACGGCGAACTTAACCTGGTCGGGCAGCCTGGCCACGATCACGCAAGCCGGTGACGACGGTACGCCGCGCAACGTCGGCTATACCTACACCGGCGGCAAGCTGACCAAGATCACCGACCCGACATCGAAGAGCACCCAGTTCGGGTACGACGCCACCACCGGGGACCTGACCTCGATCACCAACGGCGCGGGCAAGCAAACCACGTTCACTTACGACTCCTCGCACCGGGTCAAGAAGGTCACCCAGGACAACCCGGCGGGCGGGGCCGAGACCACGTTCACCTACTACTCCAGCAACGACACCTACGTCGCAGACCCGAACAGCACCGCTTCCGGCAGCGGCCCGCAGACGTGGTACACGCTGAACTCCAGTGAGCTGGTCACCAAGGTCGTGGACCCGCTGAACCGGGTGAGGTCGAAGACCTACACCCCGTTCGCCGATGTGGCGACCTCGACCAACGGCGCAGGTGGTGTCACCACCTTCGGGCATGACCCGGCCGTCAACGGTGGTGAGTCGCTGACCAGCGTCGCTTCCCCGACCGGGGCGACGTCAACAGCGGCGTACGCGAACTCCGGCGCGGCGAAATACCTGCCGTCGGGCGGCAAGGACGCGAACGGCAGCAATCGGCTGTTCACCTACGATGGCGCCGGCAACCAGCTCACCTCCGCGAACTCCTCGGCCACCGCGACCTCGAAGGCCGTCTACAACCCCGACGGGACGCTGGACACCTCCACGGATCCGCGAGACAACGTCACCGACTACGCGGAGAACACCGACCGCCAAATCACCGGGATCACTCCGCCGACCGGCTCCAGCTTGGCCGCGATCGTGATCGCCTACGACGGGTTCGGGCGGCTGCATGCGGTCCGCGACGGCCGCGGGCTTCGCACCGTGTACGCCTATGACCGCGCCGACCGGATCAAGTCGATCCAGTACTCCGACACCACTCCGGATGTCGCGTTTACCTACGACGGCGCCGGCAACGCCTTGACCCGTACCGACGCCTCCGGCACCACCACGTTCACCTACGACGCGCAGAACCGGATCACCTCCCGTACCGCGACTTCCGGCGGCGGGACCTTGTCATACGGCTACGACCAGACCGGGAACCTGACCAGCCTCACCGACGGACGCGGTACCACCACCTACACCTACGACGCCGCGAACCAGGTCACCGAGATGACGGCTGCGAACGGGCAGAAGACCGGCTTCGGCTACGACAACAACGCCAAACGCACCGACACCTGGTTCAACACCAACGCAGCCAGGACGACGTTCGCGGCGCACACCAAGACCACGTTCGACAAGTCCGGTCGGATCTCGCGGACCTGGACCTCGCGTGCTTCGAACGACGCGACGAAGACGTTCGACACCGGGTTCTGCTACTCCCCGTACGTGTCCGGGCAGACCTGCCCGTCCGCGTCGGCCAGCACCGACACCGGGATGATCCGGTGGTCGACCAACAACCTCAACGGCGCCCTGTCGACCTACAGCTACGACACGTCCAACCGGCTCACCGCCGTGTCGAACTACGGCGGCCGCGACTATGCCTACACCTACGACAAGGCCGGCAACCGGCTCACCGCTAAGGTCGACGGCACCACGACCCAAACCTTGACCTACAACGCCGGCAACCAGATCTCGAATAGCGGCTACAGCCACGACGCTTCCGGCAACCGGACCGCCGACCCGGCCCAGGGGACATTCACCTACAACGCTGCCGGACAGACCGCCACCCGCACCAACGGGTCCAGTTCGAGCACCTACACGTGGGGTGGCAGCGACCAGAACGAGCTCGTCTCCACCGTCACCGGCGCCAACACGACCAGCTATGTCTACGGCCGCAACGATCGCAACGGCGTCCCGATGGTCCAGTCGTTCACCAAGAACGGCCAGACCAGCTACATCGACTACGACCCCACCGGCTCACCCATCGCGCTCCAAGGCGCCGGGGGAACGACCGACTACTACGCCCTCGACAACCAAGGCTCACCGGTCAACCTCATCGATAATGCCGGTGCCACCACGGCCACCTACACCTACGACCCGTCCGGCAAACAACTCGCCGCGACCGGGACGGCGGCCGCGGCCAACCCGCTGCGCTACACCCAAGGCCTGCTCGACGACCAAACCGACTGGATCAAACACGGCGTCCGCTTCCACGACACCACTACCGCCAACTGGACCGCCCAAGACCCTGTGAGCTTCCTGCTGCAGCCCGATGTCGCCAGCAGATATGCCTACGTTGCAGGCAACCCAGTCAACCGGCTGGACCCAACGGGTGAGGACTTCGACCTCCTGGACAGCTGTGAAGCGTCCTTGCTCGGCGCTGGGCTCAGCGCTGCCGGACTAGTAGTCGCGGTCCGCGGCGGCAGTCCGATCGGCAGCGGCCTAGCCGTCGGTGCTCTGTACTTGTCTGTCGACAGCGCAATCGACGAATGTTGAGCCACGCCTAAGAGGTCCTAACAAAGGCGCTGGACGTGTCTGTGGGTGATCAGGCAGACGGCGAGGCCGAGGAAGGCTTCGTGGATGTCATCGCGTCGTTCC
>NZ_JBVIQK010000050.1:0-17332 GCF_055577115.1 Streptomyces sp. NPDC033216 | reverse complement strand
GAACGAGGTCGACAAGGGCGGCCACTTCGCCGCCTGGGAGCAGCCGGAGCTGCTGTCCCGGGAGATCCGCACGGCGTTCCGGTCACTGCGCTAGCGGCTCGCCCGACGCGGCGCGCACGAGGCTTGCAGGTGGGGACCGATGGTGTGGCGAGCTGAATGCGCAGCAGACCGTCTCCGCATTCGGGCGCTCACGTGCGCCAGTGTTCGGCACACCGGTTCGGCGGGTGACGGAATCCCGAACGTGGGCCGCCACCCGCCGGAATCCCCGGCTCGCCTTCCTGCGGAGGATTGGCCCGTCACGCGGTCCCGACATCGCCGACGGCTACCGCCGCACCGGCCTCGTGCGGCACCCTGGTCAGAGGTCGCGAGCGTGTGGCTGAGCCGGAGCGGAACGCAGGGTTACGCCGCCGAAATGACTCATAGGGGTCCTCCGGACTCTCGGACTGCTGGGCCGCCGAGTCCCGACCACCCGGATCGCCGACCTCGTCCAGGCCTTTCCCGCCCTGCACCTGACCTGACGGAACGAGAACCAAGGAGGCGCGGTCCTGCCAGGCCGGGAGATCGGCGGTTGCCTCTTCTTTGACACGTGTACTGCGACCGCCTACCTTGTAGACGACCGGTCGGTCATGTGGTGGTCGGAGATGGCGGGCCGAACAGGCGCGCAGGCGGCGTGCGTGCTTACCGTGGCACTGCCGCCGCTTCACTCCCGCCGATCCAGTCGACCCGTCCGGCCGACATCGACCACGCCGTGGTGACCATTGGAGTTCCCGTGCACACATCCTCAGCACCCGCGTCCGTGACCACCGTCGACTTCTGGTTCGACCCCGTGTGCCCCTGGACCTGGCTGACCTCCCGCTGGATGTTCGAAGTCGTCAAGGCTCGACCCGTCGAGGTGTCCTGGCACGTCATGAGTCTGTCCGTCCTGAACGAGAACCGCCTGGACGAGCTGCCCGAACGCATCCGCACGTTGATGGGGGAGGCGTGGGCACCGGTGCGCGTACTGACCGCCGCACGCCTCATTCATGGTCCCGAGGTGCTCGAACCCCTCTACACCGCTCTCGGAACCCGCTACCACCTTGAGCAGCAGCCCAAGAACCGGACGACTCTGGAAGCCGCCCTGAGGGAGGCCGGGCTCCCGGCGGACCTGGCCGACGCCGGCGAGACCGACCGTTACGACGAGGAGTTGCGGGCATCCCACCACAGGGGCATCACCTTGGTCGGCCAGGACGTCGGCAGCCCGATCATCGCTGTCCCCGGTCCGCACGCGGGCAGCGCCCCCACCGCCTTCTTCGGCCCCGTCGTCAATCCCACTCCGAAGGGGGAGGACGCCGCCCGGCTGTGGGACGGCGTGCTCACCGTGGCCTCCATGCCGGGCTTCTACGAGATCAAACGCACCCGCACCAGCGGCCCCGATTTCAGCTGAACCGCGCACAATCCCGCCGGCACCGGGACGGGGTCTAGCCGAGGGGCGCGCCGACGGTGACGCCAGCCGCGCCATGGTCGCTCTGCGGCGCGCCTGAGGTGTGTGGCGCCCAAGGTGACGGCCGCACCGTACAGCCGCCCGAGTCCGCGGATCCCATGGGCCGCCCGGACCCGAGATCATTGCGCTTGATCCCGAGCTCTTCCACACCGACCGAGTGACTGGGCGAGTCGGGGCGAGGATTTCTCAACGAGGTCGCCACGAACCCGAGCGGGACGGACGGACGGGCCGAGGAGCATCGCCCGCGGGGATCGAGATCATACGATCGCCCCCGTACGTGTCGCACGCCGCGCCGTGCCTCTCCGGAGCTCGCTCGGCGATCAGCCCATCGCCGTTGTACGGGCGCCGAGCTGCAGGAAACGTGCGGGACGAGTCGGCGTGATCCGGTCCGACGTGACGGGCCCCGTCCTCGGGCTCGCTCGGGCGGACCGGAACGGTCGGGTACGGGGGGATGGCACGCCGCCGGAGACGCGTGCCGGCCGCCCCTACCGGGCTGAGTCGCACGGTCGGGTCCCGTCCTGCCGACCCCCGGAGGTTTCCGCAGGACGGGACCCGTGCGATGTCAAGGGCGAAGAGGGTGGAGGACCGCGTGTCTCACGCCTGTGCGAGCGCGGTCCGCAGCGCCAGCGGGGTGGCGGCCGCCCAGGCCTGCGGTGAGCAGGAGTGGGGATAGGGGACCGGCCCCGAGGTGGCCGAGCGGTCGTAGCCCGCGAGGACCTCGGGCAGGCGGTACTCGTGCCGGACCGCCGCCGCGACGAGCCCCTCCGTGAGCGTGCGCAACTCGCCGGTGAGGCCCTGCCGGGCCAGACCGAGGGCGATGACGGCGTTGTCGTGGGGCCACGCGCTGCCCCGGTGGTAGGACAGCGGGTGGTACGGGCGCTGACCGGCGGCGAGGGTGCGGACGGCCCAGCCGGAGAAGAAGTCCGGCTCCAGCAGCCGACGCCCCACGCGGCGCGCCTTCTCCGGGTCGAGAATGCCCGACCAGAGCAGGTGTCCCGCGTCGGAGGCCAGCGCGTCCACCTGGCGGCCGGCACCGTCCAGCGCGAGGGCCGGGAAATCGGCCTCCGGCATCCAGAAGTCCGCCGCGAAGCGGTCCCGCAGCCGGGCCGCGGTGTCGCGGAGCCGACGCGCGTACGCCTCGTCCCGCCAGACGCCCTGGGCGAGTTCGGCCGTGCGCAGGAGCGCGTCGTAGGCGTATCCCTGTGCCTCGGAGACCGCGATGGGCCCCTCGGCCTGGGTGCCGTCGCCGAAACAGATGGCGCCCGCGGAGTCCTTCCAGTTCTGGTTGACCAGCCCGCCGGGATCGGGGCTGTAGACGAGGTAGCCGTGCTCGTCCAGGCCGCCGTCGGTGAGCATCCAGTCGACGGCGCGCCGGGCGTGTGTCTCCAGGCGGGTCGCGAGCGAGGGGTCGCGGGTCGTCTCGTGGTGGGCGTGGAGCAGGACCAGGAAGAGCGGGGTGGCGTCGACGGCGCCGTAGTACCGGCCGTAGGGAACCTGCCGGAAATGGGCGAGTTCGCCGTGCCGGGTCTCGTGGACGATGCGTCCGGGCTGCTCGCCGCTGAAGGCGTCGTGGCGTTCGCCCTGGGTGGCGGCGAGCGCGCTCAGGACGGCGGCCGCCGTCGCGGGCCGGTACGGCAGCAAGAAGTAGGACGTCAGCAGTGAGTCGCGGCCGAAAAGGGTGAGGAACCACGGGATGCCGGCGGCGGGGACACGTACGTCCTCGCCGTCCACGCCGGTGACCGGGATGGTCAGCAGGTCGATGTCGGCCAGGCCGCGCGCGCAGGCGAGGGCCAGGTCGTCCGATGCCTCCGCCTTCGCCAACGCCCGTGATCGCGGGGCCTGTTCGGCGGTGCCGGTGTGCGGCGGCCGGCCGTGGGGCCGGGCGTGGACGGTCAGGTGCAGGTCGGCCGAGCCGTGGGCGTCGAGAGGTACGTGCCAGCTCAGTGTGCGGGCGGTGGCCCGGGTACCGGACCGGGCGGAGGCGACCGTGTCCGGGGCGGGACGGCAGACGAGGTCGGTGTGGGCGTGCCAGTCCGCTCTGCGGTAGGAGAGTCGCAGCCCGTCGGGGGTGGCGCGGATCTCGCGTTCGGCCCCTGGTTTGTCGTACCGGCGGTCGTCGGCCCGGAGTTCGAAGAGGTCGGCGAAGTCCACGTCGACGGTGAGGTCGACGCGGGCGGTCACCGGGCCGGGGCGGTTGCTGACGAGTCGCAGGTGCTCGGTGAACGTGCCCGCGGTGACGCTCTGCCGCCGGAACACGCTGTAGGCGGGCGGGTTGTCCCGGGTGCCTTCCGGGGTCAGCACGCAGGAGGCCGTGTCGTCTGTCTCCGCGGTGGCCGCTACCAGGGCGACGGGGTCGGTTCCGTCGACGGTGAGCTGCCAGCGGCTGAGGTGCCGGGCGTCCTGGACGAACAGTCCGTCGGGGGCGGTGCCGAGGCTGCCGGTGATCGCCCCGTCGGTCGTCAGACGGGCGAACGTGGCGTCCCGGACCAGCTGGATGCGGGTGTCGGCGGTCATGGTCGGAGCTCCTCGTTTCCGGCGCGGATCAGGTCCAGCGCGAGGGCGGCGGTCCAGGAGAAGTGCCGGGTGCCGCGGCCCGCGCCGGTGTCCGGATCGATGTACTCGGCGAACCCGGAGCGCTTCGCCTGGTCGAGGAAGCCCTCGCGGATCCGCTCGGCGTCCTGCTGGAGGCCGTGGGTGCGCAGCCCCCGGTGGATCAGCCAGGCGGTGTTGAACCAGGCCGGACCACGCCAGTAGCGGTGCTTGTCGAAGGCGTGGCCGGTCAGGTCGTAGCTGGGGACGAGTTCCGTGGCCGGGGCCCTGAAGTGGGGACCGAGGAGGGTGGCACGCAGGCGCCGGACCAGGCCTGCGGGCAGGTGGGGGACGAGCAGGGGGACCAGTCCGCTGACGCTGCGTTCGTCGACCAGGGTGTCGTCGTAGAGGTCGCGCACCCGGAACAGACCCGCCTCCTCGTCCCAGAGCCGTTCCACCAGCGTGCGTGTGAGTCGGTCGGCCCGCCGGGTGTGCTGCTCCTCGGGCCGGCCCAACTCGCGGGACACCGCGGCCAGGGCCAGTTCGCTCGTGATCAGCAGGGCGTTGAAGGACGGGTCCTCCATGGCGAAGCGGTGCCGCACGGCCCGGTCGTCGTAGCCGGCTTCGCGGTAGTCGGCGGCCAGCCGGACGTAGCGGCCGTAGTCCAGGTCGGTGGGCCGGTCGGCGGGGTGTCCGTGGTCGAGGTCGGCGCGCCGGAACGTGTCGGGAGCGGCGGGTTCGACACGAGTGAGGGCCCGGTCCCAGCAGGGACTGTTGTCCATGCCGGGTTCCCACGGGTGGACGACGGCGGCAAGTCCCTGGCCACCGAGGTCGCGGCGGGTCAGGAGATAGTCGTGCCAGGCGGTGAGGCGGGGGTGGACGCGGGCGAGGAAGCCCCTGCGGCGGGACTCTTCCGGATCGGCCAGGTGTACGAGCCAGGCCGCCAGGGCGTGCACCGGCGGCTGGACGATGCCCGAGGTCTGCGGGGCCGGCGGGGCGCCTGCTGCCCGGCCGGCCCGGGAGGACTGCCAGAAGTCGGGGCTGGGGAAGTACGCGTCGGCGGCCACCGCGGGGTTGAAGACGATGTGCGGGATGCGTCCGTCGGCCCACTGCGCGGCCAGCAGCGACTCCAGTTCCCGCTGGGCGCGGCGCGCGGACAGGTGGCGCTGTCCGATGGCGATGAACGCCGAGTCCCAGCTCCACTGGTGGGGGTAGAGGGTGCGGGACGGAACGGTGGAGGTGCCGGTCCAGTTGTCGATGAGGACCCGCGCCGCGCCACGCCGCAGGGTCAGGTCTGCGGGCGTGGCGGGCGCGGGCCGGTCCAGAAGGCCCTCGAGCGAATTCACGCGCCGGACCTCTTGAGGAAGTCGGGGACGGAGCGGACTGCTTCGAGGGGGTCACCGGTCAGGCGGCACTCGAGGGCGAGGTGGCCGTCGTAGCCGATGGTGTGCAGGGCGCCGAGCCAGGCGGGCCAGTCGAGGTGCCCGGCGCCGGGCTGGAAGCGGTTGGAGTCGGAGACCTGGGCGTGGCCGATGACGTCCGCGTGGGCGAGGATCGCGGCGGCGGGGTCGGTCTCCTCGATGTTCATGTGGTAGCTGTCGATGCCGATGCGGACCGAGTCCAGGCCGACGGCGCGGATCAGGTCCGCGGCTTGCTCGAGCCGGTTGACCATGTGGTCCTCGTAGCGGTTCAGCGGCTCCAGGAAGAGGGTGACACCCTCCTTGCGGGCGTGCTCACCCAGCTCCGTCAGCCCGGCCAGGAGCACCTCGCGGTCCTCCTCCTCGGTGCGCGGCGGCTCGAAGGGCGGCAGCCGACGGGAGAACATGCCGTAGGAGGCGGGGGTCTGGGCGCCCACGCCGCCGATCTCGGCGATCACGGTGAGCTGGGACTTCATCTGCGCGACGGCGTCGCGGCGCAGCTCGTCGTCGAAGGCGCCGAGGAAGTGCAGCATGTCGACGCAGACGGTCGGCATGACCACGCCGTCCTTGCGGGCCTGCCGGAGTTCGTCGAGGCGGGAGGCGAAGTGGAAGTCGCCCTTGGCGCGCAGTTCGACGGCGTCGTAGCCGGCCTGCTGGGCGAAATCCCACTTGGCCTGAAGGGTGTCTCCGGGCAGGAGCTGTTCCTGGACCGCGGTCTTGAGCATGAGGGGGCCTTTCGGAGGATCCGGTCTCAGAATTCCAGGACGACCTGGAGCGCCTCGGCGGGACGTTCGTCCAGCAGTACGTAGGCGTCGGCGGCGTCGGCGGCCGGGACGACGTGGCTCACCAGGGCCGCCACGTCGACCTGTCCCTCGGCGACCAGGCGCAGGAAGGTCTGCTGGAGGCGTTCGACCGTCCAGCGGTTGGACAACTGCGGGGGAACGCCGCCGATCTGGGAGCAGATCAGCTGGACGCGGTTGTGGTGGAACTCGTCGCCCAGGCGCAGGCCGATGCCGTCGCCCTGGTAGAAGCCGGACGCCACCACGCGGCCGCCGGCGGCCACCGAGCGCAGGGCCTCGTGCAGGGCGGGGTAGGCGCCGCTGATCTCGATCGCGAGGTCGGCTCCGAGCCCGGCGGTGGCCTCGCGGACGCGCTCGGCGACGGCGTCGGTGCGGGCGTTGAGGGTGTGGTGGGCGCCGTAGCGCCTGGCGGTCTCCAGGCGGCCGTCGAGGGCGTCGACCGCGGTGACGCGGGCTCCGTTGAGCTGGGCGAGGCGGGTGGTGAGCAGGCCGATGACGCCCTGCCCGAACACCGCGACGTCCTCGCCGACGTGGATGTCGCCGGCCAGCACGGCGTTGTACGCGATGGCGCCGACCCGGGCGAAGGCTCCGGCCAGTGGCTCCAGTCCGGCGGGCAGGGTGTGACCGATCATGCGCTCGGCCGGGACGATGCCCTCGCTGCGGTGGCCCCAGATGCCCCAGACCAGGTCGCCGGGGACGGGCATGCCCGGGGTGCCCACCAGCTCGGGAGACACCTCGACGACCTCGCCGACCTCCGAGTAGCCCCAGCCGGCCACCGGGTACTCGATGCCCGGCGCGCCGTCGCGGAAGAGTCGCGCCTCGGGGTCCCAGGTCCGGGTCAGGTAGGGGTTGGTGCCGCGGTAGGCGGTGAGTTCGGTGCCCGCCGAGATTCCGGAGTAGCGGGTGCGGACTCGCAGATGGCCGGGCGGCAGTTCGGCGCTGAGGTGCTCGGCTACCTCCACCTGACGGGGGCCGGTGAATTGGACGACGCGTTCCACGGGGGCTCCGGAGGGGTTGCGAATGGGGTTGTGGCGACAATATCTCGAAGTTATGTCTTGTCAACACGCAAAACAGATGCTGTGATGCGTTCCAGGTTGACATAAGTCGGAACGAGGAAACGTGATGGGCATCAAGACCCTGAGGTCGAGGACGACCACGGTCGGCATCACAGCAGCCCTGGGAATCGGGCTGCTGTCGGGCTGCGCGGGCAGTACCGGGCCCGGCAAGCCGGACCGTGAGATCACGGTCTGGTCCCAGGAGAACCTCCCCGACCGGGTCGCCGCGACGCAGAAGGTCATCGGCGGGTTCGAGAAGAAGACCGGGATCAAGGTGCGCCTCGTGGGGGTCGACGAGGCGCAGATGCCGCAGCTGATCATGTCGGCGGCGGCCTCCGGGAAGCTGCCCGACGTCATCGGCGCGGCCCCGATGGGCCAGGTCTGGCAGATGTACAGCAACGGCCTGCTGAACACCGACATCCCGAAGCGGATCGTCGACGAACTGGGACGGGACACCTTCAACGCCAACGCGCTGGAGCTGACCTCCGACGGCTCCACCAGCCTCGGCGTGCCCTCCGACGCCTGGCTCCAGCTGCTGGTCTACCGCAAGGACCAGCTGGAGAAGAAGGGCCTGGCGGCCCCCGACACCTATGCCAGGACCCTGGCCGCCGCCAAGGCGCTCACCACCAAGGGCCACGACGGCATCTCGGCGGCCACCGACCCCAGCGACGCCTTCACCTCGCAGAGCTTCGAGAGCATCGCCCTGGCCAACGACTGCCAACTGGTCGACGACCGGCACGAGGTCGCCCTCGACTCCCCGCAGTGCCAGACCGCGTTCAAGACCTACGATCAGCTCACGCGCGCCTACGGCGCTCCCGGCACCCAGACGGTGGACTCCACCCGCGCCACCTACTTCTCCGGCCAGTCCTCGATGGTCATCTGGTCCTCGTTCCTGCTGGACGAGCTCGCCGGACTGCGCAAGGACGCCCTGCCCAGCTGTCCCGAGTGCAAGAAGGACCCGCGCTACCTGTCGGACCACAGCGGCATCGTCACCGCGATGCGGGGGCCCGACGCGAAGGACGCCGCCCAGTTCGGTGAGATCACCTCCTGGGTGACCACCAAGACGGCCGAGACCGCGGCGTCGCGGGAGTTCATCGAGTACATGATGGGCACCGGCTACGAGTCCTGGTTCGGCCTGGCACCCGAGGGCAAGATCCCGGTCCGCAAGGGCACCGCCGCCGAACCCGGACGCTACCTCGACGCGTGGCGCCACAGCGACATCGGCGTCGACACCCGCAAGCCCCTCGACGAGGTCTTCCCCAAGAGCCTGCTGGACCAGCTCGCCGACGGCGTCAGCAACATGCGGCGCTGGGGCATCACCCAGGGCGAGGGCGCCCTGGTGGGCGCCACCAACGGCGAACTGCCCGTGCCCAAGGCCATCGGAGCCATGTCCGGCGGTCAGACCTCTCCCTCGGAGGCCGCGCACGAGGCCGACGAGGAGGTCACCGCCCTGAAGAAGTCCCTGCAGTAGCCGCCCACCCGCACCCCACGAAGGTCCCTCCCTCATGACTACAGCCCCAGCCGGCGCGCCGCAGCGCCGGGACACCGACACCCGGTCGTCGGCCCGGCCCGCCACACCGGTCCGGCGTCCGATGACCGCCAGCCGACGCGAGAACCGTGCGGGCCTCGCGTTCGTTTCCCCCACCTTCCTCGTGGTCCTCGTGGTGGTCGTCCTGCCCATCGCCTGGACCGTGCTGCTCGCCTTCCAGAAGGCCAAGCTCGTCGACATCCAGGGCATGGGCCTGTTCGGCCACTGGTCGTTGGACAACTTCACCCAGGTCTTCGACTCGGCCGGCTTCTGGTCCAGCCTCTCCACCACACTGCTGTACACGGCCGGGGCCACCTTCGGCTCCATCGGCCTGGGCTTGATCGCCGCGCTCGCGCTGCGCAAGCCCTTCCGGGGACGGGGACTGGTGCGCGCGGCGATGCTGCTGCCCTACTGCGCACCCGTCGTCGCCGTCGCCTTCGTCTGGGAGGTCGCGCTCAGCCCGCAGTACGGCATCGTCAACGACTGGGGACGGCGGCTGTTCGGCTGGGACGACCCCATCGCGTTCCTGTCCACCCGCGCGTACGAAGTGCATTTGCTGGGCCTGCACTTCGACATCCCGCTGGCCCTCCTGACCGTCGTCGCCTTCGAGACCTGGCGCTACTTCCCGTTCGCCTTCCTCTTCATCCTCGCCCGCCTCCAGGCGGTGCCCGACGGGCTGGAGGAGGCCGCGCTGGTCGACGGGGCCACCCCCACCCAGCGCTTCCGGCACATCCTGCTGCCCCAACTGATGCCCGTCATCGCCCTGCTGTCCGTGCTGCGGTTCATCCTGACCTTCAACAAGTTCGACGACGTCTACCTGCTGACCGGAGGCGGAGCCGGCACCGACGTCGCCGCCGTGCGTGTCTACGACTTCCTCACCGCCCGCTACGACGTGGGAGCCGCGGCAGCCCAGGCACTCGTCCTGGCCGCCTGCCTGGTGATCCTGCTGGGCCTCTACTTCAAGTTCTTCGGCAACAAGGTCCAGGAGGAAGCGTGACCCGCAAGACGGCCCTGACCCGGGCCCAGTTCGAGGATCGGTTCTTCGGCGTCCTGCGCTGGTTCGTCATCGCGTTCCTGGTGCTGATCACCGTCCTGCCCTTCTACTACATGGTGCTGCTGTCGCTGAAGCCCATCGACGCGCTCCTGCTCGACCCCGGCTCCCTGTGGGTGTCCGCCAAGGACTTCACCCTGACCACCTACCGGGACGTCCTGCGCTCCACCGACGCCGGCGGACAGGGATTCCTGAACTTCCTGCTCAACTCCGCTCTGGTGTCGCTGGGCACCGTGCTCCTGACCCTCGTGGCCGCCGTGCCAGGCGCCTACGCCGTCAGCCGGCTGAAGTTCTTCGGCCACCGCCACATCAGCGCGCTCTTCCTCGCCGTGTACCTCTTCCCCACGACGCTGCTGGCCGTCCCGCTGTTCGTCATCTTCGCCAAGATCGGACTGTCCTCCAGCCTGGTCGGCCTCGCCATCGTCTACGTCGCCCAGACCGTGCCCGTGACGATCTACATGCTGAAGAACTACCTCGTCACCATCCCCGCCTCCATCGAGGAGGCGGCGGCGCTCGACGGAGCCTCACGGATCCAGACCATGCGCAAGGTGATCCTGCCGCTCGCCCTGCCGTCCCTGATGGCGACCGGCCTGTACGTCTTCATGATCGCGTGGAACGAGTTCCTCTTCGCTCTCCTCTTCCTCGCCGCCGACCCCGACAAGTGGACCGTCTCCCTCGGACTCGCCCAGCTGTCCAACGGCATCGAGGTGCCCAAGACGGTCCTCATGGCCGGCTCCGTGGTGCTGACCATCCCCGTGGTACTTCTGTTCTTCGCCGCCGAACGCCTCCTCACCGAAGGCCTGACCAGCGGCGCCGACAAGAGCTGAACTGTGAGGGAGACCCGATGACGTCAAACCAGGTCAGCGCCGGCGAGTTGCTCCAACTCATCCGCGGCGGCCGCGCCAACACCCGCGCCGACCTCCAACGCGCCACCGGGCTCTCCCGCTCCACCGTCGGGCAGCGACTCGACCTGCTCAACCGCGCCGGCTGGCTGCGCCACACGACCGGCACCTCCACGGGCGGCCGCCCGTGCGAACAGATCGAGTTCGACCCCGGCCACGCCTCGGTCATCGCGGTGGACCTGGAGACCCGGCACGCCCGCGTCGCCGTACTCGATCTCGCGGGAACCGTCCTGGCCGAGCACACCGGAGAACTCGACATCGCCGAAGGTCCCGATCAGGTTCTCGACCAGGTGGCCGGCTGGCTGCCCGACCTGATCGGGGCGGCCGGTGTCACCCCGGCCGCCATCTGCGGCATCGGTCTGTCCGTGCCCGGGCCCGTCCACTGGGAGGTGGGCCGGGTCGTCCAGCCGCCGATCATGCCCGGCTGGGACCAGTACCCCATCCGGGAGCGCCTTCAGGAGGCCTACGCCCTGCACGTGGGCGACGGTGGCGAGCCCGGGCCCATTCCGGTCTTCGTCGACAACGACGCGAACCTCATGGCGCTGGCCGAGCAGCAGGCCAACTACCGCGACTGCGCCTCCTTCGTCCTCGTCAAGGTCTCCACCGGCATCGGCGCGGGTGTCGTGATCGGCGACGACGTCTACCGGGGCATCGACGGCGGAGCCGGAGACATCGGACACATCCGTCTGCATGATCACCCCGAGGCCCTGTGCATGTGCGGCTCGTACGGCTGTCTCGCCGCGGTGGCCAGCGGCAGGGCGCTGGCACGGACACTGGCCGAACTGGGCCTGCCGACCGCCTCCGGCTCCGACGTGCGCCGCCTGCTGGCCGAAGGTCACCCCGAGGCGATCCGTCTGGCCCAGAGGGCCGGGCAGCTGGTCGGCGCTGTGCTGGCGACCGTCGTCACCCTCCTCAACCCGGGCGTTCTGATGATCGCCGGCGATCTCGCCGGAGTTCCGTTCATCAGCGGCGTGCGCGAAGTCCTCTACCAACGGGCGATGCCGCGGACGACCGCGAATCTCACCATCGTCTCCTCGCGACTCGGCGACCGTGCGGGCCTGGCAGGCGCCGCCGCCATGGTCGTCAGGTTGCTCTACTCCTCCGACCACGCCGACGACCGTCTCAGCCGGCTGTCCCTGTGACCGTCGCGCCACCGAGAGCCAGAAGGAAGCAGCCGTGACCACCCATCCCTCCCCTTGGCCCCACCGACCCGTCGCGGTGGGGCTCGTAGGCGCCGGCCCGTGGGCACGGGCGATGCACGCCCGCGTCCTCGCCGCTGGTCCCGAGACGCAACTGACCGCCGTCTGGGCCCGTCGCACGGACGCGGCGCGGCAGACCGCGGCGCCCTACGCGGCCCATGTCGCGGCCGACTTCGACGAGTTGCTGGACCACTGTGAGGCCGTCGCCTTCGCGGTGCCGCCCGGCGTCCAGGCCGAACTGGCCCCCCTGGCCGCGAAGGCCGGCAAGGCCCTCCTCCTGGAAAAGCCTCTCGGTCCCGACCTGCGAGCCGCCCGGCGCGTGGCGGACGCCGTCGCCGAGGCGGGCGTGGTGTCCCAGTTCGTTCTCACGAAGCGGTATCACCCCACCACCCGTGCCTTCCTGGATGCCGCGCGTGCCCTCGAAGTCTCCGGGGCCCGCTCCTGTTACCTCCACGGCGCCTTCCTCGGCGGCGAGATGGCCACCGGCTGGCGCCTCGAACACGGCGCCCTGCTCGATCTCGGCCCGCACCTGATCGATCTGCTGGACACGGCGGTCGGCCCCATCGCCGGGATCCGGACCACCGGCGACCCGCGCCGATGGATCGAGCTGACCTGCGAACACGTCAACGGGGCCGTGAGCCAGGCGTCGCTGTCCGGCTCGGTCAACGTCCGACGAGCCATCACGCGGGTGGAACTCTTCGGTCCCGCCGAGCCCTTGGTCTACGACACGGCCGAGATCGATCACGAGGACTGCTGGCCCGTCCTGCGCCGGGAGTTCGCGACAGCCGTCCGCACCGGGACACCGGCCGAGCTGGACGCCCGGTACGGCCTGCGTCTACAGGGACTGCTGGACGCCATCGTGGTCGGCTGATCGTCCGGGCGCCGCGTCGTCCGCCGGCCGGGCGAGCCGCGGGCGCAGCCCCACGGGCAGCGCCGTGCGCGCCCGACCCACCGGGAGGGCGCGCCCAACCGTCTCTCTCACGCGGACACGGCGGCGACCGCAGGCCGACCCTGGTGGCGTGCCCCCAGGCCGGCACCGGCCCCTTCGTACTGCTGTGGCTGGCGAACCAGCGGCCGGTGATCTACGCCCGTACCGCGCTCGGGTTGCTGCTCACCAGTGGGGCAGGGCTCGCCTACATCTGCTGGGCGCCCCTCGAAAACCTCCCGGCGCAGGAAGGAAGCCTCTTCCGGGAGTACGTGGCGCTGCCGGGCGCTCTCACCGGCTGGTACCTGCTGACAGCCCTCGCCATGGTGACCGCGGTTCCGTCGCCCCGCGTACGTGTCGTCGTCATGACGGCAGGTCTGGGCGCCGTCGTCACCTCCGTCCTGACCTCCGCCGAACCCCTGGTCGCCGTCTCGTTCGCCGCAGGAGTACCCCTGCTGGCCCGGCTCGTCGCGAGCGGCCTCCCTGGGCAGGGAGCGCGGCGCCGGCCCGCCGACGCCTGGGATTCAGGGGCGAGTGGGCTCCCTCCGGACCCGCACCCCGGTCCGGGTTCCCGCCCGGGGGCCCTCGCCGTCGCGGCAGGCGGGCTGACGGCCATGCACCTCGACGCCGTGATCGAGGCGGCCGGATGGTGGCCGTATGCCGTGGTCTTCGTCCTGACAGCCGCCGAGACCAGTGCCTTCCTCGGACTGCTGGTGCCGGGGGAGACAGCCGTCCTGCTGGCGGCGGCCATCGCCGGCCAGGGCGACCTGGACGCCCCGTTGCTCGCGACCGTGGTGGTCGCGGGCGCCATCACCGGGGACAACCTCGGCTACGCCCTCGGCCGCCGGTGCGCGCGACGGCCCGGCCGCCGCTGGACGCCGAAGACGCCGGGGCGCCAACGTGCCGGCCGTCGACGACGGGGACGGGGACGCCCAGGACCGGGACGTCTCGCCTCCGCCGGGTGCACCCTGATGACTTCCGGTCGGCGGGACAGGCCCCCGCGTCGGGCCGCACGGGACCTGCGCGCCGACGGCATGGCGATTCCGGTGCAGCCGATGCTCAAGCCGGCCGTCGGCGGGGTGATGTTGCGCGCGGATCCGGTCGAGGGCCGCACCCACCGCATCCCGGCGAGCGCGCTCCGGGGCGGGCGTCCCCGGACCGCGCTCGATGGGCGGCAACATGCGCCGGGTGTGCGCTACCGACTGACGCGCCCGCCCGCCTGTCGCCGTTCCACGCCCGTCCCCGATGAGGACGCCCGCCTGACGAAGCCGCGCGACAGCCTCCACGGCGCCGTCCCTGTTCCCGCCGACGTGACGCGTCTGCGGGGTGCTTCGAGGACGCCGACGCCCTTCGGAGGAGCGCGGTCGGGCGGCGCTCAGCGGACGGGTCGGCTCCGGCGGGCCGGGCCACCAGTCCGCACGCCCGCAACGCACGTGCGAGAGGGGCGGAATCCGCCACCGGGCACCGGGCCATTCCGGAACCGTGGGACGAGGCCGCGGCAGGAGTCACTCCCGGTGCCGGGCCTGGGCAGGGGGCCGGCACCCGCAAGCGCTCGATGGGTCCGGGCGGGGATCTCCGCGCGCCTACCTCTCCGTGTGGCCGAGGAGCTTCTGCATCATCGGCACCATCAGGTGCTTGCTCTTCAGTTTCGAGGTCGCCCTGTTGCCGAGCACGAGGACGTCCCGGCCGAGCGCCGGCAGCAGGGTGGTGCCGCCCTCGGACCCGAAGGGCACGGAGAAGGCCCGCACCGGCGCCGGCTTGTACGGGCGTGACTTGTGCCCGTGCTTGTCGGGGTCGAGGTACGCGCGGATGTTGTGGGCCGTGGCCTCGCCCTGCGCGACGGCCGACGGGCTGAGCTTCGCCTCCGACACGTCGTTGACATCGCCGATCGCGAAGATGTCCCGCTGGCCGCGCACTCTCAGGTGGTCGTCCACCATGACGCGGCCGTTCCCGTCGAGCCAGGACCCCAGCCCCGCAAGCCGGAGCCAGAGGGTGTTGGGAGTGGTACCCGTGGTCCAGAAGACGACGTCAGCGTCGAGGGGACCACCCGCCTGGTCCCGCAGCCGGGCACCGACACCGCCCGCGGACGAGACGAAGGTGTTCAGCAGGACCCGCACATCGTGTCCCTCCAGCCAGGCCCGTGCTCGACGGCCCATCCGGCCGGTGCCGTTGTGGGAGAGCAGGTTCCGGCCGGAGTGGGCGAGGGTCACCGCGGCGCGAGGGTTCGCCTGGCGCAGTTCCGCCGCGAGTTCCACGCCGGAAGGGCCGCCCCCGATCACGAGCATGCTGCGAGCAGCCGCGGCCCGGTGCTGGTGGCTTCGGAAGGCTGCTGCCGCCTCGTCCACGGTGTTCCCGGTGAAGCGCGCCGGCTCCTGGTAGTCGGCGCCGGTCGCGAGCACCAGTACGTCGTACGGCACCCGGTGCCCGGAGGCGAGGACGACCTGCCGCCTGTCGGTCTCTATGCGCACGGCCTTGTTCATCACCACACGGCCGTTGGCCAGGAGCGAGTCGTAGGGGATGAAAGGGGCGTGCGTCCATTCTTCGTCGGTGCTCGCCCGCAGTGACGCGACCCGGTGGAAGAAGGCCTCCTTGAGGTCGATCAGTGTGACATCGGCGTCCGTGTCCAGTTCCCGTGCGAGGCGTACGCCGGCGTACCCCCCGCCGATGATGACGACTTGTCGCCTGTTCGAGGCCATGAGCAGCCCACAACTTTCCGTTCGTGCCGAGTGTTCCGGGTGGATCGGGGATGCGGCGCCACCACGAGGGGCACCATTCGTTGAACGCCCGGAGAGACCCGTTTGGTTCAGAGCGAGGTCTCGCTGCTACCGAACCTGCACGTACCCCCGCCGTCGTGAAGACGGCGTGTGCGTGTGCACGGCGGTCCGCGGCGACGGCACCCCCTCGGCGCGCACCGGGTGCCGCTGGCCCGGGCGGCATGACTGCCGCCCGACGCTCGCAGTGAGCGTCGGGCGGGCCTCGTCACGGGCCGTGCCGCGCACGACCGCGGACCTCGGTCCGACGACCGCTGAGGGACTCGTCAGTGAGTACGGGAACGGTGGGCGGATCTCACAGGGAGGCGGCCAGAGTGCAGGCCGCGGCCGTCGAGACCAGGAGGAACACCACGGGGGCCATCGCGGCGTTGCGGGACGAGCTGTCCGCGTAGTCGCCCCACTTCACGTGGTACGTGATCGCGCCGAGGAGCAGGACGACCATGCCGATGGCGGCGGCGATGCCAAGGGGCTGCCACCAGATCCCCACGGCCAGGCCCACCGCGGCGGCCACCTCGGCGAGGCCGATGAAGCGGACCAGGCCGGAGCTGAGCCCTTTCGCCACGAGGCCTTCGGGCACGTCGCCCTTGAGCTGTGCCTTCGGCGCGCCTGCGGCGAGGGAGAAGAGAGCGAGGAGAGCACTGAGGATGACAGCAGCGATGTACACGATGGTCCTTGTTCGAAGACTGGAGAGGTGATGTGGCCATGCGGCGCGCTCCGCAGTGGCAGGGACGTGAACCGTCCGGCACGTGGCCCTGACGGGGTGGCCGTCCGTGGCCCGGCGCGGGCGGGTGAGCGCGCCATGGTGGTCGGACGGCGTCCGAGCGGCGTCGGCGCGGTACCGCATGATGTGTGCCGTCGGGCGGGCGGAGAGGTGGGTGCGCCGTCCTGCCGCGCCGGCCACCACCGTCCGTCGAGCGGTCCGCGGAGTGCGTGGTGTCCGCTCGGCCGCGGTGGCGGAGGAGGGGCCGACCGGCCGGACCCGGCCGATCTGTGTATGCCGTCCGTGCGCCTGAGGCGGATCGTGCGTCGTGAGGAGGGAGCCCCTGACCGGTGCGAGGCTGCCATGCCGCGCACGGTGGATCCGTGCGCGACGCCATGAGGCAGGGACCGCTCCGGATGCGGCATCAGGTCACGAGGAACGAGGGGTGCCGGACGGCGGCCGAAGCGTTCCGGGCCTACGTGGAGCCGGGGGGTCCGCTCGCCTCGGGCGCGCGGACCCCCCGGCTCCCGCTCGCGGTGCCTGGGTGACCGTGAGGGGTGGACGGGGGCTACCGGTGGGCCCAGGGGACCACGGAGGCGAGCGGATACCGATGACGCTGGAGTGTCACCGCCGGCCGCGAGTGCGATGGCGTCGGCTCGTGTGCGGCGGTCGCCCGCGATGTTGCGGGTACTCCTGGTTCCGGCGGTACGTTACGCGGCGCGGAGCGGGGCGAGGGCGCGGCTCCAGGCCAGGACCTGGTCGAGGGTGGTGTTCAGTGCTTCGACCTGGAAGTCGCCGGGCTTGAGGACGCTGAAGTTCTCGAAGTCGTGGAAGAGCGAGAGGCCGACCTGGGCGCGTACGTCGGCCATCTGGAGTTCACCGGCGACGAGGCGCAGGTGCTCCACCGCCCGGGCGCCGCCCATGGCGCCGTAGCTGACGAAGCCGACGGCCTTGTTGTTCCACTCGGCGAAGAG
>NZ_JBVIQK010000049.1:0-18685 GCF_055577115.1 Streptomyces sp. NPDC033216 | reverse complement strand
CGGTCCTCGAAAGCCACCCGGGTGTCGCCCAGGCCGTCGTCGTCGCGCGGGAGGACCGCCCCGGCGACCAGCGACTCGTCGCCTACATCGTTCCGAGCGACCGCACCCAGGACGCCGCGACTGTCACGGCGGTCCGGGACTTCGCCGCCCGGCGCGTGCCGAACTACATGCTCCCCTCAGCGGTGGTGGTGCTGGACGCGCTGCCGCTGACGGTGAACGGGAAGCTCGACATCAAGGCACTGCCCGTGCCCGATCACGACGGCGCCGCCGGGGCCGGAACCGAGCCGAGCACACTGGAGGAACAGGTCCTGTGTGACCTTTTCGGTGAAGTGCTGGGTGTGACTGGCGTCGGCGTGGACGACGACTTCTTCGCCCTGGGGGGACACTCGCTGCTGGCGACGCGTCTGCTCAGCCGCATACGGTCGGCACTCGGCGCGGATCTGCCGATCCGGGCGGTGTTCGAGACGCCGACCGTGTCCGGGCTGGCCCGGCTGCTGGAGCGAAGGGACGAGAACCGGCGCGCGTTGCTGGCCGGCCGGCGACCTGACGTCGTTCCCTTGTCGTTCGCGGAGCAGCGGTTGTGGTTCATCGAGCAGTTCGAGGGGGCCAGCGCGCTGTACAACACGCCCATGGTGGTGCGGTTGGACAGTGCGGCGGACGCGGCGGCTCTGCAGTCGGCGCTGGGCGATGTGGTGGCACGGCACGAGAGTCTGCGGACGGTGTTTCCCGAGGTGCACGGGAGTCCGTACCGGCAGGTACTGGAGGTGGACGCGGTTTCTCCGGCGCTGGAAATACGCGAGTGCGGTGACGAGGCGGAGCTGAGGGCGGCGGTCCGGGAAGCTGCCGCCTGGGTGTTCGACCTGTCATCCGACATCCCGGTGCGGGCGTGGCTCTTCTCCGAGCCCGGCGGTGTCCATGTGCTGGTGCTACTGCTGCACCACATCGTGAGCGACGGGGGATCGCTGGGTCCGTTGCTCAGGGATCTGGGAACCGCCTACCAGGCGCGGACCCGGGGCACGACACCCGCGTGGGACCCGCTGCCGGTCCAGTACGCCGACTACGCGGTCTGGCAGCGGGAGCTGCTCGGGTCGGCCGACGACGAGGACAGTCTGCTGGCGCGTCAGCTCAGGCACTGGCGTCAGGTTCTCGACGGGCTGCCGGACGAGCTCGCGCTGCCTTACGACCGGCCCCGGCCGGCGGTGCCCTCGCACCGTGGCGGCACCGTGCACTTCGAGGTGGAGGCCGGCGTGCACGCGAGGCTGGCACAGCTGGCCACCGAGTACCGGGTCAGCATGTTCATGGTCATACAGGCGGCCGTGGCGGCGTTGTACACCCGATTGGGCGCGGGACACGACATCGTGCTGGGCGCGCCGGTGTCCGGGCGGGGCGAGGAGGCGCTCGAGGACCTCGTGGGCTTCTTCGTCAACACGTTGGTGCTGCGCACGGACACCTCGGGTGACCCTTCGTTCGCGGAGCTGCTCAGGCGGGTACGGGCCGTCGACCTCCAGGCGTACTCACATCAGGAGGCGCCGTTCGAAAGCCTGGTGGAGCACCTCAATCCGGGCCGGGTGCCCTCACGTCATCCCCTGGTGCAGACCGTGATCAACCTCAACAACCGGTCATTCAGGAGAACCGTTCCGGAATTGCACGGACGGCTGGAACCGGCGGCGGAGTACAAGGCGCAGTTCGACCTCAACTTCACCTTCGACGAGAAGCACGCGGACGACGGTGCCCCCGAGGGGATGGACGCGACGGTCATCTACTCGGCGGACCTTTTCGAAGAAGAGACCGTGCGCACCATCACCCGCCGGCTGAACAGCATCCTGACGGCGGTCGCGGACCGCCCCGACGCGTCCCTCGGCGTGATCGACATCCTCGACTCAGCGGAGCGCAACCGGCTGCTGGTCGACTGGAGCGGTACCGCGTCGGACGCCGTCGCCGAGGGCGGCGTCCACCGACTCTTCGAGGAGCAGGCCGAAGCGACCCCCGATGCTGTCGCCGTGACCACGGGCGCCAGGACCCTCACCTACGCCGAGCTCGACGCCCGCGCGAACCGACTGGCCCACCGGCTGATCGCCAGGGGGATCTCCGCGGAGGACCCTGTGGCGATCCTGATGGACCGCGGCGTGGAACAGATCGTGGCGATGCTGGCCATCGCCAAGGCCGGTGGCACGTACGTGCCTCTGGACAACCGTTACCCGCTCGCGCGGCTGGAGACCATCCTCCAGGACGCGAAGGCGTCACTCCTCCTGATCGACGCGGCCCACCGGACTCATCCCGTGGCCTGGACCAGCCCGTGCGACGTTGCCGACATCGACGAAGAGCCGACCGGAGACGGCCCGGACACCCGGAGTCCCGGCGTCGTCGTCCACCCGGACCAGCTCGTCCACATCATGTTCACCTCGGGATCCAGTGGCACCCCCAAGGGTGTCGGCATCACACACCGGAACGTGATCGACCTGCTCGGCAACCACGACTTCCGCAAGGGCAGCCACGAGCGCGTCCTCCTCCATTCACCGAGCGCTTTCGACGCCTCGACGTCGGAGATCTGGCCGCCCCTGGTGACGGGCGGTGCCATCGTGGTCAGCCCCCCCGGACCCCTGGACATCACCACCTTCGTCTCCACGGCCGCCGATCTGCGGCCCAGCGTCGTGCAGGCTCCGTCCGGCCTGTTCCAGATCCTGGCCTCCGAGGTACCCGAAAGCTTCCGGGGTGTCCGCGAGGTGTGGACCGGTGGTGACGTCGTGCCGTCGGCGGCGGTCCGCACCCTGCTGCGGACGTGCCCGCAGACGAAGGTCGTGGCCGTCTACGGCCCCACTGAGACGACGGTCATGAAGACCTGGCACTCCATGACGAGCGCGGACGAGGTACCCGCCACGGTCCCCCTCGGACGTCCACTGGACAACGCCCGGGTCATGGTGCTGGACGAGTTCCTCCAGCCGGTCCCGGTGGGTGTGGTCGGTGAGTTGTACATCGCCGGGCCGGGTGTGGCCCGTGGCTACGTAGGCCGTGCCGGGCTGACGGCGGAGCGTTTCGTCCCCTGCCTGTTCGATGGGCGCGGGGGGCGCATGTACCGGACCGGTGACCGGGCTCGCCGGAACGCCGACGGCGTCCTGGAGTTCGTCGGCAGAGCGGACGACCAGGTGAAGATCCGCGGGTTCCGGGTGGAACTAGGCGACATCGAGACCGCCCTGGGTGAGCATCCCGCGGTGAGCCAGGCCGTCGTCATCGTGCACGAAGACCCGTCCGGCGACAAGCGCCTCGTCGCCTACGTGGCGGCGGACCCTGACGTGAGCACCGGCCAACTGCACGACTTCGCCGGCGGACGCCTGCCGGAGTACATGGTCCCCGCGTCCGTGATCGCATTGGAGAGACTGCCGATCACCGCCAACGGGAAGGTCGACCGCAGGGCGCTGCCGGCTCCCGACTTCTCCTCCACCGGAACGGGGCGGGCCCCGCGCACCCCACGGGAAGAGATCCTCTGCGGCCTGTTCGCCGAGATGCTCGGCCTGGAGCGGGTCACCATCGACGACGACTTCTTCCGGCTCGGCGGTCACTCGCTGCTGGCCACCAGGCTCGCCAGCCGCATCAGGTCCGACCTGGGCATCGAGCTGTCGGTCCGCGCCCTCTTCCAGCACTCGACTGTCGCGGCACTGGTGGATCACCTGGCCGCCGCACAGGCGCCGGCGCCGTCACGCCCGGCGCTGCGGCCCACGGCACGTCCGTCACACGTGCCGCTGTCGTTCTCCCAGCAGCGGCTGTGGTTCCTGACCCGCATGGAGGGGCCCAGCCCCACGTACAACACGCCGATGGCGTTCCGGCTCGACGGCGCCGTGAACGTGTCGGCTCTCGAACGCGCGCTCGGCGACCTCGTGGTCCGCCACGAGCCGCTGCGTACCGTGTTCTCCTCGAACGAGGGCAAGCCCTACCAGCGGATTCTGCCGGCCGAGCACATCGGACCCGTGCTCGAGACAGGCGCCACCCCCGACCCGGCAGCTCTTCGCAGCGCCCTGCACGACGTCGTGCGGTGGGCGTTCGACATCACGGTCGACCCGCCGTTCAGGGCATGGCTGTTCACGATCGCCGAGGACGAGCACGTCTTGGTGCTCCTGTTGCACCACATCGCGGCGGACGGCTCGTCCATCGCTCCGCTCCTCGGCGATCTCACCGTCGCGTACCGGGCACACCTCGCGCGATCGGAGCCGGACTGGGAACCCCTTCCGATTCAGTACGCCGACTACGCACGGTGGCAGCGCGATCTGCTCGGCGACGAGACGGTCCCGGACAGCCTGGCGGCACGGCAACTGGCGTTCTGGGAAGAGACCCTCGCCGGCCTGCCGGAACAGCTGGAGCTCCCGTACGACCGTCCCCGGCCGGCCGTCGCGAGTTACCGCGGCGCCATGATCGACGTGGAGATCCCCAGCGCTCTGCATGCCAAGCTGCTCGACCTGGCCGTGGAACGCCGGGCAAGTGTCTTCATGGTGATACAGACGGCGATAGCCGCCCTGCTCAACCGCCTCGGCGCCGGTACGGACATCCCCATCGGCACCGCGATCGCCGGACGGACCGAGGAAGCGCTGAAGAACCTCGTCGGATTCTTCGTGAACACCCTGGTTCTGCGCACCGATGTCTCCGGCTCCCCCACGTTCTTGGATCTCCTGGAGCGAGTCCGGCTGGCCGACCTGGCCGCGTACGAGAATCAGGACGTTCCCTTCGAACGACTGGTGGAGGTGCTCAACCCGACGCGCTCCACGGCCAGTCACCCGCTCTTCCAGGTGATGTTGACGTTCCTCAACAACGCCGAGGGCGAGATGCTGCTTCCCGGCGTCACGAGCCGGGAAGAGCCGCTGGAGATCGACGTAGCCAAGTTCGACCTCTCCTTCGCTTTCGCCGAACGGTTCGACGGCAGCGGTGCACCCGCAGGCCTGGAAGGCGTCCTGGAGTACTCCGCCGACCTCTTCGACCATGCCACGGCGGAGAGCATCGCGCGGCGCTTCGTGCGGGTGCTCGAGGCCATGTCGGCCGACCCGCGGCGATCAGTCGGCAGCGTGGACATCCTGGAAGGGGCCGAACGCCACCAGCTGCTGACGGCCTGGAACGACACCGCGGTCGACGCACCGGCCGGGAACGTCGTCGAGCTGATCGAGGAGATCACCAGGGGCACTCCCGAGAACATCGCGGTCGTGGCCGGCCACTCCCGCATGACCTACCGTGAGCTCAACTCCCGGGCCAACCGGCTCGCCCGGCACCTGGTGGCGAGGGGCGTCGGCCCCGAGAAGTACGTCGCGGTCGCGCTGCCCCGAACGCCGGACATGGTGGTGTCACTGCTGGCCGTCCTGAAGACCGGCGCCGCCTACCTCCCGCTCGACCCGGCCCAGCCCCATGACCGTCTGACCCAGATGGTGCGGGCCGCGGCCCCGACCCTGTCGCTGACCACGACCGAAGCCGCCGACGGCCTCCCGGACACCGCCTGGCTCCTGCTGGACGCGCCTGAGACCGTGACCGCTGTGAGTCACCGGAGCGACGAGGACCTCGCACCGGCTGAGCGCACCGCCCCGACGAGCCCCTCCCACCCGGCCTACGTCATCTACACCTCGGGGTCCACCGGTGAGCCCAAGGGCGTGGTCATCGAGCACCGGTCACTCGCCCTCTACCTGGCCTGGGCGCGGCAGGCCTACCCGGCGATGGCAGGCAGCGCACTGGTGCACTCGCCCATCGCCTTCGACCTCACGGTGACCGGACTGTGGGGGGCGCTGACATCGGGGGGCGAAGTCCACCTGGTGGACCTGGACGCCGCCGCCCCCGCCGCGGTGCGGAAGCCGACGTTCGTCAAGGCCACACCCTCCCACCTCTCCCTGTTCGGAGTGCTGCCCGAGGATTACGCACCGAGCGGGCAACTGGTCCTCGGCGGAGAGCTGCTGCTCGGGGCGGCACTGGACGATTGGCGCGCCAGGCATCCGGGCGTGACGGTCGTCAACGAGTACGGGCCGACCGAGACCACGGTCGGTTGCGCCGAGTTCCGTATCGCTCCCGGTGACTCCGTGGAGGAGGGCGGCGTGACGATCGGCACGCCGATCTGGAACACCCGGTGGTTCGTCCTCGACACCCACCTGCATCCCGCGCCCGTCGGGGTCGTGGGTGAACTGCACATCGCCGGCGACCTGCTCGCGCGTGGCTACCTGGGCCGGCCCGGAGTGACGGCGACCCGGTTCGTGGCCAACCCCTTCGGCCGGCCCGGCGAGCGCATGTACCGAACTGGTGACCTGATGCGCAGGCGCCCCGACGGACGGCTCGAATTCGTCGGCCGCACCGACGATCAGGTCAAGGTGCGCGGGTTCCGGGTGGAGCTGGGCGAGGTCGAGGCGTTGATGGCCGCGCAGCCCGAGGTCGCCGCCGCAGCCGCGACCGTGCAGGACGGGGACCGCCTGGTGGCGTACGTGGTGCCCGCATCGGAGCAGGGGGTGGACGTGAACGCCCTGCGGACCCGACTCGCCAGGATGCTGCCGGAGTACATGGTGCCATCGGCCGTGGGGGTGCTCGAGTCCCTGCCGCTGACAGTGAACGGCAAGCTCGACCGCAAGGCGCTGCCGAAGCCCGACTACTCGGTCTCGGTCGCACGCCGGAGGCCGGTCACGCTGCGGGAGGAGATCCTGTGCGCGGTCTTCGCCGAGGTGCTCGGCGTGGACGAGGTGGGGGTCGACGACAGCTTCTTCGACCTGGGCGGGCATTCACTCCTGGCGACGCGGTTGGTCAGCCGGATCCGCACGGCTCTGGGCGCGGAGATCGGGTTGCGGGTGGTGTTCGAGGCGCGGACGGTGGCCGGCATCGCGAAACGGCTGGACGGTTCCGGTGTGGTGCGGCCACCGGTTGTCGCGGTGGAACGGTCGGGATCCGTGCCCTTGTCGTTCGCGCAGCAGCGGTTGTGGTTCCTGGGGCAGTTGGAGGGGCCGGGGGCGACGTACAACATCCCGGTGGCGCTGCGGCTGAACGGCGCGGTCGATGTCGCCGCGCTCCGGCAGGCGGTGCGGGACGTGCTGGTCCGGCACGAGGTGCTGCGGACGGTCTACTCGGTGGCCGATGGCCATCCGTCGCAGAGGGTCGTGCCGGCGGCGGACGTGCGGATCGAACTCGAGGTCGCGGACGTTCCGCAGGAGGACTGGCCCGAGTGGGTCGGCCGGGCGGCGTCCTACGAGTTCGACCTGTCGGCGGAGGTTCCGGTCAGGGCCACGCTCTTGACACTGCCGGACCGCGCACAGCATGTGCTCGTACTGACGGTGCACCACATCGCGGCCGACGGATGGTCCATGGGGCCGTTGTGGAGAGACCTGTCCACGGCCTATGAGGCGCGGTGCGCGGGCCGGGAACCCCTCTGGCGGCCGATGCCGGTTCAGTATGCCGACTACGCGATCTGGCAGCGTGAACTGCTGGGTGAGCTGAGTGATCCGCGCAGTGTGCTCGCCCAACAGGTGGGTTACTGGCGGACGGCTCTGGAGGGCGCGCCGCAGGAACTCGCGCTCACGGTCGACCGGCCGCGTCCCGCGATCGCCAGCCACGTGGGCGGAGTGGCCCTCATGGACGTATCCGCGGTGGTGCATGCGGGCCTGGTGCGCCTGGCGCGAGAGCAGGGCGTGACGATGTTCATGGTGCTGCAGGCGGCCGTGGCGGTGTTGCTGTCGCGGCTGGGTGCGGGAACGGACATTCCCCTGGGCACCCCGGTGGCCGGGCGCACGGACGAGGCGCTGGACGAGCTGGTCGGCTTCTTCGTCAACACACTCGTGCTGCGGACGGATCTGACGGGTGACCCGTCGTTCGTGGACGTCCTGGGCCGGGTGCGCGAGCAGGGGCTGAAGGCGTTCGAGAACCAGGACGTGCCGTTCGAGCGCCTGGTGGAGGAGCTGGCGCCGACCCGCTCGATGAGCCGGCACCCGCTGTTCCAGATCATGGTCAGTCTGCAGAACGCCGGTGAGGACGATGCGGTGAGGCTGGCGGGCATGCGAACCGAGCCGTTCGACCCCGGTGTGCCGCCGGCCAAGTTCGACCTCGACTTCAGCTTCAACGAGGCGTTCGGTGCGGACGGCGGGCCGGCCGGACTCGCAGGTGGTCTGTTGTTCGCGGCGGACCTGTTCGACCAGGGCACCGCGGAGGGCATGGTGGAGCGCTTGGCCCTGGTCCTCGAGGCGGTTGCCGCCGAGCCCGGCCGACCACTGAGCCGTATCCCGGTGATGGGTGAGCGGGAGCGGGAAATGGTCGTCGCGAAGTGGAACGACACGGGTCGGCAGATGGAGACCACGACGCTGGTGTCCTTGTTCGCGGAACAGGTGGCCCGTACGCCGGACTCGGTGGCCGTAGTGTCCGATGGCGCCGAGGTGCCGTACGCGGAGCTGGACGCGCGGTCGACCCGGCTGGCGAGGCTGTTGCGCGGTCGTGGCGTGGGGGCGGAGTCGCTGGTCGGTGTCGTGATGCACCGGTCGGTGGATCTGGTGGTGGCGTTGCTGGCGGTCGCGAAGGCCGGCGGTGCCTACGTGCCGGTGGACGCGGGCACGCCCGCGGAGCGTATGCGACAGGTGTTCGCACAGGCCGGGGTGCGTCTCGTTCTGCTCGACGCCGCGACAGAGGGCCTGTCGGCCGTGCGCGACTTCACGGACGCGGGCGGTTCGTCCGTGCGCGTCGATGCGGAGGCCGGCGGCGCTGCCGTGGGCGCCGGTGGCGGTGACCGGCAGGACCTGGCGACGGAATGCCTGCCCGACCAACTGGCGTACGTGATGTTCACCTCGGGCTCGACGGGTACGCCCAAGGGCGTCGCCGTGACGCACCGGGATGTGGCGGACCTGGTGCGGGACGCGTGCTGGAAGTTCGACGGCGTCGTGCGGGGGCTGCTGCGTGCGCCGCATTCGTTCGACGCGTCGACGTACGAGTTGTGGGTCCCGCTGCTGACGGGTGGCCGGGTGGTCGTGGCACCGGAGGGTGGTTTCGACGCGGGCGTACTGCGCGGCCTGGTGAAGCGGTACGACCTGTCCCACGTCCACCTTACGGCCGGGTTGTTCCGGGTCATCGCGGAGGAGGACGCCGAAGCATTCGCGGGCCTGCACGAGGTGAGTACCGGCGGTGACGTGGTGCCGGCCGGGGCGGTGCGTGAGGTGCTGCGACGGGTCCCCGACGTGGTGGTGCGCAACACCTACGGGCCGACCGAGGCGACCCTGTGTGTGACGCAGATCGCCGTGACGGACCCCCAGGCGGTCCGGGAGGTGCTGCCCATCGGGCGGCCCATGGACAACACCCGTGTGTACGTGCTGGATGCCGCGCTGCAGCCGGTGCCACCCGGAGTGCCGGGTGAGCTCTACGTGGCCGGCGCCGGTCTGGCGCGGGGTTACCTCGGACGTCCCGGAGCGACCGCGGAACGGTTCGTCGCGTGCCCGTTCGCCGAGGGCGGTGAGCGGATGTACCGCACGGGTGACGTGGCCCGGTGGACCGCCGAGGGCGTGGTGGAGTTCGTCGGGCGTGCCGATGACCAGGTGAAGATCCGCGGATTCCGCATCGAACCGGGTGAGGTCGAGGCAGTGCTGGCCGGCCATGAGCTGGTGGCGCAGTCCGCCGTACTTGTCCGCGAGGACGTCCCCGGCGACAAGCGGCTCGTCGCCTACGTCGTTCCGGTCGCCCAGGTCACGGGGGGCGCCTTCGATCCCGGGAAGCTCGGGCCTGTGGTACGGACGCACGCGAAGCGGATGCTGCCGGAGTACATGGTGCCTTCGGCGGTCGTCGTGCTGGAGTCGCTGCCGTTGACGGTGAACGGCAAGCTGGACCGCAAGGCGCTGCCGCGGCCGGACCGGCACCTGACCGGGGGGGTTGCACCCCGCACGCCGGCCGAGAAGGTGTTGTGCGAGCTCTTCGCGGAGCTGCTCGGCCTGCCCACCGTGGGTGTCGACGACGACTTCTTCGACCTCGGCGGGCACTCGCTGCTCGTGGCCCGTCTGGTGTCCAGGGCGAACACCGCCCTGGGGGCGAACCTTGGCATCCGGGACTTCTTCAGCGCACCCACCGTCGCCGGGCTCGCCGCGCGACTCGGGGCGGACGACGGCCGGGAACCGCCGGCCAATGTGATCCCGCTGCGTGCGCAGGGCGAGCGCACTCCGTTGTTCTGCGTCCACCCGGGGGCCGGTATCGGCTGGGTATTCTCCGCCCTGCTGGACTCGCTCGACGCCGAGCAGCCCGTGCACGCTCTGCAAGCCCCGGTCTTCGACACCGGGGGCAGCCTGGCGAAGAGCGTGGAAGGCATGGCCGCGGACTACGTCGAACAGATCCGTGCCGTACAGCCCACAGGGCCGTACCAACTGCTCGGCTGGTCGTTCGGCGCACTCGTCGCCCACGCCATGGCGGTGCGCCTCCAGGACAGCGGCGAAGAGGTCACCCTGCTGGCCCTCCTGGACGGCTACCCGCTCGACAGCAGCGTGCGCGAGGACCTCAGCCCCACGAACAGCATGGTCCAGCTCCTCGCCTCCGTCGGCCACGAGGTGACACTCGCGCCGGGCGAGTCGTTGGACACGAGCGATTTCGCGCGACTGGCCGCCTCCGGCGACGGACCGCTGGCCGGTCTCGGGGAGGAGTTGCTGCACGGCCTCGGCCGGACGTTCGTCCACCATGCCGACCTGGCGGGCACACACACGCCCGGGACCTATCAGGGTGATGTCGTGCTGTTCACCGCGGCCCTCAGCAACGAACCGGAGCTGGCGGAGACCTGGCGGCCCTACCTCACCGGTGATCTGGAATGCCACGAGGTCCGCTGCGCGCACGGCGACATGATGCAGGCGAACAACGCGTCGGTGATCGGCAGCGTGCTTGCCCAGAGGCTGCGATAGCCGACGCCTCCGCCCGACCGCCCGTCCGCTACCTGAACCCCTTCATCACGGAGGATCCATGCCCAACGCAGTTCAACTTGCGCACCACGGTCCTGTCCTGTCCGTATCGGCGACGGAATCGGCGCAGATCCAGCGTGTCTCCGAGGCTCTGCTAGGGGTCTCGCGCGAGATCGACGACTCCTGGGTGGCAGCTGCCCGGGAGGCCTGGGAGGACCTGCCGAAGAGGTACCGGTCCTCGATACGCGAGTTCCGCCGCAGCGCCGGCCGGAGCGGCGTACTGATCGCGCGCGGACTTCCGGTCGACGACGGGGAGCTACCGCCCACTCCGATCGTCCGCGGGTCGACTCAGCGCACCACCAGCGCGCCGGCCGCGCAGTTGATGATGACGGCGTGCGGCCTCGGCGAGCCCATCGCGTTCCAGGCGGAGAAGCGCGGCGCGTTGGTACAGGACGTCGTACCCGTACCGGGCCAGGAAGAGGTGCAGGGCAACACCGGATCGGTGGACCTGATGCTGCACAGCGAGAACGCCTTCCACGTGCACCGTCCGGACTACGTGCTCCTGCTGTGCCTGCGTTCCGACCACGAGGGTGTCGCCGGACTCAGCACCTCCTCGGTCCGTGAGGCCCTCGACCTGCTGCCCGCCCGGACACGGGACCTCCTCGCGCAACCGCAGTTCACCACGCCGCCACCGCCGTCCTTCTCCGCCGGCGGCCCTGCTCTGGAACACCGCGTCCTGAGCGGCGACATGGCGGACCCCGACATCCGAGTGGACTTCGCCGCCACCAAGGGCCTCAATCCGGCCGCCCGGGCCGCGCTCACCGAACTCTCCTCGGCCCTCGGCGCTGTGTCCCGCACCGTCCAGCTGCTGCCCGGCGACCTGGCGATCGTCGACAACCGCGTGTGCCTGCACGGGCGGACCTCCTTCCAGCCGCGTTACGACGGCCGGGACCGCTGGCTCCAGCGCACCTTCGTACACGCCGATCTGCGTTCCTCACGCTCCCACCGACCCGGCGACGGCTACGTGCTGGACCGATGACGGGAGCCAGGCAAGCGGGCCGCCCGAAGCCCGTGACCGGCCGCGTCACCCCTCTCCGGGTCTCCGACCCGGCTTCTAGAAGTCTGGAGATGAACATGAACATTTCAATACCCGAGCAGTGGCGTGGCCTGTCCTCCACACCGGTCATGCCGGCAGAGGCCTACAACGGCTACATAGCCGCCAACGTGATCTTCGCCCTGGAGCGCATGGGACTGCTCGATCGCCTGGAGCGTGGTGAGGCGCTGTACGGCGAAGACCTCGACCGGCAGCTGGGTGAGAACCGGGACCGCGGTCTGGCTGTACTCCGGGCGGCTGTCGACTGCGGCTACCTCGAGGCCGAGCAGGGTGTGTTTCGGCCGACCGAGGCCGGACGTGACGTCGCGCGTGCACGTGGCTACTTCACCTGGGCCGTCGGTGGCTACAACGAAGTCTTCGGCCACGCCGGGAGCCTGAGCTCCGGTACCGTCCAGTACGCAAAGGACATCCGCCGTGACGAGGCGATGGTGGCGCGCGGATCGGCCCAGGCCGACGTGTCCATGTTCGCGGACCAGCTCCAGCGCGTCCTGGGGGACATCGAGTTCGACACCATCGCCGACCTGGGCAGCGGGACGTCCGCGCGCGTCCAGCGGGTCGTGGGCGGCCGGCCCGGCACCCGGGGCCTCGGGATCGACATCAGCGAAGCCGCCACCCTCATCGCTCAGCAGGACATCCGCAAGGCGGGGCTCGACGACCGCGTCCAGGCCGTGCAGGGCGATGTGCTCAACCTGCTGGGCACCAGCGCGCGTCCACCGGCGGTAGTGGGTGAGGCGGACGTCGTGATGAGCTTCCTCCTGCTGCACGACCTGCTCGCCGACCCGAAGACCCGTTCGCACATCATGCCCAGGATGCGCGAGGCCTTCCCCAAAGCGCACACCTTCGTCTTCGCCGACACGATGCTCCGGCCGCCCGCCGCGCGTGAGGACAAACTCCCGCTCTTCTCGCTGGGTTTCGAACTGGCGCACGCGATGATGGGGATTCCGCTGCACACCCGGGAGACGTACGAGGAGCTGTTCACCGCCGCGGGTATGCGGATCGCCCGGGTCGAAGCCATGGACACGCCGCAGACCTGGCTCTACGTCCTCAAGAGCGACTGATGGACACCCGCGAGCCCGCTCACCCGCTCGCACACAACGAGAACCCGTTCACCCCACCCGCCGGCGTTCAGACCCGACTCCGCGACATGATCGCGAACGTCAACCGGTACCCGGAGTTCCGTCCGGACCGGCTGACCACGCTGATCGCGGACTGGCAGGGCGTGGATCCGGGAACGGTGATCGTGGGCCACGGGGCGGGTGGCGTGGCCCACGACCTGTTCCGCGCCTTGGTCCGTCCCGGGGACGGCGTGGTGCTCTCCGCACCGGGTTTCGACCTCTATCCCATGCTCTGCGAGATGACCGGTGCCGAGCCGGCCTCCGTCCCGCTCGGAAAGGACGGACGGCACGATCTGGCGGGCTTCGCCGAGCGGATCAGTACGAGAACCCGCGTCATCGTCCTGTGCAATCCGCACAACCCCACGGGAACCTTCTTCCGGTGGGCCGAACTCGAAGCCTTCTTCGCACAAGTCCCGCCCGACGTCACCATCATCCTGGACGAGGCCTACATCGACTTCGCCCAGGATGACCCGCCGAGCGATCCCCGCTCGCGCCTGGACCTGTGGCCCAACCTGGTGGTGCTGCGCACCTTCTCCAAGTCCCACGGGCTCGCCGCGCTCCGCGTCGGCTACGCCCTGGCGTCCACCGACCACGTGCGTCGGGTACGGCGGCATCAAATACCGTTCGCCATGGCACAGTTCCAGCTGGCCGGCGTCACGGCCGCGCTCGCGGCGGAACGGGAGGTCAGAGAACGGATCACCGACATCGTGGGACAGCGTGAACGGGTCCGGAGCGAGCTGATCCGCCGGGGCTGGTCCGTAGCGCGCAGTCATACCAATTTCCTCTGGCTGAACGACGCCGATCGGCTGGACCGGGCGCAGAGCGCTCTGGCGGGAGCGGGAGTCGCCGTGCGCCACTACCCGGGCGAGGGAATCCGGTTGTCGGTGGGGGACACCGCGGCGAACGACGCGGTACTCGCCGCGCTGACCCACGTCTGAGGAGTCGTCGGATGCGCACCTTGCTCGCGCGCAGGGAGTTCAGGGCGTACATGATGGGGCAGACCCTGTCCACGCTCGGTGACAACACGGTCTTCGTCGCACTGGGGATCTGGGTCAAGGAACTGACCGGAAGCAGTGTACAGGCCGGCCTCGTCATTTTGAGTTACACGCTGCCCATGCTGCTCCTGCCGCTCGGCGGATTCGTCGCGGACCGGATCCGGCGAGTGCCGATCCTCGTCATGACGAACCTCGGTCTCGCTCTGATATCCGTCCCGCTCCTCCTGGTCTCCGGATCGTCCGAGACGTGGCTCGTGTACTGCGTCGCCGCTCTCTACGGACTCGCGTCCGTGGTGCTCGGTCCGGCGCAGAGCGCTCTGCTGCGCACGATGCTGACGAACAAGGACGACTTCGGCCCAGCGGCTGCTCTCAGTCAGAGTCTCCGTGCCACCGTGACCCTGCTCGCCCCGCTCCTCGGAGCGAGCCTGCTCGCATGGTCCGGAGGCCGGGTGTTCACCCTGGTGAACATCGCACTGCTGGTGGCCGCGGCGGGCTCCTTCCTTTCCCTGCGGGTGAACGAAGAGCGACAACGGAGACGCCCGCACGGATGGCGCGCTGAAGTCACCGCCGGGTTCCGGCATCTGGGCGCAGAAGAGGAGATCCGTCGCCTGCTGCGGGCCCTGATCGCCCTGACGTCCGTCCTCGGTCTGCTCCAGCCGATGCTCTACGCGCTCATCGAGCACGGGCTTCACCGCCCGCCCCAGTTCCTGGGGCTACTGGAAACCGTGTTCGCGGCCGGCAACCTGGCCGGCTCCTTCGTGGTGGGCGCGGTTCTGATCAGGAAGATGAGCCCCAGGCACGTCGTCATGACGGGCTCGGTGTTGTTCGGCGCGGGTGCGGGGCTGCTGCTCCTGCCCACGGTCCCTGCCGTGATGACCGGTCTGGTCATCGCCGGTGCCGGGATCCCGGCCACCATCATCGGGCTGGCCACGGCTGCTCAGTCTGCGACCCCCGAGCACCTGATGGGCCGTACGCAGGCGGCCGTGAACCTCTGTCTGACCGTTCCTCAGGCCGTCGCGGTCGGCGTCGGCTCCGCACTCGTGGCGGCGCTGAGCTTCCGGGAGGTGGTGGGCATCATGATCGTAGGGGCCGCGGGCTCCGTGGCACTGCTCTGCGGGCGGCGGCCGGCCGGCGCCGGGATGCCCAGCGGAACGGACGGGGAGGCCGCGCACACCTGACTGCCGGACAAGCCTCCAGACCCGTTTGGACAGGGGCGTCGTGCGGCGCCCCTGCCCGGACGACGGATGCGTGGACGAATGCCGCGCAACCAGCCGAACGCCGGCTGTCGGTCCCGGTGCGGGCACTCGGCGCGGCCCGGTACGCGTGGCGTAACTGTGGCGATCACCGATGCTGCCGCCGAACGCCGAGCCGGATTCTGTCACCGAGGACAACGATGCCGGGCTTGAGTCGGGCGCGGCATGTGACGGCGTGCGCGCACCCCGCCGTCCAGGTCGTCGAACGGCATGGCGAGAAGACCGCCCCGTAGGGGCGGAGGAACGAAGGGACCCCCCGTGTCCATGAACTTATCGCCGGCGGTGGTGACGCCCCTGGTGTGGGGAGGCAGTGGGGCGGACCGGCCTTTCGGTGTACTGCTGCGACAGTTGCGCACCAGCGCGCTGCTGAGTCAGCAGCAGTTGGCGGAGCGATCCGGGCTGAGCGTACGGACCATTCGTGATCTCGAACGCGGACGGGTGGCGTCCCCGCACGGGGCTTCGGTCCGGCTGCTGGCGGATGCGCTCGGGCTCGAAGGGCATGCGCGCAGGGATTTCGGGAGACAGTCGCGGCGGCCACGGCCCGGTCGGGGACTGGGCCTCTCCGGACCGGGTGAAGCCGGGAACGGGTCGTCCGCGGACGTACGGGCGATCGCCGGGCAGATCACGGCTCCCAGATGGGCAGCCGTAGGTCATGACCACGATGCGACGCCGACCACGGGCTTCGCCGACGAGGCGGTGCCGGCCCACCTGCCGATCGACCTGCCTCTCTTCTCCGGCAGGGAGACGGAGCTGCGCCGCCTGGACCAGCTCTTGATCGGTTCGGCGCAGCGTGCGGACGCGGGGACGGTCGCGGTGCTGTCGGGCATTCCCGGTGTGGGCAAGACCGCACTGGCAGTGCACTGGGGACACCGGATGCGCCACAGGTTCCCCGACGGCCAATTCCACATAGATCTCGCCGGCTTCGGCCCCGCGGGATCGGCCCTGGCACCCGAGCAGGCGATGACCTACCTGCTCGGCGCACTCGGTGTGCCGGCGGAGCGAATGCCGCACGGTCTGCACGCGCAGACAGGCCTGTACCGCACTCTGCTGGCCGACCGTCGCGTACTCGTCGTTCTGGACAACGCGCGGCACACGGAACAGGTGCGCCCGCTGCTGCCGGGCGGGAAGAAGTGCATGGTGCTGGTCACCAGCCGTGACCAGCTCGCGGGCCTCGTCGCGTTCGAGGGAGCGCAGCCGGTCACTGTCGCCCCGCTCGCGGCCGCTGAAGCGCGCGCGCTGTTCGCCCGTCGAGTCGATGCCGCGCGCCTCGCGGCGGAACCGGTCGCCGTGGACGAGATCGTCTCCTGGTGCGCCGGACTGCCACTCGCCCTGGCGGCTCTGGCCACCCGGGCCGCCATGCGCCCGGGGATCCAGCTCTCGGTCCTGGCCCAGGAGCTGCACGACGCCCGAGGACGTCTCGACGCCTTCGGCAACGGGGACACCTCCTTGGATCTCCGCCGGAAGTTCTCATGGTCCTACGACCTGCTCGGAGCCACGGCCGCCCGCCTGTTCCGACTGATGGGTGTCCACCCCGACGCCGACCTCGTTCCGCACACGGCCGCGGAGCTCGCCGGCATACCGGAGCACTCCGCGCGGACCGCACTGGCCGAGTTGGCGCGAGCACACCTCGTCGACGAACACCGACCGGGCCGATTCCACGCCCACCAGCTACTGAAGGCCTACGCAGCGGAACTCGTGGAGATCCGCTGCCGGAGCCACGGCGGCCGACGCACCAAAACCACCGGAACCGCGAACGAACTTGCTGCCGAGCCTTCACGACGTCCGTTCTCGTGACACCGCCGCTGGGCGCGGAGCATGCGCCAGGAGAGGTAACCATGTCTGATTCCACGCACAACGTACGGGCGAGCCATGACGGAGAAGGGGAGCGAGTGCCGCAAGCCGAGTCGGAGGCCGGGCATCCGGCCATGGATGTGCGGGCCGCGCCACCGGACCGCGCCGCGAGGCCGAACACCGCGGAGCTGACCTCCGCGCAACACCGGTCGTGGTTGCTGAACCGCATCGAAAGTGCCCGCTCCGTCCAGAACCTGCCGTTGGCGCTACGGCTCACCGGACCACTGGACGTCAAGGCACTCGACCAGGCGTTCGCCGATGTCGTCGAATGGCACCAGGTACTGCGGACGGTGTACCCGGACACGACGGGCAGTCCGCAGCGGACGGTCGTGCATTCGTCGCGGACCCGGACCGTTCTCCAGGTGCACGACACCGGAACGGAGCAGCACGAGGCGGCGTCGGAGGCGGTCTCCCAGCCCTTCGACATCACCGTCGACCTGCCCATTCGTGCCCATCTGTTCACCACGGGTCCTGAGGAACACCTCGTCGTCGTGGTGGTCCACCGCATCGCGGTCGACGAATGGTCCCTGAAACGGCTGTGGCAGGACGTGTCCTCGGCCTACGAAGCCCGAACCGCCGGCCGGACCCCGAGCCGGCCGGAGGCCCCCGTCCAGAACACGGGACGCTCGCCTCTTCGGTACGACGAGAGCGGTGCGACGACGTACGCGGTGGAAGACCAGGCCTCCTACTGGAAACATCAGTTGGAGGGGCTTCCGGAGCGGATCGACCACCCTGCCGACCGGCCGCGTCCCGCCCACGCCTCCCAGCGTGGTGACCGCATACCGGTGCAGATCGACGCGGGGTTGCACACACGGCTGGTGCAGCTGGCCGACGCCTCCGGAGCCAGCCTGTTCATGGTGTTGCAGGCGGGACTCGCGGCCCTGCTGACCCGCATGGGTGCCGGCCACGACATATCCGTGGGCCACCCCGTTCCGGGCCGTATCCATGCTCAGGAAGCGGCGGTCGGGCGTTTCGGTAACACGCTGGTGCTGCGCACGGACACCTCCGGCGACCCGTCGTTCACGGCACTCCTGGACCGGGTGCGTGACACGACACGCACCGCGTACGCACACCAGGACGTTCCATTCGAGCACCTGGTCGAGATGCTCGACCCCACCGGGTCGTCGGCACATCATCCGCTGTTCCAGGTGATGTTGTCGCTGGACTCGGCGGCGGAGCGGCGGTACGAACTCCAGGGCCTCCAGGTCGATCTCGTGGAGGCGCACACGGGCCGCACCCCATACGACCTCCACTTCGACCTGGTGGAGGAGGACGGCGAAGCGGAAGACCGAGCCGGGATCGCTGGTGTCGTCGAATTCGCCACAGACCTCTACGATCCGGGCACTGTCGTGACGATGGTCGAGCGCTGGCTGCGCCTGCTCCAGACGGTCGTCGAGGACCCGGGACGCCCCCTCGGTGGGATCGATGTGCTGGCGCGGGATGAGCGTGAGCGGGTGTTGGGGGAGTGGAGTGGTCGTGGGGGGCCGGTGCGTGGTGAGACGCTGTC
>NZ_JBVIQK010000048.1:0-20110 GCF_055577115.1 Streptomyces sp. NPDC033216 | reverse complement strand
GGGGGGGGGGGGGGGGGGGGGGGGGGGGGGGGGGGGGGGGGGGGGGGGGGGGGTTCTCCCCTCCCCCCCCCCCCCCCCCCCCCCCCCCCCCCCCCCCCCGACGCCTCAGCGCCTCCGTCCGCGACGCGGACAGCGGCTACTCATGCGTTCCCGGGTGGAGATAGGCGCGCCGGACGGTCTGCCGGACCCGGTTGCCGGAGGCGTCGGTCGCGGTGATCCGCAGCGTGACATAGGCGTCCTGGTGCACATGGGCCGGCCGCTCGACGGCGGCGGTGAACTGGTTGTCGTGACCGCGCGGCGTGGTACGCGCCGTATGCCAGGTGGCGCCGTCGTCGTACGACGTCTCGGCCGTCACCGAGACCCCGACCGGAGCGGACATGCCGTTCTGGGTGCGGACGGACAGCCCGACCTTGTGCGTGCGGGACCGGCCCACCGCGTTCAGCGCGTCGACCGGTACGTCGTAGTCGACCTGGAGCAGCGGCAGCAGTGTCGGGCGGGGCGTCGTGTCGGAGCGCAACGTCCAGGACGTGTGCGTGCTGGTGCCGAACCGCCATTGGTCCGCGGTACGCCCGGTCGACAGGTCGAGCCGGAAGGTGGCACTGCCCGCCGGGATCCTGAAGTCGCCCCACGCGCCGTTGTCGGACGTGGCGACCAGAGTGCCGTTCCGGTACAGCTGCGCCGTGTTGAGGTCCTTGACGCTGCCGAAGCCCCCGGCCTCGGCGAACGACCAGTGGCCGGCACCCGAGTCGTTGAACTCCGGGACGTAGATCGACATGGTGTCGCCGTCGCGTACCGACGGCAGGTGCTCCCCTTCGGGAATGGAGGGACGGACCACCGATCCGAACCACCGCTCCGTGGTGTGCTGGTGGGGCCGGTAGGTGTGCGGGTCGTCGTGCATGCCACTCTCGAGTACCTGGTCGCCGGCTTCGACGACCCGGTACTGGACGGCGTGCTGCCACTGAGTGCCGACGTCGGCGCTCACGTACTCGGTCCGCTCACCGCCCGTGGGTACGAGACGGTTCGACTGGTTCCACGCGGTGTCCTGGTAGGGCCGCCAGGCGAAGCGCTGTTCGCTGGCCCACTCGGAGGTGCCGGTGCGGTGGTAGGTGGCACGCACCTCCGCCGTGTTCCGCTCGGAGACGGTGTGAACTGGATTCTTCGGAATGGCGTCCCGGACGGCCATCACGTCGTACAGATACGGACTGCGCACAGTACCGCTGAACGACACCGTTCGCGTGCCGGTCGCCATGCCCTTCAGCAGGGCGGCCCCGTCGGTCGAGGAACTGCGGACGAAGGGCAGGGCCATGCGGTCGCCGGTCGGCCACCAGTCGGTCCAGACGGGAAACCGTTCGGGCAGCACCAGCAGCACGCCCTTCGCCCCGGCGGATCTCGCCGCACGGGCGAGCGCGTAACTGTCGTAGCCGTCGGAGCCGTCGTCACGCAGAACGGCCAGCCTCCCCCGCGCGGCGCGGAAGTCGGGGGCCTGGGCAGTGCCGGCGGCCACCGCCGTCAACCGCGCACCGCGGTCCCCGAAGACCGGGGAGAACTTCTCGTAGTACGGCCGGAACGCCGCCGACTCGCCGGAGGTCCTGGCCTCCAGTTGCGGAGCGCGCAGCTGCACGCGCAGGGTGTATTCGAACTCGCCGTCGGTCACGGGATTGGTCGAGTTCGTGTACATCCGGTCGCCGCCGTACACCGTGGTGGTCTGGAACAGCTTCTTGCCGTCGATCTGACGGTAGTAGGTGGGGCTCATGATGCCGTAGCGCTCGGCCGGACGCGGGGTGCGTACCTTGACTTCGCGGGCCTCGGCCGCGTTCAGCGTGACCGTGGTGTCCTCGGTGACCTTCACCTCGGGCGCGATGACGTTGCCCGTCTCGGCGTAACCGTCGGCGGCGTAGTCGGTGAACGAGCCGCTGACGTAGTACGTCCCCTCCTCCACCATCGCCACTCCGGCATCGCGGTCCGTGTAGTCCGCGAAGCCGTCCGCACCGAAGATGGTGCCGAGCCAGCCCGGCTCGATGCGGCCCTGACGGTTGCGGTAGACGACCTTCAGCTTGTGCTGGGGAGCGTGCACCACGAGGGAGACGGTGGTGTGAACGGCCACCGTGCCGTCGGCGGCCACGGCGGTGAGGTATCCGTAGTACTTGCCTCGCGCGGCGCCCGCCGCGGAGTCCGTGCGCAGCGGTACCTCGGACGTGGCACCGGGCGCGATCTCGACGGTGCGGACTCCGACGCCCACCACCCCGTCGGCGAGCACGCGTCCGGAGTCGGTGGCCATCTTGAGGGAGAGCGACAAGGTGACGGGGCGGTCACCGGTGTTGGTGTAGCGGACGGTGGTCTGCCGCTGTCCCCGGGATCCGCCGGTGGTCAGCGGGTCGAGCGTGACGGAACCGGTGGCGGTGACCGGACCCATGGCCGCGGCCAGGTCGACGCGTCCGCCGCCCTGCTCGGTCACCCCCGTGCCGGGTACCGTGCGGGCGGTGCTGGTCAGGGTGTCCTTGAGCCGGCCGGCGCTCCAGTCCGGATGTTGCTGGGCCAGCAGTGCGGCGGCCCCGGCCACATGTGGGGTGGCCATGGACGTCCCGGACATCTCCGTGTAGTCGCCGTCGACCGGAGTACCCAGGGTGGTACCCGCCGCGCGGGCGGCGACGATGCCGACGCCGGGCGCGGTCACGTCGGGCTTGACCGCGCCGTCGCCGAGGCGGGGCCCGCGGCTGGAGAAGGACGCGAGGGAGTCGTCGCGGTCGACGGCGCCCACGGTCAGGGCGGCGTCCGCCACTCCCGGTGAGTTCAGTGTGGTCTGGCCCGGGCCCGAGTTGCCGGCCGCGACGACGAACAGAGTGCCGCTCGACGCGGTCAGGGAGTTGAGGGCCTGGCTCAAGGGGTCGGTGCCGTCGGACTGTTCGGTTGATCCGAGACTCATGTTGACGACCTTGGCGTGTTCGCCGACCGCCCACTCCATACCGTCGATGATGCCCGACTCCGAGCCGTAGCCGTCGTCGCCCAGCACCTTCCCGATCAGCAGGCCCGCCTTGGGCGCCACGCCCCGCCGGGTGCCGCCGGACGCGGCACCCGTTCCGCCCACGACGGCAGCCACGTGTGTGCCGTGCCCGAAGTGATCCTCGACGTTTCCGCTGTTGGAGAAGTCTTCCGCTGCCGCGATCCGGCCGGACAGATCGGGGTGGCGGACGTCAACACCGGTGTCCAGCACGGCCACCTTGACACCCTCACCCTCGTAACCGGCTTTCCAGGCGGCGGGAGCGTTGATCTGTGCCGTGCTGCGGTCGAGCAGCGCCTTCACCTTGCCGTCCAACGCTATCCGCGGGGTGCTCGCGGCCCGTGAGGCGTCCGGGTTACCGCCGGGGGCGAGTGTCTTCCAGAACGTGCCCAGGTCCTTGTCGGCCACCAGCAGGGAGCGGGCGTCGATGCTCTTCAGGTCGCGGGACGGTGCGCCGGATCTGTTCAGCACCATCAGCCGGTCGGCGGTCTCGGCGGCGGCTTTCGCCTCCCGCGGGCCGACCCTGGCCCCCTCACGTGACGGCTTCGGCGTCGGAAAGACGATCAGTGGCAACGCCGAGCCGCGGGCCTCGTCGTATCCGTCGGCGATCAGTGCCGACACGTTGAACAGCCGTCGGTCCAGGGTGCCGGCGAGGACGAGGGACTGGGCGTCGAACGGCACGACGTTGAGGGCCTTGTCGTCCGCCTCCGACGTCTGGAAGGACATGTGCTCGCGCCCGGGTCCGGGCTGTACCGACACGGTGCGGCGCCCTCCGGGCAGCGACGTCACGGTCACACGGTCACCAGTGATCAGCCGTACGGTCGCGGAACGGGGCCGGGGTGCACCGTCGGCCCGAGCCGCGGTACTTCCAGCGGCATCCGCTGTTCTCGCCGCGAACGCGGCGGGCGTGGCTCCGGCGACCAGAGCCAGTCCCGTTGTTATCGCCGCCATCATGCGAGATCTCAGCATTCCTCGGAACACCTTTCATGCACAGCATGCGCAAACATGTAAAACCGCCAAAGGATTTGACTAATTACTTACTTACCTCGTCAAGTTGTCCGAGAATGTATCCCACTCGAAAAGGTGTCTCAACATCCGACTATCTGACGAGCCGTCACCACAGCTCCGTAGTCGGGTGGTTGCGTCGACCTCTGGGGGACTAACACCCAAAAGATGCGCATTTTCCAGCCGGGAGCAGACGTCTCGCCTTTAGCGGGGGACGAGGAACGCCGGCGGACGGGCGGACGCGCGATGCCGGACCACGGACCTTTCGTGTCATCAGTCCCACCTGGACTCGACGCTTTTGGGGGAATCCGCCCCCTACCGGTTGCCGTGCCGGTACGGCCTCTACCGGTTGCCGTGGTGGTACGACCCACCGTCGGCATCCCTCGCGTGGGCGGCACCACCCGGCCGCCCAACAGGCACGGCAGCCAGACCCGCAGATGCGGCGCACGGGGCACAGGGCACTACGGCCGGGCAGGCAGGTACGGCGCGCGGGCATCGGCGGGAACCCGAGGCGGAGGAGCGTGAGTTCGACTTCGACGAGCCAACGGTCGACCACCCCACCGAGGCGCACGTATATGCCGCCTCCGTACGGATCGCGAACCAGTACGTCTCGCCGGGCTCGGGCCGGTTGCGCCCGGCCGGCAACCAGCATCCGAGCACCAGACACGTGCCGGACTGCTGGAATACTGGCCACATGTGTGCGAGGGTCAAACCCCTTCGGCCCCGGCGAGAAACGCCCCGGACCTCGCCGACTGTCCTCCCCGAGGCCGCATCGCCCCTCCGCAGGAAGCGGGTCCGGGGCTCGAAGGCGGTCATCCGGTGTTCTTGCCCGCCCACCGGCGGCTGGCCCTGCCCACCATCCGCGGCGGTTGGTCATGCCCGTCCCTCACGGCGGGTGACGTGGATCCCGCGGACCCACACGGGGCGGCTCGACATGTGCCGTGACGAGAGTCGACATGTGCCGTGATGAGCAGAGACATGTGACGTGACGAGAATCGACCTAGGGGACAAACGTTGGCCGCACGGTCCGACACCACCACCGACCCGTTTCCAGCACTCGCCACGCCGAGATTCGTGGGCCGGGACCGTGAGGTCGCCCTGCTCGGAGAAGCGCTGGCCCGGCCGGCCGTGCTCCTGATCGAGGGCGAGGCGGGCATCGGCAAGTCCCGGCTGCTGCGGGAATTCCTCGCCTCCCAGGCCGCCCTCGGACGTCGCGCCCTGACCGGCGCCTGTCCGCACCTGCGGGTCCCCCACGCGCTCGGTGTGGTCGTGGACGCATTGCGCGACGGCGTCGACAGCGTGTCCGCACTGCGGCTCAGTGACCTGGGCGGAGCGCTCCGCCCGCTACTGCCGGAGTGGTCGGCCGAACTGCCCCCGGGACCGGCACCCCTGGAAGACGCGACGGCCGCCAGGCACCGCCTGTTCCGTGCTCTCGCCGAGGTGCTCGGGCGGCTCGACGTGGCGCTGCTGGCACTCGAGGACGTGCACTGGGCGGACGAGACGACGTTGGAGTTCCTGCTCTTCCTCGTCTCCCGCCGACCCCAGCCGGTGAGCCTGGTGGTGACGTACCGGCGGGATGAGACGCCGTCCGGTTCCCTGTTGCCGCGGCTCTCCTCCCGATTGCCCGCCGATGCCCGGCTGGTCCGCCTCACCCTCGATCCGCTGAGCGTCGGGGACACCGCCGCGCTCGTGTCCTCCATGCTGGCCGGGCACGACGTGTCCGCAGAGTTCGCGTCCTCTCTTCACGCGCGGACGGAAGGGGTACCCCTCGCGGTGGAGGAATCGGTGCGGATGCTGCACGACCGGGGTGACCTGCCGCACAGTGGCGGGGCGTGGGCGCGGCGCCTGCTGGACGACATCGGCGTGCCGCCCACCGTCCGGGACGCCGTACTCGAACGCTTCGGGCACCTCGACCCCGACACCCGGACGGTTCTGTACGCCGTCGCCGTGCTCGCGGATCCCGCCGACTGCCGGACCGTGACCGCGGTGACCGGCTTGCCCGAGGACCGGGCGGTGGCGCGGGTCTCCGACGCGCTGAGGTGCGGCCTGCTGCGTGAGGACCGTCGCGGACAACTGGCGTTCCGCCACTCCCTCGCGCGCCAGGCGGTGTACGAGGCCATCCCCTCCCCAGAGCGCCGTCTCATGCATCTGCGGGCCGGCCGGGTGCTGGAGGGGACGGACCCGCCCCCCGTCATGCAGCTCGCGCGGCACTTCCGGCTCGCGGGCGATGTCGAGGCGTCGAGCCGGTTCACCGAACTCGCGGCCGACCTCTGCGCGCGGACCGGGGACGTGACAACGGCGGCACTGCTGCTGCACAACCTGGTCACCACTGCGGCACTGCCGGTGGAGACGCTGGTACGGCTGCTGATGAGGGTCCAGTTCCAGTCGCTGCCCGGTTCCGACCCGTACTCGGAGATCATCGACTGCCTGGGAACAGCGCTGCGGACCCCGTCCCTGACATCGCGGCAGGAAGCTCTGATCCGCTTCCAGATGGGGCGGGTGCTGATGGCGGCGGGAAACCTGGACGCCGGACGTCTCGAGCTGGCACGGGCGATTCCCGCACTCCCGCCCGACTCGCTGGAAGCGGCACGTGCCCGCATCCTGCTCGCCATTCCGCTCGGCAACGCGCAACCCGCGTCGGAGCACCTGAAATGGCTGAGCAGGGCACCCGTGATCGAGCCGGCCGTCTCCCACCACGAGCGGCTGCGCCTGTCACTCCAGCGCGCTTCCGCCCTGTTGCTGCTCGGTGAGGAGGCGGGCTGGGCCGAGGCTGGGCGGGTGCCCGAGGAGGCGGCCGACGCCGAGGAGGCCGCGATCGCGGCCATCGGTCACGCCAACGTCGGCGAGGCGGCGATGTGGTGGGGTCGCGCCGACGAGGCGCGGAGACGGCTGGCCACGGCTCAGGCCCTGGCGGAGCGGCACGAACTCCTCGACTACCTCGTGAGCATCTCCTCCAGCTGGGCGCATCTCGATTGGTTCACCGGCGCCTGGGCGGGTCTCGCCGACCGGGCGGGCCGTCTCGTCGACGACGACAACCGTGTGCGGCTGAAGGACCGTTGTGAGGCGGCTCTGGTCGCGGGCCTGCTCAGGGCGGCCGAGGGAGACCGGGAAGGAGCCGAGGGACTGCTGCTGTTCGCCGCTCGCGACGACCAGCAGCGCATCGAGGCCTCGGCCGCGCTGGCTCAGTTGTGTCTGCGCGACGGCGACGTCGACGAGGCTCTTCGTCACACCGCGGAACCGGTCGACATCACGGTCGGCAAGGGAATCTGGCCGCGGGCCACCGAAGTCGTCCCGGTGCGGGTCACCGCCCTGGTGGCTGCCGACCGGGTCGGTGACGCCGTCGACCTGACGGCCGCCTTCGGGCGAGCTTTGGGGGACGCGGACGCTCCGGCGCCACAGGCGTCGCTCGTCCTGTGCCGCGCGACCCTGGCCGAGGCGGACGACCGGCTCGAAGACGCTGCGACACTGTTCGCCCAGGCTGCGGTGGCCTGGCAGGCGCTGCCGCGCCCGTACGACGCCCTGCTCGCCCGGGAGCGCGGCGCACGCTGTCTGCTCGCCACCGGCCGGCAGGAAGCGGCGCTGCGGGAACTGTCCGATGTCGCCACGGCGATGGCGGGCCTCGGGGCCCGTCATGACGCCGACCGGGTCCGCCGGACCCTGGACGAGCGAGGCCGGATCTCCCGCGGAGCCCGAGTCCGCGGACGCCCCGGCTACGGTGACCGGCTCTCCCCCCGCGAGCTGGATGTGGCTCGTCTGTTGGCCGGGGGCCTCACCAACCGACAGATCGCCGACGTCCTGGTGGTGTCGGCGCAGACCGTGGCCAGCCACGTCAGATCGGCCATGCGCAAGATGCGCGTCGCTTCCCGTACCGCGCTCGCGATCAGTCTCCTCGAGTCGGGCGTCGTCGGGGAACGGGCGGCGGCCTCGGACGGACGACGAACAAATGGGGCAGCGTCGCGGGAGACGAAGAAAAGCGGGATTTCGGGCGATGGATTTGAATCCCCCATTTGACCAATCGAGCCGGGACCGCACTCGCCGCACACTTCTCTCCATGCCGTCCACAGAACCGCCCGCCCCCGAGGCCTCGGCCGACTCGGACGAGTCGGCCCGCCGCACCGAGGACGAGACGGCATCCGTGGCGCGCCCCGCTGCGTCCGCCGGCCCTGCCGTCGCCCCGTGCGTGGGTGGCGGTCCCGGTGATGCGGTCACTGGCCCCGTGCCGATCTGACGTGTCATCAGCGATATTCACCGGTGGTGCGCGAGGCACCGCCCCGTTCGACCCGTCCCCACGGGTCCCGGGCGTAGAAGGGGCTGCCCGGCGCCGTTGCGCCGCCCCTCCCCCGGCCCTCTTGGTAGACCCCACAAGAAAGCGACAGATGATCCCCAGAAGGAAGAAACGTCTCGGAAGACGGATCGGCAACCTGACCGTCGGCCTGACGGTCATCGGCATGGTCGTGTCCGCCACGGTGGCGGAGGCCGCCGTCCCGCCCGGGCAGACGCAGCCCACCGGCGCCGCTCCGTCGAGGCCCACGGCCGGCACCGCCGCTGCACCGGGTCCCGCCACGTCCGGCAGGGTCGTCCCGGTGACCCTGGTCACGGGTGACACGGTGCACGTCACCGTCGCCGCAGACGGGAAGCCGGAGGTCCGCGACATCGACAGCGCGCCTCGCCCCGGCGGGTCCCCGGTCGTCTTCCACACCGTCACCCGCGCGGGAGCGAGATACGTCGTACCGAACGACGCCCTCCCCCTGATCGACGAAGGGCTGCTCGACTGGGGGCTGTTCGACCTCGCCAAGCTGACTGCCCTGGTGATGAAGGGCAAGGTCGGCGAAGTGCCGGTCCTCGTCACCTACGCCGACGAGGGCGCCGGCCACAAGGCGCGGAAGGTCGCCGGAACGACCGGCGGCAAGGCTCTCCCGAGCATCAACGGCCGCTCGATGTCGATCGCGGACGGCACCACCTGGTGGCAGGGGGTACGCGGCAAGAACGAAGCCGGCTCCGTCGCCCGCTCCACGGGTTCGCTGACAGGTGTGCAGAAGGTCTGGCTCAACGGACTGGCGAAGGTCAGCCTCGACACGTCCGTGCCCCAGATCGGCGCACCTGTCGCCTGGCAGCGCGGGTACGACGGCACCGGCGTGTCCGTGGCGGTGCTGGACACCGGCATCGACCCCGGCCACCCGGACGTGGCCGGGAAGGTACTCGAGCAGGTCGACTTCACCGGAAACCGCGACGGCGCCCGTGACGGGCACGGTCACGGCACCCACGTGGCTTCCACCATCCTCGGTACCGGAGCCGCTTCCAAGGGGCTCCGCAAGGGTGTCGCGCCCGGCGCGGGCCTGCGGGTCGGCAAGGTCTGCGACGACAGCGGCGAGTGTCCCGACGACGCGATCATCGCGGGTATGGAGTGGGCTGCTCACTCCGGGGCGAAGGTGGTCAACCTCAGTCTCGGTGGCGGCCCCACCGACGGGACCGACCCCGTGAGCCAGTCCCTCAACCGGCTCAGCCGTGACACGGGCACCCTGTTCGTGGTCGCGGCGGGCAACAGCGGCCCGCACAACGGCACGGTCGAGACTCCCGGTTCCGCAGACGAGGCCCTCACCGTGGCGGCGGTCGACAAGCAGGACGGCATGGCCAAGTTCTCCAGCCGTGGACCGCGGGTCGGGGACGGCGCTGCCAAGCCGGACATCGCGGCTCCCGGTGTCGACATCGTCGCCGCGCGCGCCGCCGGTACGGCCATGGGCGTGACCGTGGACGACTTCTACACCACTGCCAGCGGAACCTCGATGGCCACACCGCACATGGCGGGCGCCTCGGCCGTCATCGCCCAGCAGCACCCCGAGCTGACCGGCCGGGACATCAAGGCCCTGCTGATGAGCACCGCCACCGATGTGGGGCACGACGTCAACGCACAGGGCGTCGGCCGGGTCGATCTCGGAGCGGCCACCGACCCGAGCATCACCTCGAAGGGGAGCCTGGGCTTCGGCCGGCTCACCTTTCCGCACTCGGCGCTGACCAAGAAGGTCACCTACACGAATCACACCGACAGCGCTGTCGAGGTGAACCTCACGGCGTCACTCTCCATCGCGGGGAAGCCCGCGCCAGAGGGCCTGCTCACCCTCGAGACGGACCAGGTCGAGGTGCCCGCCCGCGGATCGGTCGACGTGTCCGCGACGCTCGACGGCCGGGTTCTCGGCGCGGACGGGACCTACGGCAACTACACCGGGCTGCTGACCGCCCGGGACTCCTCCGGCGCGGTGCGGCTGACCACACCGGTCGGCGCGTTCCTCGAGCCCGAGAAGCTCCCGTTGACGGTCAAGGTCGTCCCGCCGGTGGGCGCCACCGATGTCGTCTACGGCTCCGCCGCCTTCATACAGGTCGACGGCGCTCTCGACGACGGCGAGGTGTTCACCCACGGGGAGGAATCGTTCACCCTCCCGCTCTTCGCCGGTACGTACTCGGGAACCGTCCCGGTCAGCTGGCGGGACGCGGCCGGCGAACAACAGCAGGCCGAACCGCTCGTGGCGGAGGTGAACCTCACCAAGGCGACCACACTCACCCTGGACCTGCGCAAGCTCAAGCCCCTGCGGGCGGAGTTCCCGGTACCCACCGAGAACTACGACTCGTACAGCCGTACCCGGCGGGTCTCCGCCGACGGCACACGCGAGTTGAACACGATGCCGTCGAGCCGGATCGGCAGTGAAGCGAGCTGGTGGACTCTGCCGACCGCGAAGGTCCGTGTGGGAACCCTCACTCAGAACACGGAGAGCGTGCGGACGACTCCGATCGTCTCCCTGCGGGTCGCGGGGGGAGGCGCCTCCTTTCCTCTGGGAGCCCGCTACCTGACCCCGGACGCCTCTCTCGTGGCCTCTCAGATGTGGCTGAACAACGGAAAGGCGGGGTTCCGCGATCTGTCCGTGCCGCTTGCCCGTCTGCCGATCAAGGGAGACGTAGGGGTGGTGTATGCGGGCACCGGTTCGGCCGACGAGCTCGCCGGCATCAGTGCCAGGGGCAAGCTGGTGTTGATGACACCGTCCGACATCTGCGGGACCACGTGTGAGTTCCCGAAGCTGCGTGACGAACGGGTGGCAGCGGCTGCCGCCGCCGGGGCCGTCGGCGTGCTGGTGTCGGCACCGGAACTCACCACGGTGGGTGGCGCCCCAGGATCCGTTCTCTGCCCGGACGGGCCGCTGAGTTGCCCGGAACCCGGACCGTACGCCGCACTGCCCGTCGTGAAGGTGCCCTACGCCGACGCCGAACACCTGATCAAGCGGATCAGGACGGCCGGCTCCCACGTCAAGATCGTTCTTGGCGGGAGCGCGACTCCGAGGGCGTACGCCGCCCGGTTCTTCTCCGACGGTCTGATCCCGTCCGACCTGCCGCACCGGGTGAAGGGGGACGACCTTGCAAGGGTCGACCACCACTTCCACGCCGACCGGCCCGGGGAGGTCACCAAGATGTACTGGTGGCAGCGGTCCGCGTCCGCTCCTGAGGCGGCCGGCGTCGCCTTGCCCCGCACGGCTACCCAGAGGATCTTGACGACGTACGTCAACCGGCGGGAGGAGTCCGTCGACCAGTTCCAGGCCGCCTGGGCGGACCATGGCGACAGCCCCCTGCTGACGCAGGCGCGTGGGGGGAATCAGGAACGGGTCCTCACCAGGAGCAACGAACTCCACTGGAACGAGGGGCCGACCCTGCCAGGGGCGGCCACGCAGGTTCGGACGAGATCCGGGTTCACCGTCCCCACCGGAGCACCGTGTTCGGGGTGCCGTCAGGGCAACACCTTCTACCCGACCTTCCAACTGACCGACAGTGGGGGCTCGCGCCAGGCCCTGGTCGGCTTCGACAGCAACGAGGGGCTCGTGGAGACGCTGTTCTCGGTCCCGGGCTGCGGTCCCACGCCCTCGACCACGCTCCCCACGTTCACTTCGATCTGCGATTTCAGGCTGCGCGACCAGAACGGTGACGACGTGGAACGCCGTACCGAACGAATCGAACTCGACGCCGTGGAAATCCGCTGATGCCGGCTCACTCTGCCAAGGAGACCAACACGATGCACACGAGTCTGCCCATGGCACGGCGCCGCAGGTCCCTTCTCACGACGTGCTTGGCGGCAGCGGCGCTCGCCCTGTCCGGTTGCGCCGCTTCCGGAGACCTCGTCTCCTACGAGCTGCCGGAGAAGTCGGCCCGGTACTCCTTCGAGGCGGAGACCGACGGAGTCAGGACGGTGTGGCAGTACACCTCGGCGGCGGTCACCGAGCAGGACGCGCCGAAGGAGAACCCGTGTGTGGGCGAGGCTGTCGACCGCAACACGCAGGCGTGCAGGCCGGAACCGTTGATCTTCCTGCGGTACGACCTCGGTCTGGCCCTGGACAACACCGCCAAGGCAGGAGAGACCCATCGGATCGAGGTCACCGGCTACTACCAGGAGCGCCTCACCGCCCCACCGAAGGTGACCTCGCTGCGGGTCGATGCCAGTTTCGACGGTGGCCGGAACTGGCACCCGGCCCCCACCGAAGCAGTCGGGGCGAACACCTTCACCGCCATGGTCACCCACCCGAAGCGGGACAAGGCCGAGGAGGGGGTGACGCTGCGGGTCAGAGCGACTGACAGCGGGGGCAACACCGTCGCGCAGACGCTTCCCAAGGCGTACGAGCTGCGCTGACGAGCCACCTCCGCACCTGGAGGGCTCATCCGACCGGCCCCGGGCGGGGGCGGGGCCGACGCCTCGCCCCCGCCGTCGTCCGTCTTCCGGACGACGGCGGTGACGGGAGTGGGAGGGATCCGGTCGGTGTGCGCCCGGGGCTCGCGCTACGGCTGTTTCGGCTCGACCGCATCCTCGGCCTGTTCTCGCACGGGGCGTCACCGTCTCGTGCGGGCCCCCGCGTGCCGCACGCCTGCGGTGCATACGATGGCGTGCCCCGCTGAAGTCCTCACCCGTTCACTCCGCCAGGCGACGGCCGAGGTCGAGTTCCACACCGTCGGGCCGCTGGAGACCGCGGTCGAACAGGGAACGGACGCGGTCGGCGTTCTCCGGACGGCCGGACGTCTGGAAGAAGGCCTGGAGACTCGCGCCGTAGGACTGGTCCGTGGGAAGGGATTCCACATCCACCAGGGCCTTGGTCCGGGTGACGGCCGTCTTGTCGAAACCGGCGACGCGGCGGGCGAAGCCGTCGACGAACCGCTCCAGTTCGTTCTCCGGCACGACACGGTTGACGTAGCCGTACTCCGCCGCGAGGTCGGCGGGAAAGTCGTCGGCGCCGAGCAGGATCTCCAGTGCGCGCCCACGGCCCACGAGGTGGGGAAGCCGTCCGGTGGGGTTGCCGCCAGGAACTGATCCGACGCCCACCTCGAACTGGCCGAGAATGGCGCCAGGTCCGGCGAAGCGGATGTCCGTCGCGAGGACGAACTCACTGCCGGCACCGCGGGCGCGTCCGTTGATCTCACTGATCGTGACAGCGGGGACCTTACCGAGGCGGTACAGGTTGTCCGCGAAGGGATGCAGACCCGAGGGGGCCGGCTTCATGGCAGCGACACGGGACCGGTCGGACAGCATGTCCCAGTGCGCCATGAAGAAGTCCGGGTTGGCACTGCGGAAGACGACAGCGGTCAGTTCCGGTGCCTCTTCGATGCGAGTGACCAGCTGGGCGAGCTGCTCGATGGTGTCGGGGTCGATCAGATTGATCTCTCCGTTGGAGAAGGTCACCCTCCAGTACGACGAGCTGACCTCTTCGACGGCGAACTGCTCGTTGGCGCTCATGAGTACTCCTTGTGATGGTCACGGTGCGGTGGTTGCGGTAGGGGGTCCAGGCGAAGCTGCCTCGCGGAGGGGAGAAGCGACCGACGGTGCCGAACAAGCGGTCGGCGCTCCGTGCGCACCGCCGAGGCGCGGACGGCCGACCGACCTCGACGTCCGCCCCTCCTGGGCGGCGTCGCGGCGGCACCCGGACGGTCGGCCCCGACATGTGTCGCTGCGCGGCCGACCTGAAACCTGTTTTCCAATCTAGCACCTGGATGGGAAAAAGCGTCTCAGCGGTAGGCTGGCACCATGCCGAAGCGAAGCCAGGGACCTGCCACAAGTGACACACGCTGTTCCATCGGCCGCGCGCTGGACATGATCGGCGACCGGTGGAGCCTGCTGATATTGCGCGAGGCACTCAACGGAGCGACCCGCTACTCCGAGTTCAGGGACCGGCTGCCCGTGGCGAGCGACGTGCTCACGCAGCGACTCAGAGTCCTGGTGGAGGGCGGGGTGCTGGACAAACAGCCCTACCGCGACGCCGGAGCCCGGTCACGCATGGCCTACCATCTGACACCCGCCGGTCGTGAACTCGTGGTCGTCTTCGGCGCCCTGCAACAGTGGGGCGACCAGCACTGCCCCCACCCCGACGGCCCGCTGGTCCGCCGGACCAGCAGGACGAACGGCACCCCCGTGCGAGTGGCCTTCGTCAGCGCGGACGGCCACGAGACGCCACTGGGTGACGTCGACCTCGGTACACCGGTGAGGTGACCTCCGCCGGGCCCACGCCTTCCGCAGCCGCAGGGAGGGCACTCCCGTCGGACGACCCCCACGACCGCGTCGGCGACACTCCTGCGGCGCGCCCGGCAAGGCTCCACGCGACTGAGCGCTCCTCGGTTCCCGACCTCCGGGGCGCCACGTGGACGCCGCTCACGGCTGGAGCTTGCCGACCCGGCCGGCACTTCAGCACGTTCCGCCCTCCGGCCGATCCGCGCTCACCCATGCGGTGAGGGATTCATCCAGACGGAGCCTGCCGCTCTCCGCTCCGGCCGCCACCTCGCGCAGAGTCCGGTCGACGAAGTCACGGAGCGGCCGGGCCGGCAGGGCCAGGACAGTGGTCCCGTCGGGCGAGCTGATCCGTATGCGCACGGCGCCTCCGCCGGCTTCCAGGTGATGCGCTCTGCGGGGGGCGGGCCAGATCTGCACGTCCCCGAGGCCGGCCGGCCTCCGCAGCCCGTCCGTCAGCAGATCGCGCGCGAAGACCCACTCCACCGGCGGTGCCGAACCCGTGTGCACCACCATGCGCACGCTGTAGGGCTCGTCGGCGAGGTAGTGGAAGGTCATCGTCACAGGCAGGGAGACCGGGCCGTCCAGCAGAACTGCCGCTTCACACCGGCAGGTCACGTTCGCGTCGGGTGAGGAGGACGGTCCTGCCCCGGAGGGAATCGGATGGTTCATCGCGCGCTCGTTCGCTTCCGTTCGGCGCCAGGGGCGCGGCCACATGACGATCGCCCCACGACCTCGTCACGGGGACCGTCGGGCGATCTCGACCACGACAACAAGATGACCGGTCTACTCATTCCGTCGGCCGCACCGTTCCGAGAGGCGCGCCTCAGGGCTCGGGAACGGGCCAGGTCTCACCGGGCTCGTCTGGGCCTGACCGGACGGTGGCTCGACGACTCGCGGTCCAGTGCCTCCACGATCAGCAGGCCGCGCCGTGCTCCGGATCGGGGATCCTCGTCCGCGGTCACCGCCGACGACGGGATGGGCCTGTCGCAGCCCCGCGCATCCAGAGGGAGCCGGTCCGCGATACCCCTGGGGCCGGTCCGCGAAAGTCCGGAGCCGGTGCGCGACAGCCCGGGGCCGGGCGCCCCCCGCTCCCGGCGCGGACGAGTGCATGGGTCACGCTGGGGGAAGCCGCGGCTTCCCCCAGCGTCCTGCATGTCGCGCAGCCCCCGGAGCCGGGCCGATCGGGCACGAACCCGCGGGCCGCCTCGACCCCACGCGGATCTCGGTTCCACGCGTTCCACCGCCACCCCGACCAGCGCTGCCATCACGCGGGGAAATGTCCACTCCTCCGGCGGGAACCGGCGGGGTCGGGAGACGGACAGTGAGAAGACGGACAGTGGGAAGACGGCGACGACCCGGCCGCGGTGGCGGCCCGCGAAGGGAAGACCGTCCGCCCGTCTTCGGCGAGGTGGCATCCAGGCCTGCTTCCGGCAACGTCGGCGCACGTGTCACCGAGGGCCGCCGGCCGCTCGGCGGTGATGTGGCCGCCCGACGCCAGGGCGCCCGTCAGACGGACGCGGAGCGAGAGCTGTGGCGCGTCAACCGGTCGGTCACCGTTTCCAGCAACTCGTCGGAGAAGTCCTTGTCGGCCACGGCCCGGGACATGAGGACGGCCCCGACCAGCGCACTGAGTGTGAGTACGGCATCGGCCTGGGAGTCCTCGGTGTCGTCGTCCAGGCCGGCGATCAGGTCCAGGTAGGTGCGGACCTGGTTCTCGTACGCCTCCTTGAAGCGCTGGTCTCCGCGCCCGGCAGCGGCACCGAGTGTGACCAGCGCGCATCCGGTGGCCGGTCCGTCCCGGTGCTGCTTCGCGAGGTAGGCATCGATGAGCCCCGCGCGCGCGTCCTGATCGTTCTTGTGGGCGGACCGCTCCATCTTCGCCGTTCCCTCCGCCAGCGCGAAGGCGGCGGCCTGGGCGATCAGGTCGTCACGCGAATCGAAGTGTTTGTAGAAACCGCCGTGAGTCAGGCCGGCCTCGCGCATCAGCTCGGCCACCCCCGGGCGGCTGACACCGTCGGTCCGGATCTTGCGCGACGCGATCCTCAGGACGCGTTCCCGGGTCGCCGCCTTGTCCGCCTGCGAGTGGCCCATGACAACCCTGCCTTTCGTGGGACGGAGCCGTGCGGGACAACACACGACTGGATGACGGTCATCATACAGCTATGTCCGTGATGGCGGGATTGCCCCAACCCCGCCTTGACTTTCAGGATGATCGACGTAATCTACCCTTCATCAAGATGATGCTCATCATCCAGATCGGAGCGAACCATGACCCAGTCCTACGACCCACGTCGCACAGCCGTGCTACTGGTTGACCCGTTCAACGACTTCCTGTCCGAGGGCGGAAAGATCTGGCCGCGGCTGGAGCCGATGGCGAAGGAAGTGGGATTGCTCGATCACATGCGCTCCGTGGTGGCCACCGCCCGCGACGCCGGAGCGCCCGTGGTGTTCGTCCCCCACCGCCGCTGGGAGCAGGGCGACTACGAGACCTGGGAGCACCCCAACCCCACCCAGCTCGGCATCATGGAACGGCACAGTTTCGCCCGCGGGACCTGGGGCGGGGAGTTCCACCCGGACTTCCAGCCGCGGCCCGGCGAGGTCGTCGTCGCCGAGCACTGGGCGCAGAGCGGTTTCGCCAACACGGACCTGGACTTCCAGCTCAAGCAGCACGGCGTCACGCATGTCGTGCTCATCGGCCTGCTCGCCAACACGTGCATCGAGTCCACCGGCCGCTTCGCCATGGAACTCGGCTACCACGTGACCCTCGTGCGGGACGCCACCGCCGCGTTCCTGCCCGAGATGATCCACGCCGCGCACGAGCTGAACGGGCCCACCTACGCCCACGCCATCACCACCACCGACGAACTCATCGACGCATTCGAGGGAGCACGCTCATGACACTCACCGGAGAACTGCTCATAGGCGGACGCCGCGTGCCCGCCACCGCGGGATCGATGAGGGCGTTCAACCCGGCCACGGGAACGCTGATCGAGCCGGAGTTCGCCTTCGGCGGCCCCGCCGAGGTCGACCGCGCCCTGCGCCTGGCCGACGACGCCTTCGACAGCTACAGCCACACGGGGCTCGCCGAGCGGGCCGCCTTCCTCGACCTGATCGCGGACAAGCTCGAAGCGGTCAAGGACGAGCTCGCCGCCCGGACCTCCCTGGAAACCGGCCTGCCCGCCGCACAGTTCGAGGGCGAGACCGTCCGTACGGCGGCGGTGTTCCGCAAGTTCGCGACCGTCGTCCGCCAGGGGCGCTTCCTCCAGACGACCATCGACCCCGCGCAGCCGGACCGTGTGCCCACGCCCCGTCTGGACCACCGCCTCCAGAAGGTGGCCCTCGGCCCTGTGGCGATCTTCGGCGCCAGCAACTTCCCGATCTCCTACTCGGTCGCGGGCGGTGACACCGCCTCCGCCCTGGCCGCCGGCTGTCCCGTCGTCCTCAAGGCGCACAACGCACACCCCGGCGCCTCCGAGATCCAGGGGCGCGTCATCCAGGAAGCCGTCGCGGAGGCCGGACTGCACCCGGGCGTGTTCTCCCTGGTGCGCGGCCCAGGCAACGAGATCGGCGAAGCCCTCGTCGACCATCCCCTGGTCAGGGCGGTCACCTTCACCGGCTCGGAGGCCGGCGGCATGGCGCTCTACCGCCGGGCCCAGCAACGCCCCGACCCCATTCCGGTGTTCACCGAGATGACCAGCGTCAACCCGACCTTCGTCCTGCCCGCCGCCCTCGCCGCCCGCGGCGCCGAGATCGGCACCGGACTGGTGCAGCGAGGCATGTACAACGTCGGCCAGGCCTGCCTCAAGCCCGCCGTCCTCCTCGCCGTCGAGGGGCCCGGTTACGCCGAACTGCGCGACGCGGCCGTCGCCGAGGTGGAGAAGTGGGCCGCACGCCCCATGCTCACCCCCGGCATCCACGACGCCTACGCCCGCAACGCCCAGCGCCACCAGGACAACGGCGCCACCCTGCTCGGCCAGGGAGCCGCCCCGGCCGGCGAGGCGGACGGCCAGGCCCTCCTGCTCGAGGTCACAGGACAGCAGCTGCTCGCCGAACCCACCCTGCGCGAGGAGGTCTTCGGCCCCACGCTCCTGCTGGTCAAGCTGACCAGCGCGGAGGAACTGCTCGAGGCGGCCCGCGCCTTCCGCGGACAGCTCTCGGCCACGCTGCACGCCGAGGCCGCCGACCGCACCACCGCCGAGCAGCTCCTGCCGGTCCTGGAGCGGCGCACCGGACGGATCGTGTTCAACGCCTTCTCGATCCCCCAGGAGGTTTCCTACGCTTCCACCCACGGCGGTCCGTTCCCCGCCACCTCCGACAGCCGCTTCACCTCCGTCGGCATGGGCGCCATCGAGCGGTTCCTGCGTCCGGTGACGTACCAGAACTTCCCCGACGACCTGCTGCCGCAGCCCCTCCGCGAGACCAACCCGCTCAACCTCTGGCGGCTGGTCGACGGAGAACTCACACAGCGTTGAGCCATCTCCACGGCCCCGTCCGCCGGGCGGGGCCGACCGTCCTCGACAGAAGGGAGCACTCCCGTGCCCGTGAACGACCCGGCCGCGGAGGGCAACGAACCCGACGTACGCGACGAGGTCCGCAGGCGGCTGCTCGGTGCCTGGCAACTCGTCTCCTACACCGCCGGCAGCCCCGACGGGGAGGTCATCCACCCCTTCGGACCCACCCCGTACGGACTGATCGTCTACACCGCCGAGGGATACATGTCCGCCCAGCTGGGACGCGGGGACCGGCGCCCTCTGAGCACGCCGCGACTGGAGGAGGCGGCGACCGACGACCTGGCCCGGGCGGCGGCCGGATACGTCGCCTACGGCGGACCGTTCGAGGTGGTCGGTCCCCGCACCGTGGAGCACCACGTCACCACCAGCCTCTTCCCGAACTGGGTCGGCCGGACCCAGGTACGGACGGTGGAGTTCGCCGGCTCGTTCCTGCGCCTCGGCGTCAGCACTCCCACCCGGCTCTGGGGGGCGGACCGTACGGCCGAACTCACCTGGAACAGGCTGGCATGACCCGGTCGTCGATCCCATCCGCACGCGGAAGGCCGCGTGCCCGGTCACAGGTCCCTCCGACGCACGCCGGTACCGGTCCGTCGGGCCGTAGGTGAGAACGCCGGCACGCGGACCGGTCACACGGACCGCGTGCCGTCACCCGAGAGCGGTCGGCCACGGCCCGTGCCCCCAGAGGGACCGCGGCCGCGCTCCACGGCCGCTCGCGGGCACGAGAGGGCGGATCGGGCAATTGACGTGAATTGCCCGGCCGAAGCTCATCCAGGACGAGAAGCCCGGCACCGATCACCGGTCCCCGCGCCCTTCACACCGCTCAGCTCACGGCGCGGCACACCCCTGACCGGCTCCCGCGCCACCCCCGCGCCCCGAGTTCCCACGCCCTCGAGTTACTTGACTCAGCAACTTGTATGTTAAGTTACTTGTAGAAGCAATTACCTCGGGGCGGCTGCGCGCTGCCCTTACGAAAGGTTTTGGTATGACCAAGATCGGTATCATCCTGGGCAGCACCCGTCCCGGCCGTAACGGCGAGGCCGTGGCCCGCTGGGTGCTGGACGTCGCCTCGAA
>NZ_JBVIQK010000047.1:0-20135 GCF_055577115.1 Streptomyces sp. NPDC033216 | reverse complement strand
CCCGCGGAGCGGGTACCCTATCGCTGCGCGATAGGCAAGCGAACACCCGCGCTACGCGCGGGTGTTGCGCTCCCGCTCCGCGCTCGCGCTGCTGCTCGCTACGCGAGCAGCCCACTCGCGTTGCTACGCAACGCGAGTGACGCTCCGTCCGCTGCGCTCCCGGAGCAGCGGGGCCTGCGGCCCCGCAAGGTGGCCTCCGCTGCGCTCCAGCCACCCGGGACGCTGCGCGCCCCCAACGGCCGGCCCCGCTGCGCGGGACGGCCAACGGGCCTCCGGCCCGGGCAGCAAGGGTGCGGGGGGTGGCCTGAGCCGGTGACTCCGCATCAGACTGCGGTACAGATTAACTCTGGAATGGCGCAGCACCTGGTCTGAGATACTCCTTTTTGACCATGTTCTCGGTCCAGGTCTGCCAACTCCCCCGGAGGATGTTCCATTCTTTTTTGACAATTTCGATGACTCGGGCTTCGTCGTCCGTGTGAGGTTTTGCCATTCTCGGCACCGCCCTTCGGGTACGTGAAAAAATGGGACAGAAAAGGGAGGCCACGTGCTCGCCTCCCTTGGTGTTGCCGCCATGGATTTCTGTGAGCAGTCCCCCCCGAACTCATGGTGAGGGAAATTGTTTTAGGAGACCGAGACCTTCCACTTTCCGAGGCTGTCCATGGTCACGTACCCGTGGCGGACCACCCTTATGACACCCGTGGGGTTGTAGGCTGAAGTTCTCAATCTGATCGGCTCGCTGCCATCGATGGGCAAGTAGGTGACAATCCCGGGGGCGTCGATGAAGTCGTAGTGAAGCGTGTAGTAGCGCTTCTCCGGAAAATGCCCGAAGGTCTCGGTTCCCTTACCCAGGAAATCCTCGGGGGTCAGCTGTGGAAGGGTGCTCGCGTCGATGAGGCGAGCGTGCCATCGATTGACACCACTCGCGCCTTCGCTTCCGTATCGCACGCGCTCAACTTCGAAGGCATCGCAGTCGCCCGGGAGCACTACGCGGCTGTGACGGCGCTCGGCTCTCCCGATCTCTGTGCGGACACGCTGGGTATGTGTCCCACGATGGAGTGCCTTGATTCTGAAGCTGGAGGTGAGCCCACCGCGTATCTCGAGGAGCAGGGGGGTGCCAGAGCCGGCCCCGGGAACCTGAATCGTCCGATTGAACCAGCCTGACCACGCGATACGTGTGTCCTTGCCCATGAAACCTCCCCTTTCCAGTGATGGTGACATGCCAGATGAGGAGGTGTTGAGCATTCACCGCGATTGCGGTGTGGGACGGTTTGGGGCGCGCGGTGGCCGCCGGTGACCGGAGGGGAGGTGCTGGCGCGACCGTGTTCGAGAGAGGTGGGTTCAGTCGAAGAAGCCCAGGACTTCGGGCTTCTTGATCGCTTCCCACAGCTTGGGCTTCGTTTCGTTCTGCACCCAGCTCTGTGTCGCCAAGACCTCTTTGTCCGACTTGAGTGCGGCGGATTCGATGTCATTTTTCCGGGCAAGTCCGGCCAGGGTGGCGGAGGTGGCTTTCGTGTGCAATTCCGCCCGCAGTCGGCCGATCTCCTTTTCGAGTTCGGCGGGGGATTTATCGGCCATGGGGTGCCCTTCCGTTGTGATCTTGATATCGTCGCCCTGTGAACCTAGGGGTCATTGCAGCGGTCTTCGAACTCTGTGCGGGTCTGGGCGCCGTGGTTTGGGGGGTGAATCTCGGTGCGCACGGCTTGCGGGAACACCAGCGGAAAGTGACGCAAGAGGTCGAGATTCTGGATTCCGTCCAGCTGCCGACGGGTGTTTCGTACCGATTCACGCCTGTGGGCGCGGTGACAGACGGTGCGCAATCGAGCGTCACCGCCAAGGAGTACTCCGGGACCCCCCGCACATTCACTGATCCGAATTTTTCGGCCGGGGACCGGGTTCTCATCGACTTCGACCCCGGCTATCAGCTGTTCTTCTATCCCGCGGGCCGCTATCCGCGAGCCCGGCTCTGGCCGGTCGCCCTCACCGCAGTGGTGATCGGCTCGGCTTCGGCCGTGCTCGGGGGCGTCAACCTGCTGTGACCGGCGTGCGATGGTGGAGCCGTGCCTTCTCATGCGGCGAGCCTCCTCACGCGAAGAACCGCTGGAGCTCCTCAGTGCCTGTTCCTGATGCATCGGCTGGACGCCTTCCAGCTTCGCCAGACCCGGCGTCGGCCCGAGGCGGAAGCCGCCCGGCTGCGGCTTGCCGGACGCCGCGTAGGGGAGGAAGTCCAGCGGGCTCGCGCCCGGCGAGGGGTAGACGACGCAGTCGGACAGTACGGCGAGCGGGAACAGCCCAGTCATCTTCGCCATGTTGTTCAGCTTGCGGTGCATGTTGACCCGGGCCTTGCTGATGACGGCGGCCCGGATGTCGGGGCGCCAGGTCGGCCGCTCCAGGGCCGGCCACCGCTCGCCCTCCTTGTAGTGCTTGCCCTGCGGACGCTCGCGGAGCTTGCCGACGCCACCCTTCACGGTGGCCTTGATGGCCGCGAGGACGGCGGCCGGAGCCGGATCGACCTGCTTGTGCTGCTCCATCGCGGCGAGGAACTGGCGGTCGTCCAGGTCCTTGGTGACGCCGAGGTCGGCGAGGGTGTCCACGTAGGCGTTCTTGAGACGGTCGTGCCACAGGTCCAGGTACGCGCCGGTCTCGCGGCGCAGGTACGCCTCGACCGGGTGCACGTCGTAGCCGAGCTCCTGGGCGTAGGCGACGGTGTGCGTCTGGTACCAGGCCGGGCCGGTCGGACGGGAGCCGTCCGGCGTGAACTGCGAGGGCAGGCGCGGGTCCAGCTCGATGTGGGCCAGGTCGACCAGCCAGGAGCCGGGGATCCTCGGGTTGAAGGGCGTGGAAGTGGCCGGGAGCGCTGAGACCGACGACCAGGCGGGCCGCGGCGGCGAGGAACGCGGTGAGAGGTCCAGGCCGACCGCGAAGGGCAGCAGGCACTCCTCATCGCTGGCGAGTCCACCGACCGCACCCACTGGTACGCCTTCTCATTGAGGAACCCGCCACTCCAGCCGGACTGAACGACGACGGGGTGCTCCGGGGTGGCCTCCGGCGGCGCCGGGTCCATCGGCTCCGTCCCCAGCGACCCCGGGTTGTGGCCCGAGATCCAGTTGCCGGTCTCCGCATCGCGTTCCGGCTTCGTCGGCGGGCGCAGCGCTGTCATCAGCTCCAGGCCCGAGACGGCCGTGGAGCCGCGCGGGGTGATGACCCGCTGGGCGTACACACCGAGGACGCGGGCGATGTCGGCCGGCTCCATCTCGGCAACGCCGGGCCAGGACCGCTCATCGAGGGCGTCCCACGACAGGATCGCCAGCTGCACGCACTGCCGCTCGCGTCCCTGCGCCTTGCGGTAGATCCGCGCCCACGGGCCGAACCCGCGCTGCGTGAGCTGCCACTTGGCCTTCGCCACCTGCTTGACGACCGGGTGGTCGTCCGGCAGGCGCAGGGAGCAGCGCTGCTCGTGGCCCTCCAGGCGCTCGGGCAGCCCGAGTCTCACCGCGGCTGCGGCGGTGAGCACGATCAGCGGGTCGGAGTCCTTGCCGTACCGGTTGAGCTTCGGCGCACCGAGGCCGGACTCGCGCAGCGTCCACTCCACCAGCTCCGGGATCGTGGTCGCCGGGCAGTCCAGCACGATCCCGTCGACGCCGTACGCGGAGCCGTCACCGTCCAGCACGGCGAGCGGGCCGTGCGGGAAGCGCGGGTCGACGGCGGGCGCGGCGGCCTTCTTCGCCGCCGGGCGCCGCGACGTCGCCGGACGTCCGGCCGGACGGGCGGGCCGCTCCGGAGCGGCGGCTGGCGCCTCGGCAACTACAGGACCGCAGGCCAATCACCAGAACACCTAATTCGAACGCGCTGCCATGCTCTCCTCACCACCTCCGTACCGGATCCACCCTTTCGCCCCAAATCCCAACCCAATGACGGGACACCAGACCAGAGCCACCCAGCCTCCTCGCAATCACTGCTCCATCACATGTAGTCAGCCCCAGTCGCCGTTGATCCACGCGAGCAGGCGGGCGCGCTTCTTGTAGGAGCAAGGAGCGTAGACAGCGCCGGACGTGGCGTATGTTTCGGACCCGCCCCGCAGGTCGTACCCGTAGTCGCTGGGGCCGTATTCGCCGTCGCGGTAGCCGTCCATGTCGTCGGCCCAGTCGAGGAGACCGAAGTCGAGGTTGAGGTTCTGAAGGTACCGGCTGGGGTCGGCCGGTTCTACCGGTGCGGGACGACCGTCCGCCCCGGCGGTGAGCCGGTCTTCGAGGCAGCCGTCGGAGCGCACGGGCTGGCCCAGCCACCACCCGGCCAGGAACACGGCGTACACAGTGGTGGCGGCGCCGAGGCGGCGCGGGGTTATCCAGGCAGGCATCCGGGGAGTGTCGCACGACACCAGGTCGGCGCCCGCGTCGGCGGACACACCGGGCCACACCACCTCTCTATCGCCGGTGGCCCTCGAACCATGCTCGAATGCGGGGGCGTTCGCTCGTGTCGTTGGTGCAGGCGACGGCGTAGGAGGTGATTGTGAAGGACAGCCTGTCGCTGGCGATCCCACGCGGGTTGTGGGCCGGGTCCGGCGTCGGGCCGAGCGGGAGGGGGGACTTCGAGTCGTACCGTGACGGGTACGCCGTCGGCGTCGGCGTGGGTGTGGGGGATGGTTCGGTTTCGTACTCCTCGGCGATCCGGTCGAGGGCGGCCTGGTCGACGTGGCATTCGGGGGTGACGGGCTGACCCAGGTACCAGCCTGCAACGAACACGCCGTAGAGCGCGGCGGCGGCGCCGAGACGGCGCGGGGTGACGCAGCGGGGGGTGTTCACCGGCGGCCCCGTTCCAGAACACCGGCGGCGTCCCGTAGCGCCTGGACAGCGGCGTCGGCGTCCTTGGCCCGGCCGTCACGGATGAACTGGCAGGCGGTCGAGAGCGCCTCCTCCCGCATGGCGGCCTCATTGCCCATGGTCGCGGAATGGCCGGTGCACACGCCGGGCAACGGGTCCTGGATCATGGACCGGTTCCCGGTGCCGTGGCGGGGGCCGACCGAGTGCTCGACGACGATGTTGTCCGGGTCCGTGCTGCCGCTCCGGTCGGCGGCGAGGGTGAACCCGGCGCCGAAAGCGGCGGCGGTGAAGGCCGTCCCGATTCCGAGGGCGGCGCGGAGGCTGACCCAGCGTATGTCGGGCGGTGTTGTGCTCATGCCGAAAGACCCTACCCGCAGGTGCAGACCTATCTGCCGACAGGTGTGTCCCTCGACACGCGGCCGGTGAGGTCTCCCTGCCGCGTGGAGCGCCGGGGCGTTTTGGTGCGGTCGCAGTACTCGGCGTAGCTCAGATCCGGCTCGGCCGGCCTGCGGCGCCGTTCGGCGCGCGGGGCGTCGACGGCCTGGGCCTCCTGCGACTCCTCCACGCACCGGGCACGAGCCAGCTCCTCGACGTCGAAGACGATGCGCCGCAGGATCGCCGCGACCCTGGGCAGGCGGACAGGCACGGCGCAGGTGTCGGGGAAGTCGCCCTCGGGGCGGAGGTTGGCGGCCGGCGGGTACGGCCTGCCGTCCAGGTGGTCGATCCACTGCACGCACTGCCGGACCCACGCGACCTCGTCCTGCAGGCGCTCGGCGATGCTCCCACGGCCGGACAGGATCGATGCCGTGCTCGCGGAGGATCTCCCAGACGGTGGAGGCGGCGACCTGGAGGCCGAGCGCCGCGAGCTCGCCGTGGATGCGGCGAGACCCTCACGAGCCGTTCTCGCGGGCCAGGCGCAGCACGAGGGCGCGGATCGAGCGGACGGTGGGTGGGCGCCCGCGGCGCTTGGGCGCGCAGGTCGCGGCGTGGTGTCGCGTGAGCAGGTTGCGGTGCCGGCGCACGATCGTGTCCGGGCCTACCCGCGGCAGCAGGTGCCGCAGCTTGCCGATCGGGAGGTGGTGGAGCAGGCCGGCGAGGACCGCACGGTCGGTGTCGGTGAACCTGGGCCGGCCGACCCGGCGCTGCAGGACCACCAGGTGGTGCCGCAGCGCGAGGATCTCGAGGTCTTTGTCCCGATCGCTCATCGGCAGCAGCCGCAGGAGCGCGAAGGTGTTGGTCACGGCGAGGTAGGCCGGGCGCAGCAGCACGACAGATCATGAGGCCGCCCGGCTCTGTCCCGTGAAGATCGCGGGGCAAGCAGCGGACATTGGCCAGAGAGCGGCGCTCAAGGCTGCCACCTGCACGGATGATCTATCGGCACCCGCAATGTCGGAAGCGGCCAGTAGCCTCAGGCGCCATGGGCATTCAGATAGACGTAGTGGCGGGTTACCCGATCAACGATGAGATGCAGAGGGTGCTCGGGCTGGCCGAGGCGGTCGGCGAGCCCGTCACGGTCACGTTCATGTGGGAGGGGCGTGAAGAGGCAGAGCGCGCCGTGTTGGTGCCCGCAGCCACGCTGGCGCTCTGGGAGCATTGGGCCCCCACCGCCTACCCGACGAGTGACGCCGGGGACGAGAATCGGGCTGAGACGGAAGAGCCGGAACTGGCCCACCCAGCGGAATTCGGCGCGTTCACGCTCTTTCGCCGTCGTGTGGGAGGGCGCACGGCAGTCGCTCGCAAAGGCGTGGTGGTCGCCGAGCTCTTGGAGCCCGACGAGGCGCACTGGCTCCAAGAGCAGGCCCGCAATGTCCGCCAAGGCTTCATGGATCCGAAGCAGAAGGCGGCGTTCGAGGAGTTCCTCGCCCGACAGCCATCCCTCGATGGGCAGTGACGCGCCGACTCATGCTTCGGCCACGGTTTCTGACATCGATCACCGGGAGTCATCCGGCGGCGCGGGCCTCCTCGTAACGGCACAGCAGCCCCATGGCACCGGCCGCGATCAGCCAGGCGATTTCGAGGGCGCCTCGGGCCTGTGTGAACGCTTCGCCCGTGTCGTGCGGGCCCGCGCGACCAGGGCCGTGAGCGCGCAGGGCCAGCATGATCACGCTCGCCGCAGCTCGGCTGTCAGGAGACGACGGCGAGTTTGCTGGCGACCGTTCGGCCAACCGGGTGGTACCGCTTGTAGAAGTTGGCCAGCGACTTGATGTCGGCGGGCTTGAGCTTGATGCACCCGTTGGACTTGTAGTCGCCGTTGCCGTCCCAGCGCTGAGACTCGACATTCGGGTTCTGGCCGCCGCTGCGGGTCATCTCGCTGTGGATGAACAGGTCGGTGCGGGTGGTGGTGCCGGCGGAGCACTTCTTGTTGCTCAGACGGAAAGCGACACCCTTGATGACGTTGCCGTTGTAGCTGGGATAGAGGGTGACGTCGTAGTAGCCGTTGGGCAGCCACCCCTTGTTGCGGGTGCAGTCGTTCTTCACGCCGATGCCCGACCCTGCCCGCCAGGACACATCGACGATCTTCCTGTGTCGACCGTTGTCTTCGACGCGGTAGACCCGCCAGTAGAGACGCGAGTTGGTCGGGTCGGCAGGGTTCTTGTCGAACACCAGTCGCGTGGAGTAGCCCACGGCTGCTGCGTCGCCAGGCGACGCATTGGCCGGCGTCGCCGGAGCCAGGGTGGCCAGAGTTGCGGTGGACACGGCCACCGCAGCGCTGACAGCGATCTTTCTCCTCAGATTTGGCATGGGTTGCTCCTCATGGGTGAGCCACGGCCTGGCGTAGCCGTGGACAGGGAACGCGTGCAGGTCATCCGACACCTGGGTGTGGCCTCACGCTGCGGCTGTTGGTTGCCTGCCAACGATTCCAAGGGCTGCACAGTTGATTGACAGCCCGCCCCCGCACGTCCATCAATCGATACGCCGGTGACTTGGGAGGATGGGCTTCCTCAATTTCTCGCTGACCGTCGATCCGGTCCGCCAGAGTGTGTCCCGAGCAGCATCGACCTTCCTACCTGCGAGTTCGCTGTTGATGGGCGCGTTGGAAGAGGGCTGCGAATCAACTCTGAACTTGATGGAATCGGGGGTACACAGGAAGCCACCCCCGGCCGAAACGCGGCTCGGTGGGTGGCAGCGGCCATGTCGCTGCCACCCGAAGGGGGGCGTCTCAGATTCCCCGCAGGGGAGGGACTGTGACGCTTCCGCACGGTTGGGGTGGCTTCTGGATCGGCTGGCCGGTGTCTGGTGCAGCGTGCCGGTGTACTGCACGGTGGGTCCCCTTCGCAGGGGAGACAGGGGAGCGCAGCCACAGGTTGGCGGCCAGGAAGGCTCAGCAGAGGAACGCCAGGCGGGCCGGGGGAGTCATCGCTTGGCCGGTCCCGGGTGACGGTGTTGTCGTCCGTGATCAAGGCAATGTCATCTTCGGCACAAGGAGAGGAGAAAGAAGTGGGCCGTCCTGAGAGCCCGCTGGATCCCGAGGACGGGCCCGTCCAGCGTTTCGCCCACCAGCTGCGCATGCTGCGCGAGGAGGCCGGCAAACCGACCTACCGGGCCATGGCCAAGCGGGCCGGGTACACGGCGCCCACCTTGTCCGAGGCCGCCGCCGGTGAACGGCTGCCCTCGCTGCCCGTAGTCCTGGCGTACGTGGCCGTGTGCGGCGGGGATACCGAGGAGTGGGAGCGGCGCTGGCACCAAGTGACGCAGGAAGAGGAGAAGCAGCCACTCATCGATGACGGGTCGTCGCAGGCTCCGTATCTGGGTCTGGCACGCTTCGAGCCCGGTGACCGCGACCGGTTCTTCGGCCGGGACCGCCTGATAGCCAACCTGGTCCAGCTGGCCGGGGCACACCGGTTTGTAGGCGTGGTCGGTAGCTCTGGCAGTGGGAAGTCCTCCCTCCTGCGGGCAGGGCTCATCCCTGTGCTGCAGCAGGAGGCTTCACCAACAGCGCGTCCAGCGACCATCCGGATTCTCACCCCCGGTGAGCGTCCTGCAACCACCCACACCCTCGCCCTCACTCCTGCGGAAGGAACCGGGGACACCTGGGTGCTGGTCGACCAGTTCGAGGAACTCTTCACCCTCTGCGACGACGCCGGTGAGCGCACCAGGTTTATCGACCAACTGATCACTGCACTGGACGCGAGCAGCCATCTGCGGGTGGTGATCGCGGTGCGGGCGGACTTCTACGGCCGCTGCGGCGAGCACCGCGGCCTCGCCCGTGCGCTGCAGGACGCCAACCTGCTCGTCACACCGATGAGCCGGGAAGAGCTGCGCGAGGCGATCGTCAAACCAGCCGCCGCCCACGGTCTGATCCTCGAGCGTACGCTCACCTCAAGGATCATCGACGAGGTGGCGGACGAGCCCGGCGGCCTGCCGCTGATGTCCCACGCCCTGCTGGAGACCTGGCGCCGCCGCCGCGGCAAAACCCTCACCCTCAAAGGCTACGAAGCCGCCGGCGGCATCCACGGCGCCATCGCCGGCACCGCCGAGCAGGTCTACACCCGCCTCGGCCCCGAACAGGCACTGCTCGCTCGCCGCCTGCTGCTGCGCCTGATCACCCCCAGCGAGGGAGCCCAGGACACCCGCCGCCCCGCGCCCCACACCGAACTCAACCCCACCGGTACCGAAGAGACCGATCTCGTCCTCGAGCAACTGGCGCGCGCCCGCCTGATCACTCTCGACAACGACACCGTCGACCTCGCTCACGAGGCCCTCATCACCGCCTGGCCACGCTTGCGCGACTGGATCGACACCAGCCGCGAACTCCTGTGCAGCCACCGCCGATTATCCGAAGCCGCCAGAGCTTGGGACGAACTCGACCGCGACCCCGGAGCCCTCTACCGCGGCACCCGCCTTGCCACCGCAGAAGAGACCTTCACCCCCGAACAGCAGGACCAACTCACTCCGCTGGAGAAGGCCTTCCTCACCACCAGCACCAATGCCCGGGACGAAGAACGCACAACAACCACGCGCAGAACCCGCCGTCTACGCACCCTGGTCACTTCTCTGGCCGTCCTGCTCGCCATGGCCCTCACCGCCACGGCCATAGCGTTCGATCAACGCCAGACCGCAGTCACCGCACAGCGCGAGGCCCTCTCCCGCCAACTCGCCGTCCAATCCACCTCCCTGCTGGACACCGGCTCCGACCTCGCCGCGCTCCTGGCCGTCCAGGCCTACCGCACCAGCCCCACCCGAGAAGCCACCATCAGCCTCTACGCCGCCGGGAACATTCCGCTCCAACGGCGCCTCGACGGATTCGGCCAGGGGGCGACCTCCGTGGCGTACAGCCCCGACGGCACGACCCTGGCCATCGGCAGCGAGGGCGAGACCGTACGCCTGCGAGACGTGGCCACCGGCCTCACCCGAGCCGTGAAAACGCTCGCGCAGTCGGTGGCATTCAGCCCAGACGGCCAAACCCTTGCCGCCGGCAGCCGCGACGGCACCGTACAACTATGGGAGACCGCCACCGGCCGCGTCCGCACCACCCTGAAGGGCCATCAGGGCCCCGTGACAGCAGTGGCCTTTACCCCCGACGGCCGCCTGCTCGCCACTGGCGGATTCGAGGGCACCGCACGTCTGCTGGACACCACCACCGGTCGCAGCCGCGACGTGCTCACCGGCCACAAGGACTCCGTGAACGCGGTGGCGTTCAGTCCCGACGGCCGCCTGCTCGCCACCGGCAGCCACGACGGCACGGTTCGGCTGTGGGAGACCGCCACAGGCCGGACACGCTCTGTCCTAAAGGGCCACCAGGGAACCGTGGAGGCGGTCGCGTTCAGTCCCGACGGCCGCCTGCTCGCCACCGGCGGCGACGACAACACCGTCCGATTGTGGGAACCGTCCTCCGGAGACGTGCACAGTAGCCTCAACGGCCTCACCGACAGCGGAGTGACGTCGCTGGCCTTCGGCCCCGGGGGCAGCACGCTGGCCGTCGGAAGCGCGAACGTAAAACTGCTCGATGTGTCCACCGGCCTCACCCGCGCCACCTTCACCGGCCACACGGCGGCCGTGGTCTCGTTGGCCTTCAGCCCCGACGGACACACACTGGCCACTGCGAGCACCGACACGACCGCACGACTGTGGAGCCTCGGCAACCGCAACCGAGCAACGCTAGCCGGACACAGAGGCCACGTGCTGTCAGTGGGCTTTACCCCTAACAGCACCACTCTCGCCACTACCGGCGAGGACGGCACTGTACGACAATGGGACGTGACCAGCGGCCGTACCACCACCGGTCGGGCCGGCCCCTCCCTCGAAGGCCATACGGCGGAGGTGCTCGCGATGGCGTTCAGCCGGGACAGTCGCCAGCTGGCCGCGGGCAGCCGCGACGGGACCGTACAGCTGTGGGACTCCGGCACCGGCCGCACCCTCATCACCCTCGACAGCTCTCAAGAATCCGTGGACACGCTTGCATTCAGCCCTGACGGCCGCACACTCGCCACTGGCAGCACCTCCGACAACACCGTACGGATCCGGGACACCGCCACCGGCCGTACCCGCACCATCATCACTGGCGACGACAGCCACCTCACCTCGGTCGTCTTCAGTCCTGATGGCCGCTCTCTGGCCGTCGGCGGGGAAACAGTGCACGTGCGGGACGTCGCCACCGGCCGCATCCGAGCCACCCTCAAGGACGACACCCCTGTCGGCTTCGTCAACGTGCAGGCGATGGCGTTCAGCCTCGACGGTAGGTTCCTGGCCATCGGCGGCGCCGACGGCCTGGCGCGACTGTGGGATGTAACCACCCACCGCGCCAAGGCAGCCCTGAGTGGTCACAAGGGCACGGTTTCCACACTGGCGTTCAGCCCCGACGGCCGAACCCTCGCCACCGGCAGCGACGACGGCACCGTCCGGCTGTGGGACGTGGCCACCGGGTACACACGCGCCACTCTGACCGACCACGAGGGCACTGTCACCGCTATGGCGTTCAGCCCTGACGGCCGTGCCCTCGCCACCGGCAGCGACGACGGCACCATCCGGCTGTGGGACGCCACCCTCCCCGACCCTGCCGAAACGATCAACGGGATCTGCCGATCCGTCGACCGCGACATCACTCAAAGGGAGAGCTTGCTGTTCAAGCTCGACGAGTCATCCCGCTCTGTGTGCGACTGAGCAAAGAATCTGTCAAGGGCAGAGGAACAGACCTTCGTGGGCGGGTCCACGACTGGCACCGGGGTCAGACCATCTCCGGCGAGCAGGTACGGTCGGCCGAGCTCCGCCGGATGCCGCGGATGCCCCGGGTGCCCCGGATGCCGCTACAGAGGGCTCCGTCCTGCGATGGCCCCGCCAAGGTCGTCGAGCAAGGCGATGCGAACGGTGATGCGTTTGCCGACCGGCTCCCGCTGAACCTCGAAGCCCTGAGCGACGGCCATCACGATCTCCAACCCGTGCTGCCCCACCCGTCCGGCATCCGCGGCCCGGGCCACCGGCAGCACCGGCTCGGAGTCCCACACCACCACCTCGACCACGTCACCGGCGATGCGCAGGTCCATCAGCACCGGGCCGGGCGCGTACTTGCGGGCGTTGGTCACCAGCTCGCTGACCACCAGCTGGGTCAGGTCCACGGCACGCTGCGAGACGGGCAGACCGTGTTCGGCCTGTACCCGGGTGAGGAACCGTGTTGCCAGGTGGCGGGCCTGGGCGATGACCGTGCCGTCACCTTCCAGGGCCACCGTGGTCTGCATGGTCTGCTCGGCTGGTGCGGTGCCGTCCTCATTCACCGCTGCTGGTTCCATCACGGCCCGCTTTCGCTACCCCGTTCACACCCCCGCGCGTACCCGCGCCCGCGCGGGACACGCTCCACTCTCCCGCGCCGGCTCCCCACCGGCGCAGCAGCATCACCCGGACGTGCAGGGCAGCACTTCGGGCAGAAGGTCTTGCTTGGTGTGCAAGTATCACCGAATGCCCGAGGGACAGATGACGAACACCGAGCAGGTCGGCAGGCTGTCGGTCGTGGCCACCGCCACGGACGGCATCCGCCTGGTGACGCTTGCCGGGGAGATCGACCACCACACCGGCGACCAGCTGCGCCGTGCCCTGGACGTCACCGGCGCCGTCGGGCCCCGCATCGTGATCGACATGCGCCAGGTCACCTTCATGGACTCCACCGGCATCAACATCCTCATCACCGCCCACCGGGCCGTGACCGAAACCGGCGGCTGGCTCCGCCTGGCCGCACCCACCGACCCCGTCCTGCGCGTCCTGCAACTCGTCGGCGTCCACGACATCCTCCAAAGCCACCCCACCCTCCACGACGCCCTGGCTCCCTGAGCCGCACACACATTTACCTGGCTCCTGAGTGGCTCACGGGCCGCGGGGAAGGCATCCCGGCATGTGTTGAACGCTGCCCGAGCGGCGTGCCTACCGTGCAGGGCGCTGTACGGCCTGACGAAGGCGCGCTTCGACCTCGTTTGTGCACGGTGATCGAGGGGACGGCCGGCGGCTGGCAGGTGGGGCGGTTGTGGCTGGCGCCGTTCGCGGGAGCCGCTTCTCGTTCGGACGGCAGACGCGTGTCGTCGCTGTGGAGGTCGTCCAATCGGTCGCGGTCGGCGCTGGTCGCCCAGTAGCGGTGCACCGTGGTCCCGGCGCGGAGCTGGATGGGCACGATGGTGCCGGCGGCGGTCTGTCGGACCATGTCGTCGAAGAGGACGTCGCGGGGTTTGGATGTGGCGTGGGCTTTGCCGCAGCGTCGGATGCCGTTGGGGCAGGGGTAGAGGGCGCGGGTGTCGCAGTGCCGGAAGTCGAGGCAAGCTCGCCAGTGGACCGGATTTCCACGGCGAACAGGCCGAAGCGCTGTGACTCCCACTCGCTCTCCCATGCCTGGATCCCGCCGCGAGTCGCTGTTCGTCACGGACGCTGCCGTCACGGATCCACCGCATGACCTCGGGGTCGGCGCTGACGGCTGCCACGGGCGCAACGTCCTCCTCGCGCCAGCGACGCAGGATCAAGCGGGGAGTCTCAAGCGTGAGTTCCACTCATTCTGGATCACAAATGAGCTATCCGCCATCCTCACCAGGCACTTTCGATACATGCCCTGTAGCCTGCGATGTCGTGCAAGAGACACGCCTCGACACTGCTCGGATCCGGGCGGCTCGCCGGGTAATCGACCCGATCTTTCTCGACACTCCGCTGTACCGCTGCGAGGCGCTGGAGCCCGACCTCGGGTGCACGGTGAGCATCAAGCTCGAGACGGCGAACCCGGTTCGCAGCTTCAAGGCCCGCGGCACCGAGGTCGTCGCGAGCCTGCTCGCCGACAATGGTTCGCGAGCCGCAGTGTGCGCCAGCGCGGGCAACCTCGGCCAAGCCCTCGCCTGGTCCGGTCGCGGCCGGGGGATCGACGTCACAGTCGTGGCATCCCGCTTTGCGACTCGGGCCAAGCTTGATCGCATCCGCGCGCTGGGTGCCAGGTTGGAGCTGGTGGACGGCGACCACGAGATGGCTCGCGAGCGGGCGGCGGCCATCGCGCGGTACGACGGCATCCGGCTGGTCGAAGACAGCCTGGACATCGAGACCTGCGAAGGCGCGGCGACCATTGGCCTGGAGCTGGTGGACACCGAGCCATCGTTCGACGCAGTCCTGATTGCTCTCGGCGGCGGAGCGCTGGCCACTGGTGTGGGTCATGTGGTGAGGGCCATGGCGCCCGAAGTCGAGGTGATCTGCGTCCAGCCGCTGGGCGCACCGGCGATGACCCACTCCTGGCGCCAGCGGCGCGTCGTCACCACGGACTCGACCGACACCATCGCTGACGGCGTCGCCGGCCGGCGTCCCATCCCGGCTGTCCTGGACGACCTCCTCCTGGTCGCTGACGACGCCGTCCTGGTCCAGGAGGCATCGATCATCGCCGGTATGCGGATGCTCCTTGACCACGCCGGCCTCGTCGTCGAACCGTCGGCCGCGCTCGGCATCGCGGCGATCCTCGAAGACCGTGACCGCTTCGCCGGCCGACACGTAGTCACTATTTTGTGCGGCAGCAACGTCGATGTAGACGCCTATCACCGCTGGGTCGGTGCGGCTCCCATCCCCAGGTTTTGACAAATCACTCACTTCTCTCCGGGTTCGAGCGAGCGACACCAAGACTTACGGCCTGTGGAGCTATTACCAGTGACGGAAGTTGGTCAGGCTGCGAGACGTTGAGCGGCAGGTCTCGGTGGAAGACGGCCATGGCCAGGCCGGGACCGTTGTAGTCGTCGACGATCTTCGTGCCGAAGCCGAGGCTGCGATGGAAGGCGATTGAGCCGGTGTTCTCGATTGATGTGATCGCCTTCAACTGCTGTGCACCGTGACGTTCTGCTGCTTCGGCGAACGTCGTATACAGACGACGCCCGAGACCGGTGCCACGGGCGTCGTCCCGTGTGGCGATCAGATGCACGTACCCGGTGCCGTCCGGGGTGACGAACCCGAAGAGTGATCTGTATGCACCGGTGCTGTCGCTGACGGCCGGTGACGTGGAGCGGCCTGGTCTGCTCAGCTACATCAAGGGCCTGCGGTTCATCCGGATCGAGGCGTTCGACACCGACGCCGCCATCACCGCCACCGAACTGCTGCGGTTCGGGCATTCCTTGGCCGCCGTCCACGCCATCCACGCCGCCTGGCCCTCCGCCGCCCACCCCGCCGGACGGTTCCTTCTCACCCTCACCCCCAAGGCATACGCAGGCACCGGCGTCCAGGCCGTCCACCCTGACCAGTAAACGTCAGCCGCGGCAGAAGACGGTCACCGCGCCCCGCCCGCGCCGCCGGCACGGCCGTCGCTGTGCCCCATACCTGGCGTTTGAGACCCACGTCCACGGCTCCCCCGCCGTCATGCGCCCACCAGTGGCCGCCACGAGCACGTACGCCAGCACCGTGCCCCCAGACCGCCGCCCAGCACGGGCGCGGCGATCTGCACCACCCCCAGCCGGAAGGCCGGCGCGGCGCCACCGGCGCTGCTTGGGGCAAGGGGGCGGGTAGGGCTGTTCATCTGGATCACCCTTCACAAAAGTGGTTCGACGCGGTCAACACGCGCTGAAGGTGAAACGTACAGCCGCGCGGACGAGCGGTGTCGGTCATATCCGACTAGTAGTGCTTCGTTACCTCGGGTGATCTCGCCTGGTGGTGGGCATCGTCCTGGCATGAGGCTGGTGGAAGTGGAACGGCTCCGGGGTGAGTTATCGGAGTTAGCCTCCACGAAGGTCGCCGACTCGAAGATGGCGTCGCCCTTGAAGATCGCCGACCCGAACCAGGCGTCGCTCTTGAAGGTCGCCGACCCGAACCAGGCGCCAGCCTCGAAGGTCGCCGACCCGAACCAGGCGTCGCCCTCGAAGGTCGCGGACCTGAACCAGGCGCCGCCCTCGAAAGTCGCCGACCCGAACCTGGCGTAGCTCTCGAAGGTTGCCGACGGGGTCACGGAGGGCGTTAAGTAAGGGCCAACAACGCCGCATGTGCTCACACAGTTGCAGGCAGAAGGCGTATCACCAGCGCCGATCACTTCAAATGGCTGCGGGCGGGGAGCCGACGACCTTTGGGCTCAGGCGGGAAGGTTGGTCAGATGAGGTAGTTCGCGCGCCCCTCGTCATCGAGTTCGAAGGGGCCTTCGGGGATGATGCAGAATTCATTGCCCTCGGGGTCTGCCATCACCAGGAACCCGCCGGCGTCGTACTCCTCCAGCTGGCGCCCGCCGAGCGCCTCGACACGTTCTTGCTCAGCGGGCGGGTTGGGTGAGGTGATGTCGAAGTGCATACGGTTCTTCACTGACTTGGGCTCGCCGGTTCGCTGGAAGCCCAAGCCCAGGCCGTTCTCACGCTGCAGCCATACGTAGGGTCCCATGCGGCCCACGACTGGCCGGCCAAGCAACTCGGACCAGAACGCGGCAAGCCGCTCAGGGTCAGCGGCATCGACGATGAGGGCATTGATCTGCATAGGTGAGTCCGCCATGCCCTGATCCTCTCAGGGCACGCAGGGCCGCTCACTGTCGGTCGTCCCCACACGTGGTGCGCGGCTGACCAACCATCGATCGGTGGCACAGAACGCGGACGGTCAAACTTCGTTGAGACGAACCTGCCGGTCGTCAATCTTCAGTGAGATCGATCGAACTTCGCTTAGACACCCGTCGAGAGAGGCGCACGTTCGCGCAGCGAGCGGCCAAGGGGGGTCGGATCATGGAGACAGCTGCCAGAACAGCGCGACGTCGAGGGGGCGTTCCGGCGCGAGTGAGATCAGGTGCCCGGCAGGTCAGCCAGCTCGTCGGCGCGGGCGCCGGGGACCAGCCGGGCGAGTTCGGCGAGCAGCGCGGCGTGGGCGAGGAGCGGCGGCGTCAGAAGGCCGGCGGCGCCTCACGGGCGGCCGGGTCGCGGTAATGCCCGAGGTGCGCGGCCAGGGAGTGAGCGAGCCAGGCATCGACGTCGGCCTGGACGTACTCGCCGGCTCGCCGGGTCAGCTCGTCGCGCGCGGCTTCGTCCCCGTCGCGGGGCTCGGTCTGCTGCAGGGGCCGGAGCTCGCGCAGCGCCTGGAGCTCGTCGGCGCGGGCCGCGATCCGCTGCGCCTCGCGTACGGCGGCCTCGCGGTCGGCGGCGGCCGCGGCTTCGGCGGCGAGCTCGGCCTGGGACGACGTCGTCGCTCTCCGGGTCGTAGACGGTGCCCGGCGGCGCGGCGGCGAGCAGCTGAGCTCCGCCCGGCCGCGGACGTCGTCGACCAGGCCCTCGTGGCGGGAGTCCTGCCGCGCGTCGAAGCGGGCGTCCTCGAGGGTCGCCGCGACGGCGCCGGCGTCCATCCCCTTCGCCCGGCGCCGTACGACGCGCCGCCCGATGTGGGCGGGGTTGACCGGCTCCGGGGCACGGCGACGCGCGGGGCCAGCGGACGGCCGGCGGTGCGCCAGGGCGGCCAGCGCGTGGTCATCTTCGGTCTCGCATTCGTGGTGCGATTCAGGAGCGGGCCGTCGTCAGAGCGCTGTACGGCGGCCCGCCGAATTGTGCCGACGCACGATAGCTGTCACCATCGGCGGCCACTGACCAGCGGGTTCGGCGCGGCGAAGCACGGTAGTTGTCACCAGGTCGGCACGCTACTTGGGCGGAAGCATGACTGTTGTCACCGGCTCCGCTGTTCCGTGGCAGCTGACCGGTCTCCCCTTCTGCGGTATCAGTGCCAGACCAGCTGCCAGGTGCCGTCGTCCTCACGGACGTACTCGGCCCGGATCTCCTTGCCCAGTGCGGTCACCACAGGATGTCCCGTCTCCAGGGACACGACCGTCTCCTCGAACATCTCCGCCACGCTCTTCCAACGGACGACGCCCCACAACTCCGCATCCTGGTCGATTTCCAGGACCGCCCCTTGGGTTGGCCCCTCCCGATGGTCGACGACAAGCTCCACCCCCGACAGCGTCCTGGCCAGCGGGACCCACCGGACATGCGCGGTCGTCCCGACGACGGACTCCTCGCTCTCGTCCTCCAGACTCCAGGCCACTTCCTGTTCCATGTTCCGCTGCCCGAGCCGCATCCCCTCCGCGTCCAGCGGATAGTGGCCACCAGGCAGCCATCCCCCCGGCCCTCCCGGCCGCGTCCAGGTCGACACCCCGTTGTGGCGGGCGAGCCAGAGCCCCAGCTCCGGATGGAGATCGAACCGGTTCTCGGCGACTTCACTGATCTGCGCCGCCGTAGCGGGCGGGTTAAGAGTGCGGAACTCGTCTGGCGCGTGGGCTTCCAGCCACGAATCCAGGCGGTTCAGTATGTCAGGGAAGGGCACGGTTCATCCTCACGTCGCGATGCGCTTCCACCTGTCAGACCCACAGGCCTCCTCGTGGGTTCCCGCACTTCCCACAACCTCACGCCCGGCTCACGACAGCCGTCTCCTTCGGCTCCCCGGGCTGGGCAAGGTCAGGCCGCAGCCGGCAGCGGCCTGCCGCCCCAGCGGAGACCTCGTTCGCCTGGAGACGGTCGGGGATGCCGTGCAGGGCTTGCGCGGCCGGGGCGGCCTGCCTGCGCGGGCCGCCAGGACGACCGGGACCCGCGCCACGACCCCGAGGTCAAAGTCATCGGCGGGCCGTCCAGCGTTCAGGGCGCCGGGCAGCGGCGGCCAGGCTATCGGCCAGCTCTACCGGCCGTGGGACTGGTAGGCCCGCATGTTCAGGAGTCGCGTATTCGCCGTAGCTGTCGGCCGATCGTCACCCTGTGTAGGTGCTCTGCGGCATGATGATCGGCGTGGACACCGAGATACTGATAGACGTCTGGCAGCGGCTTCTCGCCGACCCTCACAAGTCGTGGGTGCTGTTCGAGCATGGCACTTGTGTCGTGCTGACCGCTCCAGAAGAGGAGCTTGTTGAACAGGCAACCGACCTCCTGAAGAAGTTCGGCCCGGCGCATGCCGGATCTTCGGCAGGAGACTTTGGGGTGATCGACCTCAAGGACGTGGAGGGATGGGTCGTCACCGGGCATCACAACGACGTCCTTACCTATGTCGGCCCCGATGAGCCGCAGGATCAGTCGCAGATCGCTGTCGGGCTGTTCGGACGTTCCAAGCGTCACAGGGACGGCACCGAGCTTCACGTCGTCCACGTTGAGGACAAGCGAGGTTCGGTGGCCCCAGCGTAAGGAGCCGCGCTTCACCGCTGGTGGACGCCTGGGGCGACTGCTTTCGCGATGACGAGGGCTGGGGCCTCGAGGACGAGCTGGCGGATCGCCGAGGTCCTGCCGCGCTGCGGAGGGACGCCGATCTCACGCAGGTGGACTTAAAACTCCTAACGAAATGATCTTCGAGATGGTTGGATCGCTCTGAGATCGGTGACTCAGTGCTTCAGTTGACTGGCAAGCTTCCGCTCTAGGGTCCGTCTTCAAAGATCATCGGGTGGTGGATCATGGTGGGGTGATACGTCGTCATGAACTCACCGATCAGGAGTGGGAGTTACTCGCTCCGCTGATACCGCGGGCCGCGACGGGCCGGCCGCGAGTGTCGGACCGGCAGGTCATCAACGGGATGGTCTACAAGATCCGGACCGGGATCTCCTGGCGTGACTTGCCGGAACGCTACGGCCCGAGACCAGGGTGTGGGCAATCTCCACCGCCTGGTTCTGGACGAGCTCGGTGCCCGGGGCGAGCTGGACTGGTCGCGGTGTGCGATCGACTCCGTCAGAGTCCGACCACCGGCATACCGCGGGGATCACGAACCGTCACCATCCGACGACAACCCGCAAACCTCAGTAGTGCAGTACTGCCACCAGTGCGCTACTCCGCGCAAAGCTCACGCGCGTGTGCCGGTTATGGCGGCAGGACCCCTCTGCGAGCGGGGGGTCTTCTCCCCTACCTTCCTTACATCGATAGTGCGGGGGTCGACAGCCTCTCCGGGGGCGCCTTCTTGGTAGAGGCC
>NZ_JBVIQK010000046.1:2822-26936 GCF_055577115.1 Streptomyces sp. NPDC033216 | reverse complement strand
CACCGCCGATCCCCCCCCCCCCCCCCCCCCCCCCCCCCCCCCCCCCCCCCCCCCCCCCCCTCCCCCTCCCCCCCCCCCCCCCCCCCCCCCCCCCCCCCCCCCCCCCCCCACCCGCGCCCTCAGGGTCACCTGGAGAGGGGCGGCACGGGTGCCGGTCGGACACGCTTCTACACCTGCACCCGCCCTTGCTTGCGTACCTCCGTGAGGCGTCGCACGCCCAGTTGGACCGCTGCCTGGGTGGCCTCGTTGGGGACGTCGGTGAGACCGCCGTTGGTGAGGGTGAGGGTGTCCTGGCCCGCGCGGACGGTGGCGACGTCGAGGGCGAGGGCGACGGGGTCGCCGTCGGTGTTCCAGTTGGTGAGGGTGACGCGCAGGCCCTGGCGGACGTCGCCCACCTCGGGCAGCGGCTGCTCGGTGACGGTGGCGTCGAGGACGGTGCCGTCCGGGGCCTTGGCGGTGAAGCGGGCGCACTTCTGCGGCAGCGTCTTCAGCCAGGCGAGGGTGCGGTCGACGTCGGCGGGCCGCCGGTCGGCGAGCTGATAGCGGAGCTGGGCTCCGGTGTCGGCGTCGTCGAGGGCGACGACCGCGAGGGGCGGGGCGCCGAGCAGTTCGTCGCTGTACAGGCCGTCGAGGAGTTTCTGGCAGTCGGCGGTCGGGGTGGTGGCCTTGAGCATGCCGTCCCGCCAGGTCGCGGTGCCGCGGGTCGGTGTCCAGGGTTCGCCGAGGTCGGTGCCGGAGATGAGCGCGGCGTGCGCCTGCGCGTCGGTGAGGACGGGGGAGGCGACCGGTGCGGTGGGCAGGGCCGAGGACCGCTCGACGGTGGGCACGGGAGGCCGGGCGGTCGGCGGGTGTTCCAGCCCGAGGGTGGCGCAGGAGGTGACGGTGACCAGCCCGGTGACGGCGAGGGTGGAGGCGAGGAGGGTACGGCGGGTCATCGGAGGTGCCTCCTGGAGTGGCCGGTGCGCACCGGATCGGTTCCGCGGGGCGGATGGGGGGTGCGCGGGCGTCCCGCGTCCCGGCACCGCGGGGTGCTCCCTCCCACGGCACCACCGCCGCCGTCGGCCGACCAGCGCGGCGGTCCGTCCGGGTTAATCCCCGGCTCGCCGACCCCCGCCCGCTGCCGCCCTCCTCTCGTGCGGCGGGGGTTATTCACTCGTCCACCGGTGCCGGCCGTTGTTACGGTCGCCGTATGAAGCGCGCCGCCCACCCGTCTCTCACGACGACGCCGGAGAGTGTCCCGGCGCGCTGACCAGTGGACGAACCGTCCGAAGCCCCGGGGCGAGTGCCCGGGGCTTCGTCGTGCGGGTGCTCGCCTCCTCACCACAGGAGCGACGACCATGCACGATCACCGCAGGCTGGGCCGCGAGCTGGATCTGTTCGACACCGACCCGCTGATGGGCGCGGGCCTGCCCTACTGGCTCCCGGACGGCGCGATCGTGCGCCACACCCTGGAGGAGTACGTCCGTGAGGCCGAACGCGCCGCCGGCTACCGGCACGTGTACTCGCCGGTCCTCGGCAAGCGGGACCTGTACGAGATCTCCGGTCACTGGGACCACTACCGCGAGGACATGTTCCCGCCGATGGACCTGGGCGCCGAGCAGGTCGTCCTGCGGCCCAGCCTCTGTCCGCACCACGCGCTCATCTACCGTTCCCGATCCCGCAGCTACCGTGAACTTCCCCTGCGTATAGCCGAGTTGGGCGGCATGTACCGCGCGGAGCTGTCGGGCGTGCTCGGCGGTCTGACCCGGGTCCGTGCGATCCACCTCAACGACGCACACATCTTCTGCACCCTGGAGCAGGCCGTGGAGGAGGCCCGCGCGGCCCTCGCCCTGATCGCCCGCGCCTACGCCGACCTCGGCATCCGCGCCTCCCGCCACCGTCTCTCCCTGCCCGGGGAGGGCGGCAAGTACGTCGCCGATCCGGAGCTGTGGCGCGGGGCGACCGCCCTGCTGAGGGAGGTCCTCGACCGCTCCGGCGTCGACTACGAGGCCGCCGAGGGCGAAGCCGCCTTCTACGGCCCGAAGATCGACGTGCAGGTCGTCGACCCGGCGGGTCGCGAGGCCACCCTGTCCACCGTCCAGATCGACTTCCACCAGCCCGAACGCTTCGATCTGCACTACATCGGCCCGGACGGCGCGAAACACCGCCCGGTGATGGTCCACCGCAGCGTCATCGGCAGCGTGGAGCGGGCCGTCGCCCATCTCGTCGAGGAGCACGGCGGTGCCTTCCCGACCTGGCTCGCCCCCGTGCAGCTGGCGGTCCTGCCGGTCGCGGAGGCGCAGGAGGAGCGGGCCCACGAGGTGGTACGGCGGGCGGTGGCCCGTGGCCTGCGGGCCGAGGTGTCCGGCCCCTGCGGTGGCACCCTCGGCGCCAGGATCAGGGCCGCGCGGCTGGTGCCGTACCAGGCGGTGATCGGGGAACGGGAGGCCGACGGCGATCTGGCGGCCGTACGGCTGCGGGACGGCAGACGTCCGGGGGCGGTACCGGTGGCGCGGCTGCTGGACCGGATCGCCGCCCGTGCCGGGGATCGCGGAGCCGAACTCTGGTCCGCTGCGTAAGGTCACGGGTACAGGCCCAACTGACACAGACGTGACCGACAGGAGCGCCACCGTGACCGGTCAGCCCATTCCGGTGATCATCGACTGCGACACCGGGGTCGACGACGCCCTGGCCCTGCTGTTCGCCGTACGGCATCCGGGGCTGGACGTACGGGCGATCACCTGCGTGGCCGGGAACACCGACGTGGACGGTGTGGTCCGCAACACCCTGACCGTGCTGGAGCAGGCGGGGGCCGGTGACATCCCGGTCGCGCGGGGTGCCGAGCGCCCGCTGATCGAGCCGGTGCGCACGGCCCGGCATGTGCACGGGCAGGACGGGATGGGCGACCTCGGGCTGCCCGCGCCCACCCGCCGCCCGGTCGACGTGGACGCGGTGACCCTGCTGCGCCGGGAGATCCTCGCCTCGCCGAGGCCGGTGACCCTGATCCCGATGGCGCCTCTGACGAACATCGCCCTGCTGCTGCGCACGCACCCGGAGGTGGTGGGCAACATCGAGCGGATCGTGTTCATGGGCGGCGCGGTGGCGGCGGGCAACGCGACGGCGGTCGCGGAGTTCAACGTGTGGCACGACCCGGAGGCGGCCGCGATCCTGCTCACCGCCGGGGTGCCGATCACGATGTACGGCCTGGACGTCTTCAAGCAGGTCCTGGTCCCGGCCGCCGACGTGCAGCGGCTTCGCGCCGACGGGGAGCCCCGCCTGCGGCTGGCGGGCGAACTCCTCGCCCACCGTGACCCGGCGACCTCGGGCGACCCCACTCCCACGGGCGGCCTCGGCGACGCGGGCGCGGTCTGCGCGGTCGTCGACCCGGACGGCCTGATCACGGAACGCCTCCCGGTCGAGGTGAGCCTGGCCCCGGGCCCCACCCGGGGCCAGACCGTCGTCGACCGCCGCCCCCGTCCCGGAGAATCCGAGATCCACCACGGGCCGCGCGAACAGGCCCTGGTCGACGTGGCGTTGGGCGTCGACGCGGAGCGGTACGTGAGTCTGTGGCTGACGACGGTGGAGAAGCCGTAGCCGCGGCGCCGCGCGGGTGACGAAAGCTCGGCGAGCAGTCGCCACCCGTGCGACGGGCGCGTCCCTACGCCTGGCCGCCCTTGCGGCGCCGGGTCGCGACGACGATGGCCGCGCCGCCCAGGAGCAGGGCCGCCGCGCCGCCAGCGATGACGGGAGTGTTGCTGTCGGCCCCGGTCTCGGCGAGGTCGCCGCCACCACCGTTGGGGGTGGGGGCCGCGGCCGGGGTGGAATCCGAGGCGGAGGGGGCCGGGGCGGACGTCGACGGGGTCGCCGCGGGCGCGGTCGCGGAAGGGCTCGTCGGGGGTGCCTCGGTGGACGGCGTCGACGAGGTGTCCGACGGGGTGGTCGGCGACTGCTCGACGGGGGGCTGCTCGGCCGGCGGCTGTTCGGCGGGGGGCTGCTCGGTGGGGGTGCAGTCCTTCGTGCCGCCGTTCCAGGCCGCGATCAGCTTGTCCTTGATGACCGGGCGGTCCGGGCCCTTGGGCAGGTCGCCGTGGTCGAAGCCGTCCCTGGCGTCGAGTTCGCCGTCGAACTTCACGGCGCCCCGGTAGAGGTCGATCTGCGCGTAGCAGCCCGCGTCGGGCACGGCGATGTCGAGGGTGTCGCTCGCGCCGGGCTTGACCGTCACGGTGTCGAAGTCGATGAAGACCTGCTCGCCCGAGGTCCGGAAGTCCGGGCCGTGCGCCAGGTAGGAGGCGAGCGAGGCGGTGCAGGTGGTGGCTTTGTCGGCGGTCCGCACGGTGACGTGGACCTTGCCGTCACCGGTCGGCTTCAGGTTCTGGTCGTCGACCTTGACGGAATCGTAGAAGTGCGTGCCGTCGAGCGAGAACTGGCAGCGGTCGGTCTCCGTCTCCGTGCCCGCGCCGGTCCCCGGCTGGTACTGGCCGCCGGACTTCCAGCCGTCGCCGCCGGGTGCCCCGGTGCCGGCCCAGGCTCCGGAAGCGGCGGCGACGGACGCGGTGCACAGGGCGAGTGAGGCGGCGCCCGTCCCCAGCAGGCGGCGCACGGAAACACGTCTCGCTATGGACATGCGATTCCCATCTTGGCGAGTGCGAGTGCCCATCACGGCGGCGTCGCGGCATGGCGATGCCCTCGGTGATGGCGCGGTTCAGAGAAAACACCGGGCCCATCGGTCGCTTGCGCCACGGCGTGGGCTCATCGTGGTTCGCTAGGCGGAGGCCTGTCAACCTGCGGCAAACTCAGGGGAGTTCAAGTTTCCGTCACATCTCACCCACGTACGGAATGATCCCTTCCGCAAGGTGCGGACGTTCCCCTTCCCGGCAAACTGGACAAGCTTGTGTACGTGACCGACTTCGTGCCCGCACCCGAGACAGACCACTCGTCCGCCCCCGACTTCTCCACCCGCGACCCCGACTGGTGGCGGCAGGCCGTCGTCTACCAGGTCTATCCGCGCAGCTTCGCCGACGCCGACGGCGACGGGCTCGGTGATCTGAGGGGCATCACCTACCGCCTCCCGCACCTCGGCGCGCTCGGCGTCGACGCGCTGTGGCTCAGCCCCTTCTACCCGTCCGAGCTGGCCGACGGCGGCTACGACGTCATCGACCCCCGTGCCGTGGACCCGCGGCTGGGCACCCTGGACGACTTCGACGCACTGGTCGCCGAGGCCCACCGCCTCGGCCTGAAGGTGGTCGTCGACATCGTCCCCAACCACACCTCGCACCGGCACGTGTGGTTCGAGGAGGCCCTGGCCGCCGGCCCCGGCTCCCCGGCGCGTGACCGTTACGTCTTCCGCGACGGACGCGGCGCGCACGGCGAACTCCCGCCCACCGACTGGCAGTCGGTGTTCGGCGGCAGCGCCTGGCAGCGCGTCGCGGACGGCCAGTGGTACCTCCACCTCTTCGCCCGCGAGCAGCCCGACCTGAACTGGGACCACGGCGAGGTCCGCGAGGACTGCCGCGCCACGCTGCGTTTCTGGTCGGACCGGGGCGTGGACGGCTTCCGGGTGGACGTGGCCCACGCCCTGGTCAAGGACCTGGGCGAGCCGCTCCGTGACCTCGGCGCCGTCGGAGCGGGCGGCGAGGACGCCCTGACCGCGATCACCCCCGGCACGCACCCCTTCTACGACCGCGACGAGGTCCACGAGATCTACCGCGACTGGCGGCGCCTCCTGGACTCCTACTCCCCGCCGCGTACGGCGGTGGCCGAGGCCTGGGTCCCGGGCGCCCGCCGCGCGCTGTACGCCCGTCCCGACGAGCTGAACCAGGCGTTCAACTTCGAGTATCTGCGCGCGCCGTGGGACGCGGAGACGCTCCGCGAGGTCATCACGTCCTCGCTGTCCACCGCGCGCGCCGTCGGTGCCTCCGCCACCTGGGTCCTCTCCAACCACGACGTCGTCCGCCACGCCTCCCGCCTGATGCTGGCGCCCGGCACGGACCAGAACGCCTGGCTGCTGTCCGGCGGCCACGCTCCGCACGTCGACGAGCCGGCCGGCCTGCGCCGGGCCCGCGCCGCCACGCTGCTGATGCTGGCGCTGCCGGGATCGTCGTACGTGTACCAGGGCGAGGAACTCGGCCTGCCGGAGGTCGCCGACCTGCCCGTGGAGGTCCTCCAGGACCCGCTGTGGGAACAGACGGGCCGGGTCCGCAAGGGCCGCGACGGCTGCCGGGTGCCGCTGCCGTGGACGACCACGGGTCCCTCGTACGGCTTCGGCGCGGGCGGCGCGTGGCTGCCGCAGCCGGAGTCCTTCGCGCGGTACGCCGTCGAGGCGCAGGACGGCAGGGACGGCTCGACCCTGGAGCTGTACCGCACGGCCCTGCGCCTGCGCCGCAAGCTGCTGGACGGCGAGGACCTCACCTGGGCGGAGGGCACCCCGCCCGGCGTGCTGGCCTTCGCCCGCACGGACGGCTGGCGGTGTGTCGCCAACCTGTCGGACGCGCCCGTGCCGTGCCCGCCGGGCGAGGTGCTGCTGAGCAGCACCCCGCTGGACGGCGACGGCCGGATCGGCCCGGACACGACGGTGTGGCTGAGGTAGGGGACGCCCCGAGACGGGTGACCTCACCCCGTCGGCGTGGGGGCGGGCGCCGGAGCGGGCCCGCCGCCCGCCGCCGCGCCGTCGATGTCCACAGGTGTGGACGTGGCGGTGGGCGGCGGGGTGAGGACGACCATCGGCTGGCCCGGTGCCGGGGGCGGCGGGGTCAGGTCCGACTGGGGGAGCTTCGGCGGGGTGGTCTGCTGGAAGAGGGTCTGGTCGAAGTCGACCATGCCGGTCTTCTCCATCACCGTGATGTGGTCGAGGACGGTGTCGTTGGCCTGGTCGGCCAAAGCCCGGATGAGGGTGTTCTTGGTGGTGGAGCGGACCTTGGCGATGGTGTTGAAGATCGAGCCGTGCGTCATGCGCAGGATGTTCGCGAACTCGACGTCGAACTCCTTGCCCGTCTTCGCGTTGATCGTGTTGACGAACGCCACCTGCTGCGGGCTGGCCACATTGGGCAGGGTGATGTTCAGCATGGGCGCGAGCTTGCGGCAGGTCGTGTCGAGCGACGCGTGACCGTCGATCAAGTGCTCGCTGGCGGTCTTGACCGCCGGGCTCTGCCCCTTCTGAAGCCCGATCAAGCCGAGGGGGTACTCCCAGAGCCCGGCCGCCCGCACCTTGACCACGAAGTCCCGGTCGCCCTCCGTCAGGGGCCCCCACTGCGTGTTGGCGATGATCCGGTCGTTCGAGGTGGACACCGTGTCCAGCCCCAGCATCGACGGATAGGCCAGAGCCGCCAGGGTCAAGCTCAGGGCGCCGCCCACGAAGGCAGTTCCCATCGCGTTCCGCGAAAAGCGCACCGTTCCTCCTGCCCGATCGGGAAACACCGCCCGTGCTCGTCCATGCCCGGCGGGTCCAACACACAGGAGTACGGACGAACGCCCTCCGCAACTCAGCCCTTCCGGCAAAACTTGTCGTACGAATTGACGGGGGAAGGGAAGTCGCGGTGTCAGGACAGGCGAACGTCACGGAGTTGACGTACTACCCGGTGAAGGGCTGCGCCGGGATCACGGTGTCCGAGGCGCGGCTCACGCCCGACGGGCTGCCGCACGACCGGGCGTACGTGATCGTCGACGAGAAGGGAAAGCTGCGCTGGCAGTGGGGTGATCCCGGTCTGGCACTGATCCGTCCACAACCTGTGGACACCACGGGCGGGTTGACCTTGTGCGCGCCGGACCGGGGTGAGCTGCGGCTCGACGGGGAGGGGCAGGCCGAGGCGGTGACGGAACTTCCGGGGCAGCCGTACGGCGCCGTCGACCAGGGCGAGGAGGCCGCCACGTGGGTGACGGGCGTCCTGGGCCGCCCGAGCAGGCTGCTGCGCGTAAAAAAGGCACCCGGCGGCAGGGCGGCCAACCACAGCCGTCTGCACGTGGTGTCGCGGGCGAGCCTGGACCGGCTCAACGGCCACCTGACCGAGCGCGGCGTCGCCCCTCTCCCCATGAACCGCTTCCGCCCCAACATCGTCGTGGACGGCTGGGACACCCCCCACACCGAGGACACGGCCGCCCGCCTCTCGGTCGGCGACTCCGAACTCGCCCTCACCGAGCTGACGGTCCGCTGCGCGATCACGATGGTGGACCAGCGGACGGGCCGCAGGGCCGGCCCGGAACCCCTGCGCACCCTGGCGGACTACCGCCGCGCGCGGGACGGGATCGTGTTCGGCGCGTACTTCGCTGTCGAGCGGGAGGGGAGGGTGACGGTCGGGGACGCGGTGGACGTCAAGGTCGTCAAGGACGTCAAGGTCGTCAAGGTCGTGAAGCACGTCATGGACGACTGACACTCGGCCGGAGGGCGACGACCTCGCCGCCGCCGACCGATCCCGTCTCCGGCCCGGTGCCGAGCCACCGGCACCCGCTCCGTCCCCTGGGCATCCACCGCCCGGGGGACGGCCGATCCTTGTCCCGTCCCGTCAGTGGTACTGGCCCACCTCGTAGTCCCCCGCCGGCTGCTGCGTGATCACGTTGCCGCGGTTGAAGGCATTGATGACCGCGATCTGGGTGACGAGCACGGCGAGCTGGTCCTCGTCGTAGTGCTTGGCGGCGTTGGCCCACACCCCGTCGGGGACGCCGCCCGCCGCGTCGGCGATGCGGGTTCCCTCCTCGGCCAGTTCGAGGGCCGCGCGCTCGGCCTCGGTGAAGACCTTCGCCTCGCGCCAGGCCGCGACCAGGTGGAGGCGCTGCGCGGTCTCCCCGGCCGCGGTGGCGTCCTTGGTGTGCATGTCGATGCAGCCGGCGCAGCCGTTGATCTGGCTGGCGCGGAGCATGACCAGCTCGCGGGTCGCGGCGGGCACCGTCGACTCCCCGAGGGTCATGGCGGCGGCGACGATGTGCTTCATGGCCTTGGCCGCTACGGGGCTGGCCATGATGTTCAACCGGGCTTCCATGGTGGGCTCCTGTGTCGTCGTGGGTGCGGTGGGTGTGTCCGCACCTCCTTGACCGGACGGCCCCCGCGGTCCTGACACCGGACGAGGTGACCTGCGTCACCCCATGCGGAACGTGCGCCGGTACGTGTCCGGAGGGACGCCGAGCGTGCGGTTGAAGTGCCGCCGCAGGGTCGCCGCCGTGCCCATGCCGGTCGCATCCGCGATCGCCTCGATGCTGTGGTCCGTGGTCTCCAGCAACTCCTGCGCCCGGCGGATGCGTTGGGTGAGGAGCCATTGGAGGGGGCTGGTGCCGGTCGCCGTACGGAAGTGGCGGCCGAGGTGGCGGGAACTCATCCGGGCCTGACGGGCGAGGTCCTCCACCGTGAGCGGCCGGTCGAGGCGGTCGAGGATCCAGGGGAGCAGCGCGGAGAGGGGATGGTCGTCCCGGTCGGGCACGGGCGCGGCGACGAACTGGGCCTGCCCGCCGGCCCGGTGGGGCGGTACGACGAGGCGGCGGGCGACGGAGTTCGCGACCGAGGAGCCGTGGTCGAGGCGGACCAGGTGCAGGCACAGATCGAGCGCGGCGGCCTTGCCGGCGGAGGTGAGCACGCTGCCGTTGTCGACGTAGAGGACGTCGGGGTCGACCTCCACCCTCGGATGGCGGGCGGCGAGTACGTCGGTGTGGGCCCAGTGGGTCGTGGCCCGCCCGCCGTCCAGGAGTCCGGCCGCGGCCAGCACGAACGCGCCCGTGCACAGGGAGGCCACGCGTGCCCCGGCCGCGTGGGCGGCCCGCACCGCGTCGACCAGCTCCGCGGGCGGGTCCACGTCGACGTCCGCCCATCCGGGGACGATCACGAGGTCGGCGTACGGCAGCCGGTCGAGGCCCGCGTCGGGCTCCAGCCGGAACCGGCCGACCCGCACCGCTTCCGTCCCGCACACCGAGACCTCGTACCAAGGGACGGTCACGTCGACGGGTGCGAAACCGAACACCTCGTAGGCGATGGAGAGTTCGAAGTGCAGCATGCCCTCGGTGACGGCCAGCGCGACGCTGCCGCCGGTCCGCCCGGTTCCCCCATGGTTCATGTCCGGAAGTGTACGGTGCATGTCGTTCCGGACACTCGTGGGCGGGCCACCTCGCGGGTGAGGATGTCGGGACGGCGCAGGACGACGCAGGACGACGCAGGACGGGGAGAGCGATGCGATCGGGTCAGACGGTGACGGTGTTCGGGGCGTACGGGCATACGGGGCGGTTCGTGGTCGGGGAGCTGCTGGACCGCGGGTTCGTCCCGGTGCTCTCCGGCAGGGACGCCGCCAAGCTGCGGGACCTGGCGGCCTCCGGGCCCGCCGTACTCGACGTACGCCCGGCCGCCGCCGAGGACGCGGCCTCGCTCGACCGCGCGCTGGCGGGTGCGGCCGCCGTCGTCAACTGCGCAGGGCCCTTCGCCACGACCGCCGGGCCCGTCGTCGAGGCGGCCCTGCGCGCCGGAATCCCCTATGTCGACGTGGCGGCCGAGATCGAGGCCAACGTGGACACCTTCGAGCGGTACGGGGACCGCGCCCGCGCCGAGGGAGCGGTGATCCTCCCCGCGATGGCGTTCTTCGGCGGCCTCGGCGACCTGCTCGCCACCACCGCCATGGGCGACTGGACGAAGGCCGACGAGGCCCGCGTCGCCTACGGCCTCAGCGACTGGCACCCCACCGCCGGCACCCGCGCCGCGGGCAAGGTCTCCAGCGAGCGCCGCGACGGCCGCCGCGTCCGCTTCACGGGCGGCGTGCTGGAGTACCACCACGACGAACAGCCGCTTCTGGAATGGGAGTTCCCTGCCCCACTGGGCCGGCGGACCGTCGTCGACGAGTTCACGATGGCCGACGTCGTCACCCTCCCCAGCCACCTCGACATCCCCGAGGTGCGCACCGCCATGGCCCTGGACGCGGCCAGGGACCTGGCGTCCCCGGACACCCCGGCGCCGACCGCCGTCGACGAGCGCGGCCGGTCCGCGCAGACGTTCCTCGTCGACGTCGTCGTCCGCTCCGGCGGCACCGAGCGGCGGGCCGTGGCGCGCGGCCGGGACATCTACGCCGTCACCGCCCCGCTCGTCGTCGAGGCGGTGCACCGGATCCTCAGCGGCCGCACCAGGACGACCGGCGTCGCCTCCGCCGGCGCCCTCTTCGACGCCCCCGACGTGCTGCGCGCCCTGTCCGCGCACCTGACGCTCGACGTGGGCGAACGGGCCGTATCGGCCGCGAGGTAGGCCCGCGGTCACCACCCGTACGGCGCAACACCGCCCCGCACCCGCCGCCCCCACCCGCTCCAATGGACGGGGACCGACGGGACGAGGTGGCGCGAGATGAGCGACGAGGCGGCCGGAGCGGCCGAGCGGGCGGCCGCACGGGACGACCACGCGGAGCGCATGGCCCGCGCCGCCCGCGAGGCGGTCGCGGCCGGGCTCTCCGGCGTGCTCGTCACCCCCGGCCCCGACCTGATGTGGCTGTGCGGCTACCGCCCCACCGCGATCACCGAACGCCTCACCCTCCTCGTCCTCACCCCCGACGCCGAGCCCCACCTCCTGGTCCCCGCCCTGGAACGCCCCGACGCGGAGGCGACCCCCGGCGCGGGCGCGGTCCGCATCACCGACTGGCACGACGGCCAGGACCCGTACGCCGCCGCGGCGGGCCTGCTCCGCCCGCACGGCCGCTACGGCGTCTCCGACGCGGCCTGGGCCCTGCACCTTCTCGGCCTCCAGGAGGCACTCCCCCTCACCACCTACCGCGCCCTCACCACCGCCCTGCCGATGCTCCGCGCGGTCAAGGACGAGCACGAGGTGGCCCGGCTCGCGGCGGCGGGCGCGGCAGCGGACGCGACGTACGAAGACATCCTGGGCGTGCGGTTCGCCGGCCGCCGCGAGACGGAGATCGCCGCCGACCTGGCCCGGCTGCTGCACGCACACGGCCACAGTCAGGTGGACTTCACGGTCGTGGGCTCCGGTCCCAACGGGGCGAACCCCCACCACGAGGCGGGGGACCGGGTCATTCGGGACGGCGACATGGTGGTGCTCGACTTCGGCGGCCTGAAGGACGGCTACGGCTCGGACACCTCCCGCACGGTCCACGTCGGCGAACCCACCGACGAGGAGCGCCGGGTCCACGACCTCGTCCGCGAGGCCCAGCAGGCGGCGTTCGAGGCGGTCCGGCCCGGCGTGCCCTGCCAGGAGATCGACCGGGTCGCCCGCGCGGTCGTCGCCGACGCCGGCTACGGCGAGTACTTCGTCCACCGCACCGGCCACGGCATCGGCGTCACCACCCACGAGCCGCCGTACCTGGTCGAGGGCGAGGAACAGCCCCTCGTGCCCGGCATGTGCTTCTCCGTCGAGCCGGGCGTGTACCTTCCCGGCCGCTTCGGCGTACGCATCGAGGACATCGTGACCTGCACGCCGGACGGCGGCCGCCGCCTGAACGGCACACCGCGCGCGATGGCCGTCGTGACCTGACCTCCGGGCGCGCCGGGCCGTCCAGGAGAGGACGGCCGCGCTCCCTTTCTTCCCACCACCCTCCCTTTCTCTCCACCGGCAGTGCCCGCGCGGCGGCCGGCTCGGCGGGACGGCGGCCAGGCAGGCGCGGCGCGCATCGCCGCGAGGCCCTCCCGCCCGCACGGGAGAAGGGCCGTCCCCTCGGCCGGAGGGGGCCTCGGACCGGAGGAGGGTCGGGACCGAAGGAGGGCCCCGGAGTCGAGGAGGGTCGGGACCGGAGGGGGCCTCGGACCGGAGGGGGCCTCGGACCGGAGGGGGCCTCGGGCCGGCGGAGGAGGGTCGGGGCCGGCGGAGGAGGGTCGGGGCCGGCGGAGGAGGGTCCCCGGACCGCAGGGAGCCCCGGACCCGAGGAGGTCCCGGCCCGGAGAGCGAGTCCCTCAGTGCCGCACCGCCCGCGCCACCTCCGCCTTCACCTCGCCCGAGAGCTGGTGACTGCTGCGGGCCGTCGCCGTCCCGGACTTTCCGGCCGGGACATCGGGGACGGTGACGAGGACGGTGTCGAGCCAGGTGCCGTCCGCGTCGGTGAAGTCGACCTGGACGGAGAAGGACCTCGTCGTGGCGTCGGTGTTGGTGGCGGTCACCTCGACCGTGGTGCGGTCGCCGTCCGCCTTCGGGGCGCCGGTCCTCACGTCGTCCTTGGCCTCGGTCCCGCCCTTGATCCCGTCGAGCCTGCGGCCCGCCTCCGCGGTCGCCGACGCGAAGCCCTCCGTGGCCCGCGAGGCGAGGGAGGACGCGGCGGCGGTCGCCCGGTCGCGGGCCGACTCCGCGGCGGACGCGGCCCGGCTCGCCACCCCCGACGGGTTGTCCTCGCCCGAGCAGCCGGTGAGAGAGGTGAGGCCGACGAGTGCGGCGGCGCAGGCCGTGGCGAGCACGGCTGCCCCGGATGGGCGGGTGCGGTGGGCGGGCATGGTGCCTCCGGCGTCGGGGGGAGCGGCGGGTCCTTCCTCCAGTGAAGGTCCGCCCGTCAGGCCGCGCATGCCGGCTCACCCGCTCGGCGCAGTTCCCGTGGTGGTGGCCGTCGTCCGGACGGAGGGTCGGAGGAACGGAACACTCGACAGAGAGGCGGGGCACCGCCATGACTGACGCGTCGCAGCCCAGGAATCGGGAGGGCTCCCCCGTATGGGACCCCTCGCACCAGGGCACCGGTCCCGCCAGTTCAAGCAGTTGGCCCTCGGGGCCGGCCGCCCACGGCGGCTGGGCGGCCGGCGGGGTCACCTTCGCGGGCGTGCTGATGCTGGTCAACGGAGTCCTCGGCGTCTTGCAGGGCATCGCCGCCATCTCCGAGGACGACGTGTACGGCCGCGTCGGCGACTACGTCTACAAGATCGACCTCACCGGCTGGGGCTGGGTCCTGCTGATCGTCGGCGTGGTGGCCGCGGTGACCGGCTGGGGCATCCTCAAGGGCGCGGCCTGGGCCCGTGTCACCGGCATCCTCCTCGCCTCCGTCAGCCTCGTCCTCCAGTTCCTCTTCCTCCCGTACGCCCCGGTCTGGTCGATCGTCCGGATCGCGATCGACGTCTTCGTGATCTGGGCCCTGGCGGTGTACCGGCCGGGGACGCCGGAGCACCGGGCCTGAGGCCGCCGAACAGCACGCCGCGGGTCCCTCCACGAAGAAGCCGCGCCCTGCTGCGCGCGGCGTCCGGCGACACCGGCGGCTTGCGGTGGAACAGCGCGCGCCCCGGCTCCGAACGTCCGGTACCCGTCCGCCGACGGGACGCTCGCGAGGCACCCCCATCGGGGTTTCCGGCGCGGCGGCCGTCACCCGCCGACGTCGACCGACTTCCTCCGCAGCCACGGCAGGGGCGACACCGCGGATCCCATGTACGGCGTGATCCGCACCTCGAAGTGGAGATGAGGGCCGGTGACGTTGCCGGTCGCGCCGGCGAGGCCGAGGCGCTGGCCCGCCGCGACCCGCCCGCCCTTGCGGACGTCGACGCGGGACAGGTGGGCGTACTGCGTGAAGTAGCCGTCGGGGTGGCGCAGGATGACCTGGCTGCCGAAACCGTCGCCGCAGGTCGTCGCGCGGACGGTGCCGGGGCCGACGGCGTACACGGGTGTCCCGCTGGGCACGGCGAAGTCCTGCCCGGTGTGCCGGTTGGCCCAGTGGGAGCCGCGGGCGGCATAGCCGGCGGAGAGCCAGTAGCGGCGGGTGGGCGCCGTCCAGCCCCCGGCGCGGCCCCCGGGCGCGCGGCTGCGGACGCGGGCGGCCGGGCAACGGCCGGCGCGTCCGGAGGGGTCGACGGCGACGGGATCGCCCGCGTCGCGGGCCGCCGACCGCAACACGTCCCACAGTCCGTCGCGGATGGCATTGCGGCGGCGTTCGGCCGATCGGACCGCCGCCGAGCGGGCGTCCCGCGCGCGCAGCCGGTCGACGTGGGCGCGGGCCTGCTCGTGGGCCCGGACGGCCCGAGACGTCTCCTTGCGAAAGGCGTTGCTCCCGACACCGGCGGGCGCCGCGGCGTGCGCGTTCATGTTGTTCCCGGCCCCTGCGGGCAGGGCGGTGAGCGCGACCAGCGCGCCCGCGATCAGTGCCGCGGCCAGTGCCGAAGGGAGGGTGGCCAGGGGCTTCCACGCGGGAGCGAGGCACGTCCGCGGAAGGCGCGCAAGGTGTTCTCGTCGCATCTTGGGATCATCGGACCGGTGGTCGCGGCGGCCGGTACGGCACGCCCTGGGGCGAGCCGGTTCAGCCGAACGGACCTGCCGGCACCGCACCTCCGCCGCCCGGTGGCCGTAACTGCCTCCGCCGTCCGGCCGCCCTCGCCGGCCGGGCTGCCCCCGCCGTCCGGCCGCCACCGCGTGAAGGCCGCCGGTGGCCGGCCGGGCTGCCTCCGCCGTCCGGTCCCTACCGCCTGACGGCCGCCCGGTAGACGGCCGACGCCCGCGGATTGTCCCGGCACCGCCACACACCGTGCGGGCAGTAGTCGCTGATGGTCTGGTACAGCGGCCGCTGCCGCGCGAACCAGCCCAGCATGCCCCGCATGTAGGCGGCGTTGTCCCCGTTCCGGAACAGCCCCCACTCCGGGTACGACACCGGCTTGCCGTGCTCCGCCGCGAACCGCACGTGCGCCGCCAGCCCGTACGGCTCGGCGACCTGCTGCTCGAACGACATGCCCTCGGGCTGGTCGTAGGCGTCCATGCCGATGATGTCGACGTGGGCGTCGCCGGGGTAGCAGTCCGTCCACGGCACGGCGTCCCGCCCCCGGCTCGGCGTGAACTCGAACCGGAACCGCTGCCCCGGCACCGACCGCATCGCCGCCACGATCCGCGTCCAGTACGCCTTCCAGGAGTCGGGATCGGGTCCGCAGCGGTGGGTGTAGGTGATCCCGTTCATCTCCCAGCCGACGACGAGCACGGTGTCCGGCACGCCGAGGCCGACCAACCGGCGCCCCAGCGCCCGGAAGTGACCGTCGTAGGCACCGCGCGCACCCGCGCGCAGCTCCTCCCGCACGGCGTCGTCGGCGAGACGTTCCTCGGTGCGCTCCAGCATCGGCACGTTCAGCACGAACATCCGGTCCGCGCGGGCCGTCCGCCACCCCGCCCAGTGCTCCAGATAACCGGGCGCGCCCTCGATGTTGCTCCACCGGTCCCCGGGCAGATAGGCCCGCCCCACCCGGGGCGTCGCGTCCCCCACCCACCCGTCCAGTCCGGCGATCCGCCGCACCCCGCCGGCGTCGTACCCGACGTACGCCCCGAACACCCCCGCGGGCACCGGCGACCCGCCCCCGAGCGGCACACAGGCGGGCCAGGCGACCAGAGCGACGGCGACGACGAACGCGCCGAGGACAACACGCAGGAGCTGAGGCACCGGCTCATGATGACGACCGCACCCGCACCGGCGGGCGGAACCCGCCACGCGGCACTCGGACGGGGCCGGAGCCGGAGACCAGTTCGGATGTCACTCCCCGCCCCGACTTACTCCGGCAACAGGAACAGAGCACTCCGGACGTCAGCCCCGGCTCCGAACCGTTCCGGCACCAGGACCCCGACCGGTCCGGGTATCAGCCCCGGACCCCGAGCGGCTCCCGCACCAGGAACACGTCGACGGCGTCCTCCCGCTCCAGCACGAACCCGTGCCGCTCGTAGAGCCGGCGGGCCGGGCTGCCCCGCAGGACGTTGAGGCGCAGCCGCACGGAGTCCCGGTCGGCCTCGCCGAGGAACCCGGCGAGCACGGCCGAACCGATGCCGCGCCCCTGCGCGTGCGGCGCGAGATAGAAGTGCTCCAGCCACCGCGCGTCGCCTTCGGGCCGCAACGCCACACACCCGGCGAAGACGCCACCGACCTCGATGACGTGCGTGTACGCGGCGACGAACCCGTCCCGCAGCCGCCCGCGCACCCGCCGCTCGTCGTAGCGCCCGAGCCGCTCCAGATCCGCCCGCAACACCACGGCCCGCAACTCGGCGACAGCATCGACATCGGCCCGGACGGCGGGCCGCAGACCCCACTCGCCCATACCGCCGATGCTACGACCACCCAGCCGCCCGCGAAGGAGCGACCCTTCGCGGGGCCTTTCGAGGGTTCGCCCCGCGTGCGTCTGTCCGGACCCGGCCGATCGGCCGGCCCGGTCGGGCGGTCCCCCGGTTCGGGCGAATTCTGGTCAACAGGCAACCCGAGTAAGGGGTTTACCTCTCTCACAGGGTGCTCACAGGCTCTCCCAGGGACGCGTGGGGTGCGTTCGCAGGGTGGGTGGGTCTGGGGGTTGTCCAGTCCGATGCCACTGACCATGGCACTCGCAGACGAGGAACCGATGACCAGTCAGCCAGACCGTAAGAATCTCAAGCGTGCGGCGTTCGCCGCGGGGGCCGCGCTTGCCGTCGTCGCCGTGGCCGGGGCCGCTCCCGGCGCCGGCGCGGCACCACAGGCCAAGCCCGGGGTGCCGCAGCTCAAGTTGATCGCCGCGTCGAAGTCCGTGACGCTCGACCGGTGGAACTGGGAGGGTGAGCCCGCCGGGGTCTTCCTGGACCTGGGCACCTACATCCAGGTCGAGAACGCGCCGCTGGAGTTCAAGGTGACGCGCAAGTCGTACAAGACGCCCGTCGTCGCCCAGCAGATCCTGCGCGACGGGACGAAGGTGAAGACGAAGACGCTGCCCGCCGGGCTCGTGCGGGACTTCCGCGGGCTGCCCGGCTTCCTGGAGGTGTCCGTCGCGGACGCCGCCGGCAAGGAGGTGGCCGCCACCAAGGGCAACTTCTGCCCCAACAACGCCTCCGGCCGCGTCCGTCCGGACGCCCCGGCCACCTCGCACTATCCGGAGAGCTGCCCCACCAACCCCTTCACCCTGGGATCGGTGTGGGGTGTCGAGAAGGGCTGGGCCGCCAACTCCAGCACCGTCGACTACGACGAGCGCGTGGACCTCCCGGCGGGCGAGTACACCGCCACGGTGGCGGTGGCGAAGAAGTACCGCGACCTGTTCGGCATCCCCGACGAGCGGCCGACCATCAAGGTGACGGTCCGGGAGCAGTCCGACGGGGAGGAGGGCGCCGCGGGGCTGCGGTCCTCCTCCGCGCACGGGGATCACTCCGCACACGGGAAGAACTCCGCCCACGGGGAGCACGCGGCTCACGCCTCCGGCGGGCATCACTACGGGCCCCGCGGCGCTGACGCCCCCACCCCTCCCGCCCTCTCCCACGCCATGGAGGACCGGGGTCTCGCCCACCACCTCGGTGACGGTGCCGGGCACACCGACGGCTCCCGTGTCGCGCCCGCGTTGAAGCCCAACGCCAAGGCGCCCACCGGCCGCGCGAGCGTCCCGGCGAACGTGCCCAAGCCCGACCTGCGGTCCCTGCCGGCCTGGGACATCGCCGTCACCGACGGCGAGGACGGCGACGTACCGGGCAAGGACTACCTCGCGTTCAGCGCGAACGTGTGGAACGCCGGGCCCGCCCCGCTCGTCGTCGACGGCTTCCGCAGCCCCGGCGAGGACCTCATGGACGCCTACCAGTACTTCTACGACGCCGACGGCAAGCAGGTCGGCTACACCCCCACCGGCACCATGGAGTGGGACCCGCGCATCGGCCACGAGCACTGGCACTTCACCGACTTCGCCAGCTACCGACTGCTCAGCGAGGACAAGTCGAAGGAGGTCCGCAGCGGCAAGGAGGCGTTCTGCCTCGCCAACACCGACGCCGTGGACTACACGGTGAAGAACGCAAACTGGCACCCGTTCAACACCGATCTGTCGACCGCGTGCGGCCAGCAGAACTCCATCTCCGTGCGGGAGGTCCTCGACGTCGGCTCCGGCGACACGTACACCCAGTACCGTCCCGGCCAGTCCTTCGACATCACCGACCTGCCGAACGGCACGTACTACATCGAGGTTCTCGCCAACCCGGCCAACCGCCTCCAGGAGACCGACCTCAAGAACAACGTCTCCCTGCGCAAGGTCGTCCTCGGCGGTACCCCGGGGGCCCGCACGGTGTCGGTCCCGCCGTACGAGTTGATCAACACTCCGTAGGAGAAAAGGGGTTGGCCGTCCGACTCCCGTCAGGGGCATGATCCGGTCATGAACCGGAACCGGGGGACCACGACACCATGAGCGCCGCCGCACCCGGCGACGGCGCGTACGACCGGCCGCCCTACCGCCTGCCCGACGCCCCGGCCCGTGCGAACGGGCCGGGCGCGTGGGCGCTCGACGTGCTCCTGCCGTGGCGCCTCGCCCGGCGGATCTACGGCCCGTTCCGCGTGCTCCGCTTCAGCGCGGCCGACGTCGTCGGCCTCGCCGCGCCCGGTCAGCCGGTCGCCACCGTCCTGGCCCAGCAGGCCGCGGACCCGCTCATCGAACGGTTGCTGCTGCCTCGCGCGCTGCTCGGCCTGGGCGCCCTCTTCCTCGTCATCCGCCTGTTGACGGGTGACGGTCTTCTCGAACCGGTCGAGCAGGCAGCCGGCGACAGTGTGCTGATGCTGGCCACCGGCCCCGCCGCCCTGTTCCTGGCCTGCGTGCCGCTCATCGCCGTGGCCCGTCCCGGCACCCGCCGGACGGTGGCGCGCCTGTGCGTCCGGCCACTGCTGACCGCGCTCGTGACGACCGCCTTCTGCGGCCTCTTCGTGCTCTGGGCCGTCCACGGCTACGACTACGTACCGGACCAGGCCGGCTGGCTGGTCCTGGCGCTGCTGTTCGGCCCCTGGCTGACGGTGTTCTCCGGTTCCGTGCTCTTCCTGATCCACCGCAACGCCTTCGGCGTCGGCGGCCACCCCCTGGTCCGCCCCCTGGCCTGCGTGCCGCTCGTGTGGCTCACGGCGATCGCGCACTGCGTCCTCATCGACGCCGTCGAGGCCTACCCCGGCTCGCAGCCCACCCCGGCGTACTTCGTCGCCCTGTTCGCGGGCCCGGTCGGCGTGACCGTCACCGCCGGCGTCGAGATCGTCCTGCTGCGCCGCCGCCACGGGGTCGGCTTCCGCGGCCCGCTCCCGCACCGGCTGCCCCCGGCGCCGGGCCGTTCCACGCTCCCCCCGGCCCTCGTCGCCCGACTGAGGGCCGACCTGACGCACGGCCTCGCCCACCACTGGCCGCGGTACGTCGATCGCGACGGCGTCGTCTGGGCCGTGACGCCCGCCGTGCACGCGGGCCATCGGGTGCTGTGGCCGTACGTGCCCGCCTTCACCGAGCGGACCCGGCCCGCCCTGTGGCCGGAGGTCGAGGCGACGGCGGGTCCACTGCGGCCGAGGTGACCCCACCGGGGGAGGGCAACCCTGCGGTGTCTTGGTGAGTCTGGTGAGTCGTCAGGGGTATCCGGGACGTATGTCGACGTGCATGTAGGGTTTCGTCGTCCACGGTGATCCAACACCGGACGATCCGAGCACGGTGTACGGGGTGAAGAACGGCCGAGGCGGAGGCGAGCGCCGGTGAGCGGGACGAGAAGACGTGGACGTATCCCGGTGGAGGCGACCGGCCGCGGTGGCAGGGCGAGGCAGGGCGGCGGCCGGGGCGGACCCGGCAGGACGCGGCTCACGAGGCGCGGGCGGTTCCTCGTCTGGGGCGCCGGGGTGACCTCCGTGGTCGTCCTCGGCGTCGGCGGTGTCGGCGCCTGGGTCTACAACGACCTCAACAACAACATCGACTCCGCCGCCGTGGACGACAAGCTGGGCGGCGACCGGCCGGAGAACCTCAGTCCGGGGTCGAAGAACATCATGGTCGTCGGCTCCGACAGCCGGGACGGCGCGAACGCCAAGTACGGCAGGGACCTGACCACCATGCAGTCGGACACACTGATGGTGCTGCACATACCGGCCAACCGGAAATGGGCCGCGGTGGTGTCCTTCCCGCGTGACTCCTGGGTGGACATACCGTCGTGCGAGATGGGCGACGGCAAGACGTCCACCCCGCACAAGGCCAAGATCAACGAGGCGTTCGCGATAGGTGGAACCAGCGGCGAGGTGGCCGAGGCCGCCGCGTGCAGCATCAAGACCGTCGAAGCGCACACCGGTCTGCGCATCGACCACTTCATGTCGGTCGACTTCTCCGGCTTCAAGGGCATGGTCGACGCGCTCGACGGCATCGAGGTCTGCCCGAAGGAGCCCATCAAGTCCGACAAGGCCAGACTGGAGATGGACGCCGGCTGCCAGAACGTCGACGGCGAGACGGCCCTCGGATACGTCCGCGTCCGCTACGGCGTCGGCGACAGTTCCGACATCGGCCGCATCGGACGCCAGCAGGAATTCATGAACTCCCTCGCGGAAAAGGCCAAGTCGAAGCTGACCAGCCCCGACGCGCTGTACGGCTTCCTCCAGTCCGCCACCAAGTCGCTGACCACGGACCCGGACCTGGCGGGCATCAAGCCGATCTACGGGCTGGCCAACGAGCTCAAGGGCATACCCAGCGACCGTCTTGCCTTCCTCACCGTGCCCAACTATCCGCGGGAGGCGGACGTCCCCACGGACCGCGCCAACGTCGTCTGGCAGTACCCGCAGGCCGCCGACCTCTTCACCGCACTGGCCAGGGACAAGGAGATGACCAAGGCCCAGCTCCAGGCGGCGACGAAGAACCTGGTCTACGCCTCCCAGGTCAGCGTCCGGGTCCTCAACGGCACGGGACGGTCCGGGCGTGCCGCGGCCGTCGCCGAGAAGCTGCGCACGATGGGCTTCACCGTGAGCGGTACGGGCAACGCCCCCGAGACGGTGACCCGGACGTCCGTCAGCTTCCCGGCCGGGCTGGAGAAGCAGGCCGCCGTGCTGTCCGCACGGCTGCCGAAGGCGCGGTCGGCCGCGGCGGCGGACGCGCAGGCGGGTGTCGTCACGCTGGTCGTCGGGCCGGACCTGGACGTCGACGAGATGGGCTGACCGGGCCTGCCGCGACTCGAGTTGGCGAGGCGCGGGAATCCGTGTAATATTGATCTTGAGCTGGTCGCCACAACAACGGCGAAACGGTTCTGCGTTGGTGGTCCAAGGAAAGACGCCCCACTTCCTGTGGGGAGATGCAGGTGCAAGGCCTGCCCGGCGCTCCGACGAACGAGCCCCTCCCGCGTCAAGCGGGAGGGGCTCGTCCTGTTTCTGCCTGGCCGCCGCAGCCCCGGCCCGTGCCCCGGCCGCCGTGATACGGCCGGGGCACGGCGGATGATCCCGATGTCGCCGGCCACGGGCCATGACCGGACGGTGCCGCCCGGCTCAGCCGCCGTTCGGGGGAACCCGCGGGGAGGCGGGCCCGATGCCGGGAGCGGCCTCTTCGCGTCCGGCCGGAAGGACGGCTCGTGGCGGCGAGTCGAGTGCGCCGCCGGGCCGGACCTGCGCGGGTACTGCTCCGGGCCCTGCCGTCTGGCCGGGTGCGGGGCGCCCCCCGCCCGTCCGCCGCACAGCGCGTCGGCAGAGGTGAGGGAGGAAGGCGTAGAAGCGGTCGGGGAGGAACACCGCGTCGGCGATGATCATCGCGCCGGAGAAGAGGGGCAGTCCCAAGAGCACGGCGATGCCGATGTGCATGCTCAGCAGCAGGGCGAGAACGGGGTACTTGAGCCTGCCGAAGAGCACGAACGGGAAGGCCACCTGAAGGAGCACGGTCATGTAGCCCGCGATCGTGACCAGAAGGGTGTACTCGTCCACGAAGTGGGAGAGTGCGGGCCAGGGCCGGAAGAGTTCCAGGTTCAGGGCGTAGTGGAGAGCGGTGCCGCCGCCCCAGGACGCGCCCTGGACCTTGTACAGACCGGCTGACCCGTAGAGAAAGCAGACCTGTGCGGCGATGACGAACATGCCGCAGTTGTGCACCACGGTGGTCAGGGTGGTGCGGGCATCGTTGAGTTGCCGCGCCAAGAGGCCCCCCGCCGCTTGTGACGAGCTGCCCGCTCGCAGTGCCCTCAGCCTGTTTCTGCGCGCGTCCAGGGACCAGCGTCGGCCGCACGCGGTGAGGACGAGGTAGAGGGCCATCAGCAGGACCAGGTTGTCACCCCCGTCCGTCATGAAGATCGCCCGCCCGTGGAACGACACCACCACGACGGCGAAGACGACGGACGTGACGCGGGTCCGCCAGCCCAGCATGAAGAGCGCGGACGTGACGAGGGCCAGCCCGTAGCAGAGTTCGAAGTAGGCGCGGTCGTCGGACAGGGCCAGGACGCTCCTCCACCCTGTCTGTTCGAAGAGCTGGTGTGCCAGGGCCGGCGTCCAGGGAGAGTCAGGACCCCAGATCTGGGCACGGTGGGGGAACTCGCGGAGCAGGAAGATCAGGTAGAGCAGTCCGTAGCCGATGCGCAGCACCGACGCGCCGTACAGGGACACCGGCCGACCGGTCACCAGGTCCCACGCGGCGCCGATCCGGTCGGCGAGCCACCGGTGGCCGACGACGGACGTGGTCCTTCGCGCCTCACTCTCCATGGCCGGTCACCTTCCACCAGGGCAGGAGCCGGTTCTCGACCGGCGTGGGGGGACGGTTGCCGCCGACCGTGCGGGGCGCCGCGACGGGCAGGGTGACGACGCGCAGTTGGATGAAGTCGAAGGCTGCGCCGCCGTGGGCGGCGACGCGGTCCGCGGCGATGTTGCCCAGGTACTTCTGCATCATCAGGGCGCGCTCCGTACGGGCCCTGTCGTCTCCTCCGTGCGAGTCGACGTAGCCGGCCCAGGCGCGGCGCAACATGTTCTGTGCCGTGTGACTCGGAAACGGTTGATGTGCGACTGCGGCAGCGTCCACGGCGGTCAGGTCGAACCAGGAACTCACCCGTACCGACCCGTCGGCGTCGGTGTGCGCGGTCCTCGCCAGGATCTGCCGGTTGACGGATTCGGGATCGGGGGCGAAAAGCCGCCAATTCTGTTCGAAGTAGGGGTACACCCAGGAATTGATCACCTGGGAGTATCGCTGGGATACGGGGTTCGCCGGTGCCACGTGGAGGAATACCAGAACCACGTGGACGACACTCGCCGTGAGGCACAGGAACACGGTGCCGCACAGTCCGTATTTCAGCGCGCGGGCACGTCTCGGCAACCTGGGTGGTGCGGCCGTGGCGTCAGGACATTCCTGCACGACCGGACCTGATTCGGAGTGCTGAACTTCCTTCGTGTCCGCTGAGTCGATTCCGCCCGACACCGCACACCCTGTCTTTCTTATTTCAACTGATCGCATCTGCGTTTTCGGCCGGCTGCCACCGACGGCGGGGGGGGGGGGGGGGGGGGGGGGGGGGGGGGGGGGGGGGGGGAGGGGGGGGGGGGGGAGGGGAAGGGGGAGGAGGGACCTTCGGGCATTTTGGGG
>NZ_JBVIQK010000046.1:0-2812 GCF_055577115.1 Streptomyces sp. NPDC033216 | reverse complement strand
TTCTTTCCTTCCCCCCCCCCCCCCCCCCCCCCCCCCTTCCTCCCCCCCCCCCCCCCCCCCCCCCCCCCCCCCCCCCCCCCCCCCCCCCCCCCCCCCCCGCGCCGTCATCCGGTGAACGGACGGACCGAAGGGCGCCGCCTAGCCCTCGTGGCCCTTGGAGTGGCCGTCGCCCTCGTGGGCCTCGGGGACGTCGTCGTAGCCGAAGTGCTCGTCAGGCTTGCCGTGGTCGTACTCGCCGCCGTGGTCCGGCTTGCCGCCGTGGTCGGGCCTGCCGTGGTCCGGCTTGCCGCCGTGGTCGGGCCTGCCGCCGTGGTCGGGCCTGTCGTGGTCGGGCCGTCCCTCGCCATGGTGATCCGGCCTGCCCGGCGCCTGGTTGTGCCCGCCGATCGTGTTGCCCTCGGTGTTCCCGCCGGTCGTGTTGCCCTCGGTGTTGCCTGCGGTGTTCCCGCCGGTCGTGTTGCCCGCCGTGTTCCCGGACGAGTTGCCCGCGGTGCCACCGCCGACGGTGTTGCCCGCGGTGTTCCCGGACGTGATGCCCGAAGTGCCGCCGGTGCTGACGAGCGGTCCGCCCAGGAGGCCACCGCTGACCAGGCCGCCGCTGACCAGGCCGCCGCTCGTGCTCGCGCCGGTCGTCCCACCGGTGGTGGTTCCCGTCGTCCCTCCGGTGGTGGTTCCCGTCGTCCCACCCGTGGTGGAGGCCGCGCACCCGCCGAGGAAGACCCTGTTGTTGTTGAGGGTCACAGCGCCTGCCTGGGCCAGCAACCGGCCCTCGATGTTGGCGCCCTGGTTGGCGGTGATCGAGATCCCGGTCATGAGCGTGCCCACGAAGCTGGAGTTGACGCCCAGCGTCGCCGACGCCCCGACCACCCAGAACACGTTGCAGGCCGAAGCGCCGTTGGTGAGGAGAATCCGACTGGAGGTCGCCGTCGTCAGGGATTCGGGGATCTGGAAGATCCAGACCGCGTCGGAGCTGCCCTGACCGTCCAGGACCAGGTCGCCGGTGATACCCACACCCGAAGTGGCCTTGTGGACGCCGGGGAGCAGCGCCGGGCCTCCGCCGATTCCCGCCGGAAGGGCGAAGTCCACCGCTTGGCCGGCTGCGTTGTTGAACGCCGTGACGAGGTCTGACTTGGCCTGGAGGGCCGCGGCGTCCGCGGCGTGGATGGCACCTCCCACCTGGCCGGGCGGGAATCCGGTGATGGACGGGTTCGGGTGCGTTCCGAGGTCGTGGGCGAGCACCGTGTTGCCGGTGTTGGTGACTCCCTGACCCGACAGAACGGAGTAACTGGCGGCCGTGCCCAGGGGTACGGGCAAGGCGATCGCCGACGCCGTCGTGGGCGTCATGAAGACCATCGCGGCGGAAACTACTGCGGCGAGGACCGAGGCCAGCAAGCCGGACGAGGTGCGGCGGCGAGCTGCTTGAGGGATCTTCAGCTTCATCGAAAGGCCATTTCCTGTGGGGGCAGTCGGGTACCGGGCCCTGCCGAACGCCCGGAAATCCCTGTTCGTTGCTGCCGCCGCATATTACGCAGAAATATCTGGTCATCGATCAGGACAGGACGAGGGGGAATTGCTGATCATTCGACTGGCGCACAGCGTTACGGAAATAGCTTTATTTGTATTTCGACCGGAGTCGTGCCCTCGCATGGAAGAGTGCGCCGCCGCGCGATCGACCGCCGGGCGCAACGCGGCCGGTGTTCGCCGGTCGAGCCTTCGGGTGGCCGGCGGCCACCGGCCGACGTCGCGGCCACCGGCCGACGTCGCGGCCACCGGCCGACGTCGCGGCCGACGCCGACGCCGACGCCGTGGTGCGGGGCGGGGGTGGCGGCTGCGAGACGGGCGGGCGACCATGCGTCCCGCCCTGCGGTCGCGAACCCGGCGGTGGTGGCCTCGTCCTGCCCCTCCCCGTCGCTGTTCGAGGCCGAATACCTCCTCGTCGAACACGCAAAAATCTGTCGTGGTCGGAGTAGACATTGGGGCGCCGTGTGGTTATGGTTTCTCTCGTAAGCAAGAAGGACCGAAGGGCCCGGCAGACACGAACTGCCGGGCAGCAGTACCGAAGTGCAGTTCGCAGGGCGGTTCGGTGGTGGAGTTTCGAAGCCAGGCTTGTCGCAGGACGGTGACGGGACTGACGACCGGACCGGGTGGCCCGCAGTGATCAGGGGCCGCCGTGAACAGGACCGCGTTCCACGCGGTGGCAGTACCCGTAAGTGAGGTTCGCAGTACCCAGCAGTGAAGTGAGTGAGCGGTACCTCGGTGAAGGCGTCGGCTGCGGGCGCGCGCACCGGGAGGTCCGGCAGTGGGGTTCCAAGCCAGAGCAGACGCAGGACGGGCGACGGGGCTGGCTGTCGGAGGGTGGCGCTGTGACAGGCCACCGAGCAGTACGCATCACCAGTAGTACGCATCACCAGTAGTACGCATCACCAGTAGTACGAGTAGAGCAGTACCGCAGTTCGCAGTTCCCGTTCTGTCAAGTAGTTGATCACTGAGGGATGAACGGAGGAGCCGAAGCGCCATCAGGATCGCCCGGGCGGAAGTTCAGGGCCCGGGTACCGCAGGACATCGATAGTGAGGTGGTCTCCGGTCGAGCAACCGCGATCCCAGCATCCCCGACAGCATTTGGGTCGGGTCTGCGGAAACAGAAGGCCGGCGCAGCATGAGGGCCGGCAGATGGTGTAGCAGTTCCTTCGGGCCCTGGGGGGGGGGGGGGGGGGGGGGCTCCCCGGGGTTTCAGGACTTCCCAAAATCCCCCAAAAGGGGCAAAGGAAAAAAAGAAAAACGGAAAAAAAAAAACCCCCAACCCCACCCCCCA
>NZ_JBVIQK010000045.1:0-27478 GCF_055577115.1 Streptomyces sp. NPDC033216 | reverse complement strand
GACGATCCACGGCCGCGACTGTCTCTTCCCCACGACCACACCAACGATCCAGCGAGCCGACAGTCACATGATCAACGGCTTTTGTTAGAGCCAATTAGGGGGTCGACTGCCTACAAGGGAGTCGGGTGATCAGGTCGACGACGGCCGGGCGGATCACGCCGCTCTGCAATCAAGCGCCGGTGAGCTGCCTTCGTCCTGTCTTGGTGACGTCAGTAGCGTGATGCTGTCGGACGTCTGGTTTCAGTCATTCTCACGGACTCTGTCTCTCTATATCGGCATCTCTGAGACCCTTCCTGATTGCAGCAGGTGATCGTTTAGTCACTTAGCGGATCTTGGATGGGGGAGAGGGCCGTGCTGGAGCAGGCACAGTTGGTGGGATTGGCGGGGGCGGCCGCAGCTGCACTGGTCGCGGAGATGACCAAGGAGAGCTGGGCGTCGATGCGCTCGCTGGCAGCTCGGTTCTTCCGGCGCGGTGGTCAGGAGGAGGAAGAACGCCAGCTCGCCCGGCTCGATGCCGATCAGGTGCAGGTGGCCACGCTGGATCCAGCGGCTCTGCGGGAGAGGTGGAACCGGCGGCTGCTGACGCTGGTGGAGGACTTCCCCGAAGCAGCCGAGGAGCTGGCGGCAATGGCGCGCCGCAAGCCGAAAGAGCCGCAGAGCGGGGTGAACCAGACCGCAGAGAACAACACCGGCTCGGTCATTCAGATCGGCAGGGACAACTCCGGCAGCCTGAACACGGAGCGGAGGTGACAACGCTCAACGGGCGTGACGCGCCCCAGCCACCCACCAACCCGCCGTCTGTTGGGCAGTCTGCCGTCGGCAACACCGGTCCTACTGTCCAGGTCGGGGGCTCCAACCTCGGCAACATCAACATCACTCGGCTACCCAAACTACCGGTCACCCCCATTCCGCACGTGGACCAAGAGGCCGCCCTGGAGCCTGTCTGGGCGCACACTCCCACCCCGCAACGGGCAGCGAACCTGCTCGCTACTCATGGCCTCGCAGTCATCGTGGGGGAACGCGGCACGGGACGGCACATCTCGGCAGTCCGCGCCCTGCACACCCATCTCTCCACTCCCGCAGGACCCCCGCAGCTCTTCTACCTGGCAGCCGACTGGGACGAGGACGAAGCACCGGAACGGGAAGTCCTACCCGAGCCCATCACCGGGCACGGCTACCTGATCGACGCGACCTCGCGTTTCTTCTCCGAGAACGCCGCCCGCGCCCTCATTACTTGGGCGGAAGAACTCCACGACGCGGGCAGTTGCCTGGTCATCACCCGTAACCAGCGGGATTGGCGGGGCGACAGCCGCTACGAGATTGAGGCGGTACGCCCCGATGCTATCCAAGTCGCCCGGAACCACCTTGCGCACTGGGGCAGCCACGCGCAGGCCGGATGGCTGCAGCAGGACGCCCAGCGCACTATGGCACGCGGCCTGCTTCGCCAAGCAGCCACCGACCGAACCGCCGGCGTCCTGGCTGACCTCATCACCCGCAGTGTCAGCCCGGATGATGCTGTCGCAATCGCCAAACGCCTGCGCGGCATTGACCCTGAACGGCTAGCCAAAGCGGTCGAACGCAGAGACACACCCTCTTCACCAGAGCACGAGCAGGGAGTCAACGATCTCCGCCGCATCCGGGAAGAGGTCCTGTTATGGACCAATTTCCTGGAGCAGACGCTCACCGGCACAGGCACCCGCGGCCAGGACCGAGTGATGCTGCTCGCCGCCGCCTACCTCGAGGGCGCCCCTATCGAACGATGCATCAAGGCAGCAACCGAGTTCGGCGGCCGCGATGAGACAGTTGCGCGCCGGTACCGGGAAGGCCGGAGCCCCCGGCGTCGGCTGAGAGACGTCGGTGTCGACATCACTTCCAACGACACAGCCGCATTCCACAGCCGCCCGGGCCTCGCCCGTTCCGCCATCCGCATGGACTGGCACCACTGGGCCGACGAACGAGACGCAACCACGACGTGGCTCACCCGCATCACCGCCCCCGATGGCGTCGCCAGAGCATGGACAGAGCAGATCGGAACCCGTCTGCTGGAGCTGTCCATCACGGAGGTCGAATCCCCCTTCTTCACCCTCCTCGACACCTGGGCCACTACCTCCCCCGACGAGCAATACCTCAGTATCGTCACCGCACTGATCACCCAAGCCACGGAGACAGAAGAACTCGCACGGGATGCCCACAAGCAACTGTTGGACTGGGCGAAAAGGCCCGACGCACATCGGCGAAAGGTGGTCGCCCGGGCATGCAGCGGCCGCTACGGCATGCGATGGCCGCACATGGCCCTCGTCCGGCTACGCCACATCCTGGCTGTCGACGACGAAGCAACTCGCATCGCAGCGACCGCCCTGACGGCCCACGCCGCCACGAGCACCGAAGGGTTCCAACGAATCGTTGAGACGGTCGAGACCTGGCTGGAGAGATACCAGACCCACCTCGCCGGCCCTCGAGCCTTCCTAGCGCTCACCGACCCCGCATTCAACGTCCTGGACACCCTGGTGAGCGCAGCACAGGCTGTCCCAGCCGTCCGTGACTTCCTGATCAACGGCTGGATGCAGACACTGCGACAGCCAGAGGTACGCGACGACGCACACCAGGTCCTCCTCGGCTGGGCCCGAGCCGCTCACGAGGGCCGACTGGACCGCACCGCCACCTTCGGCATCCTCACCGACGTACGCAACGCCCATACCCCCCTCGACGCCATGTCCCGCTTCCTGTACGGAAGCCCGGACCAAGACGACCACGCCCTGATCGAAGCACGCCTCGCCCTGGCCAACCTGCGAGGCTGCAACCACGCCCAGTGCTCCGAACCCCACTGCCCGCTCAAAGAAGCAGCCAGCTCCTTCCCGGACACCAGCGCTGCCGGAGGCACCGGTGAACCCCGGTCATGAGGCCCCTACAGGACACCAGCGCGTCAGATTCCCACTGACCCGATGGCTGCTGGCACCGCTGACCACATGGCGTGCCCGACGTCTGGCAGCCGCATACGGACCCGGCATGGACGCACGCACAGCCTGGGCACTAACCCGTACAGCTACTCACCCCGAAGAGATCCCCTTCGCCATGAACCATCTAAGCGAAGACACGGAAGAGGAGCCGTAACCGTTGAAGCGATGGCTAACAGATGCTGCGCCGCCGGGTCTACGGAGCCGACCACAACCAGCCCGTCCTCAGGGTTCCGAGCGATCGCCGGGAGCCCCGTCCCCTGCAGCCGCAGGAGACGGGGCTCCGCAGTGACCGGTTCGAGGAAGATGTGCAGGCCGTCATCGAAGTCGCCGTCGTAGGCAAACCAGGAGTCCACCACCCTGTAGCGGTCGCCGCGAAGGGCCACGGGACGGATAAGCGCTACTTCCTGGTCGGAGCCATCTGGCAAGGTCTGGCGTGTGACAAGCGAAGGCGATACGAGCAAGGACAGCGAGGCGTGGGCGATGGATATCCTCGTCCAGTTGCGCCAAGGCAGGCGGGAGGCACATGCGCGTCGCGACGCGCTTGCGACAGCGGTCGACGAAATAGCCGACGGTTTCACGCAACTGGGCCTCAAGTCTTGGAAATCCGAGCGTATGAGTCCGGCGCGAGAGGACGTGAAGGTCCCGGACGTCATGCTCGGTGACCGCGCCGAACCAGCCGCAATGGTTATCCGGTATGAATCAGCGGTCAACATCCTCAGCGCCGCCGATCAGCTTCGGGGTTTCGCCGTCCTACTTCGTGCAGAGAAATCGCTGATGGGCGCGGTCTCGGTCGCGCGTGGCGTCTTCGAGGCGTGTCTGTGGGCCACCGCGGTAATCGACCCGACCATCAGCACTGACGAGCGCCTGCAACGTGCCCTGACGCGTCGCCTCGCACGACTCTCGGCAGGTATCCGTCTCAGGAAAATGCTCGGCGGCGATACCGATGCCGACCAGCTCGTTGAGAACGACGGCGACGTGGATGACGCGCACGGGACCAACCGCGATCCTGCGAAGGACATCAGCGACATCTTGGCTTACGCCAAGGACCGGGGCTGGCCTGTGAAGAGGGGCCGTCGCACCCCCGAGATCACACCCCTCTCGATTGACTGGCTCAGCGAGAACCTTGAGCGCCGTATCGGCATCGAGGGGTACGCCTGGACGAGCGGCTCGTCGATGGCTCACGGCGAGCATGCTGCCGACACGGCGGTGTGGGTTGAACTGTCCCAAGACATCGGCACAGCTCCGGCATGGCTGATCCAGTTGTGGTCGAACGGTGCTTGGGCGGGACCGCGTCTCTTCCTTGCAACGCACGCCGCCTACACAGGGAAGGGCAGCCTGCGCCGCGAGTATCAGCGGTTCGAAGAGTTGTTCTTGAGCGGGGCCGGCAAGAGCTGAGGCCCTGGAGATCCATACAGCATGCCCTCATGCGCTACGTACGCCCGCCGTCCTCGCTGCACCGAGTGCAAGGCAGCGTTCACGTACGAGCGGTGGCAGGCGGTGGAGTGCACTGGCTGGGACGCCTCTCTCCGAAGGCCCGTCCGACCCTGTGCGGGGACTGCGACCAGCGACATGGGACCGACTGGGAGGAAGCCTGGCCGAACGCGACGCGCCAGGAGCAGTAGCCGGCCGTGCCGGAGCAGAAGGCAACCGGCTGGCTCTCGCGCCTGCGTCGCTGAGCCAGGGCACGCCTTCCGACCAGCCGCGCTTTTCCTTCTGACAAGGACCAGCCCGGCGAATTGGATGGATGCGACGGAGAAGGCACGTCATGCTGGAAGCGATCGATGCGAGGGGGGAAGCGTGAGCCGCGGGCAGACGGAAACTCTTGACGAGAAGCACCAGCGCTTGCTGGAAGCTTTCGTGTTGAGGGCCCGCAGGGTGGAGGAGCATTCGCTGGCCGCCGACTGGGACGCCCTTGTCGAGCTGACCCGCATGAGCATCAACGTCCGTGTCGACCGCGGCGAGGTCCGGATCTCGTACGAGCTCCCGCCCGAGGAAGTGGTCGAATCAGCGGCAGCGCGTATCAGGCCAATCCTGCTGGAGCAGGAAGACTGCTTTCACATGAAGGCGCTCTCGGCTCTGGGCTACACCTGTCGAGCAGCGCCACAAGATGCGGCGTGGATACGGGCCGCACGCGCTGAGTGGCGGACACGGGTAAGCCCCTCCACGCGCGACGAATCCGGCTATTGGGTCATGGTCGCTGACACGTCCACGGGCGAAGAGCGTGACCTCGATGCGCATGGGCTGGCCATGGCCTGGATCTACGGAGACGTGGTGCATCACGACCCAGAGCGACGCAAGGAAGGCGACACCTTCGGACTGCGCGACCGGTTTCGCGCCGCTGTGCCCCTAGTGGCCTGGGCGATGGTCGGCACAATCGAACTCCTGAATTTCGTCCGGGCACTGAACGAGGCCGGGATGCTGAAACTTCGACAGGAAGTGTTCGACGAGCAGGTCGCCTTGAAGTCGACCGTGTGGGAAGAACGTGCCGAGATGTACTACGCCCCCGTCGGTGCTCAACCTCCCTCACTTGCGAGCTCTCCCATGCCCGAGGGGTGGCTCCCTCTGAGCAAGGCATCTGACCTGTCGGTCTTCCGTCACCGCATTGCGGGACAACTCTTGAACACGGAGCGCTCACCATCCATGACGTACCTCCCCTCACCCGAAGAGATCGAAGCCGCCCGCACGCCCGCTGGCGGCTGGAGGCGGGACCAGCTCGCCGCCTGGGGCGTGCCGTGGCCCCCGCCGAAGGGCTGGAAGGACGAGCTGGCCGAACGCTGGAAGGCCGCCCGCCCTGACGGCCCACCGGCGCCCCCGCCCACCCCGGCCCCGGCCGACTTCGCCCAGGACACGCTCGACTTCGGCTGACCCGACGACAGCGGGGCCGGACAGGATCACCCTGTCCGGCCCCGCTGCTCGTTTCCGGCTGCTCACCGGCTGAGGCGGATGCGCGGCCCCCACACGAACTCGAGGTCGTCCAGGAACACGGTCTCCAGCTCCTTCTCCCACTGGCCGCGCAGGAGGAACGGCGCGGCCTCCATCCGCTCCAGGATGACCAGGGTCTCGGGCTGCCCGACCAGTGCGTACCGGCCGTGCGAGGCGGGCCTGCTGCCCGGCCCGTGCGTGCGCAGCATCTCCTCCAGGCGGGTGCGGTGCTGCTCCACAAACGCCTTCAGGCGCTCGATGTACCCCTCGCGTTCCTCGGGGCGCACCGCGCTCAGAGCGACGTCCAGGAGAGTCACCACCGTCCGGCCAGTGCCGCTCGCCCGGTGCGGCCACGGCCCACGGGAAGCGTTCCGCGGCCGCCAGGACGTCCTTCGCGTCCAGCGCCGGAGCCGGGGCCGGCTCCTCCACCGGAGTCTCCTGCGGGGCGGGTGAGGCGGGCTGCTGGAGGTGGGCGAGCAGCATGGCGCTGGAGGCGGCGCGCCCCCGCTGGGCGGTGGCCGTGTCGGCGATGCGCAACAGGTAACTGGCAACGTCGCGGACACCGGCGAACCAGCCGTCCTCGAACCGCGGCTCGGACCCGTGCGGAGGGCTGCTCTCGGAGATCCAGGTGTGGGCGCCGGCCACCGCCCCGGCCTCCAGCTTCGCCACGATGTCGTCGGCCTGCTCGTGCCCGATGCCGACGGCGGCCAGGGCCTGGAAGACCATGAGCCGCGCGCTCGTGGCCTCGTGCTGGTGGTGGCTGATACGGGCCAGCTCCTGGCCGTACGCGTCGGCGTCGTGCTGCTCGGTGCTCACGCGGTGCCTCCCCTGTCGTGGTGGTTGCGGTTGGCGACCCAGTCCGGATCGCGTACGGGCGTGGGCGCCTGCGTCTCGGTGGCCGGGGCGCGCATGATGCGCCAACTGGTGCGCGGCGCGGTGACGGCGTGGACCAGGACGACGACGGCCTGGCGGGCGGCACCGCCCCGGACCCACGCCCCGGTGAAGCGGACCTGATCGGCCGCCCAGTCGCCCAGCCGCTGCCACGGGCGCAGTCGCCCGAGCAGGTAGCCGGCGGCGAGCGAGGCGGCCGCAGTGGCGATGACGCCCACCATCACGACCACCGCATCCCGATCGCGGACAGCTTCTCCATCCGCTCCGGCGTCAGCGTCGCGGCCCGGCTCCGCTGATTCCCGATCCAGGCACCCAGCTTGTGCTCCCGCTCCGTCTGGTCCTCGCCGACGATCCGCTCGACCCACTTCCTCGGGACCTGAAGGTGCCCCTCACGCTCGTAGAACTGCTTGGCGGCCTCGTAGTTCATCGCCCACTTGTCGGCCTGCGTACGGCGCGGCGGCGGCTTCTCGTCCTCGCTGGCGGGCTCGATCCCGAGGACCTGCTCGCACATCCACTGCTGCACGGTCGTGAGCTGGTCCCAGCCGAGCCGCACCGACTGCACCCACCGCCCGAGATCCTCGCCCTGGCGCAGGACCTCACCCGCCTCGGTGGGCAGCGCCTCACCGGCGTCCAGGTGCATCCTCACCAGGTGGAAGCAGCGCTGCCACGTCACCGGCCAGCTCGGGCACCAGGACGCGTCGATCTCCTCCAGCTGCTCGCGCCGCTCGTCCGACAGCGCCCCGGCCGACGACTCCACCGGCAGCCCCTCCGCGCGCCGCTGCTCGATCTCGGCAGCCTTCCGGGCGGCGGCCCGCGCGTTCTTCAGAAAGATGCCTACCTTCGCGCCCTGGTAGGTGGCGTCCAACGGGGCCAGGAGGTGGCCGTGTTCGGCCGCCCACCCGCGCGCGGCAGACAGCCCTTCCTCCCACGCGACGTCGAAGTGGCTCCAGATCATGCCCAACTTCTCCAGCTGCGCGACGCGATCCTCGTCCATGTCCCCGCGGGCATAGAAGCGGCGAGCGTCGGCGGTCCACTGCCCCAGTGGGAACCCGGCGAGCGAGGCCGGCCATCCCTCGGCTTCCGCCTCCTGGTCGTCGACGGCAGGCACGCGGAACGTGAACGGCACCTTCAAGTCGCCGTGCTCGCGGGCGTAGATGACGGCCGCCTCGACACCGCGCCGCCAGTGCTCGTGTTCCGGGTTGAGGACACGCAGGTTGATGAACGCGGCGAGCGCGGCCGGGTCGCGGGGCGTGGAGAACTTCAGCAGGGCCTTGGCGGGGCCGCTGACGCCCCCGGAGCCCTCGCCGCTCCCGCCCGTACTCTTCCCGCTGTCGTCCTTGCTGACGGGCTTGTAGCGGCTCGGGGCCTGCTGCTCCGCGAGGCTCTCCACGATCCGCGCGTCGTGCGCCCGCAGCGCCTCCAACAGCTTGGCCAGCCCCCCGAACGCCCGGGACGTGAGCATGTTGTCCGCCGTCTCACCGGGACCGAGCAGCACCGGCACCACCAGGCTTGCCACCTTGCCCTCGCCCGGCTGCATCCGCAGCGCCCGGCCCACCGCCTGGACCAGGTCCGGCATCGACCCGCGCACATCCGCCCAGTACACGGAGTCACATTTTTTGGTATCGACCCCCTCACCCAAGACCTTCAATGAGCACAGGAAGCACTTCTCCACGACGGTGCCGTCCGTGGCGATCCCTTCGGCGAACTCGCCCAGCAGACGCCGCCGGTGGAGCGGCTTGTGGTCGCCACAGAGCCAGTCCGCCCAGATCGTCTTGGGGTACAGCTCGGGGTCGGATGCGTGCAGCTGCGCGGCGACGTCGGGAAGGCCGGCCGCGAACGCTTCGGCCTCGCGGACCTGGTGGTGGAAGACCAGCGTGCGGCGGAACCCCTCCTCCGCAGACGCCTTCACCAGAGCGGTCTGCAGAGCCGCGAGCCGCGCCCCGCGCACCTCTGCCGACCGGCCCTCCGCGCCCAGGAGCTGCGCGGCCTGAAGCGCGGTGTCGGTGACATCCACGCATACGACCTGGTAGGGGGCACAGATTCCCCTGTCGATGGCCTCCGAGAGCGTCAAAGTGAATGTCCTGCTGCCGAAGGGGCCATCGGGATCGTCTTCCATGCTCGCGACCAGCTCGCCCGGTGCGCCGGCCTCGTCCTCGTCCCCGAGCTGCCACAGCCGGGGTGTGGCCGTCATGTACAACCGGCGCAGAGACGGGATCTTCTGGTTGTCGTGAACGACCGCCCACGGCTTCCCGATCCGGCCAGAAACCCGGTGGGCCTCATCCACGACGATCAGGTCCCAAGCCGACAAACCCGCAGCGTGCGCCCGCTCCAGCGTGCCCAGACCGAGACTGGCGTACGTGGCGTACACGGTCACCTTGTCCAGGCCGCGAGTCCACTCCACCAGCTCGTCCACGTCCGTGGTGTTGGGGAAGGACGCCTCCTCGCCCCGCAGCGAGGACACCCCGATCATCGGCCCCCGGCGGCCTCCCTCGCGCGCGCCGGGGAGCGCAGCGACCCGGCTCTCTCTGACGGGCGCAGCCCGGAGGGACCCCATGCGGACTCGGTCTGGGCGAGCAGTTCCAGCGAGGGCACGAGCACCAGCACACGGGCCGGCCGTCCTGGATCTGCTTGCGGAGCGCGTCCGCGGTCCGCACGTACGGGGGGCGGGGATCGTCAGCGGGGCTGTCGGCGGTCTGCCAACCGCGCCGGAGGTCACCGAGACCAGATGCCTCGTTACATGAAGCGCGACGCGGCCAAGATTCACTAACGAGAATCAGGTCTCGGCCAAGGATCGAGTCCCGGATCGGAGTGCAGACAGTTCAGTGGGCGATTCGCGCAGACCGCCAACTCTAGGGAGTCTTCAAAGGTGGAACCAAGCTCCCAGATCCAACCCATGCCAGCAGCAACCACCCTCCCCCCAGCTTCTACGAAAACGCTTGAATAACTGAGCCATTCACCGATGGGGAAATAGTCCCCACCGAGAACACTTTCCACCTCTGCCGCTAGATCACGCTGCCCTGACCCAGCGGCAATGGGATCGAAATTGTAAGGCTCGTCATTACTGAAGTTCGGGCCGACTCGATTTACCGGCTCGATTGAGAGCCCTCCCACCGCCGCGAGGATTTCCTCTGCCAATGGATGGGACCGGTAGCCTTCACCCTCAAGCGGCAAGACCCATTGACCTGGGTCAACCTTCCTGTCTGCGCTCCATCCGGACGCAACAAGCGCCCCAAGCAGATCCTCGCTGAGCGAGTCGAAGCGAATCAGGGACATCAGTTGATCTCCAGGTCTTCCAGCAGTCGGCCACAACGACCACAGGGGTGAGCCGGTTCACCATGCCCATCCGTATTCGATGTTGGCATGGAGTTGTTCCGCGTCCTCACGGTTCGCATGGTTCCGCCCCTGATGGCCTCGGGACCCTCAGCCGCCTGGGCCTGAATCAGACAGTGCACCTCTGCGCATCCTCCATGATGCCCTGTCCGTTCGAGCGCATCCGCCAACGGCCCTTCCGCCTGCTGGCCATGCTTATTGCGGCCGTAGTACTTCGCCCCTGAAGGAGACGTGTACTCGGAGGCAAACTTCACACCAGGTTCGTTGCGGACGCTGTCGGCATAGTCGCCCAGGTTGCAGTTGTGAACGAGGACCGGTGTGACCCCTGCCAGCACATAGTACGTGTGCAGGTCGTTGACTGTCAGGTTGTACATGTCCTGGTCGCCGGGACGAGGTGTCACGGAGACTGCGTAGACGTGCTCGTTCGTGGCGGTGTTGATTGCGTGACCGGCGGCGAGTTTCCCGGTGGGTACCCACTTGTGGAGGGTGTCGTCCCAGATCTTGTGCTTCGCCGTGGTGTGGAGAACGCTCAGTGTGCCGTCTGCTTGGCGGATGCGGAGGTCGACGAGGTCGTAATCGTGGTTGATCCACACTGCGGAGACGGCACGCAGACCCTTGTGTTTACCAGTCTTTGGGTCTGCTGCTTCGACCTTGTCACCAGGTGTGATTTTCCCGATGGGCTTCGACTTGCCGTTGGCCAATAGAACGGGTGTGGCTGGCGTGAAACTTTTACATCCGCGAGCGACGATGCCCGCTTCCTCGGCCTGGGCTGCAGTTCCCCGCCCGCTAGTGAGGACCTCAATCAGTACGAAGGCGCCGACGCGGCCGGTGGCGTGGGCGCCGTCGCCCTGTTTGTACTCGGTGTAGATGCTGACGCCGGTGTCCCACATTCCCTGGATGGCGGGAATGCCCTGTGTGGCGATGACGCCCGGTACGGTCAGATTGGCGCAGCTCCGCCAGGCCTTTCCAAGGATGCAGTCCCCGACCGTGTCGAGGTTGGTGAGGGTTTGGTTGACGAGGCCTACGCCCAATTCTGTGAATTGGTCGCTGAGTCCGGAGAGAATGCCGCCGAGCCCGCTTGCGTGCTGTTTGGGGCTGCTCCAGTGGGGATGGCTTCCGCTTCGGCTTCCGCTTCCGCTTCCCGTGTTCGCGGTTCCGCTTTTGGTGGCAACGGTGTTGGTGGGGGTGCTGCCTGAGCCGGCGTGGTCGCGCATCGCCGCGTCGACGCTGGCTTTGTTGCCCGGCGTGGAGTTGATGCATGAGGGGCAGTTGCGGGTGGGGCAGTCGGGGCCGGCGCACAGGCCGCTGGGGTCGCTCTTGGTGATGGGGTTGCCGGCGGCGTAGGTGTAGCCGGCGAGTTGTTGGTCGTCGGTGGCGAGGAAGAGAGGGTCGAGGCTGACGAAGCGGCCGAGGGTGGGGTCGTACTGGCGGGCGCCGAGTTGGGTGAGGCCGGTGTTGGTGTTGTCGGGGGCGTTGAGGAAGCCTCGGTTGTCGATCCAGCTGGCGGTGGCGCCGCGGGGGCCGCCGTAGGGGGTGAACTGGCGCCAGGTGGGGGTCTGGGCTGTGGAGTCGAGGTAGAGGCCGCTGGTGCCGTGGCGGTCGCTGATGGTGAATTTGTAGTTGGCGGCGGTGCCGGTGCGTACGACGGTGCCGCCGCCGGGCAGGGGCAGGGAGCGGACGCCGGTGGTGGTGGTGCCGGTGAGGGTGAGCTGCTGCCCGGGCAGGTAGAGGGTGGTGCTGGTGGGGTCGGTCTGGAGCAGGACGTTGCCGTCGGCGTCGTAGATGTAGCTGGTGGTGCCGCTCTTGCCGCCGCTGATCTGGGTGAGCTGTCCGGCGTTGTTCCAGTTCAGGGTCTGGTTGCCGGAGGCGATGGTGGCGCGGCCGGTGGTGTTGCCGGTCTTGTCGTAGGTGTAGCTGGTGGCTGCGGTGCTGGCGCCGCTGGCCTGGGTGGAGGCCAGGGCGTGGGGCTGGACGGTGTCGTTGCCCTGGTAGTCGTAGGCGTAGCTGGTGGTGGTGTCGCTGCCGCCGGTGGTGGAGTGCTCGACTTGGTGCTGGCGCTGTCCGAGGGCGTCGAAGTCCCAGTTGGTCCAGTAGGCGGTGCCGCTGGCGAGCAGGTCGCCGACCTGCGCGTGGGAGCTTGCGGTGGGGGCGGCGTTGCAGTCGTCGGTGGCGGTCCATGCCTGGGTGAGCCGGACGAGTTCGTCGTAGTGGTAGCACTGGGTCTCAGGGGCTGCGGTGGCGCCCAGGCGGGTGGTGACCTGCTTGGTGACGTTGCCTGCGAGGTCGTGGGTGTAGTTCTGCTCGTCGACCTTTGCCGGCGTGGTGGAGCGCGTCACCAGTTGGTCGGTGAGTGCTCCTGTGTGGGGGTCGTAGGTGTTGGTGAGGTAGGCGAGGTTCGTGCCCATGCCCAGGGTTTCCTGCAGTACCTGGCCGTAGGCGCTGTAGGTGGTGTTCTGGGCGTAGCCGTAGGAGGGGGTGCCCATTCCGTTGGGCAGGTCCAGGGCGGTGGCGTAGCCGTGGGTGACGATCTCGTTGGGCAGGCCGCCGCCGAGAGGGTAGTTGTCGGTGTAGAGCAGGCCGGTGTCGGGGCTGTAGGTGTGGCGGAAGGTGTAGGTCTTGCCGCCCAGGGCGCCGTGCACGGCCGGGATGGTGATGGACTGGCCGAGTGATTCACCGAAGGCGTTGAAGGCCAGTTGCTGGGTGGTGTAGGTGTTGCCGGCGTTGTAGGAGGTGGCGGTGGTGGTCTGGCCGATCGCGTTGGTGACGCCGGAGACGGCGTTGTCGTTGTCGTAGGTCCAGGCGGCCATCTGGTTGCCGCTCGCGCCCGGAGTCTGTGCGGCGACGGTCGAGGCGTACTGGCCGGTCTTGCGGTTGAGGACGTCGTAGGTGGAGGAGACGCTCTTGCCGCGGGCGTCGGTGGTTTGGGTGAGGTTGCCGACCGCGTCGTAGATCATGCTGGTCGTGCCGGCGTCCGGGTCGGTCTTGGACGTTGCGCGGCCGAGCAGGTCGTAGACGGTGGTCCAGGTGCTGCCCTTGGTGGTGACTGTGTTCTGCTTGCCGTGTCCGTCGTATCCGTAGGCGATCGGGTTGAAAGTGCCGCCCGATACGGAGAACGGGCCCGTGAAGGTGTTGAGGGGGATGGTGAGCGCCGGCCGGGCGCTGTAGGAGTCGACCTCGGTGGTGCGGCCCAAGGGGTCGGTGCGGGTGGTCTGGACCGTGCCGCCGGTTGGGGGGATGACGGTGGTGGCATCTCCGCTGTAGACGGTGGTGGTCTTCTGCTTGAGCACCGAGTACTGCTGCGAGTCGGCGACGACGACGCGGCCCAGGCCGTCGAGGGTGTAGCGGTCCTGGTTGGGGATCTGGGAGTCCTGCACTGAGGCCGGTGCCAGGGCAGGGAGGCTGTTGGCGTCCCAGTAGGCGTTGTTCTTCTTCCACACCCAGCCGTGCGAGTCGTAGAACGACTCGGTGATCAGCCGGCCGCCCTGTGGGGTCGGCATCTGGCTCTGCCGGGACCGGCCGAGCGAGTCGATGAGGGTGTAGGAGGTGACGTAGCCCAGGGAGTCGTTCAGTGTCTGGGTGGTGGTCCCGGACTGGCCGGTCTGGGAGACCGTGTAGGTGTATTTGATGTCGGCGGGGGCGGTGGTGGGCCGGTTGTGCTGCCACACCTCGGTGGTGCGCCCGAGCGCGTCGTAGCGAACTTTCGCGGTGATCCCGTTGGCGTCGGAGGAGGCCACGGTGAGGCCGCGGGTGGGGTGCGTGGTGGTGCTGGTGGTCTGGTTCTTGGCGTTGGTGATCGTCGTGCCGGTGGTCAGGCCGACGCTGTCCATGGTGTAACCGGTGGTGGTCTTGTTGCCCTTGGCGTCGTAGCCGTCCTTGGGGCGACCGTACGTGTCGTAGGTGGCGCGGGTCTGGGTCTGCCAGGTGAATGCGCCGCCGCTGTAGCCCGAGGCGTGCCGGGTCATGGTGATCTCGCCCTTGGTGGGCGCGGCCGTCTGGGGGAAGGCGGTGGTGAAGCTGGTGTCGTCGTAGTACGTCCTCGTCGCGGAGACCACCTGGTCGGGGCGGGAGACGCTGGTGGGAGCGGTGAGGGTGTTGAGGGTCTTCGGGACAGTGCCGGGGTGTTCTGGGTGAAGCCGGCGCAGGCGACCGAGTCGGTCTCCTTGGAGGCTTCCAGTCCGACCAGGTTGGCGGCGCTGTTGGCCTTCGTGTAAGTGATAGCGGTGCACTGGTCGTATGCGGCGTCGGCGGGAACCGTGTGGGTGTAGCTGTGGGTCAGCAGCCCGAAGTTGTCGTCCGCAGGGGTGTCTTCGTAGGTGTTGTCGGTCTGTGTGACGCGCCATTTCGTGGTGCCGCTGCTGGTGAGGGCTTGGCTGTTCCAGGTTTCGGCGACGTTGGTGGTGCGGGCGGTCAATGCTGGAAGGCCCGGGCGGGCGCGGCTGGCCGTGGCGGCGGAGATCCAGTACGAGGTGACGGTGGAGTGGTCCACGCTGCCGCCGACACCGGTGTAGGTGGTGGTCTCCAGTGCGTTGCCCGCCAGCTGGTCGCTGTCGGCGTGGTTCCCGCCCTGGGAGTCGGTCACGCTCACCGAGCGGCGGCTGGAGGAGGAGAGCCAGTCGTCGTCCATACCGCGGTAGTAGGAGGTGACCGACTTGGTCTGGGGATCGTTGGCGCCGTCGCCGGTGCGCGTCTCCACACTGGCGTAGCCGCGGAACTGACCCCAGGTGCGGTACTTGGCTTTGACGAGCTCGTTGTCGTCGTGATGCCAGGCGGCGCCGCCGTTGTAGGTGTAGTTCGTCTTCTTGGCCACCGCGCCGCCGGTGCTGTCGGTCTCCAGTACCTGGGTGACGGCGTACTTCTGGAACCAGTCGGTGATCGGGTTGAGGTAGTCCTTGGGTGTCCAGGACACCGGGTAGCAGGACTTCGTGTTGGTCTTCGGGTCCGCCGAAGCCACGTAGCTGGCGGTGCAAGCCTCCGGCAGGTCGTAGCTGATGGAGGTCAGCCCGCCCATCTCGTTGGTGATGCCGGAGATGCGATAGCGGTACAGGCCGGGGAAGTTGGAAGTGTCGACCCGGTTCTTGAGGTCCACGCCGGCGAATTTCACGTCCGGCAGTGTGATCGGGGTGGTGGAGCCGCCGGCGGCGGTGTCGTTCCCCTCGTGGGTGATCGAAGCAAGCCACAGGGTAGGGGAGGTGCCGTCCCCGGTGGCCGGCTCGCTTTGGTGCAGGGTGTAGGTGTCGATCGCCTGGTACTTGGCGGCCGCCACGCTGTACTGCTGCACCTTGATCGAGGACAGGCGGACGGTGGAGAAGAACGACGGCGAGTGCGCGGGGCAGGTCGCCCCCGATGCGCACACCAGGTCGTAGGGCACGTCCGGGTACTGGCCGGCGGCGGTGCTTGCCGACAGTGGGTCGCAGGTGGCGAGGGTGCAGCGGGGCGCGGTGGTGAAGACGACCTGGTCGGGCACGGTGCCGTAGGCGCCGCCGTCGCGGAAGCCGTGGTCGATGCGGGCCAGGTAGGAGTCACGGACGTAGGAGACGTTGTGGGCGCCGTTCTCCTCGCCGTAGTAGTTGGTGTTCTGGGTGTAGTAGTACGCCATGGCGTCGGTGTGCGCGTCCACGACGTAGTCGAGGTGCCACTTGTATGCCATGGTGCACACCGAGGCGCTGAAGCCGGAGGAGTCGTAGCAGGGGTCGCCGGAGTGCGCGGAGTACACCGGGACGCTGTCCACCGACTTGGTCGTAGCCTTGCCGGAAGTCCAGCCGGGCAGCTGATTGCGGCCGAAGTAGTACTGGGTGCCGTCCCGTTCGGTGACGACCCAGTAGTCGGTGTTATAGGTGCCTGAGCCGTTGTTCGAGTTGGTGACGTGCTTGACGGTTGCGCCGTTGTCGTCGGCCAGCTTCCACGTCCCATTGGTGTCGTCCTTCACCAAAGAGGTGGACGAGCCGTTCAGCGACATGGTCAGGATGGGCCCGTCATAACAGCGGTCCCCGCTGGACACCGGCGAGGCGCTGCCCCCCGGGTCCTCCGAGCAGGAGGTGAAGTTCTGCTCGACGTAGGAATCGGGCGTGGCCCAGCCGTCGCCCACCCAGGAAGCCTGGGCCTGGGTGGAGGAAGTCTGTCCGTCCACCGAGCCCGAGTCGTAGGCCAGGCCCACCGACGGCTTCAGTGAACCCGACGAGGTGGCCGGGGCGATGGGGTAGCTGTAGGTGAACGCCCCCGACGAGCTGCCGCCCGTCCAGGAGCCGGATGGCGCCAGCGCGGTCGCATCGTAGCCCCCGGCCGCCCCAGCTGCGGTCGAGGCGGTGGCGGTCGCCGCCAGCACCATCGTCCCAGCGCCGCTGACTGCCTCGGTCGCCGCCGAGGTGGAGGTCGAAACGGGCGTGGCCGTGCCGTGGCCGGACGTTGAAGTGCGGGACGGGGATGCCTGCGGCGGGAATCCCTGAAGAGTCAGTGTGGTCGCCAGCTCGCGGGTGGCTGGGTCCTGGTCGGTGGCGAGGGGCGTCTGGGTGCGGCAGGCGGCTCGCTGCGGGGTGGTCAGTGCGCAGGCGGGGAGCTTGACCAGATGCAGGCGGTCGGCGTAGTTGCCGCCGTAGGCCTGCGCGAAGGCACTGTAGTCCAGGCCGAGTTGGACCTTGCCCTGGCCGCCGGCTGCGGGCTGGACCGCGAGGACGACGCCGGCCACGCCGAGTTTGCTGGCGTCTTGTTGCGGCAGCACGCGCACTGACACGCTGTTCGGGCCCTGGTAGGAGCCCTTGGCCGGGTCCAGCGCGCGGGCCCACACCGGGGTGCCGGCGGCTGATGCCTTGACGCCTTGCTTCGCACCGGTCTGCGCGATCGCCAGCTTTGCGGTGCCGGTCGCCGCGGCAGGCCAGTGGGCCTTGGCCGGGCGGAAGGCCCGCTTGGTCTGGTCCTTGACCGTCAGCTTGCGCGGGACGAGGGTCTTGACCCCCTTCACAGACCGGGTCTGCTGCACCGTCGGCGCCCCGGCAGGATCCTGGGACTGCGCGGCAGCGGGCACGGCAGTGGGTACGGCCAGGGCCAGAGCCACCACGACCCCGACGGTCCTTCGCCGAGCGCCGATCCGGCGCATGTTCTGGCTCAGCCACCCGGTCCTGGACATGATCGATTCCCCCAACTTGCCCTGTATGCAGGCATGACGGTGCCTGCGGCTTGATCAAGTCGCAGCTGCGCGGGCGACTATCGCAGAACATGCGAGCTGCGGAACAGTGATCAATTCCGACAACTCTCCACAACTAGAAGCCAAAACTTCACCAAGTTTCACTCTCGACTCGGACATGTTCGGTCATCCACGCATCAATCAGGTCTGCCACAGAACGCGAAAAACCTGTCCACTGGACCGCCGATCCACATGATCGGTTCTTGTCAGACCAGACCTGGGGGTACCCGACGGTGAGACCGACCCTGCGCAGCAGGATGCTGAGCACAGCGCTGGCTGCCGCGCTCAGTGCGCTGTCCCTCTCCGGAGCGGTGACGGCCGCCCACGCAGATCCCCTCCCCGACGCTTCATCACCGCAACTGCCGCTGGACGAAGCCCAGGCCTCCTCCCAAGCACAGGCCACCGGCAAGGCCGTGCCTGTAGATGCGGCGACGACACCGACGGTGTCGGAGACAGCCAATCCGGACGGCACGTTCACCCTGACCCAGGCGGTAGCACCGGTACGCAAGTACGCATCCGGCTCCTGGAAGGAGCTGGACGCCACGCTGGTCCGACGCTCCGACGGCACCGTCGCCCCCACCCTCACCACCGCCGGCCTGACCCTTTCCGGAGGCGGCGACGGTCCGCTGGCGGTAATGAAGGACCGGGGCCGGTCACTGTCCTTGGCCGTGCCGGCCTCGATCGGCGCTCTGCCCAGCCCGACCCTGGACGGATCCAGCGCCACCTACCCCGACGTCCTCGACGGGGTGGACCTGAAGGTCACCGCCGACAGCCAGGGTGGCTTCTCCGAGGTCCTCGTCGTCAAGCACGCCGACGCAGCCGCCAACCCGGCCCTGGACACACTGGCCTTCCCCACCGAGACGAAAAACGTCGCGCTGGCCACCGACACAGCGGGCAACATCACCGCCAAGGACACCGCGGACCACACCGTCTTTTCCGCCCCGGCCCCGCTGATGTGGGACTCCGCCACCACAGGAGCAGCCGGCCCGAGTGCGCTGTCCGCGGGCAAAACTTCGGTCGCCGCCACCACCGAAACAGTCACCGGCACCAGCGAGGCAGCGACCTCGGACACCGACGAGCCAGGCGCAGGCGCCCACATCGCACCGGTCGCCACCACCTACGTTTCGGGCAACATCCGCCTGACTCCGGACGCCGACCTGCTGTCCGCACCCTCCACGGTGTACCCGGTGTACATCGACCCGACATACAGCGCCGCCGGCGGCACCCTGACCAGCTGGACCTGGGTGAACTCCGCCTACCCCAACACCAGCTACTGGAAAGACAGCAGCGCCACCGGCCTGCACGTCGGATACCAGGGCTGGGAAACCCCCTACCACCGGTCGCGCACATACACGAAGCTCGCGGTAGACAGCCGGATCTTCGGCGCCACCATCATCGACTCGCACTACTACGCCACCGAGACCTACGCCCCCTCGTGCACCGCGACGGCGGTGGAGCTGTGGCAGACCGACTCGATCGACTCCGCAACCACCTGGAGCAACCAGCCCAGCTGGAAATCGCAGTGGGGCACCAAGACCGTCGCCTACGGCTATTCCCCGTCCTGCCCCGCCAAGTCGCTCGGCTTCGACGTCACCTCACACATGCAAACCATCGCCAACGAAGGGAACTTGAGCAACATCACGCTGGGCCTGCAAGCTGGCGACGAGTACGACAAGTACGGGTGGAAGAAGTTCGACCACGCCACCATCTCCATGTCCACCACGTACGACCACCGACCCAACAAGCCCTCGACACTGATCACTTCACCCGCCACCACCTGCACCACCACCATCAAGACCACCGGTGACGGAGACGTCACTTTCTACGCGAAGGTCTCCGACCCCGACGGCGGCACCCTGTCCAATACCTTCAACATCACCAAGACGTCCGGCGGCGCACAGATCGCCAAAGCCACCGTCTCCGCCGCATCCGGCAAAAACGCCGCCTACACGGTGAAGAAAACGGTGCTGGAAGCCGCGGCCGGCGGCTCCGCCCTCGGCGTGTCATGGAACGTGACCACCTCCGACGGCACCTACTCCTCGGCTGCCTCGGCCACCTGCAAGTTCCTGTTCGATCCCAGCCGGCCCGGCGCCCCGGGCATCACCGACACCTCAGGAGCCGACTGCGGCGACGACGCCAGCCCGGTCACCTACCAGGTCGGTACCCCAGCCGGCTTCACCCTCGCGCCCAACGCCTCCAGCGGAAGCACCGCCAGCTACCTCTACCAGCTCAACGGCGCCACCCCCATCTCCCTGACCAGCACCGGGTCCAGCACAGCCATCAGCGTCACCCCCACCCGCGGCACGAACGTGCTGACCGTCACCGCCGTCTCGGCCGGCGGCAACATCGGCGACACCGCGAACTGCATCCTCACCGCCGCCCCCGCAGCCACCGCAAGCGACGGCGACCTCACCGGCGACAACATCCCCGACCTGACCGCCGTGGGCGCCCAAGCGGGTCTGTCCGCAGGGCTCTGGCTGGCCCACGGCACCGCCGACGGACAGCTCACCACCAGCGCCACCAACCTGGGCGCACAGGGCACCGGAGTCAACTCGGCCGGCTCCCCAGCAGACTGGACAGGCACCCACGCCATCACCGGGCACTTCCAGTCCGGCGCCGGATTCAACGACATCCTGGACTACAACCCCACCACCGGCCGCGGCACCGTGCTCTACGGCAGTGGCGACGGCTCGACCCTCCTGCCCAACAGCGGCGACCAGGCCAACGTCAACTCCACCGCCTTCACCAACGGCACCGGCAGCAAAGCCACCAGCATCACCAGTGGCGGCAACCTCTACCACACCCTCAACGGCGAGCCCGCCACCGGCTACCCCGACCTGCTCGTGATCGTGGGCGGCCAACTGTGGGACGAACCCGGCGTCAGCTTCCCCGGCACCTTCGTCGGCGTCGACAACGCGGTACGGCTGACCGGCACCAACCCCACCGGCACAGGCGACTGGACCGGCTGGACCATCACCTCCAGCCTCACCGACGGACTGCCCGCCCTGTTCGCCCGCAACACCAGCACCGGCGCGCTGTACTACTACACCCCCCAACAGATCCAGGACCTCGCCTACGGCACCACCGTCACCCCCCTCCAGGTAGCCAACAGCGGCTACAGCTCCGCAACGCTGCCTATCCTGCAAGCCGCCGACCTCAACGCCGACGGCACCCCGGACATACGCACCGTATCCACCAGCGGCGCCAGCACCGCGCGGATCCTCAACCCGGCGACGGGGGCCCTGACCGCGCAGACGGCGCAGACCGTGATCGCCCCCGGCCACCCATGGCCCCTCAATGACGGCACCGAGGGCAACGCGGCCAGCGCCGCCGACACATCCGCCGGACTGAACCTCACCGGCAGCGGCACCGGCGCCACCTGGGACACCGACGACAACGTCTCCTTCTCCTCCAACCTCGCCCTGGACGGCACCACCACCAGCACCATGACCTCGAGCGCGGCACTGGCGACGTCCAGCGCATTCACCCTGTCGGTCTGGGCCAAGCCCGCCGCCGTCGGCGGCGTCATCGCCTCCCAGGACGGCGTGCACAACTCCGGCTTCCTGCTCTACCCCCAGTCCAACCGGGAATGGTCCTTCTGCCTGGCCACCTCGGACACCACCCGCGGCTACGACTGCATCGCAGGCGGCAGCGCCATCATCGGCCAGTGGACCCACCTCACCATCACCTACGACCCGACCAGCAAAGCCATGACCCTTTACGCGGACGACCGGCCCGTCGCCCGCGGCTCCCACACCGCCGTCTCCGGCTTCACCGGAAAATTCACCCTCGGCAACGACCTGATCAACGACGTACGCAGCGCCTACTTCCGCGGCAACCTCGCCGACGTGCAGATCTGGAACGGAGCCGCACTCACCGCCGTCCAGGTCGGCACCATGGCCAACATCACCCTCCCCAAAGCCCCGTACAGCTTCGCCGACGTCACCGACGCCACCGGCGACGGCAACGTCGACCTAGTCGCCGCAGACGCCACCGGCAGCCTGTGGCTCTACCCCGGCAACGGCAACGGCGGCTGGTCCAGCGCCGCCGTATACATCGGCTCAGGCCTGTCCACCTACGCCTTCGCCGGGATCGGCGACTTCAACCGCGACGGCTACGCCGACACCGTCGCCATGGCCCCCGGCGGCACCCTTCGCCTGTTCCCCGGCGACATCGGACACGACCTGCTCACCCCGGTCGCCAACTTCCCCAGCGGCTGGAACGGCTACGCCTTCGCCGGCGTCGCCGACTTCAACCGCGACGGTAAAGCCGACCTGATCGGCCGCCACCCCGATGGCACCCTCAACCTGTTCCCTGGCACCGGCACCGGTGCCAGCCTGGGAACCTCAGTACAGATCGGAACCGGCTGGAGCCCGTACACCTTCGCCGGCATCGCTGACCTCAACAGCGACAGCAACCCCGATGTCATCGTCCGCGACGATGCCACCGGCGTCCTGTGGCTCTACCCCGGCAACGGCAGTAACGGCTTCGGCGCTCGCAGCCAGATCGGAACCGGCTGGAGCCCGTACACCTTCGCTGGCATCGCCGACTTCAACAGCGACGGCAACCCCGATGTCATCGTCCGCGACGACACCACCCGCATTCTGTGGTTCTACCCCCGTAGTGCCACCGCCTTTAGCACCCGTCAGCAGATCGGCGCGGGCTGGTAAAAAGCATCAGCAGCCTCTCGGGGCCGCCGAGACCCTCGATGACAGGGTTCGACGGCCAGGATGTTCCCCTGCTGCGGCTCCGCACAGCTCCACAAGAACGTCCACCGGGACCCGCAGCTTCCTGCGTCCTTCTGGGGGTGCATACGTGACGGTGGCGTCGCCGCAGTCGGCGGCGAGTTAGATCAGCCGGTCGCGTTCGCTCCGTTCGGAGACGTACCGGCACACCGCCTCTGCGACCGGGGGCAGCCACTGCGCGGGGTCCTGGTCGGCCTTGCTCCGGTTGGAGCGGGCCGTGACGGCGACGAGACTGCTCTCCCGGCCGAGGCCATTGGCGTAGGCCTCGCGCCGGACAGCGCTCCAGGCGAGACCGCCGGAGTCCCAGGCCTCGGCGACGGTGACCTCGTCGTAGTACGAGAGCCAGCGGTCACCACTCAGGGCGCAGCGGGCGCCGACGGTGGGGGCGGTTACGGCCTCGGCGATGACGACCTCGCCGCGGGTGTTGCAGCCGTCGGTCGGGTGCCAGCAGGCCGCCGCCCGCCACCTGACCACCCTGTGCGAAACCGCCATCGCCACCGTCACCCCCACATCCCTCACCTTCCTCACCGACCAGATGCCCGACCTGCACTCCGCCTGGCTCCTGGGCTGCGCACTCCACATCGCCGGCATCCCACAAGGCGCCCGCTTCTGGTGGCAGTACGCCGCCGGCGACAACCACGCCCCCGCCTGCTACTCCCTCTCCCTCTACCACGAGGCCGGCGGTGAGCCACACGCCGCCGACTTCTACCGACAGCAGGCACACCGGGTCACAACAGCCACCGACACCGACACCGACACCCTCACCGTCGTCGGCACCTGCCCCCCACAGACGATCAGCTTCGATGCCAGCCTCCCCACCGTCCTGCACACCCTCAACCGGCTCTACGCCGGCCCCGGCACCCGTCCGCGAAGGCGCCACCGCATCGACGCTCTGGCCACCTACGTCGCCGACACCGTCAACCGGCACTACACCCGCCATCCCGGCATCGAGATCCCCGTGCCAGAGCCGCCCTTCGCCGAGCGGGTCGCATGGCTGCTGACCGCTACCTTGCCGTGGAAGAGGCGAACCAGACCATCCCGGCCCTCCGAGCCAGGCCTGCCCGCCCGCCGGGCAACGCGCTCAAGCTACGGTCAGACGTCGACGACCACCACAAGCTGCACATCGATGATCTGACGGCAAGAGTTCGGCTCTCGATCCGCGCGAGCCCGTCAAAAGAAGGCGGCAGTACGGGCAGCAGCCGAAGAAGCGGCCTGGCAGGGCACAGCGCGAGGCGGCTCAGGCGGGCGGAGACAGTTAAGAGCGGGCGGCGGGAAGCTAGCCGCGCAGAAGGTGGTGCTGCTGCCGCACTCGGTCGGTTCAGCGTCTGGAGGCCACCATCGCGACGATGGCGGCCAAGACCGACCGGCAGCATGCTGCCGCCGCCCCGGCGTCCTGACAACACCAGCGCCTGGTCACCGCCATGTTCGACGGCGCTCTTCGCCCTCACCATGGGGCGGGGGGCCGAGCTGGTCCCACCAGCCGCGAGGCGGCCGTCGATCGGGCCGTACGCGCGCGGTCGCTCAGAGCGTGAGCACCGCTCGCGTGGAGTAGTTCTCGTACAGGTCCTCCCCGTCCGGTCCGTACACGAACTCGGCCATGTCGGGGTTGCGGTTGGCGGTCGCCAGGGGGAGCCAGGCCAGCAGATGGCCGTAGCCGCCGCACACCGACTCGCCCCCGTCGCCGCCGTGGACCGCGGTGACCTCGCTGGTCAGCTCGGCGCGGTAGGTGTCGTAGGCGATGTGCAGGCCGAAGGCGTTCAGTTCGTTGTGCGGGCCGGTGTTGTCGCCGCAGGGGATGCGGTCGAGGGGACAGTCGTCGCCCCACCGGAAGAGGGTGTCCGCCCCGGCGCCGCAGGCGTGTTCCCACTCGTCGGGGCTGGGCATCCGCAGGCCACGGATGGAGAGGGCAGCCGGCAGGTCGGCCGGAGGTTCGGTCAGGGTCTCGTCCTCCACGGCCATGAGGACGGTGTCCAGGTGAACGCTGCGGGGAGCGCTGAGGATCCGCTCGAGGTGGGTCCTCAGATCGGGCCCGTAACCGTAGCCCTGCTCCCGGCTTTCGGCGTAGTCGACGGCCTGCTGTGCGGTCGGCTGCCAGGTGTTGAGGTCGAAGCCCAGGGACACCTGCCCTCCGGGTATCAGGGCGAACTCCTGCCCGTCCCGTTCGACCCGGACGCGGTGCAGCGGTGAACCGAGGTGATCGCTGGCCTCGAAGAGTGACACTCGGCCGCCCACATGGCCAGCGGCCTTCTGGGCGATCCTCCGGGCGGTGACCTCGTCGAAGGTCCGCCACAGGTCGAGAGTGAGATCAGCGAGCGACATGGCCGGCAGTGTGGCACGCGGCACTGACACAGCACCGAAAGACGAAAGCCGCCAGGCAAGGGCACCTCGAAAACGCGCTGCGCCGCAGCACCGCCGCCCACCGCGCCCGCCTCAGGCGGAGCGAAGCCCTTCGTGCGGGCGACCGAAGTCAGCGGCGGCCGCGACCCATGCCTGCCCTGGACGAAAGCCAGAAAATCGGCCCCACTTGAGCCCCAGGTCATCCCCAGGGCTTGCGGCCACGCCCATGCGTACACGGTCCCAACCAAGCCCCCTCCTGGCCCCAGCCACGGGCGACCGTGGCCCAGAGCAGGGAGTCGGCCAACACGGCGGTGTGCGCGGCGTAGTGGCCGCGCCCAGGTCGCGTCGCGCCCGCGGCGCAGTCTCCCCGACCTCCTGTGCCGCTACGCAGGTCCTGTGCGGTTCAGACACCACCCCAGCCCCCGGTATGACCATTCCACCCACACGGGCGGCGCCCCAAGGAAAGTGCTGACTGCGCCCCGCCCTGTGTCGCTATCACAGGTGCATGGTCAAGTCCGTGCTGCGCGGCCTCGCCGCTGCTCTCGTCATCCTGTCCGCCACTGTCTCCTCACCCGCCCACGCTGCAGAGACGCTGTCCCTGACAGAAGCGGTCGACAGACTCTCTACGGGTACGGAGTCACGGGAGGGCTACACCCGTGAGAGCTTCCGCCACTGGAACGCCGGCGACAACCCGACCGACGGCTGCCACACCCGCGCCGAGGTCCTCATCCACGAAGCCGTCGAAGCACCGACCCTCGCAGCGAACTGCCGCATCGAGGGCGGGAGCTGGTTCTCCTACTACGACAACGTCACCGTGGCGTCGGCATCCGGCCTGGACATCGACCACATGGTGCCCCTCGCCGAAGCCTGGGACAGTGGAGCATCGGCCTGGACCGCGCAGCGCGCGAGGCCTACGCCAACGACCAGGGCCAGGAGGCATCGCTGGTCGCGGTCACCGCCCGCTCCAACCGCAGCAAAGCCGACCAGGACCCCGCCCAGTGGCTCCCGCCCGCGGCCGACGCCCACTGCCGCTACGCCGCGGAGTGGGTGGCCACCAAACTCCGCTGGAGCCTGACCGCGGACGAAGCCGAACTGGCGGCCCTGCACGAACTGGCCGACCACTGCCCGGCGCAGAACGTCGACTACGAGCCGGCCCCGTAAGCAGCTGCACCGCCGAGACGAAGCGAAGGTCCCCGCAGCCAGTCGGCCCAGCCGCTACTACGGGCGCATTGCTCGAGCAGATAGCCGGCCGCGAGCCCCTTCTTCGGGAGCCGACGCTGCTCACCCTGGCGCTGCTCCGCCTGGCGCCGCTCCTCATCCGCGATCCACCCGCGGACCTGGCCGCTCTGTGCGGCCGTCCAGCGGTGACCGACGTGGGTGCTCACGGGTTCTGGCTGCATGTGGTCCGTAGTAAGGCTTGTTCCCATATGTGGTTCCCCGGCATCCAGCTGTTCCAATGGGTGGGAAGGAATCCACATGTTCCCGGCTAAAGGCGGATCTTGTGATGTCGCTGCGACGCTCCCTGCCTATCCTCACCGCTGCTGCGGGCTTGGCCATGTCCGCAGCGCTCACCGCACCAGCGGCGGCAGCGGCACCCGCCGACGTACAGTGGCGAAACTGCGAGGTCGGCGAGTTTTGCGTCTATGAGGACGACAACGGATACGGCGATAGAGTTGCGTACTTTACGCTTGGTACCAGAGACTTGCGCAATTTCAACCTGAACGACGAGATCTCATCGGTATGGAACAGGACGGGTAGGACTGTCTGCACATGGGTGGACATCGAAAAGAATGGCGCCACGTGGCCCGTCGGGAACTGGAGGGGCAATACCTCTCAGTACCACCGGAACGACGTGATCAGTTCCCTGTGGGTAGAACCCTGCCCGTAGCCCTATTCCGTTCGCGATTCCCCCCGCACCCCCGGTGCATCAGGTGATGCACCGGGGGTGCGGGCTGGTTCCAGAGTTGATCCGGCCCCGGTTTTGAAGCACAGCCGAGGCCGCGCAATCCGGAAAGCCTTGGAGTGCCCCCGGAACAGATTTTGTTCCGGGGCGCTTGGTGTTTACGGCTGGATTCCCAGTGGGGTGTCAACGGTGTCACTGGCGACCGATGGAATTCGGGCCGGAGCTGCCGCAAGTGCGGACAAGGCGCCGTGAGTACCGACTCACCTCCTCACCCGGGCCTGGACCGTGCTCGTTTGGCCTCCTCCTCCGGGGGCATCCGCCCGCCATGGACACCACAACGAACACCGGTGAAGAAGTGATCGAAACGCAAGGCGACGAGCATCACGTCGTCCTCAGCGCTGACGCAAACGGTGACGGGAAGCCCGACGTATGGATGATCGACACCACCGGCGACGGGAAGGCCGACCTCTACCAGTTCGACACCACCGGTGACGGCCGGATTGACGTCACCATCGCCGAACGTGACGAAGAAGCCGGGACCGACCGCCTGGTCGTCGAAGGAGACGGCGGCCACCCACAAGAAGCGTGACCTTCCCGCGGGCCCCTCCTCGATGCTGCACCATGCCAACAGAGGCCAGAGCCTGCATGGCACAGCACCGCGGAGAAGCCGTATGGAGGCCCATCGAAACAGGAGCGTTCGATGCCGATCGTAGTGAGCGTGGTGTTCATAGTGTTCGGGTTGTTCTTTGCCACGGTGGGATCCCGCTACAAGGACTCCTACCAAGGCGAGCCCTGGGGCATGGCCGCAGGGGGTATCCCGTTAAGGGACATGAGCCGGCGGACCGTCATCGGGATCGGCTGCCTCATCGCACTGGTAGGAGTAGTCGGTCTCTTCCTCTGACCCGCCCAGACCCCAGCCCTCTCCATAGCCAGCCGCCCGCGAAGCGGGCTCAGGTCCGGGAAGCGCAGCGGACCGGGGCCCCGCCTGGAGCGCAGCGGAAGGCTTCACCGGCCGCGCGCAGCAAGGCCGGTGACCCTCGGTCAACCCCGAAGCGCAGCGCAGGGGATGACCGAGGGAGTGTGGTGAAGCGCAGCGAAACCACACCAGGCCGAAGCGCAGCGCAGGCCGGCCCCACCCGAAGGGTGGGGCGCCCGGAGCGCAGCGCAGGGCTTTCCCCTGCACACCGCGCAGCGGTGTGGTACCCGCTCCGCGGGG
>NZ_JBVIQK010000044.1:0-30067 GCF_055577115.1 Streptomyces sp. NPDC033216 | reverse complement strand
CTCCGGTGAGGCGGTGAGGGCGGCGAAGGCCCAGCGGAAGCCGGCGTTGATGGGGCGGTTGTTCTTGACGAACCGGCGGCCGACGAAACGCTTCTGCGCAACAGTGGAAGCGCCTTTGACCGACTGGGAGTCCACGATCAGCGTCACCGGATGCGGGCAGCGGCCCTTGCCGGTACGGATCCTCCGGCGGAGCTGGTCACGGATGTAGGTGACAACGTAAGGAGGCGTGACCGGCTCGGCAAGCAGGGTGCCGTCGGCTGTCTCGCCGGAGACGGCCAGTGATTTGGGGCTGCGGACGCCGGCAAAGAGGGCGGGAGTCTGTTCGGGGACCGTCGAGGGGTGCAGACGCGTCCCGTCCAGGCGGACGTAGCGTCCGTCCGTATCGGCTGTCTCGCCAGTCAGGAGTGTTCGGAGGGCGTGGATGTGTTCGCGCAGCAGTGTCAGTGGGCTGTCGGGCCAGGCTCCTGCGCTGCGCATCCAGTCGGGCATGCCGTGGCCGACGGCGATGTCGAGTCGGCCGGGGTGCAGCTGGGCGAGTGTGGCTGCTTCCATGGCGGTGAAGGCGACGTTGCGGGCTGCGGCGGGCAGGAGGCCGACGCCGACTCGGATGCGCCGGGTGTGGGCCAGTACGGTGGCTGCCTGGGCGATTCCTCCGCGGTATCCGAGGTCTTCGGCGACCCACAGTTCGCCGAAGCCGTAGGCGTCGGCTTCGCGGGCGAAGGGGACCAGGTCGGCCGCCGGAATGTCGCAGGGCAGCAGGACACCGATCGCGCCGGTCGTCTGGGTCACCGGTTGTCTCCACTGTCGGCAGGGCATGGCGCGCTGCTGTCTTTCAGGCGGTCTGCGTCTGGGGCCGGGTGCTCATTTGTACCCACACCCTCTTGCCGCTGACTACCCGGTGGCATCCGAAGGCGGACGCGAGGGCGCGGACGATGGCCAGGCCCCGTCCGTGGTCGTCGTCGCTGTCCTCACAGGGGACCGTACGGTCGCTGGAGTCTGCGCAGGTGTCGGTTACCGCGATGACGAGTTGCTGGTCCTGGATGAGAAGACGCAGGTCCGCGGGGCCGTTGCGGGTGTGCACAATGGCGTTGGTGACGAGTTCCGAGATGACCACGACGGCGTCGTCGATGACGGCAGTGGGTATACCCCATTCGGTCAGGACCGTATCGGCGTGGCGGCGGGCTGCTCGGACCGCGTGCTGCGTGTCGCTGAGGGGCAGGTGGCTGCTGGGACAGCTGGTGTGCAGCTGGGCGGGGATGCGGTCGATGGTGGGGGTGTTCATGGTGCACCTGGGTCGAGGTAGGGCGGCGGCAGCGGGAGAGCGGCATGGGGGCCGGTGCGGGTTCTCGTTGCCGGTGCGGTGGGTGCGGGCGGTTTTCCTCCTGGGGTGTAGTGCCGCCTGGACAGGTGGGGCGGGTCTGGCGGCGTGCTGTTGGAGGTGACCCCGGACCCGGTAGCGGGACGGTAAAGACCGGGTCCGGGGTGGCTTTGTGGGGTTACTTCACGGCGCCGGCGGTGAGGCCTCGGGTCAGGGAGCGCTGGAAGATGAGGAAGAAGACGACCATGGGAATGACGCCGAGGAGGGCGGCGGCGCTCAGGGAGGTGGGGTCGCTGGTGTACTGGCCCTGCAGGACGGACAGGCCGAGGGGGACGGTCTGGTTGTCGTTGGAGATGAGCAGGACCAGGGGGTAGAGGAACTCGTTCCAGCTCCAGACGAAGAAGAACACACACATCACTGACAGAGTGGGCCAGCTCATGGGGAGGACGATGCGCCACAGGATGGTCCAGCGTCCGGCGCCGTCGAGGGAGGCTGCTTCGATGAGCTCCTTGGGGAAGCTGGCGAAGACGGAGGAGAGCAGGTAGGTGCCGAAGGCGCTGTAGGTGATGCCGACCAGGATGGTGTAGCCGAGCTTGCCGTCGTAGAGGCCCATCTCCTTGAACAGGTAGTAGATGGGGTAGACGAGGCCTTCTTGCGGCAGGACGTTGAGGCCGAGGAAGAAGACGAGGAAGGCGGTGCGCCAGCGGACGCGGCCGATGCCGATGGCGTAGGCGTTGAAGAGGGCCAGGACGACGGCGATGAGGACGACACCGAGGCTGATCTGAACGCTGTTGAGCAGTTTCTGGGTGAATCCGACGCGTTCCCAGACGTCGCCGATGATGGCCCAGTTCCACTCCTCGGGCAGGGACAGGGAGCCGTTGGCCCGGTAGTCGGCGCCGGTCTTGAAGGAGTTGAGCAGGATGACGGCGAAGGGAGAGAGGAAGGCGAGGACGAAGACGCTGACCGCGGCGATGACGGCGTAGGAGCCGGCGCCTCTTTTGCGTGTGGGGTTCTTCCTGCGGGTTTTGGGTGCGGCGTGGCCGCGGGGGGCCTGCTTGGACGGGCCGGGCTGCGTGGTGGGTTGGGTGGTCATGGTCATCGTCATCCGTCCTCGCGGGCCTGGCGGGTGAGCATGGCTCCGGCGATGATCAGCACGAGCAGGGTGATGGTGGTGGAGATTGCTGATCCGTAGCCGACGTCGGCGCGCTCGAAGAAGTTCTGGTAGGCGAAGTAGGCGGGGACGAGGGTGGAGTTTCCGGGGCCGCCGCCGGTGAGGACGAAGATCTGGGCGAAGACCTTCAGGCCGGCGATGGTGGTGGTGACGAGGACGACGTAGACCTCGGGGCGCAGGATGGGGACGGTGATGCGGGTGAAGCGCTGCCACCAGGTGGCGCCGTCGAGGGAGGCGGCTTCGTAGAGTTCGGGGTCGATGCGCTGCAGGCCGGACATGAACAGCACGAGCGGGTAGCCGAGCTGCATCCAGACCAGGACGGCCAGGACCATCCACAGGGCGAGGTCGGGGTCGCCGAGCCAGTTCTGGGTCAGCGAGCCGAGGCCGATGGTCTCCAGGATGCTGTTGATGGCGCCTTCGGGGGCGAGGATCCAGCCCCACATCAGGCCGGTGACGGCGACGGGGATGACCTGGGGCAGGTAGAGGCCGGAGCGGAAGACGCCGACGATGCCGTCGCCGTGCTTCTTGCCGATGAAGTCGAACAGCAGGGCGGCGAGGAAGAGGCCCAGGAGGGTGGGGACGACGGCGATGCCGATGATGACGAAGCCGATGTTGCGGAAGGAGGCCCAGAAGTCGGCGTCCTGGAAGAGCCGGGTGTAGTTGTCCAGGCCGGTGAAGGTCGGATCACCGATGCCCTGCCAGGTGGTGAGGCTGTAGTAGAAGGTCATCACCAGCGGGACGACGAGGAAGAGCAGGCTGAGCAGGAGGCCCGGTGCGAGGAAGACGGCATAGCCTGTCGACCGCGGGTGACGTGTGGTTTTCACTGTTGCTCCTGGGTGGGCGGGACGGCGTCCGCTGGGCGGTACGCCGTCCCCTGAACGGCGTGGGGTGCGGCCGCGGGCAGGCGGCCGTGGGCCTTAGGACCGGGAGGCGACGTACTTGTCGTAGGGGGCGGCGAGCTCGTCCAGGACGGTGTCGGGCTTGGCGCCGTTCATCAGGTTCTGGGTGGAGGACAGCCAGGTGTCGTAGTAGCCGGCGACCGGCCAGTCGGGGTAGAAGGCCAGGCCGCGGCCGTTCTGGGCGGCCTGGAAGGCGGTGACCAGGCTGCGGGACTTCTCGTTGCTGATGGCGTCGGCCTTGACCGTCAGGGGGACGTTGCCCTCTTCTCCGATCAGCTTCTGGATCTTGTCCGCCATCGTGATGTCGATGAAGTCCTCGGCGAGCTTCTTGTTCTTCGCCTTGGTGGGGATGACCCAGTTGTTGCCGCCGGAACCGGGGGTCTTCTCGCTGCCCGGGTAGGGGGCGGTGGACCAGGTGAAGTTCTTGGCGTCGGTGAGCAGGCCGCCGAACCACCAGTTGCCGCCGACCATGATGGGGCGCTTCTGGGCGACGAACTGCTCGGTCATGTTGTTGCCCTTGAGGCCGACGTCCTTCTTGTCGAAGTAGCCCTTGTCGACCCACTCCTTGTACTTGTTGGCCGCGTAGGTGAACTCGGGGCCGTGGAAGTCGACCTTGCCCTTGTAGAGCTGGTAGTTGTCGACCCAGGTGTCGTCGGCCTTGGACAGGGCCAGCAGGTAGAGCCAGTGGCCGGCGGGGTGGTCGTTTCCGGCGTTGGCGAGCGGGGTGATGCCGGCGGCCTTGAACTTGGCGAGAGCGCCTTCGAAGCTGGCGAAGTCGGTGGGCTTGGCGACGTTGTGCTTCTTGAACAGGTCGTCGTTGTAGTAGGCGAGGACGAACTCGCCGTAGTTGGGCACGCCGTACCACTTGTCGCCGCCCATTTCGCCCTTGGCGTCGTAGCGGGCGGTGACGGAGGCGCTGTCGCCGACCTTCTTGTCCCAGCCGCGTTCCTTGACGGTGGTGGTGAGGTCGGTGAGCAGACCCTGCTTGGCGAGTAGGCCGGTGGTGGCGTTGCCCTTGTTGTACTCCATGACGTCGGGCGCCTTGTCGGAGTTCAGGATCATGCCGGCGTTCTGCTGGATCTGCTCGAAGGCCTTCTGCTCGAACTCGACCTTGACGCCGGGGTGGGTCTTCTTGAACTCCTCTATGGCCGCGGCCCACGCCTTGCCGAGTGCGCCGTCCTTGTCCTCGTAGTGCCAAAGGCGCAGGGTGTTGGTGTCGGCTTCGGCGGTGTCGGAGCCGCCGCAGGCGGTCAGGGGGGCCAGCAGGGCCAGGGCGGTGACCGCGAGCAGGAGCGGCTTGCTGCGCCGGGCGGTGCGGGTGCGCGGGTTGTTCATGGCTGTTTCCTTGGTGTGCGTCGTTGCTACAAGGGGTGGTGTCAGCTGGTGCGGCGGCGGTGGACGCGGGCTTCCCACGGCTGCAGGGTGTGCGGGCTCGTGAGGGGCTGGGGGGCGGGTGTGTTGGCGATGAGGATGTCGCTGTGTTCCCAGCCGTCGGGCAGGTCGACGGTGAGGTCGGATCCGCTGAAGTTGGCCAGGACGAGCAGTTCGGTGCCGGCGGCCGCGTCGTGGCGGGTGAAGGCGTAAAGCTGCTCGTGGTCGGGGTGGACCATGCGGAAGTCGCCGTGGGTGAGCGCGGACTCGGTGTGCCGCAGGGCGATCAGGCGCCGGTAGTAGTGGAAGACGGAGTCCGGGTCGGCGAGCTGGCTCTTGGCGTTGACTTCGGTGTGGTCGGGGTTGACGGCGATCCAGGGGGTGCCGGTGGTGAAGCCGCCGTGTGCGGTGGCGTCCCACTGCATGGGGGTGCGGGCGTTGTCGCGGCTGATGCGGCTCAGACCCTTGAGGATGTCCTCTTCGGTGTCGCCGAGGGCTGTGCGGTCCTGGAAGTGGTTGAGGGATTCGATGTCCCGGAAGTCTTCGAGGGAGGTGAAGGGGAAGTTGACCATGGCCAGCTCTTCGCCCTGGTAGACGTAGGGGGTGCCGCGGTGAAGGTGCAGGACGGTGGCCAGCAGCTTGGCGGAGCGGTCGCGCCAGGCGGGGCTGTCGTCGCCGAAGCGGGAGACGACTCGCGGCTGGTCGTGGTTGTTCCAGTACAGGCTGTTCCAGCCGGTGTCGCCCAGACCGGTCTGCCAACGGCCGAGGCTTGCCTTGAGGTCGGTCAGCTTCAGGGGCCGGATGTCGAACTTTCCCCCGGGGCCGTGGTCGAGGCCGACGTGCTCGAACTGGAAGACCATGTCGACTTCGCGGCGGGCGGGGTCGGTGAACAGGCGGGCGTCCTCGACGGTGACGCCGGGCATTTCCCCGACGGTCAGCAGCTTGCGGGGATGTCCGGCGAAGACCTCGCGGTGCATCTCGGCCAGGTACTCGTGGATGCGAGGCCCGCAGATGTAGTGGGGGCTGCCGTCGCCGAGCCGGGCGCCTTCGTGGACGATGCCGTCGGGCAGGCCGGGCGCCTTGGAGATGAGGTTGATGACATCCATGCGGAAGCCGTCGACGCCCCGCTCGAGCCACCAGCGCATCATCTCGTAGACGGCATGGCGGACCTCGGGGCTCTCCCAGTTGAGGTCGGGCTGCTTGCGGGAGAACAGGTGCAGGTAGTACTCGCCGCTGGCGGCGTCGTAGGTCCAGGTGGGCCCGGAGAAGAACGAGCCCCAGTTGTTGGGCTCCGCACCGGGGGTGCCGGGCTCCATGCCGTCGCGGGCGGGACGCCAGATGTACCAGTCGCGCTTGGGGCCGTTGGGGCCGCCGTCGCGGGAGGCGGTAAACCAGGGGTGTTCGTCGCTGGTGTGGTTGACGACGAGGTCCATGACGAGCTTCATGCCGCGCTCGTGGACCGCGGCCAGGAGGCGGTCGAAGTCGGCAAGGGTCCCGAAGAGCGGGTCGATGTCCTGGTAGTCGCTGATGTCGTACCCGTTGTCGTCGTGCGGGGACGGGTAGACCGGGGACAGCCACAGGACGTCGACGCCGAGCTCAGAGAGGTAGTCCAGGCGCTCGATGATGCCCTGCAGGTCACCGATGCCGTCCGCGTCGGAGTCCGCGAAACTGCGGGGGTAGATCTGGTAGACCACCGCGTTGCTCCACCAGGAGTCGGTGGGACCAGGCGTGTTCTCGGGCACGTCAGAACCTCATCGTGATTGCTTGATTACTTGAAGTGATTGTTGTGGGGTGTGCGGCTCCTGGGCGGGGCGGGCCGCGGTTACATGGGTTCTAGGAGAAACTCGCGCCGACGGTGTCGCGGATGACCAGGCAGGCCGCTCCGCGTGCCCACAGGTCGTGCTGTACGGGGTCGACGTGGATCTGGCAGTCCCGGGCCGCGGTGGAGAAGGCGTGGGTTTCGAGGGCCTGGGTCAGGGCGGGGCCGAAGAGGTCGTAGGCGACGGCTCCCTCCCCGGCGATGATGATCTTCTGGAGGTTGAGCAGGTTGCACATGCCGGCCAGTCCCCGGCCCAGTGCGGATCCGGCTTCGGCGAAGGCGGCGAGGGCGACGTTGCGGGCCGCTTCGCTGCCCGAGCGGGCGAGGTCGATCGCCTCGGTGATGGAGGTGCAGGGGAATCCGGCGTCCTGCAGGTGGCGCAGGACGGCGCGGTCGCTGGCGAGTGCTTCCAGGCAGCCGCGGCGTCCGCAGCTGCACATGGGGCCGGCCGGGTCCAGGGGGGTGTGGCCGAGTTCTCCGGCCAGGCCGGTGGCGCCGGAGAAGAGGGTGCCGTTCAGGAGCAGTCCGCATCCGATGCCGGGACCGACGGTGACAACGGCGAAGGAGTCGATGTCGCGGCCCTCGCCGAACCAGCGTTCGGCGACGACGAGGGTGTTGACGTCGTTGTTCACGACGACCGGGAGCCCGGTCGCTTCCTGCAGGGGGCTGGCGACGTCGACCTTGTTCCAGTCCAGCAGGGCGGAGTAGCGGCAGATTCCGGCGGCGGAGTCGATGTGGCCGCTGACTCCGACGCCGAGGCCGAGCACCCTGTCCGCCGCTTCGGGCGCCTCGGAAAGGAGCCGGCTGGTCAGGGCTGCCGCGGCGGACAGGGCGGTCTGGGGGGTGCAGTCGGCGATGGGCTCCTCGGCGCGGGCCAGGACGTTGGCGGCCAGGTCGGTGACCACGCCGGAGACCTGCGCGGGGCCGATCTTCATGCCGACCACGATGTGCTTGTCGGGGTTGACGTGCAGCATCTTCTGCGGGCGTCCGCGTCCCTGGGGGGCGGAGGCGTCGGCTTCCCGCAGGTAGCCGTGCTCCAGCAGCGGGGGCAGCATCCGGGTCACGCTGGAGGGCACCAGCCCCAGGCGCTGTGCGAGCTGGGTGCGCGAGATGGGTCCTGCGGTGAGCACGGTCGCGAAGATTTCCGCGCGGGTCTGCTCACCGACAAGCTCCGAGAAACGGATCTTGGACGGACTCATCACTCATGCCTCCGGTGGGCTGGCTGTGGTCAGGGGCGCTCTAGCCGGGTCGTCACCGCCTGAAGGGGCGGTGCGGTAACAAGCTTGCGCGAGAGTACGGCGATCGCCATGACGACCTCCCTCGTTGCCGTCGTGTGCTGACCGTGTGGTGCGGGGTCAACTGCGTATGACAGGAGTCTGCGCCCCTCGTTTTTTGTGCGTCAAGGAAGAAAACATCGTGTTACGCAACCGTGATGCACGCCACTCGGCCAACATCTGGTCGATTTTTTATAGCTAATGCCAAGTGTGACCCAGTTTGCTCCCAACCCTCTGAGAAGGATCTTGTTCATTTCGTTGACACAGGGAAGAAATGACGGGACGTTATCGGGCAACCGCAGGACGCCGGACCACCGTCCGGATCCCGGGCCGTCAAGGCCTTGTTCCTGCGCCTGTGTCCCGCTCGGGCGGGCAATCAGGGAAGTTCCGCGAAGCCCGCGCGGCCGGCGGCTGTCCGCCCCGGCATCGCGGATGCCCCGCGAACCCCTTCGAGGAGCTGTTCACCGACCGAAAGGATCCCCCGGCCCGCACGCCGCGCCTCACTTTCCGGGCCTCCGGGCGCCGGCACGTCTCTGCCCCGGCGACCGGGCCCGGGCCCGTCCGACCGCCTGGACGGATGCATCACCGCACATCCCCTCGCCCCAGGGCTCCGGCCCCGGTGCGAGCGGCGCGTGTGACGGGCGCCCACCGCGCCGGACACATTCCGCCGTGGCGCGCTCCCCCGCACCGCGGTCTTCCCACCCCTCCTTTGTAAGGAATCAGCATGCTCGCAAGCAGACTGAGCAGGCTCTCGTCAGGCCTCACCGGCCTGGCGCTGGCCCTGGCATCGGTCATCGTGCCCGCCAGTACCTCGACCGCGGCCACGACCTCGGTCTCCACCGCCGACACGACGCAGCTCAAGACGTGGTGGCACGACAACCACGAGTTCAACACCTCCAGCCCGGTGGCCAATGACAAGGTGCGGCGCTCGTCCTTCTACGACGTACAGGTCGCCACCGCCGCCGCGCCGGGAACCCGGTACGACTCCTTCGCCTACATGAGCATCCCGCGCAGCGGGAAGGGCAAGATCGGCTACAGCAAGGAGGACGGGGCGGAGTTCTCCTCGTCCGCCGGCCTGACGATGAGCTGGTCGTCCTTCCAGTACGCCGCCGATGTGTGGGTGGACGTCTCCCTGCGCACCGGGCAGAGCATCTCCTCGGCCGACCAGGTCAAGATCAAGCCCAGCAGTCTGAACTTCGAGAAGCAGCTCGTCGACGGCGACACCGTCCGCGTCAAGGTGCCCTACAACCAGGCGGGCTACCGCTTCTCCGTGGAGTTCGAGCCGCAGCTCTTCACGGCCTACAACGACATGTCCGGCCCCGCGAACGACGCCGGCAAGCTCACCAAGGCCTCGGGCGGCGGCAACCGGGCCATCCACACCGAGCCCCTCAACTCCATGATGATCTTCGCGGAGCCGACGCCGACCGGCGCGGAGCAGGACCGTTTGGTCCCGACCGCGTCCTCAGGCAGCACTTACTACCCGCCGCAGGGACAGGTCACCAACCTGAACACGATCAGCGAGGAGATCGTGTACTTCCGGCCCGGCACCTACTACATGACCTCGAAGTACCATGCCCTGCTGCCCAAGCAGGTCAAGTGGGTCTACCTGGCGCCCGGGGCGTACGTGAAGGGCGCCATCCGCTTCCCCAACGACACCCAGGGCCTGTACAAGGTCACCGGTCACGGCGTGCTCTCCGGCGAGCAGTACGTCTACGAGGCGGACACCAACAACAACTACGACCACCTCTCCGGCGCGTCAAACTGTCACTCCAGCTGCGTGAAGATGCTGCAGTTCGAGTCCGCCTCCGGCCGGCAGCAGCACCTCGACCTGCAGGGCGTCACCATCAACGAGCCGCCCTACCACTCCTTCGTCGTCTACGGCGACGAGCAGACCTTCAGCATGCGGGTCGACAACTACAAGCAGGTCGGCTCCTGGTACTGGCAGACCGACGGCATCGAGCTCTACCGCGGCAGCACCATGAAGAACACGTTCTTCCACGCCAACGACGACGTGCTGAAGATGTACCACAGCGACGTCAACATCGATAACACCGTCATCTGGAAGAACGAGAACGGCCCCGTCATCCAGTGGGGATGGACCCCGCGCAACATCGACAACGTCCGCGTCGCCAACACCCACGTCATCCACAACCGGATGTACTGGAAGGACGTCAAGTACAACACCTGCATCCTCAACTCCTCCTCGCACTGGGAGGACATGGGCTCGACAACCAAGGCCGATCCTGGCGCCTGGGTGAAGAACATGATCTTCGAGAACATCACCGTCGAGGGCATGACCAACTGCGCGATCCGCGTCTTCGCGCTCTCCAGCACCGAGAACATCCACGTCAAGAACCTCAAGATCGACGCGTGGAGCCAGCTCGACCCCTCCTCGCAGATCAACCTGCTCAAGCGGTACACCAACGCCGGCGGCCAGAAGGTGACCCTCGGCAACGAGACGAGCCAGAGCCGCGGGCTGAAGCTGGAGAACTACACCGTCGGCGGCACCGTCATCGACAAGGCCGGCACCAACTGGGCCGCGGACAAGCTAGGCCGGATCGGCTTCGACGCCGAGAACTGGGACAACTGGAACGCCTGGGGCCCGGGCGGCAACAACCCCGGGCCCGGCCCCGACCCGGTCACCGGCAAGAAGATCGTCAACGGGGCGACCGGCAAGTGTGTCGACCGTGCCGCCAACGGCACCGCCAACGGCACGGCCATCCAGCAGTGGGCCTGCGCCAGTGTGGCGTCGATGAGCTGGACGCTGGACGGCCAGCAGCTGAAGTCCGGCGGCAAGTGCATGGACGTCGAAGGCGGCGCCACCGCCAACGGCACCAAGGCCCACCTGTGGGACTGCGGCACCTGGGACAGCCAGAAGTGGGCCTTCCAGGCCGATGGCACCCTGAAGAACCTCAAGTCCGGCCGCTGCCTGGACATCGCCGCGCAGAGCACCGCAGACGGCGCCCGCCTGCACCTGTGGGACTGCGGCACCTGGAACAGCCAGAAGTGGACCCTCACCGCCTGATCCCCTCACAGGGGCGGCCATCGGCGCACCCGCACGGCCGGCGGCCGCCCCACCCGCCTCAGGCACGACCCGCCGCCCCCGCGCCACCACCGAGAAAGGGCACCATCGTGGAGATACCCCCCCGACTCCAGGGCCCGGTCCTGGGCCTGTTCCGGATCGTGCTCGGCCTGTTGTTCGCCTGCCACGGGGCGGCGACGCTCTTCGGTGTCCTGGGCGGCGGTCACGGGCAGCCCCCCGGCTTCGGGCAGTGGCCCGGCTGGTGGGCCGCGGCGATCCAGTTGGTCGGCGGCACGCTCGTGCTGCTGGGCGTGGCCACCGCACCGGCCGCGCTCCTGTGCTCCGGGTCCATGGCCTACGCCTACTTCACCCGCCACCAGCCCGAGGGGCTGTTTCCGCTGGAGAACGGCGGTGAGCCGGCCGCCCTGTTCTGCTGGGCGTTCCTGCTCATCGCCGCTCTCGGCCCCGGCCGCTGGCCCCTGGCCGAGCTGCCCGCTTTCACCGCGCGGCTCAGGCAGCGCAGCAGAAGGGAGGTGAGCCAGGACCGCAGGCACGTCTGACCCCGAACACATTCCTGTCATGTGCACGTAAATCATTTGGCCGGCTCGGCCAGTGATCCCCCGATACACGGAGGAATACGCATGAACCTCGCATCCGCGAAACCGTCCCGCCGCACCGCCGTGAGCGCCGGTGTGCTGGCCACCGGGCTGCTCTGCCTGCTTCCGCTGGCACCGACCGCCTCCGCCCACGGCACGGTCATCGCTCCGCAGACGCGTAACTACGGCTGTCTGCAGCGGTGGGGCTACAACGAGCCGAACGAGGCTCAGGACCCCATGTGCTACCGGACGTACCACGAGAACGCCAACGCCATCGGCGCGTGGAAGGCCATCTACGCCAACAACACCGGGGACAACTACAAGCAGGTCATCCCCGACGGGCAGATCTGCAGCGCCGGCGGCCAGGGCGAGACGAACTACCGGCCGCTTGACCGTCCCGGTCCGTGGATCACCACGCCCATCGACGACAAGTTCACCGTCGACCTCTACGACGAGGCCCGGCACGGCGCGGACTGGCTCGAGGTCTACGTCACCAAGCAGGGCTTCAACCCCGAGTACCAGCTCATCGGGTGGAACGACCTGGAGCTGGTGAAGAAGACCGGCCGCTACCCCTACCAGGCACACTACGTCACCGACGTCAACACCTCCGGCTACAGCGGCCGCCACGTCGTGGTGACCGTCTGGAAGGCGTCGCACATGGACCAGAAGTACTTCCTGTGCAGCGACGTCGACTTCGGCTAGACCGCGCCACGTACCACACGCCATAGAAGACGCGGGCCCCGCGGAGGCGGCATCAGCGCCCCCGCGGGGCCCGCGCCCCCCTCTCAGCCCTGTGGCACACCCTTCCCGCCGGCCACGCCCAGGAGGCACCGGATGGCCCGTACCCGTCCCCCGCACCGACCAGACCCGCGCACCGTTACCCGCCGCCTCGCGCCGCGGCCCCGTACCCTTCCTGCACGGTGCCGCCGAGTACTACCGCCCCCGCAGCCTCGCGGTCCTGCGCATCAGCACGGGTGTGATCTTCCTGTGCTTCGGCGCCCTCAAGCTCATCCCCTCGGCCAGCCCCGCCGAGCACATCGCCGTCCAGGCGGCGACCAGGCTGACGCTCGGCCTGCTCCCGCCCCACATCCTGCTTCCGGCCCTGGCCACCGCGGAGATCTGCATCGGCACCGCCCTGCTGACCGGCATCCTCCTGCGCTACGCCCTCGCCGCCTTCTACCTGCACATGACCGGCGTCTTCGCCTCGCTGTTCCTACTGCCCGACGCCATGTGGCACCACGGCGCCCCCACCCTCGAAGGCCAGTACGTCCTCAAGAACATCGTCCTGATCGCCGCCTGCCTCGCCGTCACAGCGGACGAACTCACCCCCCGCTGACCGCCCCCGCAACCCCCGACGGACCACCGCACCCCGAGCCAGGAGAGCACCACGTGGGCAGCACCATCACCCTGACCAACGTCGCCAAGACCTACCCCGGCGGCCAACCGGCACTGCGCCGGCTCTCCCTCACCGTCGCGGCCGGCGAGTTCCTCGTCCTGCTCGGCCCCTCAGGCTGCGGCAAGTCCACCCTCCTGCGCATGATCGCCGGGCTGGAGACCATCACCGAAGGCGAGCTCCACCTCGACGGCAGGCTCGCCAACGACCTCGAGCCGAGCGAACGCGACACTGCGATGATCTTCCAGAACTTCGCCCTATACCCGAACATGACAGCCGCCGAGAACATCGGCTTCCCCCTCGCCGTCCACAAACAGGACCCGGGGGAAGTCCAGCACCAGGTGCAGTCCGCGGCAACCGCGCTCGGCATCAGCCACCTCCTCCAACGCCTGCCCGGCCAGTTGTCCGGCGGCGAACGCCAGCGCGTCGCCATGGGCCGGGCCACCGTCCGGCGCCCCTCGGTCTTCCTCCTGGACGAACCGCTCTCCAGCCTCGACGCCCGCCTCCGCGCCCGCCTGCGGCTGGAGATCCTCTCCTCCGCCCGCAAAAGCGGAGCAACGACGATCTACGTCACCCACGACCAGGCCGAGGCCATGGCCCTGGGCGACCGCATCGCCGTCATCCGCGACGGCATCCTCCAGCAGGTCGACACCCCACGAGGCCTCTACGCCCTGCCCGCCAACGCCTTCGTCGCCTCCTTCATCGGAACCCCGCGCATCAGCCTGATCCACGGAACGGTCTACGCGCCCATCGACGGAGTCATGGCCGTCAGCCTCGGCGCTCAGCAACTGCCCCTGCCCATGCCCCTGACCCGCGACCACCAGATGCTGCGCGTCGTACAGGGCAACCCCCTCCTGATCGGCCTGCGCCCGGAAGCCGTCCGCATCGCCGACTACGCACAAGCCACCGAGTTCGAACGCCCCCTGACTGGCATCGTCGAGCACATCGAGTTCCCCAGGCTTTGGTGATGCGGGGGTGGCCTTCGGCGATGTCCGAGAGCAGGTGAATGCCGCCCGCGTTGTCGGAGACGCTGGCGGTGGTGACCAGCACGGCCAGGAGGAGGCCGAGTGTGCCGACGCCGAGGTGTCGTTTGCGGCCTGAGATCTTCTTGCCCGCGTCGATGCCCTGGGCGGCCGCGGGCACATTGGCCGAGGTCTTGATGCTCTGGGCGTCGAGGAGACAGGCGCTGGGCTCGGCGTCACGGCCTTCGGCCTTCCGGACCAGGCGTCGCAGGAGACCGTTGAGCTGGTCGAAGACCTCATCCTTCTGCCATGCGGCGAAGTACCCGTAGACGGTTTCCCATGGAGGGAAGTCGTGCGGCGGGTACCGCCACGGGATCCCGGTCCGGTCGACGTAGAGGATGGCGTCCATGATCCGGCGCAGATCGTGCCCGGGTGGCCGACCGATGTCCAGGTCCTCACTGATCCTTTCGGTCGGCTGCTGTGGGCCTCGCCCGCCCTGCCCGGATCGGCCCACGCCCTGACCGCCACCCGCACCCACGACTGTGCGGCCGTCCACCGAGGCGGAGTTGTAGGAGATGGCCAGGTTCGGGGACGGGCCGGCGGTGGCCGGCGGAACGCGCAGGGGGTAGTTCCAGGTGAAGTCGCCGGTGCTGCCGCCGGCTTCCCAGGTCGCGGTCGGGGACAGCGTGGTGGCGCTGTAGTCGCGGGGTTGCGAAGCCAACCGAGATCCAGGAGACCCTGTTGCCGCAGTTCTAGTGCTCACGCCGGTGGAGTTCAACTCGGCTGCACCGACGTGTGATTGTGTCGCTCACCGGTTCGGAAACGCGGCCGATCACCCGGAACGTGTTCGGTGGTATCCCTCGGACATGACGGACGCGGAGTGGGACCTGGTCCGGCCGCTGCTGCCGGTGCCCGGCTGGCTGCGCGGCCGGGGCGGACAGCCGGAGGCGTACTGCCACCGGGCAATACTCGATGCGATCCGCTACCTCGTCGACAACGGCATCAAGTGGCGGGCCATGCCGGCCGACTTCCCGCCGTGGGACCGCGTCTACGCGTTCTTCCGCCGCTGGCGCGACCACGCCCTGGTCAAGGATTCCATCGGCCGCGTCAGCCGCGGCCTGGACCTGCTGGAACAGGTGCTCCCAGGTTCCGTCGGCTGACCACGGTCGGTGCCGTTCGTAGACGGTCTTCCAGGGCCCGAACCGTTCAGGCAGGTCACGCCACTGCACGCCGGTCCGGACCCGGTGCAGAATCCCGTCGATCACCTGCCGATGGTCCCGCCACCTGCCCAACGCCGGTCGCTGACAGGAGGAACGGCCGCAGCCGTTCGTGACCCGGATGCGCGCTGCTGTACTCCCGCGCGCCCCTACTGGCCGGATCACGCAGCTGCCATCATCGCCCTGCGGCGGCTCACGACCGCGGCCACGGATACGGCGACGGGGGACACATGCAGCGACGATGGCTGGTGACGGGGTGCTCTTCAGGGCTCGGGCGGGCGCTGGCAGGCGCCGCCTCGGAGGCCGGCGACCTGGTGGTCGCCACCGCCCGCAGGCCCGCCACCATGAAGGACCTGACGGACCGGTACCCGGACCGGGTGTCGGCGGTGGCTTTGGACGTGTGCGACGCCGAGCAGTGCGAGGCGGCGGTCGCCCACGCGGTCGATCGCTTCGGCGGCGTCGACGTGCTAGTGAACAACGCTGGATCAGGGCTGTTCGGCGCAGTCGAGGAGGTGTCCGACGATGAACTGCGGGCACAACTGGAGGTGTTGACCGTCGCGCCGTGGCGCCTCACCCGCCTGGTGCTTCCCTTGATGCGCCGCCAGGGATTCGGGCACGTCGTCAACGTCTCCTCCATCGCCGGACGGATGGGGCTGCCGGGCCTGTCCGCCTACGTGACGGGCAAATACGCACTGGAAGGGATGAGTCAGGCTCTTGCGGCGGAAGTCGCACCCTTCGGTATCCGGGTGCATGCCGTCGAGCCCGGCGGTTTCGCCACCCAGTACAGCACCTCGCTGGCCGAGGCCGCCCACCGCGTGCAGGACTACGCGCAGAGCACGGGAGACGTCGAGGCAGGCCTGCGGGGCATGGCCGACAACCCCGGGCTGAGCCAGCCCGAAACCTTCGCCCACCACGTCCTGCGCCTGGTGGCGTCGCCCACGGCACCACTGCGCGTACCGATCGGCCCGGACGCCTACGACTTCCTGGAGGCGGTCGAGGCCGCCGGCCGCTCCGAATTGGCGGCCGCGCAGGCGTTCGTCCACGACCGAACCGTGCTCCCGGGGAAAGACGCGGCATCCATGACGCCCACGGTGTGAGAACGGTGCCCGTGGTGGGCCGCGCCCGCCTCTGCCGACCGGCCACCCCCGAGATGCGGGCAACCAGCCGACTGCGCATTCGACGAACGGACCCCCCGCCACGAGAGTAGGAGTAGGCCACGACGAGCCTTTTCGGGGACGGCCTGGACGCCGCGGTGCACACGGCGTTCACCCGCCCGGCGTCCAAGAGCGCGGCCGCGCAGATGCGCTACCTGGTCAAGCAGCTCAAGGGCCCGAAGGTGGTCGCCCACATGCTGCGCATCTCCCAGCGCAGCGTCGAGCGGTACGTCAAAGACCAGATCAAGAACCCCGCCCGGACCTCGCCGCGCGCCTGGAGCGCGAGGTGAAAGAGCGGTGGCAGCCGCAGATCCGGACCAAGGCCAAGGCGGCCAGCACGGGCGCATCGTCATCGACGCTCGCGCCCGCATGGGCTACACCGCGCCTATCGGGTCGACGGACCAGGACCGCATCCGGCACCTGACCGTCGCCCTGCCCCCGAGCTACGCCGCGCCTCTTCGACGCCCAGGAGGCCGGCGCCAACGAACGGGAGCTCCAGAAGATCGTCGCCGAAGCGTTCAAGAAGGTGTACTTCCAGGACGGTGGCCGCCGTGCCGGAAGCCTGGAAAGGTCCGGTTCACGGACATCGAGCACCTCGAGTTCGATTTTCAGCAGCCGCGTCCGGGCTGGCGAGGCCGCCGAGTACAGGACCGTCCCGGCCACTGCTGCCGCTCCCGATCACGCAGTGCCCGCTCCCCGTCCACACGGCTCCGTATTGGGCGGGCGAACAGACCTGCGTCCAGGGCGTGCAGGTACGCGTATGTGTCTGATTGACTCCGCGCCCACCCCCACACCCGTACTCGCACCCCTCGCGGGGTGTCGGATCGACGTGAGCGGAGCCGCCCACATGTCCTTCGGACCGCAGCCCTGGCACGGGCCGCCGCACCATGACGCATTCGCAGCCGCCGGGCGACCTCCCGCGGAGCACGAGCGACCCGACGCCGAGGAGGCGGCACGCCTGGCCGTCGGACTGCGGCTCGGCGTCCGGATCGCCGTGGCCTGGCTGCTCTATGTGCTGCCCGCCTCCCTCGTACCGGCCGTGTACGGTACGAGGATCGCCGGGCCGGTGAGCCTCGGTGTGCTCCTGGCCGTGGTGCCGTTCGGCGTCGGTGTGCACGCGCTCGTGGTGTACGGGCGACGCGTCGACCGGCTCGAGCGGCAGCCGGATGCCCGGAGGTGGTCGTGACCACGCTGCTCGATCCCTCGTCCCGGTCCCTCGTCTTCGTCGTGTTCTCCGTGTTCGTCGTGATCTGCCTGATGCTGTGCATCGTCACCGGCGCCGACGAGGACGACCGGGCTCTCGTACGGTCCGAGAACCGCAGGCTGCGCTCCTGGCAGCAGGGCATCGCGATGGGCGGCGACACCACCACGGTCGCGACGGTCACCGTACTGGTGGGCATGGTCGCCACGTCCGGCTTCGACGGCCTCGGCGTGATGCTGGGCAGCCTGATTGGGGTCATGCTGCTCCTCGTGCTGATCATCGAGCCGCTGCGCAGGCACGCCTCGTTGACGGCCGCGGACATGCTGGACGCGCGCGGCAGCGGCGGGCCCGCCGTGCGCGTCTCGTGGGGCGCGGTCACCCTGCTCGTCTGCTTCCCTCTGCTGGTCGTGCAGTTGGTGGTGGTCGGCAACGTCGCCGCGGCGCTGATCGGGCAGCCCGGTACGCGGACCGGCTGCATAGTGGTCATCGGCTGCGTGATGACGGCGCTTGCCGTCAGTGGTGGGATCCGGGGCACCGGCGTGGTGATGATCGTGAAGTCGGCGATCGCCCTGCCCGTGCTGGTGGTCGCTGCCGTGTTGGTGCTCGACCGCTTCGGCGGGGACCCCGGGCGGCTGCTCGACGCCGCCGCGCACGGCTCGCGGATGGGCGAGGCGTATCTGCGTCCGGGCGGCTACACCGGTGACGGGTGGGTGGGCGCCGTGAACAGGATCGGGCAGACCTTCGGCATGTCGATGGCCACGCTGGCGATGCCCGCCGTACTCATGCGGGCGATCTCGACGAAGAGCCCGCGCGGCGCCCGCACCGGCGGGCGCTGGATGCTCACCGAACTTACCCTGCTGTACGGCGCGCTCACCGTCGTCGGCGTCGGCGCCGCGGCCCTCGTCGGTGAGGCGCTGCGCCAGGCCGGCCCGTCGGCGCAGGTCTTCACGCCGCTGATGCTGGGGCGAGCGCTCGACGGCGGCGGCCTCCTGGTCGCGGCCCTGGCCTGCGTCCTCTTCCTGACCGCGCTCGCGGCCGTCGTGGATGTGACCCTCGCCGCCGGCATCGCCCTGGGGCGGGACGTGCTGGGCGCGTACGGCAAGACCGCAGGGAGCCGCCCGGCGGACCAGGCGGCCGGAGCCGCGTCGCGGTGGTCGGCCGCGCTGACGGGCGCTGTCGCCGCGCTCGTGGCGGTCGTCGTCGCCGACTGGAACCTGGTCGTCGTCTCGACGCTCTGGCTCGCCGTCTGCGGCGCCGCCCTCGCACCCGTTCTGCTGTACGCCCTGTACTGGCCCGGCTTCACCGCCCGCGGTGCGCTGTGGTGCCTGTGGGGAGCCACGGGGCTGAGCATCGCGGCGTTGGTGCTGTCGCCGTACACGTCCGGCACACCCGCGTCGATCTTCCCCGACCAGGACTTCAGGATGTGGAACGTGACGATCCCCGGCCTGGTGACGGTGCCGGCCGGATTCCTGCTGGGCTGGCTGGGCAGCGTCACGGATCGACGCCGGGCGGCCGGCGAGGTACGCGGTGCGGAGCACGTCTTCTGGTCAACGCCTTGATCGCCGGGCACATCCACGGCGAGGACGGCTGCACCGGCTGCGAGGGCAGCCGCGGCCCGGCCGGACACGACTGGGAAGCCAGGATGCGCACCATCACCCCCAGTCCACGTCGGAGACGGCCATGATCCTGTCGAAGAAAGCCGCTGTTACGGCTCCTTGGTTGCCGTGGGCAGGTTGCGCCATGCGTGCCCGCAGGTGTCCTTGCAGTAGACCGTAGGCTCCGCCATGCTCCACCCCACCGCCGCCCGCCGTCTCATCGACCGCTACCACCACACCAACCGCCCTCAGGCCACCAACGCCCAGACCCGCATCGCCCCCCTCACCCCCGAGAGAAGGACGTCCTGCCCCTGCTCGCCGAAGGGGACACCAACGCCGACATCGCACAGTACCTCGGCATGCAGGTAAGCACCGTAAAAAGCCACTGAGGAGACCTGTGCCCGTGCTGCCGTCATGGCGGAGCGACTTGTCAGTGGTGAGTGTCATGATCGGAGCCGTGGAGCGTTACACAGCCGATCAGATCCAAGTGATCACCTTCGAAGAGCACGTCCGGGCGCGTCCGGCGATGTATTTCCGGGTGGGCAAGGACAGTCCTGAGCTTCCGACGGAGGTTCTTCAGCAGGTGGTCTGGGATGCGCTGCACCACGGTGACGGTGCGCATGGCCAGATCAGTGTGGAGATCGAATCGGACTTGAGCTTCACTGTGGAGGATGATCAGCGTCGCACCGCTGATGAGCAGGGCAGGCATCTTCCCGGGTTCTTCGATTCCCTCCTCGACAAAGGGAGGTGGGCGCCAGCAGCAGCCGCGGCCCTCAGCGTCCGTACGGTTGTCGAGGTATGGCTCGACGGGCGAGGCTACCGCCAGGAGCTGGCCGGGGCGACGCCAGTCGGCGCCTGGGAGGAGTTCGGCACATCCAGACTCTCCGGCACGCGGACCACATTCCACCTTGACCCGTCGTACTGCGGCCCTGACGAGGCCATCGCCTGGTCATTGCTCCCAGATGAGCTTCATGGTTACGAGTGTGACGCGCTCCCCTCACCAGTGACGATTCCGATTCGCGACCTTCGTGCAGAGACCGAGAACTCAGCCAGCGATTAGGACTCGTTTCCGCAGCAGTGCGAACCCAGCCCGTCCGTACATCTGTCGCTTCAGCATCTTGATCCGGTTGACGTGGCCCTCGACGACGCCCGAACTCCAGGACAGGGTCAGGCCGGCGGTGACGGCGGCAAGGTCTCGTTCCAGGCCGTTGACGAAGGTGTGGAAGACCCGGCAGGTCGTCGGCGCGGACCGCTTCGATCCACTGGGGGAGCCGGTCGCCTTGGAGTTCGGTGATCATCCTCCCGAACGCGCGGACGTGACCGGTGAGCGCGTCCAGTTCAGGGCAGCGTACGAGCACTGACTTCAGCTTGAGCCGATCGTTCTCCGGCAAAGTGTCCGGGTGGGTCAGAATCCACCCGGCGACGGTCCGCGGCGACGGCGGTCGGGCTGCCGGTGCGGTCGGGGTGGTGCGAAGCGGGCGAAGGTAGGCGCGTACGGCTCCGTAGCCGCCACGGTAGCCGTGCGTCTTGATCTCTTCCCAGAGGATCCAGGCGTTCGTGCAACCCTCGGCCCACCGCTCGTGCAGGTACGGCTTAAAGTCGTCGAGCTTGGTCCTGCGGTTCTGCCACTGCCCTTGAACAGGTCTTCCAGGGTTGCGGCGTCCGCCAACCGCTGGACAGTGCGGTAGGTCATGCCGAGCTGGCGCTGGATCGAGCGTCGGCTGTGGCCGGCGGCGAGCATCGAGTGAACGGTGGCGTGCTTGGCGCGGGTGCGGTCGGTGAACCGGTGCCCAGCGGGCCATGGCGACCCGCCGTCTGCCGGTGCCTGGGCCTCTGCCTCCTCCGGGGCCGAATCGGTGTTGGTCGCGCGCAGGCAGGAACGATGGCGGGAGATGCACCGCTCCGCGGCTTCGCCGAGGTTGCGCCAGAGGTGGAAACGGTCGGCAACCTGGACGGCGGTGGGTGCCCCGATGCTGGCGCCCTCCGCGAAGAACGGAGCACGGTCACGGCAGACGACCTCGATCCCCGGGCGTTTGGCCAGCCAGGCCGCGACCGTGGCCGCCTCGCGATCCGCCAGCAAGTCAACCGGTCGGCGGGTCTCAACGTCGACCAGGACGGTCCCGTAGACACGCCCCTTGCGCATCGCGTACTCGTCGACGCCGACCACCCTAGGAGTCCGCGGCTGAGGCTCCGGAAGCGCATCGACCAGTCGCAGGGCTGTGTTCCAGCTGGCCCTCGCCCCGAAGACGTCGGCCAACCAGGCACCGGCGCGGCCGGCTACCGCGAGGCCGACCTCGGCCAGCGCCGACCGCATTCGTTCGGTCCGCTGGCTGTGTCGGCGGGTCAGGCCCGTGACCTGCTCGACGAACGTCCGCCGCTCGCATGAGGTGTCCTCGCACGTGAACCGGCGGACCCGCAGCCGCAGCACCACCCGCCGCCCTGCCACGGGAAGATCGGCGGGAAACCGCAGGTAGGAACCGTGTACCCGACCCGACCAGCTCCCGCAGCCCGGGCAGCGAGCCTTGGCCGTTCGGGATCTGACACCGACTCGGATCACGTCGCCGTCGTCCTGCACCGACACCACCCTGATCTCCGGAGCCGACAGGAAGAGCAGCTATTCCAGCCGCAGTAGTACCTCTCGCACAACCCAAAACAATCAGGCCGAACACCGCCGTCACCCTCCGTTTCCAGACGATCTCGGGAGACACTCCGGCGAGATCAACAGTCACAGAGAGTAGGAACACCACAGACGTTGTGCCAGAACCTTCTCGGGCTCTGGCACAACTTCTGTGAACCTGGCGCAAGGCGGCAGGTCCGTGCGCCGTACTACTTCCTGGTCGGCTGCGGTGCCGACGGGATTTGAACCCGCGAGACAGATGGGAGCAGGCCCGCCCCGTCTCCGTCAGTCGCCGTGGGAGGGACCTCGCCCACGGCGATCGCAATGGACCGCTCTGCCACGGCACCGCAACCTGCGGAAATGCGCGCACTCCCGCTCTGACTAAGCGTAGAGACACCGTTCTCTGCGGACGAATCTTTATCTGATCGCCGGCAACCGCTGCCACTGGTCCACAGAAGTTGTGCCAGAGCCCGTTCTCGTGAACAAAGCCACTGGCGGGATCCCACTTCACATTCTTCTCTCGAGGCCGGGTCGAATGCATCAGGCGCTGCGTGGTCTGCGGCCCGTGGTCTTCTTCGCCGCCGTCTTCTTCTGCGCGCTCTTCGCTGCCGACTTGCCAGACGCGGTCTTCTTGGCGGCCGTCTGCTTCTTCGGCAGGTCGTGGACGTCGGCGTCGCCCGTCGCGCCGCGGGCTGCCTTCGCCCGGCTCACCGACTCCGTCAACGCCGCCATCAGGTCCAGGACCTTGCCCGGCTCCTCCGGCTGCGGAACCTCCGGGAGCGGCTTGTCGCCCTGCTTGGCCTCGATCACCTGCGCCAGGGCATCGGTGTAGGTGTCGCGGAACTCCTCGCCCTCCAGGTCCTCACGGGACATGGTCTCCATCAGCGTCAGCGCCCCATCGATCTCCTCCTGCGAGATCTCCACCGGCGGCGGAAGCAGCTCAGCAGGGTCGCGGATCTCGTCCGGCCAGCGCATCGCGTGCAGGACGATCACGTCGTCGCGCACCCGCAGCAGTCCCAGCCGCTCACGCCCCGACCAGGCGTACTTGGCGACCGCGACCTTCGCCGACCTCGCCAGCGCCTGCCGCAACAGCTTGTAGGGCTTTGCCGCCACCTGACCCGCCGGCTGGAGATAGTAGCCCTCCCCGATCCGGATCGGGTCCACCGACTCCAGCGGCACGAACGCCTCGATCTCGATCGACTTCGCCGTCGGCAGCGGCAGATCCCGCAGCTCCTCGTCACTGATCGGGATGACCTGCGTCTTCGTCAGCTCGTAGCCCTTGCCGATCTCCGCCTGGCTCACCTCACGGTCCTCCAGCTCGCACACCTTCCGCGTACGGATCCGCCCTGCGTCCTCGAGGTGGTACTGGTGGAAATGAATGCTGTGGTCCTCCGTCGCACTGACCACATTGATCGGCACCGTGACCAGGCCAAAACTGATGGCTCCGGACCAGATGGTTCGGGGCATGGCAAACCTCCGTTGAAGTCCGCAATAGCCCCGCCACCAGACTATGAGCGCCGTCCCCGCCCCGCACCCTGCGGGAAACCCCGTAGTACCGCTTCACCCATAGGGCCATCGCGGGACCTCAGGCCGGGGGCGACGGCACCTCCGCGGTGGAAGGCATGGCACGTGACATGGACCTGCCTAAGCCGATGCCACTCCGACGTCAAACCGCGACCTCGTAGTCGATCTCGTTACGGGTGCTGTCACCGATGCGGCCGCCGCAGGTTGACGACGGCGACCGCGAAGAACCCGACCGGAAGAAGAACTCCTCGACCTGTGGGACCCCGTAGCCGGCGCCCTGCCCGGCGGCACCAACCACGGAGCCGCCCTGTGAACTCCCTCCACCACAAGGCACGGCACACATGGCCACAATGACCGTCCTGGCCATCACCGCCGTCCCCCACCACCTCCGCGGCGCCCGCACCCGCTGGCTCCTCGAAGTCACCCCAGAGCTGTACATCGGCACAGTCTCCGCCCGCGTACGCGACACACTCTGGCCTCCGTCACCGCCTGCGTCGGCAACGGCACCGCAGTCCTCGCCTACCCCAGCGACAACGAGCAAGGCTTCGAACTCCGCACAGCCGGAGAACAACGCCGTAATCCCATCGACTTCGATGGCTTGACCCTCATCACGTTCAGGAGCGAAGGTCAAGAAACCGCAAACCACCCCTAACACCGCAGGTCAAAAAAATCCTCTCCGCGCGAGCGGAGGTGAGCCGCTCTTGGCGTTTGGCGCCAGCTTGGCCATGGCGTCCTCTCCGCGCGAGCGGAGGTGAGCCATTGCCATGTTCCCCTTACGAGGTGTGCGCGATCGAGGCCCGGGGTCCGTAGCCGAGGATGGCCCTATGCATGCTCTTATCGATCAACCCGAAGTCCGTCGGGTCTCGCGCGGCGAGTACCCCTTGTGGGACGAGGCTCTCGCGGTCCTCAACCAGGACTTGGCCGTGACTCTTCCTGAGCAGGGACCTTTGCAACTGCTGGCCCAGCCTTCCTACGAGGCGGGCGAGCCGGAGTATGTCTACGTTGCCCTGGCCAACGGCGAGTGGCACGGCAGTCATTTGTATCCGAAGACGCCAGGGGACTCTGCTCATGCCTTGGCGATCGTCGCCGACGCCGCCCAGGACACCGTCGCTGAGCGTCTGTGGCAGGCGTGGCCTCTCTGTGCCGAACACGACCTGGGCATGCATACGCGCGACGTGGAGGGGCTGCTCTCCTGGTGGTGCGCCGGGAGGCGGTCGGGGGGCGGGCCGGGCCACATCTGTGCGGCCGTGGGCGCGCTCGACACATTCTGAGGACCGTGGCGTGAGGGGGGCTGTGCGGGTTCGATGTTGAGGTGACGCAATACCTTGGTCGCACGGCCATGTCCCATCCCGTCTTCACCGGCCTTCAGGCCCGTCGACTCGGTGCGCTGGTCGGCGAGTTGGCTCATGCGTGGATGGCCTTTGAGAAGGGCCGACTACACAACCGCAGGGGGTCGCGGCCGTCTGCGGGCAGCCGGGGCCGGCCCGAACCATCAGTTGGTGTTCACCGACCGGATCATCGTCACCCTGGTCGTCCTGCGGATACAGCTTCCTCAGTCAGCCCTGACTGTGCTCTACGGCGTGGACCGCTCCACGATCACCCGCGCCGTCCATGAGATCCGTCCACTGTTGGCTGCCCGGGGCTTCGCTGTGCCAGGACGCCTCGACCTGCGGCCTCGCGCGTTGCTGGGGCTGTCGGCGGTGCAGCGCGTTGGCGTAGGTCTGCACGAACTTGGCGCACCAGCGGCGGATCGTCTCGTACGAGACGACGATCCCGCGCTCGAGCATCAGCTCCTCGACCTCGCGGAAGGACAGCGGGAAGCGGAAGTACAGCCACACGCAATGGGAGATCACTTCGCAGCGGTCGCGGAGGTCACTGAAGCAGGAAGTAGATCGAATCCGGCTCGGCCGTAGAGCTGTCGCTTGATCTTCTTGATGCGGTTGACGGCGCCCTCGATGCTGCCGGAACTCCCATTGAGAGTGGGCCCGGCGGTCACGGCGTCGAGGTCTCGGAGCCGATGGAGCGCGAAGCCGGTGAGGCCGGGTAGCTGGCTGGCGTCGAGGGCGTCGATCCAGGTAGGGAGTGTGGAGCCGAGGCGGTCGGTGAGTATCTCGCCAAAGTCGCGGACATGTCCGGCGGCCTTGTCCAGCTCGGGGCAGCGGCCCAGTACCTCCTTCCGCCCGGCCTGGTCTTCCTCGGTCAGGACCGTGGGGCGCCGGGTGAGCCAGCCGGTCACCTGCCGCACCGTCGGCGGCCGGGGCGGCGCCGCGGACGGAGTCCCGCGCAAAGTGGCGATGTGCGCGCGGACCATGCCATAGGTGACAGGAGCGTGCTCGGCAACCAGCTCGCCGTGCAGCCGGGTGATGCTGGTGCATCCCGCGGCAATCGCCGTTCCAAGTAGGGCTTGTAGGGGTCCAGCTGCTGGGCCGGGGCCGGTTCTCGCGGATGGTGTCCTGCCAGCGTGCGGCGTTCGCGTATCTGAGCACGGTGTTGAGGCCCCATCCCAGGTGCCGGGCAATTGCCCGGCGTGAGTGACCTCGGGCAAGGAGCTCGTGGACCAGGGCATGTGCGGCCTTCTTCCGCTCGGCCCGCCGGCCGATGGGCGCCGAGTCGCCCTGCGGCCGACCGGAAGCCAGTCGGGTGGCCTCCGGCAACATGCCGCTGGGCCGAGGGCGCTCGTGTGTGGCTGCGGATCCTGCGAGAGCACGAGCCTGACGCCTATCGCGCCCTGCTCGAACAGCAGTCCCAGTCGGAACGGCAAGCCTGACCCTGCGATAAATGCTCAGAGGCCCTGTCCCGCCTGGCGTGCTCCACGTGCCGGGGTCGGACCGCACGAAAGATCTCAGTGAGCAGTCCTGACCTGGGACCTGAAATCTTCTGTGCGACCCCTCGGCCGGTGCGATCACACCGATCGCTTCAGCGCCCGGTGGGACGTCGCCTTGCTTCCTCTGTCCTGTGGGCGGTGGTCAGCGTTTGACGCGGCTACGGACGGCGAGGACGGCCAGGCCGAGGAGGACGGGCTCGGCCAGCCGGGAGGCCATCTCGGTGTACGTGCCGGCGGTGGTGAGGTCCTGGCCGGAAGAGCGGAAGACCACCGAGTTGATCACCACCCGCAGACTCTTCTCCACCCGTTCGTTGGTGACGCGTTCGGTCAACGGCCCGGTGGGATTGAGCGGGTCGGGGGTAGCGGTGGTCAGGACGACCTTCTGCCCGACGGCGACCTGGCGGCCGGTGGTGGTTGGCTCCGGGGCGTCGGTGGGCAGGCCCCACAACACCATCACTGCGACCGTGGCGGCGCATCTCGCACTCGCCGTAGTAGAAGTCGGCGGCGTCCGGCTCGTTCTTGCCGTCCTCCAGCGACTTGCGCAGCTGTCGGTACAGCGCCGCCACCGCCGCCGGCTTCAGGACGGGGACGTCCTGTGGCGGGCTGACCCATCCTTGGGCGGCGCCCCTAGCGGGGCGGCGAGCGACGTGCACCCGCCAGTGGTGCTCCTCGGTCAGCGTGTTGCGTCGGCTCCACCGCCAGGGAAAGCACGGACGCCAGCGGCGGGGGTGGTGGCGAAGGTGCACCAGCCGTCGACCTTCAACTGGTCGAGGTGGACGGCGCCGGCGAACCGGCAGGCGCTGAGGTCGATGTCGTGCAGCGCCAGGTGCGCGGCATCCACCCCGCCCACCGACGCCAGGCGCACGCCGGGCTCCGGACCGGACAGCTCTGGTTCTGGCAACCAGCCAGTCGAGCCGGACAGAGAGAATGGAGTAGAGCGGGCGGCGACCAGCACCGGGTACTCGAAAACCGCATCTCTCAGGTCCAATTCGGCGTAGCGCAGGTGCAGCGCGGCCGTCGATGCCCACCGAGTGCGCGCACAGCTCACCTGACGGGCGGCGATCTCCACCGTCACCGGCTGCTGGAACACCGCAGCGTCCAACACCACCCGCTTGGCGCACACCAGCGGCCCCAGGCGCGCTGCCACTTCAAACCGCGTCCCGCCGAACCATGCGTTGCCGGAAAAGGATGCCCCCGTGAACCGAGCGCTACCGGAGGAAGACGTCCTGCCAAACCCGGCGTCGCCGGAGAAAGACGCCCCGCCGAACCCGGCGATGCCGGAAAAGGACGCCCCCATGAACCATGCGTTGCCAGAGAAGGACGCCCCCGTGAACCGGGCATTACCGGAGAAAGATGCCCTGCCAAACCCGGCGATGCCGGAGAAAGACGCTCCATCGAACCAGGCAGTGCCGGAGAAGGACGCCCCATCGAACCATGCGTCGCCGGTGCGGGGCCTACCGGTGGCAGGGTCGCGTAGGGCGGCAAGTAACTGGCCCAGCAGTTCAGGGGTGAAGGGAGTGCCGCGGTGGTCGATGTCGGTGCCAGGTGACAACGCTGCGAGGTAGGCGGCGCGGTCGGGCTCGTTCAGGTGGGCCAGGCAGACGGTATGGCTACCGACGGGAATGCCACGTCAGCCGACTGGATCGGCTGGCGTTGTGCCGTGACCGCAGTGGGGCCACGGCGGTGGGGTGCTGGATGGCCGGTCGGATGCAGCAAGCGTCATGCCTTAAGGACGCACCGGTTCCGTTGTGCAGTTGCCGAACCAGGTCGCCAGCAGATGACTGAAAACTTCGGTACGTCACTGAAATTTTTTGTGCGGTCCGACAGTCGGGAGGGTCTGTGCTGTGCAGCGCTGTCGCTCCAGCGAATGCGCGGGCGGGGTTGTGGAGGTGGTGGGGTCGGCGCGGGTGTCGTCGTGGCATTCCAGGCAGCTGCCGAGGGTACGCAGGGGTACTGGCGCAGAGCATTTGTTCTTCAGCTGCTGTATTCCTGGGCGAGAAGGCTCGTTGGTCCCTTCTGCGTGGCCCTGAGCTGTGGGAATTCGCTGGTCGAAACCGGGCTCGTACGGGATGCTGCACGCGTGATCGAGCGAGAAGCCGCCGTTCGGGCAGTCGAAGAGCAGTTGGAGCGCGACTATGAGCAGTGGCGGGCTGTGAGCGCGGACGCGGTGAGGATGGCTGTGGTCCGTGTCGAGGAGCACGAGCTGGTGTGGATCGTCGCCTGGCAGTCCGAGGACTTCGTACGCACCCGGAACTCGAAGTACATGCTGATTGGCGATGGGCCGTACCTGGTCGACCGCGTGGACGGAAGCTTGCACCAGATCGGCGTCGTCTCCGCGAAAACCGGAGAGTGGGAGGCCGACTACAGAGCCCGGATACGTGGGCTGCCGGTGCGCACTGCAGTGGACGATCTACACGATGCGCTCCGGGGAGTCGCCGCTACGCGCGGACGGATGCATGCTGTGCGGACATTGCGCCAGAGGCTGCCTGTGCTCTCGCCCGCGGAGGCCCTTGAGTACGTGAGAGCGCTGCTGGAGGGTGATGCACCCGCCCGCCTCGTGGCCGTCGCCACCAGGGAGCTCGTGGAGCCTCTCAACCCGGTACTTGCGGTGAAGACCGTTCTGAGCGGGGCGGCGATCCGAGCCGGTCAAAGGCCCGAGGGATAACTGGAAAGCCAGTCGGCGTGCCGATTGCGTATCCGGTCCCGCTCTTCGGGTGTGGTGAGGAAGACATCGGCGCCACCGTCGTAGGGGTGGTGGATGCGCTGCACGCGGGTGTCGGTGATGAGAATTCCCGCCACCCTGTCGTCGGCGGTATCTCGGAGCAAGTCGTCGATGCAGCCGCGCTGCCAGGGTCGGTGGGTGGGGAAGAGGTGGCAGTACGTGCGGAACTCAGGGTCGGGACCGTCCTCCACCAGCAGGCTCTGCCAACACCCCGTCCCGGGTTTCACTGCCGGAGCCTCGGCTTCGGTCGTCCAGAGCGGAGTGATGACGTACACGTCCTCACCAGCGAACAACTCGTCGAGGACGGTGTTGTAACGCTCCAGGACGACGGCATACTCGCTCTCGTCCTCCGGGTACCGCTTCGACTCCGGCAGGCTGTGAAACCGTACCCAGACATCCGGATAGGGGTCGCGGAGCTTGTGCCCGACCGGAGGGCAACGGGGCCAACGCTGCTGCCAACGACGTGCTGATGCTGGTCTGCGACGGGCTCAAGGGTCTGCCCGAAGCGGTCGAGACGGTCTGGCCAAAGACGATCGTGCAGACCTGCGTGGTGCACCTGTTGCGGAAAACCTTCCGCTATGCCGCCCGCCAGGACTGAGACAAGATTGCCAAGCTCCTCAAGCCCGTCTACACGGCGCCGACCGAGGAGGCCGCCCTGGAGCGGTTCGTGGAGTTCGCCAACGCCTGGGGCCGGAAGTATCCGGCGATCGTGCGGCTCTGGGAGAACGCGTGGGAAGAGTTCACCCCGTTCCTCCGCTTCGACACCGAGATCCGCCGGATCGTCTGCACGACCAACGCCATCGAGTCCGTCAACGCCAGGATCCGTCGGGCGGTCAAAGCCCGCGGTCACTTCCCCAACAAGCAGGCCTTGTTGAAGTGCGTCTACATGGCGATCATGTCGCTCGATCTCACCGGAAAGGGCCAGGCTCGCTGGACCATGCGCTGGAAGACCGCACTGAACGCCTTCGACATCACCTTCGATGGCCGCCTCCCCGCAGCCCGTCAGTAACCCTCACCAACCCCAGTTACACCGCTCGTTTGTCAGACCCTCAGGTAGGAGGGGACGGATTCACAAGGCCGCGGGCCCCGGCAGGTGCCGGGGCCCGTGGTGTGGTGCAAGCGGTCAGACCGTACGCAGCGTGGCCTCGTGCGAGGCCCGCTTCAGGTCCTGCTCACGTGACGGCGTGCCGCCGCGGAGCAGGTCGGTCCAGCCATCGCTGTGGCGGAGGTGGAACTCCGATGCCCCGCCGAAGAGGCGCCGACGCTCAGATACCCGGAGTTCCCGGGACAGCCCTTATTGGCTCTAACAAAAGCCGTTGATCATGTGACTGTCGGCTCGCTGGATCGTTGGTGTGGTCGTGGGGAAGAGACAGTCGCGGCCGTGGATC
>NZ_JBVIQK010000043.1:0-35371 GCF_055577115.1 Streptomyces sp. NPDC033216 | reverse complement strand
TTTTGGCACGCTGTTGAGTTCTCAAGGAACGGACGCTTCCTTTGTACTCACCCGAGAGAATCTCTCAGGCTTTCCTCCGGGCGCTTCCCTTCGGTGTTCCCAACTCTACCAGTCATTTTCCGTCCCCCTGACCACCGTCCCGCAGGCATGCGGAAGATGATCCAAAGCTAGGATCTGACGAGTTGGATGCTGCTCGGTCAAGCGTGCTTGCTCGCATCGCTCACCCTCAAGCAGGAGTACGACTGTACACGGGGCCGCAGAGCGCTTGCAAATCGATTAGGCTAGTGGTCTAGACCACGGATCGGGATCACTCGTGCGGAACCGGTACTTCATATGACATACCCTGCTGCACAGTGCGCCGTCCGGGACTGGTAGTGACGGCCCATATACATCTCCACCCCTGGGAGGCTTCCCATGACCACCGTGACGTCCCCGTTGGCAGGTCGCGCCATCGGACTGGCAGCAGTGCCCGATCCGGTCTTCTCCGGGGCCATGGTCGGCCCCGGTACGGCCATCGACCCGGTACGTGAGCCCTCCGAGGCCGTGGCACCTGTGGACGGTGTCATCGTCTCCCTCCACCCTCATGCCTTCGTCGTCGTCGACGCCGAGGGGCACGGCGTGCTCACGCATCTCGGCATCGACACCGTGCAGCTGAACGGCGAGGGCTTCGAGCTTCTCGTGAACAAGGGCGACACGGTGGCTCGAGGGCAGGGCATCGTGCGGTGGAACCCGGTCGCCGTCGAAGAGGCCGGCAGGTCTCCGGTGTGCCCGGTCGTGGCGCTGGAGGCCACGGCCGACGCCCTCGGCGAACTCCGTGAGGACGGCGACGTGAAGACTGGCGACGTTCTCTTTTCCTGGCGCTGAGCCGACGCCGTCGTTTCCGTGACGGCGCGAAGGACAACCACCGCGGCGGCGGGACCCGCCGCACTATCGGAGACGGGTGAGATGGAGACAACGCTGCGAGGCGTCGGCGTGAGCCACGGTGTGGCGATCGGCGAGGTTCGGCACATGGGAACGGCGGTCCTCGAACCGCCCGCCAAGCAGATCCCGGCCGAGGAGGCGGAGCGTGAACAGGGGCGCGCCCGCCAGGCCGTGGACGCTGTGGCAGCCGATCTGATGGCGCGCGGCAATCTGGCGGGGGGCGAGGCCCAGGCGGTGCTCGAAGCCCAGGCCATGATGGCCCAGGACCCGGAACTGATGGCGGACGTGGACCGGCGTATCGCCGTCGGCAGCACGGCCGAGCGTGCGGTGTACGACGCCTTCGCCGCGTACCGCGAGCTGTTGGCGAACGCCGGGGAGTACCTCGCCGGTCGCGTGGCCGACCTCGACGATGTGCGGAATCGTATAGTCGCCCGCCTGCTGGGCGTCCCGATGCCGGGTGTCCCGGACAGCGACGAGCCGTACGTGCTCGTCGCGAGGGATCTCGCCCCGGCCGACACCGCGCTGCTGGACCCGACGCTGGTGCTCGGATTCGTGACCGAGGAAGGTGGGCCCACCAGCCACAGCGCGATTCTGGCGCGGGCGCTGGGTGTGCCGGCGGTCGTGGCGCTGCCGGGTGCCGGCGAGCTCGCCGAGGGGACCGTCATCGCGGTCGACGGCAGCACCGGCGAGATCTTCGTGGAGCCGAGCGAGGACAGGAAGGCGCAGCTCGAGGCTGCGGCCGCGGAGCGGAAGGCGGCACTGTCAGCCTCGACCGGGCCGGGTGCGACCGCTGACGGTCACAAGGTCCCGCTGCTGGCGAACGTCGGCGGACCGGCCGATGTGCCGGCCGCCGTCGAGGCCGGCGCGGAGGGTGTCGGCCTGTTCCGTACCGAGTTCCTCTTCCTCGACGACAGCGAGAAGGCACCGTCGGAGGAGAAGCAGGTCGCGGCGTACCGGCAGGTGCTGGAGGCATTCCCCGGGGGGCGTGTCGTCGTGCGCGTGCTGGATGCCGGCGCTGACAAGCCGCTGGACTTCCTGACGCCGGCGGACGAGCCGAATCCGGCGCTGGGCGTGCGGGGTCTGCGGACGCTCCTCGACCACCCCGATGTGCTGCGCACGCAGCTCTCGGCGCTGGCGAAGGCCGCCGAAGGCCTGCCGGTCCACCTCGAGGTGATGGCCCCGATGGTCGCGGACCGCGCGGACGCGAAGGCGTTCGCCGACGCTTGCCGCGCGGCCGGACTTCGGGCCAAGTTCGGTGCGATGGTGGAGATCCCGTCCGCCGCTCTGCGGGCGCGCTCCATTCTGCGGGAGGTCGAGTTCCTGTCGCTGGGAACGAACGACCTCGCGCAGTACGCCTTTGCCGCTGACCGTCAGGTGGGCGCTGTGTCGCGGCTCCAGGATCCCTGGCAGCCCGCGCTGCTCGATCTGGTCGCGCTGTCCGCCGAGGCGGCCGAGGCCGAGGGCAAGAGCTGCGGCGTCTGTGGCGAGGCCGCGTCCGACCCTCTGCTCGCCTGTGTGTTGACGGGTCTGGGTGTCACCTCCCTGTCGATGGGGGCGGCGTCGATTCCGTACGTGCGGGCGACGCTGGCGAAGTACACGCTCGCTCAGTGCGAGCGGGCCGCGGCGGCCGCCCGCGCGACCGACAGTGCCGAAGATGCGCGCGCCGCCGCGCAGGCGGTGCTCTCCGGCGAGTAGTCGGCGGGCCGGTCTCGGCCTGAGGAGGGGCGCTCCGCTTTCACGGCGGAGCGCCCCTCCGGCGTGTCAGTGGTGGTGGCCCGGGGCCGGTCCCTGCTGTCCGTCCTGGGTGAGGTCGGGCGGCACGCAGTAGTCGACACCGGACTCGGGTGCGATGAGGTCGCCGGATTCGACGTCGGTGCAGTAGGCGTCGAAGACCTCGCCGGCGGTCAGCGGTTCGAGCCCTTCGCCGCGCAGCCGCCAGCCGTAGATGCGGTCGGGGGCGCCGGCAGAGCTGGTGCGCATGACCAGGCCGCCGGGGCTCCGGGTGGCGACCCCGAGGGCGAGGACGGTCGTGAACTCGAGGACCTCGGCCTCGTCGAGCGGCGTGTTGCCGTTGACTGCCTCGTCCGCGTGGAGGACGGCGACGAGGGCCTCGGGTGTGCCGGTGACGCTGCACACCAGGTGGTGGTCGCCGGGCGGCGCGGTGTCGAGAATCCGGGCGAGGAGGCCGGAGGCCTGGGTGAAGGCCGCGCGGCCGATGTCCTCGCCGCAGGTCGCGCAGGCGCCGAGGCGGGCCAGGAGGGTGGCCGCGTACTCCCAGGTCGCCTGCCGAACGGCTTCGTCGACCAGGGCGGTCACCAGCTCGGCCAGCGGCTGGCCCTCGTACGGGAGGGTGGGGCCGGTGGTGGCGAGTTCGGCCGTGAAGCGGGTGCGGTGGGCGGGGTTGTCGGGGTCGAGGCCCTTCGCCTCGCAGAAGTCGGCGTACTCCTGCGGGTCGAAGAGGGCGACGGTGGTGTGGGTGCCCTGGAGAACGCGCGTTTTGAGCAGGCCCTCCACCTGTCGGAGATAGGTGGTGTGGTCGTCGAAGGTGAAGGTGCGATACCGCCGCATGGCGCGGAAGTCGTGTTCGTCGGTGAGCAGGCCGATGGTGCCTGCGATCTCACGGCGCAGGACACGTCGCATGGCCCAGTGGTCGGTGTGTGCCGTCATGATTCCCCCTGTGTGCGCACAGTCGATCAATGCTCACTCACAGTAATCGACGGCACTGACAGCGGCCCTGAGCCGGCCTTTCGGGGTTGGTCAGGTTCGTTTGCGGGCGAGGTCCTCATAGAAGTGCAGCAGGTCGAGGTTGTCGATGGAGCCCGGGTTGACCGCCTTCTCGAGGGGGGTGCCCTGGAGGAGACGCTTGACGGGGACCTCGATGCGCTTCCCGGTGAGGGTGTGCGGTACTCCGGGGACCTCGATGACCTCGTCGGGAACGTGGCGCGGCGAGAGTTCCTCGCGAATCGTCCGCTTGATGCGGTCGAGGAGTGCCTGGTCGAGGGTGGCTCCCGGTGCCAGGTGGACGAAGAGGGGCATCCAGTAGCCGCCGTCGGGCTGCTCGATGCCGATGACCAGGGACTCCTGGATCTCGGGCAGGCGCTCGACGGCTTCGTAGATGTCGGCGGAGCCCATGCGGACGCCCTGCCGGTTGAGCGTGGAGTCGGACCGGCCGTGGATGACGACGGAATCGCGTGAGGTGAGGGTGATCCAGTCGCCGTGCCGCCATACGCCGGGGTAGGTGTCGAAATAGCTGTCGTGGTAGCGGCTGCCGTCGGGGTCGTTCCAGAAGTACACCGGCATCGACGGCATGGGGTTGGTGACGACGAGTTCGCCGACCTCGTCGATGACGGGCCGGCCGCTCGGGTCCCAGGCCTGGAGGTCGGTGCCGAGGCAGGGTGCCTGGAGTTCGCCGGTGTACACGGGGAGGGTGGGCACGGCTCCCGCGAAGCAGGAGCAGACGTCCGTGCCGCCGCTGACGGAGGCGATCCACAGATCGTCCCGGACCTCGTCGTGCAGCCACCGGAAGCCGTCTGGCGGCAGAGGCGAGCCCGTGGTGGCGACGCAGCGGACCGTGGAGAGGTCGAAGTCGCGGGCCGGATGCACCTCGGCCTTGCGGCAGGCCATGACGTAGGCCGCCGAAGTGCCGTAGAGCGTGGCTCCGGTGCGTTCGGCGATGCGCCACTGGGCGGCGGTGTCCGGGTAGCCGGGGCTGCCGTCGTAGAGGACGACGGTCGTTCCGGTGAGGAGGCCGGAGACGAGGAAGTTCCACATCATCCAGCCGGTCGAGGTGTACCAGAAGAAGCGGTCCTCGGGGCCCAGGTCGCAGTGCAGGCCGAGCTGCTTGAGGTGTTCGACGAGGATGCCGCCCTGGGACTGGACGATGGCCTTGGGCAGGCCCGTCGTACCGGAGGAGTAGAGCACCCACAGGGGATGGCCGAACGGGACCTGTTCGAAGGTGGGTTCCCGGTCCGCGGCGGTCAGGGCGGACCAGTCCAGGGCTCCCTCGGGTGGCTCGGTGCCCAGGAGGGGGATGTGGACGACGGCGCGCAGGGTGGGCAGTTCGCGTCGGAGTTCGTCGACGACGTCGCGGCGGTCGTGCTCCTTACCGCCGTAGCGGTAGCCGTCGACCGTGAACAGGACGACGGGCTCGACCTGCTGGAAGCGGTCGAGGACGCTGCGGGCGCCGAAGTCGGGAGCACAGGAGGTCCAGACGCCCCCGACGGCGGCCGTGGCGAGGAGGGCGACGACTGCCTGGGGGATGTTCGGCAGGTAGGCGCTGACCCGGTCCCCCGGGCGGACGCCGAGGTGGCGCAGTTCGGCGGCGAGTGAGCCGACCTGGCGGCGCAGTTCGGACCAGGTCACGGGCCGGGGTTCGTGGTTCTCGTCGACGTGCAGGAGGGCTGGCTCCTGCGGGCGGCTCGAGGCGGCGCGGAGGGCGTGCTCGGCGTAGTTCAGCGTGGCGCCGGGGAACCAGTCGGCGCCGGGCATGGCGGGGTCGCCCAGCACACGCGTGTAGGGGGTCGTGAACCGCACGTCGAACCACTCCGTGACGGCTTTCCAGAAGGTTTCGATTTCGGCGACGGACCAGCGGTGCAGGGCGGGGTAGCCGCCGTCGGACGGGGCTCCGTGACGTTCGGCCGCCCAGGTCTGGAATCTGGTGACCTGGGCCTCGGCGATGCGCTGCGGATCGGGCCGCCAGAGCGGCTCGGGGTTCACGGTCGACATGGGGCGGCTCCCGGACTGTGCGCGTCGTGTGCGTCGACCGCGCACGTGCTGGGGTGTGCGCGTGACGCGGCTGACACGGACGATGCCATGTGATCGACATCCGCACCAGGGCGTGCCCCACACAGTGCGTGTCGTGAGGATGTGGGCTTGGCACAGGTGAACGGCAGTTGAACGACACGCGCGGGCGGTGCGGTCAGTGACAGGGTGAGCGGCATGGACGGTCGTGACCTGGTGCGTTCGATGAAGAGGGTCGGTTCTGCGGGGGCCGCACAGGGGTGGCGCACTGTGCGAGCAGCGTGGCGTCGGCGGCGTGCCGATGCCATGGCGCTGCCGGCTCGGAACGCCGAGCGCGCGCGGGTGCCGGGTGTGGTGCGGGACGTGGAGCCCGGGCCCGGCGGCGGGAGTATCCGGTTCAGCCGCTCGGAGCTGAGGATCCGGGTCGCGGTGAACGGTGCTGTCTTCTGGGGTTGGGACGGGGCCGGTCCCGAGCCGTCGTACGCGCTGGCCGGGCGCTGTCCTGAGGCCGATCCGCGGGTGGTGCTGGAACCGGACAAGGACGGCGGCTGGCGGGTGGTGGCGGAGCGGGTGACGGTCGTGGTCTCGCGGCACGGGGCGATCGAGGTGCGCACGCCGGGTGGGGTGGTGCTGCGACGTGATCTCCCGCCGCGGTGGTGGGAACCGTGTGACGGGGGGCCGGGTCGCTGGACGCAGCGGTCGGAGGTGGCGGCGGACGCCCGTTTCTTCGGGCTGGGCGGTCGGGCTTCCGGGCCTCGCCTGCGTGCGGGGACGTACCGCTTGTGGAACACCGATACCGGGCGGACGATCGACCGGGGCGACGATCCGCCGTACCTGACGATGCCGGTGCAACTGGTGGTGGCCGACGCGGCCACGCATCTGGCCTTCCACGACAGCTCTTGGGACGGCTCGGTGAGACTGCGGGAGGGCGAGGAGGGGGCCGGCTCCGGGCACGACCGGGCCGGGACGTCCGAGCTGCGGATGGACGGCGGCCCGTTGCGCTGCTGGGTGATGGTGGGGACGCCCGCGCGCGTGCTGCTCGCCTGGGCCTCGCTCACCGGTGCACCGGCGCTGCCGCCGGCCTGGGCGCTGGGGCACCATCACGCGCGGGACTTCGCCGACGAGCAGGAGGTGCGGCGGGTCGTGGCCGGCTACCAGGAGCGTGGCCTGCCGCTCGACGCGGTCCACCTGGAGGTCGACCGCGTCGACGATCGTCGGGCGTTCACCGTCGACCCGGAGCGTTTCGCGAAGCTGCCGGTGCTCGCCGAGGAGTTGCGGCGGGACGGAGTCCGCCTGGTCTCGGTTGTCGGCCCTGCCGTGCGGGCCGCGCCGGGTGAGGCGGTGCACGACGGCGGGGTGGCTGAGGACGCGTTCGTGCGGGACGCCTCGGGGCGGATCGTGGAGGGCGTGGCGCGGGCCGGTGCCTCGGTGTACCCGGACTTCACGCACGCGCGTGTGCGTCGGTGGTGGGGCGGCCTGTACGCGGAGGGGATCGCGCAGGGCTTCTCCGGTTTCTGGCACGACGTGGACGAACCCACGTCGCTCACCGCCTTCGGGCAGCCGACGCTCCCCCGGTCGGCGAGGCACGCTCTGGAGGGCCGGGGTGGCGATCATCGTGAGGCGCACAACGTGTACGGCCTGTGCATGGCTCAGGCGGGCTACGAAGGGCTGCGGGAGCTGCTACCCGGCGAGCGCCCTTTCGTGTTCGCACGCTCCGGCTGGGTGGGGCTCCAGCGCTACGGCGGCACCTGGTCCGGTGACATGGCCAGGGGTTGGCCGGGGCTGCGGGCGTCACTGTCGTTGGTGTTGGGGCTCGGGCTGTGCGGGGTGCCGTACTCGGGGCCGGACGTCGGGGGTTTCGACGGCCGCCCCTCTCCGGAGTTGTATCTGCGGTGGTTTCAGCTGGGCGCGTATCTGCCGCTGTTCCGCACGCACGCGGCTTCCCGGGCGGGGCGCGGGGAACCGTGGGAGTTCGGTCCCGAGGTGCTGGAGCACGCGCGCGTGGCGCTCGTCGAGCGTCGGCGGCTGTTGCCGTACTTCGTGACGCTGGCGCATCTGGCCCGGCGCACGGGCGCTCCCTATGTGCGGCCGCTGTGGTGGGGTGCCCCGGAGGACCGGGCGTTGCGCGACTGCGAGGACGCCTTCCTGCTCGGTGACTGTCTTCTGGTGGCGCCGGTGCTGGACCCGGGCGCGGACCGGCGGGCGGTGCGGTTGCCGCGGGGGCTCTGGTACGACACGGCGACAGGGCAGGCGTACCGGGGGCCGGGGCAGGTGCTCGTCGACGCGCCCCCGGGGCGGATACCGGTGCTCGCGCGCGGCGGCGCGGTGGTGCCGGTGCGCGGGGAGGACGGCGGTGTGGAACTGGAGGTGTGGGCACCGACGCGGGGACGGACCGGGGGCGGGCTGGTGGTGCGGGACGCGGGCGACGGCTGGGAGGAGCCGGAGATCGAGCGGTACGTCGCCCGCCGGGACGGCGATCGGGGGGTCGTCGTGGAGCGGGAGGGTGAGGACGGCAGGCGTGAGCCGCCCTACCCCGTGCGCGTACGCGGGCTCGGTGGGTCGGGTCAGATGTAGCGGCCCTCGAAGAAGGCCCGCACGGCGATCGTGTGCAGCGGGAAGGCCAGCTCCTCCGGCCTGTGCAGGAGATGCCAGCCGTCGGTCTCGTCGGTGGCGGCCGACGTCGGCAGGCGGTCCGCGGGGCGTTCCGGCAGGAGCCCGAACAGCAGGAGGTGGCCGTCGGGCGAGCTCATCGCGTCGGCGAGGCGTACGTCGCGGCTCGCCGCGTCGATGCCTGTCTCCTCCCGGAGCTCCCGGACGACGGCCTGCTTCCAGTCCTCGCGGTGGTCTATGTAGCCGCCGGGCAGTGCGATGCCTCCGCGCGCGGGGGCGATGGTTCGGGTGATGACGACGAGGGCGGTGCCCTTCGTGTCGTACACGGGCTGGAGTGCGATCGCGACCGGCAGGGGGTTCCGGTAGGCGACGACGGCGCAGGCCGGGCAGGTGCGGGGCCAGCCGGTGACGCCCTCTCCATAAGGCGCTCCGCAGCCCGAACAGTGGGAGTCGGGCACGGAGTTGAAAGTGGAGTGCTGATTTTCGGACACGCGCGGACTGTATCCGATCACGGGCGGGCGTCGTACGCGGGTGCCCCCGAGGGCTCTGGTGAGGGATTGGGCGGAGAGAAGGGGAAGCCGGAGCAGGTGTCCGGGCCGGCTTCGCGCTTGAAGAGCCGGGTGGGGACCCGGTCTCGGTGCTGTGACCGGGCGCGGAACAGGTGGGTCTGGCCGACGTTCGCGGAGAACACCGCCTCGCCGCCCGGTCGTCGGCGCCCTTGCCCGGCGGAGGATCGTCCGGAGCGTCGTGCGCCTCGCCTCCACCGCCCAGGTTCCGGTCCTCCTCGCGGGGCGATGACTCGTGCTCCGTCCGCGGGGGCGGGACGCCCTGCCCATATCGTGATGAGCATGCCACACTCCTGACTATCCGTCAGATCTTCGGGAGGGAGGAACTGTGTCACATACACGGACGCCTGTGGTCGAGGGCTGGTTCGACGGGGACGGGGACGACTTCCGGTTGCTCGGCACGCGCTGCACCCGGTGCGCCTCGTTCTTCTTCCCCCGCGAGGACAGCCACTGCCGCAATCCGGGGTGCGCGGGGGGCGAGCTGGAGGAGGTCCCCCTGTCGCGGCGCGGACGCGTCTGGTCGTACACGGACAACCGATACCGGCCACCGTCACCCTATGTGACCGATCCGGAACTTCCCTGGGAACCGTACGCGTTGATCGCTGTGGAGCTGGAGGCCGAGCGGATGGTGGTGCTGGGGCAGGCCGCTCCCGGGGTCACCGTGGCCGATCTGACGGTGGGCATGGAGGTGGAGGTCGTCCCCGGCGTGCTCGGCGAGGACGCGGAGACGACCTGGACGACCTGGCATTGGCGGCCGACGGGGGTGAGGGGATGACGACGGAGGTGGCGGTGCTCGGGGTGGGCATGCACCCCTGGGGCAAGTGGGGGCGCGGCTTCGTCGAGTACGGCGTGGTGGCGGCACGCGCGGCACTGGCCGACGCCGGTCTGGAGTGGCGGGAGATCGGCTCGGTCGTGGGCGCGGACACGGTGCGGGGCGGATACCCCGGGTACGTCGCCGGGGCGACGTTCGCCAAGGCCCTGGGCTGGCAGGGCGCCCGGGTGACGAGCGTGTACGCGGCGTGTGCCTCCGGGGCCCAGGCGATCGACGCGGCGCGCATGCGGATTCTCGCGGGCATGACGGACGTCGTGCTCGTCGTGGGGGCCGATGCCGCCCCCAGGGGATTCTTCCGGCCCGCGGGCGGCGACCGCCCGGACGACCCGGACTGGTTGCGGTTCCGGGTGCTCGGCGCGACCAATCCGGCGTACTTCGGGCTGTTCGCGCGACGGCGCATGGCGGTGCACGGGGACACGGCAGAGGACTTCGCCCAGGTCAAGGTGAAGAACTCCGCCATGGGAGCACTGAACCCGTACGCGCGCTACCGCAGACGCGTCACCGTGGAGGAGGTCACCGCCTCCGCCATGGTCTCCGATCCGCTGAGGCTGCTCGACATCTGCGCGACCTCGGACGGCGGGGCTGCCCTGGTGCTGTCCAGCCTGGAGTTCGCGCGGCGGCGTGGAGCGGCGAACCCTGTGCGCATCCGTGCGGTGTCCACGGTCTCGCCGCGTTATCCCCACGCGGTGCTGGACCTGCCGGACATCGCCACGGACTCCGCGGCCGCCGTCGAGCCGGCCGGGCCGCCGTTCCGGGCGTCCATCGCCGCGGCCGCCTACGAGGAGGCGGGCATCGGGCCCGAGGACCTCTCGCTCGCCGAGGTCTACGACCTGTCCACCGCTCTGGAGTTGCAGTGGTACGAGGATCTCGCACTGTGCGGGGAGGGTGAGGGCGCCCGGCTGCTGCGGGAGGGCATCACGGCGCCGGGCGGCCGTACACCGGTGAACGTGAGCGGCGGGCTGGCCTCCTTCGGAGAAGCGGTTCCCGCGCAGGCGCTCGCCCAGGTCTGCGAGGTGACCTGGCAGTTGAGAGGTCAGGCGGGCGGACGTCAGGTGGCCGGCGCGCGCGTGGGCATCACGGCGAACCAGGGGTTGTTCGGGCACGGGTCGGCGGTGGTCGCGGTGCGGTGAGGGGACAGTGGTGCGCCGCATGACAGCCGGGGACCGGTGAAAGAGACGACCGTCGCTCCACAACGGGCGCGTCCGCGCGCGTACGCGCTGTGACAGCCCGAACGACTGTGTGAAGTCTCATGAGCCGGCTTGGACGGGTGTTCCGAGCGCCTTATGGGTCATCAGACGCATGGCCGGGGGCTCGACTCGCTCGAGACGATAAGTCAGTCGGCGAAGGAGCCGACCAGCCGCAGCGGGGTGATCCTGACGACCACCCGCACCACCTCCGGCGGCAGTGCCAGGTACTCCTCGCCTGCGCCGGGCCCTTCGTACTGCTCGGCCAGTGCGACCGCCAGCTTTCGGCCCGGGTCCTCGGCCACACCGTCGACCAAGATCGAGGAGCACCGCAGGACTCGCGCTCATCTGATCCTGAGACGATCAGTCGGGCCTTCGGTCTGCCGGAGAGAGTCTGCGAGGGCCGGCACCTCGTGCTGATCGTGTCCCTGTTCGTCGTCGGGATCGGCCTCTTCCCCACCCTGCCCAGGCCGCCACACGCGTGTGCGCGGCCTCGAGCCGCGGCCCGTACGCCGGTCGACGAGGTACGAGCCGTGCACACGTTTCAGGTGGTGACCGTCTGACGGCGGTCGGCGTCGTAATCCATGGCGTGCTGGACGACTCCGACGAGCACGTCCTTCACCGAGCTCCGGTCACGGGCGTCGCACAGCAGCACCGGCACGGCGTCGTCGAGGTCGAGGGCGCGGCGTACCTCCTCGACAGGGTGACGGGCCGCGCCCTCGAAGCAGTTGACGCCGATGAGGAAGGGGATGCAGCGGCGCTCGAAGTAGTCGACGGCGGCGAAGCAGTCCTCCAGGCGGCGGGTGTCGGCGAGCACGATCGCGCCCAGCGCGCCTTCGGAGAGTTCGTCCCACATGAACCAGAACCGTTCCTGGCCAGGGGTGCCGAACAGGTACAGCACCAGGTCCTCGCGCAGGGTGATGCGCCCGAAGTCCATGGCCACGGTCGTGGTGTGCTTGCGCTCGACGCCCGTGGTGTCGTCGACCGGCCGGCCCGCCTCGGTCAGGAACTCCTCGGTGCGCAGCGGCTTGATCTCACTGACGGCGCCGACGAGGGTGGTTTTGCCCACGCCGAAGCCGCCAGCCACCAGGATCTTGAGTGTGACGGGCTCGACCGGGGGCTTGCCGCGCTCAGAACGCCCGAAGATCATCGGTTACTTCTCCTGCTCGATGGGGTCGTGGGCGGTGGACCGTAGCCTCCGCCGCCGGGGGTTTCGATGACGAGGACGTCGGCCTCCTCGGCATTGTCCTGGACGTGCCGCGTGCACGCCTGTACGACGTCGGGTCCGAGGTCGTCGATCAAGCGGGCGACGTCGTCGACGCCCTTCTGGTTGGCGGCGATCTGGGCCCGCGGGTCGGCGAGGTTGGTCGCGGGATTGCGGGACGGGTACGCCGCCCCGGTGAGCAGGCGGAGGGTTTCCGTCTCGCGGAGGCGACCGTTCTCGGCGAGCAGCCAGTTGTCGAGGAGGACGCCTTCCTCGCCGATGGTGCGGCTGTCGGCCGGCATGGAGCCCGGGGCGATACCGCCAGGAGGGCGTTGGTGGCGACCGTGGTTCCCGTGCGCACCGCCTCGGCGGGCTCCCGCGCGTCGCCGAGCAGGGCCCGGACGCCGGCGATCGGCCGCGTCCGCGTACCGTGCCGGGTTGTCGGACAGCGGCTTGTGGATCAGCAGCCGGCCGTCCGGGCGGCGCGCGACGATGTCCGTGAAGGTGCCGCCCCGGCCGGCCCACCCGGAACTGCCGGCCTGCCACGTCCTCACCTCGCTTCCGCGCCGCTCACAGCGCTCGGAGGCCGGTGATCACGTCGCGCAGAATACTCTCGTCCGGGAGTTCGGCCGGGGGCACGGGCCGGTTCACATGGACGAACTCCGCGTCCACGAGATCACCGACCAGGACGCGTACCACGCCGATGGGCAGGTCGAGTCCGGCGGCGAGTTCGGCCACCGACTGGGGGGCGTCGCGGCACAGGTCCACGATGTCGACGTGTTCGGGGGACAGCGCGAGGTCCGCGTCCGGGTCGTCGGCGTGGGGTTCGGCCACGACGACCGCGATCAGGTCGAGACGGTGCTGGACCGCACTGGTGGTGCGGCCACGCGTCATGGCGTACGGCCGGACGACCGGTCCGGCCTCGTCATCGAACCAGTGGCTGCTTCCCTGACCGTCTGTCCTCATACCATCCCACTACCCGCCCGAGGGCAGATCGGTGCGCGGGGCGGTACCCAGATGCGCGCCGACCCGCTTCACCAGGAGCGTCATCTCGTACGCCACCAGTCCGACGTCGGAGTCGGCGTCCGCGAGGACCGCGAGGCAGCTGCCGTCGCCGGCGGCGGTGACGAACAGGAAGGCCTCGTCGAGTTCGACGACCGTCTGACGGACGCTGCCGGCCTCGAAGTGGCGGCCGACGCCCTTGGCGAGGCTGTGGAACCCGGAGGCGACGGCGGCCAGGTGCTCGCTGTCCTCCCGGGTCAGGTCCTGGGACGCTCCGGTCGGCAGACCGTCGCCGGAGAGCACGACGGCCTTGCGGACGCCGGCGACGCGGTCGACGAGGTCGTCGAGGAGCCAGTTCAGCTCGCCGTTGTCGGTCGTGGTGTGGCCGGTCGTCTTCGGTGCGGTCATCGACCGTCCCCCCTTGTCGTTCGTTGTGGTGCTGTGGCGCTGTCGGCATCGTCGCCCGCGGAGTTCTCCGCGCGGCCTCGCTGCCAGCCGCGCTGGAGCGAGGCCATGCGGCTGCGGACCTCGTCGGCGTCCCGGTCGGCGGGCTCCGAGCGCTCCTGGGCGGGTCGTTCGGGTCCCTGCCGCAGTTGCGGGGCCAGGTTCGCCTGTCGTACGCGCCGGGGCAGGGCGCCTGTACCGGGGCCGGGGTCACGAGCCGCTCTGCCGGGACTCCCGGTGGGAACCTCGGGGGTCCCCGGCGTCGGTTCCGCGGCGTGGTGGGCCGCGTCGCGCGTGAGGTCGACCGTCTCGTCCGGGCCCGCGGTGCGCCGGCTGCGGCTCGGCGGGGCGGGTGTCTGCGGCGGCTGGTGAGTGCCGTCGCCGGAGCGCTCGGCGGTGCCGCTTCTCCGCGGTATCTGCGGCGTCGCGCCGCGGCGGCGGGAGGGCAGCGGGGCTGGGCCGTCCTGCTCCGGCCGCCGTCCGGTCGGTCGCGGCAGGGGTTCCTCGCCGGTGCCGGTGGCCGCCTCCGCCTGCGCCTCCGCGCGACGGGACCGCTGGTCGGCGACCGGACGGCCGTGCGAGCTCACCAGTTTCGGCGTTCTCCGGCTCGGCAGGGGCAGGGGGACGGCCAGATCGCCCGCCGTGGAACGGCCCGGTTCGCTCCGGAGGTCGGTCACCCGGCGGCGGTGCTCGACGGCGTCGGCCGTGGGCCCGTCCTGGGCGCGGGAGGGGGAGCCGCTGGGGCGGAACAGACCGTCTCGCTCACCGCTGTCGTCGTCGGGGGGGACCGGGAAGCCGCCGAAGGCGCCCAGGTCCACCGGGGCCTCCAGTTCGACCGGCCCGTCCAGCAGCGAAGGGGCCCCGGGAAGCTGCACCGGCGTCTGGGCGAGTGCGGACCTGCGGTTCCCCGCGGGCTCCGTCTCCTTCGGAGGCCGGGGACGGTCGAGCCGGAAGCCGATGCCGTTCGTGTCGGGGACGTCGTCGGTGAGCAGCGCGTCGGGGATGAAGATGACCGCGGTCGTGCCGCCGTACGGGGAGGGCTGAAGAGAGACGCGGACGTTCTGCCGCTGGGCGAGCCGGCTGACCACGAAGAGGCCCAGCCGGTCGGTGTCGGACAGCTCGAACTCCGGCGTCTCGGCGAGCCGGAGGTTGGCGTCCAGAAGCGCCTCGGGTGCCATGCCGAGGCCCCGGTCGTGGATCTCCAGCGTGAAGCCGTTGGCGACCCTGTCGCCGAGGACCTGGACGGCGGTGTGCGGTGGGGAGAAGACGGTGGCGTTCTCCAGGAGTTCGGCCACGAGGTGGGTGAGGTCCGCGACGGCGGGGCCGGTGACGGCCACCCGCGGGAGGCGGCGGACCTCGATCCGTTCGTAGTCCTCCACCTCGGCGACGGCGGCGCGCACGATGTCCATCAGCTGGATGGGCTTGCGCCACTGCCGCGAGGGGGCGGCGCCGGAGAGGATCACCAGGCCCTCGGCGTGCCGCCGCATGCGGGTGGTGAGGTGGTCGAGGCGGAAAAGGTCTGCGAGTTCCTCGGTGTCCTCGGTGCGGCGCTCCATGGTGTCGAGCAGGGTGAGCTGCTTGTGCAGCAGCACCTGGCTGCGGCGGGCGAGGTTGACGAAGACCTCGGAGACGCCCGAGCGCAACTCGGCCTGCTTGACGGCGGCCTCGACCGCGGCGCGCTGAAGCGTGTTGAGGGCCTGGCCGACCTCGCCGATCTCGTTCTTGTCGTACTCCAGTCGCGGGGCCTCTGTCTCGACATCGATCTGTTCGCCCGCGGAGAGGCGGCGCATGACGCTGGGCAGCCGCACGCCGGACGCCTCGTGAGCTTCGAGGCGCAGCTGCCGCAGGTCGCGGATGAGGCCGCGGCCGATGCGCACGGACAGCACGAGGGAGACGAGCAGGGCGATCAGACCGAACACTCCGGCGACGACCGCCTTGACGATCACTTCGATCGCCACGGGGCGGACGCGGTCCTGGTAGCGGTCGTTCGCCTGCTCGTCGAGGGTGCCGAGTTCGTCGAGGACGTTCGCGACCGCGATGTCCCATGTCCTGGCGGTGACCCCGCGCGGCATCTGACCGGGGCCGGTGGACGCCACCGCCTGTTCCGCCGTGCGCACGGGAGCGGTGGTGGCGTTCTTCCAGAAGCGCTCGTAGCGTTCGCGCTCCGCGACCGGCAGTTGAGCGAGGCTGATGTCGTAGACGACGTTGCGCTGGGCCTCGAGATCGGAGACGGCGCGGATCTCGTCCCGGGTGACCCGACCCACGACCAGGGCGGAGCCGAGCAGGGCGTCCTCCCGGGAGAGCAGCTCACGGGCACGGGCGACGCTGACGAGGGCCCGGTACTGCTTGTCCATCTCCACGCTGTCGACGACGTCCAGCTTGGCCAACAGGGTGTAACAGGGGTCGATCAGGCGGTTGTACAGATCCAGCGCCTGGGCGCGGGTCACTGTCCCCTCTTCGACACCGCGGCGCAGGGAGTCGAGGCCGTCGAAAGCGTCGAGGACCGCCGTCAGCCCCTCGCCGTCGTCCTCGTCCAGAACCTCGTGTACGTCGGGGTCCTTGGCGTTCGACCGGATCTCGGCAAGGGCCTCGTCCGTGGCGGTCCGGGTGCGACGCAGGGCGGAGAGAGCGTCGGAGGCGCGGGGGTCGGCGAGGTAGACGAGAGTCTGTCGACGTTCCTGCTGAACGATCCGGACGGTGTCCTCGACGGGGTAGCCCACCTTCTCCACGAGATGCGACACCGTGAACAGGCGACTCGCCTCGAGGCCCGTGAGCACCGTGGCGAAGCCCCAGAGGGCGGTCAGGGACACCAGCGGCACGAGCAGCAGCGCCACGATCTTCCGGCGGATCGACTTCCCGCGAAAGCGCATGGACTCCCCCAGCTCGAACCCCCACCGGCCGGGGGTACGCATGTGCGTCAACAAACGGCGCGAGCCTACTACCGACGCCCGGTGAACTCGAAAAGGCGTCCGGAATCTGAACGTCCGTATAAGCGTCGGCGTGGGAGGGGTTGTCCGGTCATTACGGGAGATTGCCTCCCGGAACAGGTGCCTTCGAGCGGGGCGGCATCCGATGGGCGCCATGGAGGAGTTGGCCAGAATTCTTCTCAGTCCGGGAATCTTCGCGCCGGTTTGCGCGTCCTACTCATTGGGGCTCGGGGACGGAATCGGCCACAGGAGCCGCAGGCCGCACCCGGGCGGCGTAAGACAGCGCAAGCCGGGCAGCCAATGGGGAGCCGGTTCTTCGAGCCGGGGGCAAGCGGTCTGCCGGCGGTGGGGAGTGACACGTTGATGGGCACGGCGGAGCGGCGCGAGGCGCCCGAGGACGGCACGGCGACGCGCGGTACGGCGCTGCGGGAACGCGAGGCGTCGGATCGCGACATTCCGATGCAGGACCGCAGAGCGAGGACGCGAAGCGGTCTTCTGGCAGCCGCGGTGGCCGCCGACGACGCGGCCGAGGGTGTCCTTCGGCCGAGAGCGGACCAGGGCGGTGGAGCGTCTCGCGCGGACCAGGGGCGGCCGGAGTACCGGCCCTTGTGGGTGGAGGAACCCGCGCGTCGGCGCCGCCTCCCCGACCCGGTCCGCAGGTCTGCGGTGCGGGCGGTGCTGTTCATCGCGGTGACCCTGCTTCAGGCCATGGTCGCTCTCCTGTGCACGCTGGCCGGCTCCTGGCTGGCGTTCCCCATGGTCATCAGCAGCGTGATCAGCACTGTGGTGGCGACTTGGGGCGCGCTGGACGTGTGGGTGACCCGCCAGGTGTGGAGCCAGCGCAACGGCGTCGTGTCGACCCCGAGCAGCACCGCGCGAGCACTGCGCCGCGAGCGGCGTCGGGCACGCCGACAGGAGCGGATCACCGAGCGCGCACAGGGGCGGATACGTCGCCGGAGCGGCGGCGCCGGGCAGCTGTCCCACTCCTGAGGAGTGGGTCCGGTTCTCCCGGAACAGCCCGCTCGGCCGACCGCGACGGCCTCAGGCCCAGGCGCCTGCGCGCGCCGTCGGTCACGCCGCGCCGGGGCTGCTGATGCTGTCGGGCATCGGGCCTGCCCGAGCGGACACCTGGGCGTGCGGGGAACTGTGTGCGACCGGCCACGACGGGCTCACAGTTCCCCGGTGCCGCAGCGCTACGGGGCGGTGGGCGCCGGGCGCTTGAACATGCGCGTGGCCGTGATCTCGCTGTGCCCCGCCTCCCCCGACGGAGCCTGCGGCAGCCCCGGGCGCAGGTGCTCCTCCACGCTGATGTACTTCAGGCCGGCCCTGAGGTCGGCGTCGTTGCGCAGACGGATGACCAGCGGGAACTCCGCCAGCGCCGTCGTGTCGAACAGGCCGGTGGTGTACAGGAGCTGCACGCCGAGGGCGTCCGAGACGGCACGCTGGAGTTCCAACAGGTAGGTCGCGTTGGCGCGGCCGATGGGGTTGTCGAGGAACAGCGTGCCGGCGTACCGGTGCTTGTCGCGGCCCCGGTCGTTGCTCCTGAGGGCCGCCATCGTGCAGTACAGGGCGATGGCCGCGGTGAGGAGCTGGCCGCCGGAGAAGACGTCGCCCATCTGGCCGACGGGCACTCGCTCGGCGCGCAGCACGGCGTCCGGCTTGAGGATCTCGACGGCGACACCCTTGGGGTGAAGGGCCGCGCCGACCCCGCGCAGCAGCAGGGACATGCCGTCGCGCCTCAGGTCGGAGTTCTTTCTGACAGCGGCACGGGTGGCCTCGTCGACGACCTCACCGAGCCGTTCGGTGAGGGTGGCGTGGTCGGGTTCCTCGAAGCGGATGCGCAGGAACTCCTGTCCGGACCACTCGCCGAGTCCCTCGGGCAGCCGGGACAGCCGCTGGGCGGACCGCAGTGTGGCGAGCGCCGACTCCACGAGGCCGCGCAGCCGGTCCACGATCGAGTCGCGGTTGCGCTCCAACTGGGCCAACTCGTCCGTCAGGACACGGAGTCGGGGCGCGAAGGCGTCCGCCCACTTCTGGGCGTGCTCGGGCAGCGCGGCGGCGGGCAGTTCGCGGATCTGTTGCCGGGCGGGGGTGCGCACCTGCTCGTACCGGGTGGAATTGGCGTGCCGGACGAGGATGTCGCTCGCCTCACGCACGGCGGCCTCGGCCGCGGACAGGTCGGCGGCGCAGCCACGCAGGGACCGGCGGGTCTCGGCCGCGGACTGGCGGGCCTCCTCCAGGGTGCCTGGGTAGGGCTCCGGCGCCTCCGGTTCCTCCTCGGGGCTGTGCTCGCGCAGCAGGTCACGGAGCATGGCGGCGATCTCGTCGAAGCCGCCGGCCGCGTCCTCGGCGGCACGGTGCGCGTCCAACAGCTCGGCGTGCGCCTCCCGCGCCTGGGCCAACGCCTCGACCCGGGAGGCGAGTTCGGCGGTGGCGGTGCGCAGCAGGGCCTGTGCGTGCTCCGCGTCGCGCGGCTGGAGGTCCTCGGGCAGTTCGGTGTGGGCGGCGCCGTCCTCGGGCGCGTGCCGCTCGGCCTCGCCGCGCAGCCGGCCGAGCTGCTCGCTCGCGCTGGACACACGGGTCTCCAGGAGCTGGACCAGTTCCTCCGCGCGCGCGGCGGCGGCCTGCCGGGACGGTCCGTCGGAGCCGTCCGGTGACTGGAGCAGCTGCTCCGCGCGCGTACGGACCTTGTTGCTCAGCCGGTCCAGCTCGGCCAGGGCCGCGCTCTCGTCGCTCTCCGCGCGGGCCTGTTCGGCCCGCAGGTCGGCGCCGACGCCGACCTTCTCGTACAGCTGGGAGGCGGCCCGGTAGGCCTCGCGCAGGGCGGGCAGGGATGCCTTGGGCGCGCCTGGCTCGGCCTCCGGCACATCGTCGGGGGCGCCGGCGATCTCGGAACGCTCGGCGCGCAACGCACGCGCGGTGCGGCGGGAGTCGTCGGCGGCGCGCTGGGCGGCGCGGCGGTCCTCGTCGGCGGCACGGGCGCGCTCCAGGCAGGCCTGGGCGCGCGCCTCGGACTCGGCGGCCTCGTCGGCGAGCTCCCGCAACCTGACCTGCCAGCCGGCGCGCTCGCGCAGCCGGAAGGCGAGCCCGGCGAGGGCGTCGGCGGCGCGCCGGGCCTTCTGGGCGGTCTCCTGCCGCTCCTCGCGCACCAGCGCGGCTTCGGCGGCTGCCTCGTCGGCTTCCGCGCGCACGGTGCGTGCCTCGCCCAGCTCGGCCTCGGACTCCTCGGCGAACGCGCGGGCCTCCTCGGCGGTCCTGGCCAGCTCGGTGAGTCGGCCGGCCGGGCAGCCGGTGCGCCAAGAGGCGAGTCGGGCCGCCAGTTCCCGGTCCTTGCCGAGCCGGGCCGCGAGCCGGCGGATCTCCTCGTCCCGCTCCGTGGCCCGCGCGCGCAGCGCCTGGCGTTCCTCATCGGCGGCGTGTTCGTCGTGCATGGCCGGGTTCGGCGGTACGAGGAAGACATCACCGGTGTCGGCGTCGGCAGCCGGAGTGGGGGCGAGGAGGGCGGCGGCCGTGCCGACTGCCACGGCGGACCGCGGCAGGAGGGCGGCCTCGCTGAGCGCTTCACGCGCGCGCGCGTGCGAGTCGGGGTCGGTGATGATCACACCGTCGACCAGTTCCGGTCGGGCGGCGAGGACCCTCGCATGGTCGGCGGGGTCGACGGCCTGGGCAAGGTAGCGCCAGCCGGGCAGGGCGGGGATGCCGTGCTCGCCGAGGAACTCGACCGTCGCGAGCACGTCCGGGCCGGGAGGCAGCAGACCGCCGTCGCCGAGCGCGCCGAGGATGCGGGAGTCGTCGGCGGCGGCGGTCCGCAGCTCGAACAGCTGCCGCTCGGCGGAGGAGACCGTGTCGTCGAGGAGTTCGCGCAGCTCGTCGGCGTAGCGGTCGAGGTCCTCGGGCGTGAGATCGGTGCCTTCGGTCTCACTTCCCTGGCGCGGCTGCGGGATGATCCTAGGGGTCGAGCCGCCGGTCAGGCCCAGCAGTTCGGCCAGCCGCTCCTCGCCCGCGAGGCCCTCGGCGAGCCGGCGCTCGGCCTGGTACGACCGTTGCGCGGCCGTCGCCGCGTCCGCCGCCCGGGCCGCGGTCAGCTCGGCGCGGGACTCGGCGGAAGCGGCCTCGCGGGCGTGCTCGGCGGCTCTGCGCGAGGCCTCACGGGCGTTGTCCCAGGCGGCGACGGCGCTCTTCTCGGCGTCGCTGGCGGCGAGGGCCGCGCGCGCGGGGTCGGCGTCGGGCGCGCTGTCGTCCAGCCAGCCGGCGCGGACCGCTTCGGCGGTCTCCTGCTCGACCTCGGTGAGGCGGTCACGCAGATGTCCGGCCTCGCTGCGGGCGCGCTGCGCCTCGGTGGCGGCGGACGTGGCGTCCCGGTGCGCGGCCTCGCCGACGTCCTGGAGCGCCGCGGAGCGTTCCTCCTCCTCGTTGGCGAGGCTCTCGGCGCTCGCGGCGGCGGCGTGCAGGGCGCGGACGAGGTCGACGGCTGCCTTGGCTCGGGCGGCGAGCGCCGGGGCGGCGTCCCGCTCGGCCTCCTGGATGGCGGCGGAGACGCGCGCCACCCGGTCGGCGGCGGCGCGCTGCCGCAGGGTGACCTCGGCGGCCTGCCAGGCGGCGTGCAGGGTGCGCGCCTCGGCGAGTTCGCGTTTCTGCGCGGCGGCGGCCTTCTCGGCGGCGGCGAGCGCCAACGAGGCGTGTCGAAAGGCTAGTTCGGCGGCGATCAACGCGCTGCGCTCGCGGGCGCTCTCGGAGTGGGTGACGGCGTAGGCGGCGGCCGTGACCCGCTGGGCCAGATCGGCGGCGCGGGTGCGCTCCCGCACACCGCGCGCGGTCAGCCGACGGGCGAGGGTGCGGGTGCGCCGCTCGGCGGCGGCGTGGACGTCACGCGCGCGTGCTCGCGCGTCGGCGGCCTCGACGATCCGCCCGAGCAGGTCCACCGAGCCGGCGGTGAAGTCGCGTTCGGCGATCAGCTCGGCGCGTCGGCCCAGCTTGTTGCCGAAGCCGCCGACGAGGTCGGCGAGACCGTCGGTGTCCCGTGTGTCGGTCACCGCGCGCAGCAGCAGGTCGGTGAAGTCGGAGTCCTTCTTGACCGCGAAGAGGCCGGCCGCCTCGCCCTCGTCGGCGTTCATCTCCCGCTGGTAGCGGAAGAGTTCGGGGTCGAGGCCCAGTTCGCCGAGATGTTCGATCCACCGGTCGTGGATCTCCTCCCAGTGCACCTCGAGATACGGATACGCCTTGCCCGCGTCGGTGAGCGCGTCCCGGAAGCCCTTCATGGTGCGCCGCCGGCCCTGTGCCCCCGACTGGCCCTCGACGGACGGCCGTACGGCGGTGGATTCCGCGACGGGGAGGTTGTCCAGGGTGAGCCCGGGTCCGGGCCGGAAGGAGTACCAGGCCTCGGCGAACTTCCGCGGGTCGTTGGACACCTGCCGGCCGCGCCACTCGCTGACCTTGCCGACGACCACGCACTCCCCGGTCAGCACGTGCTGCCACTCCAGCGCGACATGGCCGCAGTCGTCGGCGAGCAGGAACTTGCGCAGAACGCCGGAGCTGGCGCCGCCGAGCGTGTTGCGGTGGCCCGGCAGCATGACCGAGAAGATCAGCTTGAGCAGGACGGACTTGCCGCCGCCGTTCTCCAGGAAGAGCACGCCGGCGGGCGCGGGCCGGCGCGGCGGCCCGACGGGCTCGTCCTCGAAGAACTCCGCCTGCATGGGGGCGGGATCGGGCACGACCTCGCCCACGCCCCGCAGGTCAAGCACGGTGTCGGCATAGCGTGCACCGGCAGGCCCGATGGAGTAGAGGCGGACCCGGGACAGCTCGTACATGGCGGACTCTCGTAAGTCTTCGGAAGGGTGCGGTGGATCGGTACTTGGAGAACTCGGGGACTTCGGGGACTTCGTGGAGTCCGGGGACTTCCCGGACTTCGTGGAGTCCGGGAAGATCCTGGAGGCCTTTGACGGTCGCGGAAATCCCGGAGTCTCAGGAGTGGAACGGCAGTCCGGCGTCGGCGACCAGTTCCAGGTCTTCGGACTCCTCGGGGGGCAGCAGCGTCGGCATGCCGTCGGTGACCGGGACGACGCCGAGTTCCAGCAGCGCGGCCATGGCCGCGCTCCCCGCCATGTCCCGCACCTGGAGCTGGTAACGGGCCGTGGTCCGGTACGTTCCACCGTTGTCGTCGCCGGTGCGCTGGAGGAACCCTGATTCGGTGAGGAACGCGACGGCCTTGCCGACGATGCCGGTCGTCGAACCGGCGAGTCGGCGGGCGTCCTTGGTGGCACCGGCGGCGCTGCGTCTGGCCCAGATGCGCCAGGCGGCCTCCAGGCCCGGCGCGTCGGTCGCGGGGTCGGTGTTCTCGCCCTGCTGTTCCGCCTTTTCCTCCAGTCTGCGGCAGGCCTGGCGCACGAAGGCGTCGACGCCGTTGACACTGACCCGGCCGATGTAACCGTCGTCGGCCAGGTCCTCGGGCCTGGGGAACGCCATGGCGGCGACGGCGAGATGCGCGAGACCGTGCAGGAAACGGTCTCCGGAGTCGGCGGCCGTACGACGCGCGTAGTCGCCCATGCGGACGGCGAACACCGAGTCCTCGGCGGCGGTGACGGCCATCCCCGCGCGCGGGGACACCTCCAGCACGATCAGTCCCAGTCCGGTGGCCACGGCGTCCGCGAGCCGCGCGAACGGCGGGTCCTCGCGGTAACGCCGCAGCAGGTCCGCGTACTCCTGGTCGCGCGCGGGCTGGAGTCTGGGCTGGAGGCCGAAGGCGACGAGCCGCGCCGCGTCGGCGGCGTCGGCGGGGGTGACGACGGCGGAGGCCGGCGCGACGGCCTCGGGTTCACTCCGGTCGACGTGCTCGGTCACGGTGTCGGCTCCTTGCTGCGGGGGTGCTCGTTCTTTCTGTTCCGGGTCCGGCTCATGCTGCTTCCGTCCGGTCCGCGGCCATCCCCGCCGCGTCCAGCAGCGCCATGCCCACGATCAGGTCGGCTCCGCCGAACTCCGGATCCTCCAGTTCGGTCCCGTCGTCGACGGCGAACAACAGCTTCTGCTCGCCCTGCCGATAGGCGGTGCCGACCGCCGGGCTGGCCGCGTGCACGGCCAGCAGCGCCACCAGGTACGGCAGTTCCGGATCTTGACCGCGTGCCTCCGCGAGGAGGCCCGACAGCCGCCGCGGTGCGTCGGCGGGCAGGTCCAGCAGCTCCATCGCGGCGGCCAGCTGTTCCTCGCTGAAACGGCTGTCGTCGGGCGTCGCGATGAGGTCCGGCTCCGGCATTTCCGCGCCGAGGTGCTCGCGCTCCACCGGCGGGGTCAACAGCAGGTCGACGAGATCACCCACCCGCACGGACACCGGTGTCCGCAGTCCCGTCCCGCGCGCGAAGAACGCGTCGGTGACCCGGACCGCCTGCTCCAGCGGCAACGGCAACACGGGGGTGACGAGATGCCCGTAGAGATCTATTCCCGACGACGTCATGGGGGTGGCGAAGGCCTGCCGGTCCTGCTCGGCGCGGAACAGCGGGCCCGCCTCCAGCAGCCGGGACTGCAACTGGGTGTGCCGGCGGATGCAGTCCTTGACGATGTCGACGAGTTCGGCGGCCCGCCGTTTGTTCTCCGCGTCCTCGATCTCGTCGCGGGCCCTGCGGATGTTCGTGAGGATCGCGTTCTCGTGGCGGTAGCGGTCGGCGACGTGGTCGAGGGCCTCGGCGATCATGTCGGGCACGGCGTTCAGCCAGTCCACCGCGCGGACGTTGCGCCGGGTCGCCTCCAGGGCCCTGCGCAGCGTCTCCGAGTACTGCACGGTCCGGTAGCGGGCCTGTTCGGCGGCGAGTTGGGCGTCGGCCAGGCGGCCGCGGCGGATGAGGACCTCGAGCTTGACCTCGGCGGCGATCTGCGCGCTGGTGACGTCGGTGTCGAGGGCGCCCACGAGGACGTTGACCGCCTCGTCCGTCGTGCGCAGGTAGACCGTGCCGCCGTATCCGGGGACCTCCTCGATCAGCTTGAAGTCGTAGTCGCGGCGGACGTAGGTGCCGTCCGGCGCGAAGGTGCCGTACACGGCGCGGAAGCCGCGGTCGACGCTGCCGACATTGATCAGGTTCTCCAGGACCCAGCGGGCGACGCGCTCGTGTTCCTCGGCCTGCCGCCGGGGGGCCTGCGCGGCGATGCGCGGGATCAGGCGGGCGACTATCTGGTCGTGGTCGGCGCCGGTGTCGAAGTCCATGTTCAGGGTGACCAGGTCGATCGCGGCGAGGGCGATCTCCGCCATGCCGTAGACCGAGTACTCACCGGCGAGGTTGGCCTTGCGCGCGTCGAGGTCGTGGATCGGTGCGGTGCAGGCGAGCGCGCGCAGCCGCCGCGCCAGTCCCTCGTCGGCGGCCGGGCCCGGCGCGGGGCGCGGCCCCGCGCTGAGCTGGGGCGGAACACGGTCCGTCGATGCAGGCGAAGTCACGGTGCACAGACTAGGTCCTCGGTCTGACATGGACCCAAACGACGCAGAAGCGACCCCCGTCACACCGGCTCGGGACGGCACGGTGCAGGCGCGGAGGGGCTTCTCAGCCGCCGGAGGTGTCGTCGCCCACCCGCCGCCGGTACACCTCGACGATCCGTTCCCGTGAGTCGCCCAGATACACGGCGAGCAGCTTCTCCGCCTCGTGACTGCTGCCTGCCTCAAGGGCCTGGAAAATCTGCCGGTTGCGGGCGAGGTAGGGCTCGTGCAGCCGCCGCGGGTCGTCGACGACGTGGAAGGCGAGGCGCAGTTCGGCGAAGACGCTGCGCATCAGCTCGTCGGTGCGCTCGCTGCCCGCGAGGGCGACCAGTTCCCGGTGGAAGTGGATGTTGGCCGTCCCCAACGCTTTCCAGTCACCTTCGCGTGCCGCCCGCTCCCCCTCCCCCACGGCCTCGGCGAGGTTGTCGAGGGCGTACGGCGGCTCACCGAGGCCTCGCACGACGGCGCACTCCACGAGGGCGCGCGTGCGGTAGATGTCCTCGACGTCCTCGACGCTCAGGACCCTGACGAACACGCCCCGGTTCAGCTCGTGGACCAGCAGGCGTTCGTGGGTGAGCAGCCGGAACGCCTCGCGCAGGGTGTTGCGGGAGACGCCGAGGGCACCGCCGATGCTGTCCTCCGACAGCCGGGTCCCCGGCGGGAAGTAGCCCTCCGCTATACGGCTCCTGAGGATGTCCGAGACGCGTTCCGCCGTGCTGGTGCGGCCCAGGAGCGCGCGGTCGTCGGCCAGTCCGGTCAGCTGCTCTGCCATGCCCGGAATTCAACCGCAGACACCAGGACCAATCAACAGGGGTATTGAGGGATTGTTCAACGATCCTCTACCTTACTGGGCAGCATGCTCCGCTCGGCACCACCTCCGTACGGCACGGCTCAGCCTCCAGCACCCTCCGTCATCCCTCTGCGAGGTGCCCCATGAGCACGACCCCTCCACCGCAGGCTCCGCCCACCGCCGACCACCCCCCAGCGGCCGAACAGGCCTCCGCCGACGGCGCTCTGGGCTGGTTGCGCGCCCTGGGCCCGCGCGGCCGCCGCGCCTTCGCCGGCGCCTTCGGCGGTTACGCCCTGGACTCCTACGACTACTTCACACTGCCGCTCAGCATGGTCGCGCTGGCGGCGCACTTCGGCCTGGACAGTGGTCAGACCGGCCTGTTCACCACCGTGACGCTGGTCGCCTCGGCGGTCGGCGGCGCCCTCGCGGGCGTCCTGGCCGACCGGATCGGCCGGGTCCGGGCCCTGATGATCACGGTCGTCACCTACGCCGTCTTCACCGTGGCCTGCGGCTTCGCTCCCACCTACGAGACGCTGCTGGCCTTCCGCTCACTCCAGGGCCTCGGCTTCGGGGGCGAGTGGGCCGTCGGCGCGATCCTGGTCGCCGAGTACGCGAGCGCGAAGCACCGGGGCCGCACCCTGGGCGCGATCCAGAGTTCGTGGGCCGTCGGCTGGGGCCTCGCGGCGGTCGTGTACACGCTGGTCTTCTCGTTCCTCGACGACGACGTGGCCTGGCGCGTGATGTTCTGGACGGGTGCCCTGCCCGCCCTGCTCGTGGTGTGGATGCGGCGCCGCGTGCAGGACGCGCCGAGGGCGGTCGCCGCCCGCGAACGCAACAGCGGCAAGGGCTCCTTCACGGCGATCTTCCGGGGCCCCCTGCTGCGCACGACGATCTTCGCCGGCCTGCTCTCCACGGGCGTCCAGGGTGGCTACTACACCCTGGCGACCTGGGTGCCGACGTACCTCAAGAGCGAGCGCGGTCTGTCGGTGGTCAACACGGGCGGATACCTCACCTTCCTGATCTCCGGCGCCTTCCTGGGCTATCTGACCGGCGGTCATCTCACCGACCGGCTGGGGCGGCGCCGCAACATCTGGCTGTTCGCCCTGCTGTCGGCGGTCTGCATCCTGGCGTACGCCAACATCCCGACCGGCGCCGACACCCTGTTGCTGATCCTCGGGTTCCCGCTCGGCTTCTGCATGTCGGCCATCTTCAGCGGCTTCGGGTCCTTCCTGAGCGAGCTGTACCCGACGGCCGTGCGCGGCACCGGCCAGGGCTTCACGTACAACACCGGGCGCGCCGTCGGCGCCGTCTTCCCCACCACGGTCGGCTTCCTCGCCGACGGCTGGGGCGTGGGCGGCGCCCTGGTGTTCGGCGCGATCGGGTACGGCCTCGCGGCCCTGGCACTGCTGGGGCTGCCGGAGACGCGCGGAAGGGAACTGGCGTGAAGCGTCCGATCATCTCGGGGGACCGCCCCGTGACCCTGGCCGACGAGCACGCGCACGCGTGGAGCCCGAGAACCGCCCGGTCCCGCTTCCGGGACGGCCTGACCGGCCCGACGGCGGGTGTCGCCGCCGGCCACACCCAGGCCAACCTGATCTCGGTGCCCGCGGACTGGGCGTACGACATGCTCCTGTTCTGCCAGCGCAACTCCAAGCCCTGTCCCGTGCTCGACGTCACGGACGCCGGCTCCTGGACGACCGTCCTGGCCGAGGGCGCCGACCTGCGCACCGATCTGCCGCGCTACCGGGTGTGGCGGGACGGCGAACTGGTGGCCGAGCCGACGGACGTGCGCCGCCACTGGCGGGACGACCTGGTGTCGTTCCTCGTCGGGTGCAGCTTCACCTTCGAGTCGGCGCTGGCCGGGGCGGGGGTGCCGATCCGCCACGTCGAGCAGGGGCGCAACGTCCCGATGTACGTGACGAGCCGTCAGTGCCGTCCGGCGGGGCGGCTACGGGGTCCGATGGTGGTGTCCATGCGGCCGGTGCCGCCGGAGCACCTGGCGGCGGCGATCCGGGAGAGCAGTCTGCTCCCGGCGGTGCACGGGAGCCCCGTACACTGCGGCGATCCGTCGGGACTGGGCATCGACGACCTCGGCCGCCCCGATTTCGGGGAACCGGTGGACGCCGAACCGGACGACATCCCGGTGTTCTGGGCCTGTGGCGTGACCCCGCAGGCCGCGGTGATGGCCTCGCGCCCACCGTTCGCGCTCACCCACGCACCGGGCCAGATGTTCCTCACCGATGCCCGCGACGAGCAGTACCGCGTGGCCTGACCAGGAGAAAGCATGATCGATCTCAACGCCGACCTCGGCGAGGGCTTCGGCCGCTGGCAGCTGACCGACGACGAGCAACTGCTGTCGGTCGTCACCAGCGCCAACGTGGCCTGTGGCTTCCACGCCGGGGACGCGGCCACCATGCGGCGGGTGTGCGAACTGGCGGCCGAACGGGGCGTGACGATCGGCGCACAGGTCTCCTACCGCGACCTCGCCGGGTTCGGGCGGCGCGCGATGGACGTGCCGCCCGCCGAACTGGCCGCCGAGGTGGCCTATCAGATCGGCGCCCTGGAGGTGTTCGCGCGTGCGGCGGGCGCCCGCGTGGCCTACGTGAAGCCGCACGGGGCGCTCTACAACCGCGTCGTGCGCGACGAGGAGCAGGCAACGGCGGTGGTCGAGGGGGTGCTCCTCGCCGACGCGGCACTGCCCGTGCTCGGACTGCCGGGCTCGCGCCTGCTGGAGGTGGCCGGGACGGCGGGGCTGCCCGCCGTCCCGGAGGCCTTCGGGGACCGCGCCTACACCGAGGACGGCACGCTCGTGCCCCGCGGCGTGGACGGGGCCGTGATCACCGACCCGGACGCCGTGGTCGAGCGGTCGGTGAGCCTGGCCCGGCTCGGCGAGGTCACCTCCCACACGGGGGCGCGCATCGAGGTGCGCGCGCGTTCCCTCTGCCTGCACGGCGACACGCCCGGCGCGGTGGAGCTGGCCCGCCGGGTCCGGCGACGGCTGGAGGAATGCGGTGTGCGCGTGGAGGCCTTCGCATGAGGGCGCTGCCCGTCGGCGACGACGCCCTGCTCGTCGAAGTGGCGTCCGTGGAGGAGGCCCAGGCCCTCCACGCCGAGCTGCTGCGGCGCCGTGCGGAGGGCTCGCTGGCCGTCCGTGAGATCGTCCCGGCGGCGCGTACGGTCCTCCTCGACGGTCTGACGGACCCGGCCCGCTGGGCCGCCGAACTGACGACGGCCGCCGTTCCGCCCGCTCCGCCGCGGACGGGCGAGGTGATCGAGCTGCCGGTGCGCTACGACGGCCCCGACCTCGCCGATGTCGCCGCCCACTGGGGCGTCTCCGTGCGGGAGGCGGCCCGCATCCACGCCGCCACCGAGTTCCGCGTCGCGTTCTGCGGGTTCGCGCCCGGCTTCGGCTACCTCACGGGGTTGCCGCCGCGCTACGACGTCCCGCGCCGGGCGACCCCGCGCACCGCCGTTCCGGCCGGATCGGTGGCCCTGGCGGGTCCGTACACGGGGGTGTACCCGCGTTCCTCACCGGGCGGCTGGCAGTTGATCGGCACCACGCGTGCCGTCCTGTGGGACCACGCGCGCGTGCCGGCCGCTCTGCTGACGCCGGGCACGCGCGTGCGCTTCGTCCCGGCGGACCGGGGGGAACAGGCATGACCGGCCCGCTGTCGGTGCCACGCGGCTTTGGCCCGAGCGTCCTCGGCGCCCCGTGGGCCGCGGGGTGCGCGAGGGCCGGCCGTGCTCGGCCGGGTCCGCGGCGCACGACTGAGCGCGGTGCCCGGCACAGCACCTCGCGCCCGACCGGCCACGCCACCCGGGACGCCCGCGCCCCCCGCGTCCGGGAGGGCGCCGTATGACGGACCGCGCGCTCACCGTCGTACGCGCCGGGGCGCTCACCACCGTGCAGGACCGGGGGCGGCCCGGCCACGCCCATCTCGGGGTGCCGCGCTCGGGGGCCCTGGACGCGCCCGCGGCGGCGCTCGGCAACCGGCTGGTCGGGAATCCGCCCGAAGCCGCCGTTCTGGAGACAACCCTCGACGGCTGTGCCTTGAGCGCGCGTTTCGCGGTCAGCGTGGCCGTCACCGGTGCTCCTTGCCGGGTCACCGTGGACGGCCGGCCCGCCGCCTGGGGGGCGCCCGTGAGCGTGCCCGCTGGGGCGGTCCTGGACGTCGGTCCGGCCGTCTCCGGTGTCCGCAGCTATGTGGCGGTGGCCGGCGGCGTCGCCGTCGAGCCCGTCCTCGGCAGCCGCTCGACGGACCTGCTCTCGGGCCTCGGCCCGGCACCGCTGGCCGACGGGACCGTCCTGCCGTTGGGGCGACGTCCGCGTGCCCCGCACGCGCGCGTGGACGTCGCCCCGCAGCCCGCGCCTCCGGCCCAACTGGTCCTGCGGATCACCCTGGGCCCGCGTGACGACTGGTTCACACCGGAGGCGGTCCGGGTGTTCACCTCGCGCGCGTACCGCGTGTCCGCGGCGACCAACCGCATCGGACTGCGTACCGAAGGGCCCGCTCTGGACCGGGCGGTGCCGGGCGAACTCGCGAGCGAGGGAATGGTCCTGGGCGCCGTACAGGTCCCGCCCGACGGCAGACCGGTGGTCTTCCTGGCGGACCATCCGACCACCGGGGGTTACCCGGTGATCGGTGTCGTCCACCCCGCCGACCTCCCGTCCGCCGCCCAGGCGACACCCGGCACCCCCGTCCGCTTCGTGGCGGTACGCCGGCGCTGACGCCCGTCCGCTTCGTGGCGGTACGCCGGCGCTGACGCCCGTTCGCGTCAGCGCCGGCCGGAACACCTGTGCGGCGTCCGGCCGGCGCTCCAAGACCGAAGACCGACAGCGACAGCACGTCAAGGGCCGCCGACACCGCCGCGGACGCGCAGCACCGAGCCGGGGTCTCGCGCCCCGCGCGCCTGACGCATCTCGTCAGCGGCCGACGCCGACGGTTCCCGCGCGCATTCGGGCGCACATCCGCATGTTGTCGACGCGCCGGACGGGGACACGCCGAAGTCGATCTTCCCGGACGACAAACGTCCATGAGCGTCGCGCCGCACGCCCGAGCAGGTCAGACGGTGTCACGCCCGTCCGATCCGCGGGTCGCCCGCCGTTCACCCGTCGGGTGCGCCCGGGCCGTCGCTCCCGGCCGGCGGAGGCCACGTCGGTCGCCTCGCGAAGGCCCCCATGGGCAGAAGCCCGCCGTGTCACGTCGTGCACGCACGTCCGCGGAAGCCACCTCGCATCCCCCCGGGGAGGCCGCTCCGTCGGCGCAGGCCACCCGCATCACATCGCGGAGGCCGCGTCCGGTCCGATCCGGCTGCGTACGGCCGTCTGGACCTCCGCCTCCTCGGCGGGGTCGGCGGCGAGGCGGCGCAGTCGTTCCACGACCCGGGCGTCGCCGGTCTCGGCGTGCCGGGCGGCGATCTCGCGGGTGGTCTCCTCGCAGTCCCAGAGGCACTCGACGGCGAAGCCGGTGGCGAAGGAGGGGTCGGTGGCGGCGAGGGCGCGGGCGCAGCGCCCGCGCAGATGGGACGAGGCGGTCTCGCGGTAGACATGGCGCAGGACCGGAGCCGCGCAGGCGATGCCCAGGCGCCCGGCGCCGTCGACCAGGGTCCACAGGGTCGGCGCGTCGCAGCCCTCGCCGCGCACGGCCTCGCGCAGGGCGCCGAGGACGAGGTCGCTGTCGCGGCCGGCGCCCCGGCAGGCGAGCACCCGCCCGGCGGCGGCCCCTAGGGCGTCGGGTCGGCGGGCCCAGCCGCGGGCCCGGTCGACCGCGGCGACGCTGCGCATGCGTTCGAAGGCGTCGACGGCCGCCTCCACGACGAACCCGGAACCCGTCGCCATGGCCTGTTCGATGAGGTCGGGGGCCTCGGGATCGTCGTGGTCGGCGAGATAGCGAAGGGCGGTGCACCGGGCTCCCTCGGTGCCGTCCTTGGCCGCCTGCACGATCTCCGCGCGGTCCTCGGGCCCGGCCACGGCGGTGAGGCAGCGGGCGGCGGGGACATGGAGCGCGGCGCCTCGTTCGATGCCTTGCTGGGCCCATTCGAAAACGGCTCGCACACTCCAGCCGGGTCGGGGCCCGGTGGGGCTCATCTGCCGCTGCCAGCGGTCGAAACAGCCGGCTTCCTGGGCGGCACGCACGCGCGTGGAGACGTACTCGCGGGGATCCTCGGCCCACAGCCGCCAGGGCCGTGGCTCGAAGGCGTCCCGTACGACGGCGGCGAGTTCGGCCTCGCCCTCGGCGTCGGTGGCGAACCGGGCGAGCACGGGCGCGGCGAGGGCCCGCAGGCCGGCGTCGTCGTCGCGCAGGGCGAGTTCGTCCAGGGCCCAGGCCCAGTTGGAGCCCGCGGCGGCGTACCTGCGGAGCAGGTCGAGGGCGTCCCGCCGGCCGTAGGAAGCGAGGTGTCCGAGGACGGCCAGGCTCAGGCCCGTGCGGCACTCCTCGGTGTCGAAGGCGTCCTCGACGTCGAAGAGGTGGGCCTCGATCTCGTCGAGGTCGCCGTTGAGGTCGAGGTAGAGACGGGCGTAGTAGAGGGAGCGGTTCTCCACGTGCCAGTCGTGGCGTGGGTCCCGCAGTACGCAGTGGTTGAGTGCCGCGAGCGCCTCGGAGCGGGGGGCGGTGAGCGCGTGCAGTGTGCCGTCGCCGCGGCCCCGCTGGAGCAGGCCGAGCAGCGTACCGCTGGGCGCTATGAACGGATCGAACATGGGAAACAGCCTCACATCAAGCGTCGACGCAACCGGGGACCTGCATTACCTGGCCGCGTGACGACACGTCGGGGCGCCCGCCGTTTCCTGCTTGCTGTAAGCCATCTTCCTCTGCCTCTCGTCGGTGGCCCATGCGGACCGCATCACGGCCCGCGCGGTGCGGCAACACCTGCCCGGCCATCGCGTCCGTGAATCACGTCGTCATGATGACTCGGCAGCTCAGCCTGCCGCGACCGATATTTCCGGCGGCCCCGTACCGCCTCCCCCGTGGTCGTCGATTTCCCTGGTCAGGAACTTCTTCTCACCCGCTCGACGCCCTTCGGCTCACTGCGCGCCGAACAGCTCCAGAAGCTCCGCCCTGCCGAACATGCGTGCGGTGTCGATTGCCGAGGGCGTGCCCGCAGCAGGGTCGGCACCGGCCTCCAGGAGGACCTGGATGACATCCGTCTCCCCCTTGAAGACCGCCCCCGCGAGGGGCGTCTGGCCCCGGTCGTTGATCCGGTCCGCCTCTGCTCCCCGGGCCAGCAGCGCCCGGACCGCCTCGGCGTGGCCGTGGTACGCGGCGAGCATCACGAGCGAGTCGCCGCGGTCGTTGGTGAGGTTGGCCGGCACGCCCGCGTCGACGTAGGCCACGAGCGCCTCGGCCTGTCCCCGGCGGGCAAGATCGAAGATCTTGGTCGCCAGTTCCACGACCTCGGGGTCGGGGACTTCGGTCATCGGCCGGTACCGCCTCTCGTTGCAACCGTTCAGGTGAATCGACAGCGTACTGGCTCCCCGGACACATGGCGGGTCCCGGCAGAGGCAACCATCACGGCGGGACCCGTTCGCCGCGACCGCGCTGCTCACGCGGCCCCCAGCACCTCGGCCATCCGGGGGAAATCACCCACATTTCACCCGCTTGCACCTTTTATCGTATGGATACATCCTGTGAGCCTGGAAGTACTCATGGTGACTGTCCCCCGCGAACCAGGAGACCAGAATGATCCTGTCCATCTCAGGCGTGGTCCTGCTCGGCATCATCGTCTTCCTCTTCTTCCGCAAGGACGGGCTCAAGGCGTCACACGCCCTGGTCTCGGCCCTGTTCGGCTTCTACCTGGCCAGTACGGCCCTCGCCCCGAGCATCAAGGCCGGCGGCGAGAGCCTGGCCAGCCTCCTCGGCGGAATCAAGTTCTGACGCCGCCGCCCCCGCCGTCCGTCCAGTCCGTCCCGTCCGTACGCACCATCAGGAGACAGCAGTGGCCCGGCGCCCCCTCCCCCGCATCCTGAGCACAGGCAGCGCGCAGATCGCCCGGAGCCGGGAGCTGGCCCGGACGGCGGCCGACAGCGCCACCGACGTCCTCCACCCGCTGATCACGGTCACCCGCGGTCTGCGCCGGCTGGCCTCGGCGGGGCGGCGCAGGTGGGCGGAGACCCCCAAGGACCGGCGTGGGCCGCTGCTGTTCCTGGTGGCCTCGGTGGTCCTGGTCGTGGCGCTCGTACCGTACGGACCGCTGCTCGCCGTCGTCACCCTCATGGCGGCAGCCGCCTGGCAGGGCCGGGACCGCACCCCACCGGATCCCGACGGCCCCGACGAGCCGCAGACCCAGCGGCTCCAGGCGCTGTACGAGGCCCTGGTGCCGTACTTCTCCACGGCGGATGACCCTTCTCCCCTCTACGCCCACGGCGGCGAGTGGGAGAAGGCCTTCCCGTCGTACGAGTTCGACGCCTCGGGCCGGATCGCCCGGCTGGAGATCCGCTACCCCGCGTACTTCCCGGACGGCGAGGCCGAGACACGCGCGCGTGTCGAGCGTCTGCTCACGGCCAAGTCCGGACGGGGCCGGGAGTACCACTTCGCCTGGGACGAGGAGGGCAACGAGCTGACCGTGTCGGTGCTCGCCCCGCTCCCCACCGACCTCGCCGCCCAGCGCTTCGTGACCGCGCCCGGCGAGACCGTCCTGGGCTTCACGGACCCCTCCCAGGTCCAGCGCACGCTCCCCCTCACCCACGGCGAGGAGCGGCGCGACGTCCCCCCGATCGTCTGGCGCACCGGCGTCCGCTCCACCGAGCCCCACCTCCTGGCGGTCGGCCAGCCCGGCAGCGGCACCTCCACCCTGCTGCGCTCCATCGCCCTCCAGGCCCTCCAGTACGGCGACGTCCTGATCATCGACGGCGGCGGCACCGGGGAGTACGCCTGCCTGACCGGCCGGGACGGCGTCCTGGGTGTCGAGGTCGGCCTCGCCGGGGCGCTGGCCAGCCTGGAATGGGCCGCGCACGAGACCGAGCGCCGCCTGATCGCCGCCAACCGCGCCCGCCAGGAGGGCCACCCACCGCCGGACGACACCAAGCGACCCCTGTGGATCCTGCTCGACCGCCCCACGGCGTTCACCCACCTCGCCGACGCGGACGGCCGCAAGGACCCGCAGGCCCTCCTCCAGGTTCCCCTCCGGCACGGCCGCGCGGCCCAGGTGACGGTGGTGGTGGCCGAGCAGTTCGACAGCCTCGACGCCCTGAGCGACGCCGTACGACAGCACACGCGCGCGCGGGTCGTCCTCGGGCCCGCCCCGGCCGGACAGCTGGAGGCGGTCCTGGGCGTCCGCCCGCACACCACCCCCGCCGAGCACGTCCCGCCCGGGCGCGGCTACGCCCGGCTGGGCACCGGCCCGGCGCACCGGCTCCAGGTGCCGGCCACTCCGGACCCGTACGACGACGCCACCAGCGACGCGCACCGGCAGGCGGTGCTGGACCTGCTGCCGCCGCGGACGACCCCGGCCGACGGCGAGAGCCTGCCGGTACCGGCCGAGGCCGTGCCGGCGGAGAGTTCCTAGGGGCCGTTCCTAGGGGCCGTCCTCAGGGACCGTTCCCGGAGGCCGGCCGCGCGGGCACCGACGGGTCGGGGGGGGGGGGGGGGGGGCCACCCCCCCCCCCCCCCCCCCCACCACCACCACCCCCCCCCCCCCCCCCCCCCCCCCCCCCCCCCCCACCCACACCACCAAACCCAACGCCCCCTCCCCCAACTCCCC
>NZ_JBVIQK010000042.1:0-40496 GCF_055577115.1 Streptomyces sp. NPDC033216 | reverse complement strand
ATCTCCCGCGGAGCGGGTACCATATCGCTGCGCGATATGCAAGCGAATACCCGCGCTGCGCGCGGGTATTGCGCTCCCGCTCCGCGGGAGCGCTGGCGGCTCGCTGCGCTCCCCGCTTCAAGCCTTGTGCGCAGCACAAGGCTTGAAGCTCCTTCCGCTGCGCTCCAGGAGCGCGGTCGCTGTGCGACCGTGCCCTGGACTACCTCCAGGGCAGCGCGGTCCTCCGCTGCGCTACGTACCGCGGCCTCGCACTACGTGCGAGGCTTCCAGGCCACGCTTCGCGCGGCCCGGAGCTGGCGGCAGCGACGAGAAGGGCGGGGTCAATCCTGTTGGGGCTTACCTGGCGGCGTCCACGTCCAGGGCTTCACAGGGGGAGGCGGGTCTTCCAACAGGCTGCGGAACTTTTCCTTCAAACTTTTCGGCGGAGCTTCCTTCTCTTCCTGCGAATGCGTGAGCCGGGCCGTGGTCACCCGAATGTGGCACTCACGGTGACGCTGCCTCACAACTGCCACCCACGAACCGTCTTGAGCGAGATAGACATGCCGGGCCGGCTCGTCCCCCGGCCGCGCACGCCTGGCCAGTACACCCGGTATGTAGTGCAGAGCCGCGTCCTCAGCCGCTGCGACTGCTTCCGCCTGATCCTGGCCGATGTGATGCATGCCCACGAGCATCCATCGATGCAGCTGCACCTCCACGCCGTCAGGGCTCTCGGTTGTCAGAGTGTCCTCTTCGATCAGGACGTACCACTCGGCCGTCATCGCTGGCGTCCACCTGTCTTCCGGGGCCTCGTGCGCCCCTGTCCCGATGCCGTGTGCGGGCAGCATGACCGGCCCCGCGACTGGAAAATATCATGCTGTGCCACCCTCTATTCCCTGATGCTTCATTCTTCTGGCATGGATAGACTCTGGAGCGATGGGCGACCACCATCGAGGCTTTCTAGAGCATCTCGTCAGCTGTAGAAATTTGATCCGTACGACAACCCCGTAGGTCCTACTAGGCACTGTCCGGCGGATCATGTGATTACTAGGATCCAGGGGAGTCTGTTCCCTGTTGGTCAGTGCCGGGGGACGGGGGTCGCGGCAGTGATGAGCGGTGCGGATCCGGTGTTTCCGCGGCGGACGGCGAACGGGGGGCCTGTGGGGAGTCGACGGCTGCATGGGTGTCTCGGGGTGGCGGTGGCTCTGCTTCTCGCGGTGTCCGCTGCCATGCTTCTGGGCAGGTCCTGGACCGCCTGCGACGTGGGAGTGAACAACGCGGCCAACAGCGGTTTCCTGTTGTGGCTGTTCATCCCGGGCCTTTGGACGGTCCTGCTCCTGGCCTGGATCGCGGTGGGCGCCCTTCTCGGGAACCGTCCCCTCCTCCATGCCTTTGCCCTCGCGGTAACGCTCCTCGGGGTTGCCTGGTGCGTCATCTCGATCTTCTGGGAGGGCGCCGCCGCTCCTCCGTGCCCCAATGGTGTGCCCCCGTGGTGGCCGAGCTTCATGCCCGCCCCGGGATTCTGAGAGGACGGCCCCGGTAGTTCACGGCCTGAGCCAGAGGCGGACTGCTGCTGCGGTGACGGTGCCGTGGAAGACATAGGCTCGCTTGTCGTAACGGGTCGCGACAGCACGGGAGTTCTTGAGGCGGTTGATGGTCCGCTCGACCTCGTTGCGGCGCCGGTAGCGGTCAGGGTCGAAGCCGGTGGGTCTTCCGCCCGTGCTGCCCTTGCGTCGACGGTTGGCGCGTTGGTCCTTCGGTTCCGGGATGGTGTGTTTGATGTTGCGTCGTCGCAGGTAGCGGCGGTTTCGGCGGGAGCTGTATGCCTTGTCGCCGCTGACGTGGTCGGGCCGGGTCCGGGGTCGTCCGCCCAGCGGGCGGGGAACCCGGATCCGGTCCAGGACCTCGATCATCTGTGGGGCGTCGCCCCATTGGCCCGGAGTGATCAGGAGAGCCATCGGGCGGCAGCCGCCTTCCCCGACGAGGTGGATCTTGCAGGTCAGCCCGCCCCGGGACCGTCCGAATCCCTCGTCAGGGCGGTGGTGCCGGGGCGTCGTCCTTTTTTCGGGATCCGTGGAGTGGCCTTGCGGGCTCCGGCTGCGTGCTGGTGTGCCCTGCAGGAGGTCGAGTCCACACCGACCATGCCCCCGTCGATCCGGCCGGCCAGGTCGGCGTGGGCCTGGACCGCCTGCAATATCCGGTCCCAGGTGCCGTCCGCCGACCAGCGGCGATGCCTCTCGTAGACGGATTTCCAGGAGCCGTATCGTTCCGGCAGGTCACGCCACGGGACGCCGGTACGGATCCGGAACAGGATCCCGTTGAGCAAGGTGCGGTGATCGTTCCACCGGCCTCCCCGCCTGCCGGAAAGCGGCAGATGCGGCTCCACACGCGACCACTCGCGATTCGTTAGATCTCCCCGCCCCATGCCCGAACCAACGAGCGACCGATCGGGAAGTCACATGATCCGCCGGATAGTGCCTAGGCCGTGTCGGAAGTGGATCTTAAGTCCTGGATGATCATGGTTCATGGGTCGGGGAGATCTTACGGACGAGCAGTGGGCGGTGTTGGAGCCGTTGCTGCCGAAAGGAATGAAAGCGGGGCGGCCGCCGGTCTGGCCGCGACGGCGGCTGATCGACGGCATACGGTTTCGGGTCCGGACCGGTGTTCCGTGGCGGGACGTGCCTGTCGAGTATGGGCCGTGGAACCGGGTCTACGATCTGTTCCGCCGATGGCAGCGAGACGGCACCTGGCACCGCATCCTGACCCGACTCCAGTCCCTGGCCGATGTGAAGGGTGCGATCACGTGGGACCTGAACGTCGACTCCACGGTCTGTCGCGCCCATCAGCATGCGGCCGGGGCCCGCAAGCAGGGCGACCTGCAGAAGGAACCACCGGGCGGCATCTTCACCGAGCCCCGTGATCATGGGCTGGGACGCTCGCGCGGCGGGTTCACCACCAAGCTGCATCTCGCCGTCGAGCAGGGCCAAAAACCCATGTCGATCGTGGTAACGGCAGGACAGCGCGGAGACGCGCCGCAGTTCGAACCCGTGCTGGAAAAGATCCGCGTGCCCCGCATCGGGCCGGGCCGACCACGCGTCCGCCCCGACCGCGTCCGGGCCGACAAGGCGTACGCCTCCCGAAAGAACCGCGCCTACCTCCGCCGCCGCGGGATCCGCTGCACCATCCCCGACAAGGCCGACCAAGCGCGCAACCGCAGGAAGCGAGGCTCTCACGGTGGCCGGCCACCGCATTTCGACCCGATCGACTACCGCGAGCGTCATGCGGTCGAGTGCGGGATCAACCGCCTCAAGAGACACCGCGCCGTCGCCACCCGGTACGACAAACTCGCGGTCCGCTACGAGGCCACTGTCCTCGTAGTGGCCATCAACGAGTGGCTGTGATCGGCACGCTTCGCCCGCGGCGGTTCAGACATCGATGCCCAAGCCGGCCAGGAACTCCTGGAACAGATCCTCCACGAACGGGTCGGACCGCTTCGACAAGACATCGGCGATCGCCTTCGGAACGGGAGTCAGGTCAGCCGCCCGTGCCCAGGCCACAGCACGCTCCACGGCCTCCTCCGGCCCCAAGAACCAGTCGTCGACAGATTGGCCATCCTCCGCCATGTAGGCGGACATAGCTGCCCGATCGAGACACGCGCGCCAGGTTTCCTGGTCCCTGGTCCGGCCTTCCAGGACAAGGCAGTCGCTGTCCATGACGAATCCGGCAAGGACCGGGTGCCCAGTGACGTCAACCAGTTCGATGAGACTCTCCTCATCGAGAGAGGTCTCCCCTTCCAACGACCAAAGCCGCCAGTCATCAGCGCGCTCCTGGAGCAGCTCCATGCGCACCCCGTCAGTGAAGGCCGCCACCTCGCTCAGCGGATGCCGATGGCGGACGACGACAAGGGAACCCCAGTACCCCATCTGATTGCTCCATGTCCGAAAGTCGCTGCGTGGCGGCGCTCGCCGCCGCCCAGAGCCGCATTCACGCAAGGTGGGGTGATTCTTGCAGAAATCCACTTTCGCAACAGGCCCTAGCCATCTGGCATCCAACTGCCCCAATTTAATGGCTAGTTGATCCCGTTGTGCCACATCCAACATACGACAGAAGGCTGACCAGGATGACAGCGAAGGAACTCGGACCTCACCAGCGAGAGCCGTCGATGCAGTCCTCCGGGCACTCGAATTGATTGCAAGATCAACCGTGCCCGAGCGCGGACTTCGTACTCAGGTGATCATGGCGACCGGAACCGGGAAGACCCTCGTGGCCACCCGGAGCGCGGAGGAGGTCCGCGCGGGCCGTGTGCTCGTGCCCTCGCTAGACCTGCTTGCCCAGACCGAGACCGCGTGGCGCGAAGGCGGTCGTAGCGGCCCGATGATCGGGGTGTCGTCCCCGCGAGGGGAGGATGTGTCCTTCCCGAACACCACGGACGTGGACAAGTTCGTGGAGTGCACCCGTCACCTGGGCAAGGTCACCGTGTTCGCCACGTACGCCTCACTCGGGCTCGGCACACTGGAACGCGCACACGCCGCCGGCCTTCCAAGGTGGTCGCTGATCACCGTGGACGAGGCGCACCGGGTTTCAGGCCGGATCGGGGGGGCGAAACAGCTGGCCGCGGTCGATGAGGACTGGAACTGCCCATGGCCCCTGGACTGGCAACGCCACTACCGCGTCCTCGCCGACGCCGACGGCAGCCTGCCGGCCATCGAACCCGGAGTGCTGTTCGAAGGCGACGACCTGGGCAAGTGGCCCCATAGGCAGAAGAACCCGGGCACCTGGGCGCAGCTGTCGACCGAGCAGCAGCAGCGGCTGTCGAAGCTCGGCGTACAACCCGACCAGGCCCCGGTTTCCGCCCCGGCAGCCACAGGTGCGACGAAGGGCCTGAGCAAGGCGCAGGCGGCATTCCGGCGGGGCCTGGCGGCCCTCACGCAGTGGGTGGAGCGGAAGGGCGTGGAGGCCGGCGCAGCGTTCATAGATTCTCCTTCGGGGTGACGTCCGCAGGACCTCCGGCTTGCTGATTGGGATACGCGGCTTCATCGCTTCGTAGGACATCTCCGGCGAGGCCGTCTGCGGGCTGATCAGGACGGGCGGCTGTACGAATCACGCCGCCCCCGTGGAGCTTCCCAAGGCCGCGGATGGCCCCAGACCGCAGTCCCGGGCAAATGCCAGCCCTTCGAGGGGCCACACGCTGTCGTCTCGAACACACCGTTCAGCTTCTCCACCCCCTCGGGCTCTCCGGGCAGCCCCCTGTCTGCAGCATGCGTAAGGGGGAGGAAACGCAGCCCCGTCAGAACCAGTTCCCCCACCCGAATGTGGCAATGTACGCGTGCCTCAAAGCATCCTTACCGCGCCCTCCGCAGAGTCCAGTAGCCGGTCACCGCGACCGGTCCGGCGCAGGCCTCAGGCTGGGTGGTGAGGAACCTGAGGTAGGCGCCGGCGTCGCTCAGGACACGTTCGGCGGTGTGCGCCTCGATCAGGGGGCATCAGCTGGGCGAAGACCGCAGGCCGGACCTCTTCCCCGATGTACTCGGGAAGCTCGCCAACGGTGCCGGGCCGTGCCGGTAGAAGGAGTTGGGGACGAGCACGTAGCAGCCGTGTTTTTGTCGTGGACATGGCGGTTTTGTCACCCGCTCCTATGCCTTGGCCCGGAGGGCGTTGGCAACACTGAGGCCGTAAGGATGGGTACAAATCGCATGCCTCACGGAGTGTCGGGCGATTCCTCTGCGACAGGAGCACCGCGTCCGATGGTCATTGACCAGCGGACGGAGGAAGGGGCATGGACAGAGACGCTGCCGCTGCGCTCCACCCCTGTCACGGCGACCTGGTTGTAGGTAGTACTGATCTCGTCGGCGAGGCATTCCAGAGGGAAGGAGACATGAACTGAGGGCACCGAAACATTCACCTTCCCTTGGCCCTGACAGCGCAACGCGACGACCAGGGCATCGCCCTTCTTCCCCTTGGCGAATGCGACGTTGGCAGCTCCGCTGGTCGCTCCTTGCCGGCAGGCCAAAGTCTCATCGGCGTCCAGTTCGGGCGGTTGCTGAACGGAAGGTTCGGCCGTTGCCGCTGTTGCGGCCGTAGTTGCTGTGCGTGGCTCGGAAGAGTGCGTGCGTTGTGCAGGCTGCTTGGTGTCCGCGTCGTCTGACGTGCAAGCTGCGAGTGAGGAGAGCAGTAAGACGCAGGCGATACCCATTCCCATACGAGTCCAGGGAGTCATGTCACTTCTCCCAAATGGCCCAGCCGATGCGATGGGGGGTGTAGATCGTGACATTCTTTTTCACGCCCTTGGTGCAGTTGATGTACGTGTATTGGTTGTAGCCGTAGCTCTAGAGGCGGTAAACGCCATAGCGGGCGAATGTCGTTTTGCGTGCCGGAGTGTCGACACTGATGGTATTGCCCAACTTTGCGGTGAGCGATGCGGAGACGTTCACGCTGAACTTCTGCTCGATCGAAGCGATTGCTATGTTGGCCCCAACTTTGAACTCTCCCGTTACGGCGATGCCGACCGACGAGGTGACTTCTGAGACAAACGTCGATTTGGCGGTGCGGGACGTTCCGTTATAGTTCGCCTGCTCAGCCCCAACGCCCTTGTGGTAGTCCTTGCTCTTGCTCGTTGCGTGGTAAGACCAATGCGGCTCGCACGGTTGAGCATTCGGCCAATCGCTCGGCTTGGACGTCGGCGCGGTGAGATCGTCATCCGGTGAAGGTTCATCGGAAGGTGCGGGGGCGGCCGTTTCGGGCACACCCTCGACGAGGTCGTTCTCCTCCGGTTGGGCGGGAGGAGCGGTTTCGACGACGGGATTGCTCGGAGAAGGGGCCGGATCTTCCGCAAAAGCAGGGCTTGCCGCCGTTACGAGTAAAGCAAGGATCGGAACAAGCAAGGCCCCGTTTTTTGTGCGCATGACATTCTCCTTGGCGAGGAAAGAGATGGAGGATGGTCAAGCCTCCACCTGCTGCTGTCGAGATCATGTCAGCATGGCGGCGCGGACTGCTGGCTACCACGGATTCCCTGAGGGAAACCTGAGCTTCCCGAGCGATGGCTCCACGGGTTCGCGTGGACCGATGATTGTTGGTGTGCCGGTGCAAAAACCTGTCATCTACACAAACGCAGTGGCCGAATATGGGCTGTCCCGCAATGGCGGGGGAGGGGAGTTCGGCTTGGTCTTCCGGTCCCTGGCGTCGGGCAGCGGCGGCCCCCGAGGACGCGCGGCCACGCGAAAGGGCCGGCGCCTCGGGCGGAGGCGGATTTACGGCCCGGTTCTCGGCCTCGGCCGGCCGGTCGCTGATCATCACCATCGGTGCCGGATAGCGGGGGATCCGCTGGTCGGGACGACGTTGAGGCTTGCGGAGGGTTCGGACGGTGCGCAGGGCCTTGGTGAGCTCGCGGCGCAGCTCGCCCCGGCCCTGGACGTAGAGGGCCTGGTAGATCGTCTCGTGCGACACGTGCATCTCCGGCTGGTGGGGGAAGTGCAGGCGCAGGCTCCGGCTGATCTGCTCAGGACTCCACTTCAGCCCCAGCCATGACTGGATGGTGTCACGCAGTACAAGACACGCCGCGATCTTCCCGCCCTTGGGGCGCGGACGGCGGGCCCTGGCCCAGGCGTGTGCCGCGTGCAGCCGGTACTGGCCGTTCACCGGATGCCGGTTGCGGCGAATCTCCCGGCTGATGGTCGACGGGCTACTGCCCAGCTCGACGGTAGTACCCCGGTCCGCTCGCGCCTCCGCGGGTCACGGCCGCCGGGCCGCGCACGACACCATCGTCCAGGCCATGTCCCGGAACGTGGGATTGTCCAGACATGACATCCCCCGCTCGACCTCTTCGTCCGTCATGAGGCCATGAGCCACCAGAGCGGGTCGGGCCTGTTCGAAGCAGGCACGCCAGTACCGGTCCTCGACTCCTCCCTCGCCGACCGTCGCCACGCGCACGGAGACGCGGATGTCCGTGAGTCCCGCGGCAGCCATGGCGGCCGGAATGCGGCCCGCCCAGCCGGCGTCCGTCCCCTGGGTCGTCGCGAGCAGGGTCTCGCAGTTCTCCAGCAGGGCCGCCCATTCCGGCCTTCCCGACAGGACGGGCTTGAGATAGGTGGGGTCCTCGACGACGAGCCACCCCCGCCCGGGGGTCAGCCAGGAGGCCATCCTGTGCACGAGCCGCTCGGGACCGGGCAGGTGCGTGAGCACCGCACGGGCGTGCACGAGATCCCACTCGGCGGGGGCGAGGTCCTCCCGCGTCACGTCGTGACGGCGTACTGTCACCGGTGAGGGCCACTCCTGGGCGTCGAGAAGGGCCGTGTCGATGTCGGTAGCCATCACGCGGCCACCCGAGAAGCGCTGCGCCAGCTGGCGAGCGAGCCGCCCGTTGCCGGCGCCGACGAGCGCGCACGACGCGTCCGGCGCAAGGGGAAGACCGGCGATCACGGCCCAGGTCGCGGGGTCGCACGTGGCCTCCAGCAGCGCCAGTCGATCCAGTTCTCCGGGCCGGGCGTGCCCCAGGACACCGTCGTCATAGCTGGAACGTCCTGATTCGTCCGTGCGGGTCATGCGGAGCTCCTCACAAGTCACCGGGCTTCCCGTGGATGCTTGACTAGCGAAGCAAACCTGGGTCGCCCGCCGAGGTCAAGGGTGTCCAGGATCACTCCGTCACGGCACCGTGGCGGAAAGCTCTGAGGCCCTGGACGGCTTAGGGGTGCGGGCGCGGACTCGCCATCCGTGTGGCGCTTGCTCGATCCGCAGGTCCTGGGCGAGCGCGGCGACGATCGACAGGCGCGGCCGTGCTCATCGGGATCGCAGGTCGCGGTGGCCGCATGGGGCTGTCCGTGATCGGTGACCGAGATGTCCAGCGTCGGACCGGCGCGGGTGACTGCGAGCGTCATGACCTCGTGTCCGTGCAGCACGGCGTTGGTCAGCGGCTCGCTGATCGCAACCTTTGCGGCGACCCGGTCGTCCGCGCTTATCGCCCAGGCGGTGAACAGAACGCACGCGCGTTTCCTGAGGAGGCCGACGGATTGGGCCTTCGTCGGTGCTGTCACGCGGACACTGTGGGGGGGTGGGCAGCCGAGGACTGTAGTTGGCGGGGCGCTGTGCGGGAGGTGCTCATGAGGTGCATGGTGCTTCCCGGAGGTCGGGGGCATGTCCACTCGTGGAGCCGCCACGCGGCTCGGCGAGTGGTCTCCCGCCGCCGGCCGCCCCCAGCGGCTGGTATCCCCTCTTCCCCAACCCCGTCGTCGCCGAGTCGCTGTTGGACCGGCTGATCAACGCCAGCCACCCCCAGGTCATCATGAACGGCCCCAGCTACCGGTCCAACAAGCGACCGAAGAAGCCCACCGCCAAGCCCGGCGCACCTCTCGAAAGGCTGATCAGATCACCGGCTGCCCCGCCTCGATCCGGCGCATTACTGGGGTTACTGAGGTTGAACTCGTGGTGTCGTAGGGGCTGACGGGCGACAGTTCCCTGCGGTATCACCGGGGCATGCGGTATCCACAAGGGGGCGGGCTGACCGCCGAACGTCAGCAGTTTCGCGAGGAGTTACGGCTTCAGGCCGGCCGAGCGGTTCGCCCGGGGCGAAGCGAGTTCGGCGATCGCCAAGGACCTGCGCGTCAGTGTCCGGTCGGCGCAGCGGCGGCGGCAGGCGCGGGAAGAGGGCGGGCCGCGTGCTCTGCGGTCGCGCGGGCCGGCGTCGTTGCCGAGACTGAGCGAGAGGCAGTTCGCCCAGCTGGAGGCGGAGCTGGCCAAGGGGCCGGCCGCGCACGGCTGAGAGGACCAGCGCTGGACCCTGGGCCGCATCAAGACTGTGATCGGCCGGCGCTTCCACCTGACCTACACCGTCCAGGGTGTGCGCAAGCTGCTGGTGCGTAACGGCTGGTCCTGCCAGGTCCCGGCCCGACGCGATGGAACGGGACGACGATGCCGTGGCCGGCTGGGTGAAGGAGACCTGGCCCTGCGCGGAAGACTCGCGGCGGCTCGTGGAGCCTGGCTCGTTTTCGAGGACGAAGCCGGCTTCTCCATGACGCCGCCGCAGGCGAAGACCTGGTCGCCTCGTGGCCGCACCCCGGTGGTGCGGGTCCGCGGCCGTTCCCGCAGACGCATCTCCATCGCAGCGTTGACCTATAAACCCGGCCACCGCTCGAGGCTGATCTACCGGCCCCGCCACGACGACGGCAACCGCGACGGACGCAAGAGCTTCTCCTGGCGCGACTACCGTGACCTGCTGATCGCAGCACACCAGCAGCTCGGCGGCCCGATCGTGCTGGTCTGGGACAATCTCAACGTCCACAAGGCCGCCGGCCTGCGCAAATGGGCGGCAGCCCGGGACTGGCTGACCATCTATCACCTGCCGCCCTATGCACCCGACCTCAACCCCGTCGAAGGCATCTGGTCTCTGCTGCGGCGCGGCTGGCTCTCCAACGTCGCCTTCAGCACCCCCGAACACCTCGCCCAGCGCATCCGGCGCGGCCTCCGCCACATCCAGTACCGCAGCCACCTCATAGACGGCTGCCTTGCCGAGACGGGACTGACCATCAACCCCTGATCACCGAAGACGACATCACGAGTTCAAGCTCAGTAACCCACATCGGGGCACGCGAGTACGACCAGACTTCTGGGCGATTCCTGTCAGCCGACCCCATCATCAACACCGCCAACCCGCTCCAGATGAACGGGTACGGCTACAGCAACAACAGCCCTGTCAGTACCAGTGACCCCACCGGCCTGTGTGCCGACTCCGACCCGGTCAGCCGACGGCAAGAACCACACCCCGACTCAGCCTTCATCCCCATCACCGACGAAGTCGCACAGCGGAGAGCCCTACGAGAAGACCAGCACGTACCGCATGGCAGACGCGGCGGCTCGTTTGATCTACACCAGTGGTAGCGCGGCGGCAAAGCTTCGCAAGCTTCGCTTCGACCAGATCGTGAATCAGCACAAGTTCTCGTATGGAAAGTACCTGGAGGACATCTATGAGCTGAACGATCGGTCCTGCCGGGCCGAGCCGGGAGGCGGCCGTCAGGGTTGTAGGTTTGTCGGCGAATGGACGAATGACCAACTCGAAGAGCTCGTCAAAGAGGCACTTGATCGAATCGACGAATCCTGACCTCCAGGGGGAAGAAGAGCCAGTTCGGGTTCGGAGATGAGGAGTTCGAGATGGCGCTGGGCCTGGCCTACGAGGGGAGGAAAGTTGTTGCCCGAGGAAACAACATCGGAGCACCCGGATCGAAGGGTGGCAGAAAGTCCTTCGATGCATGGGTAGACGGAAAGCGCTGGGAATTCAAAGATCAATCGAGCAACGATCGAAATCGCATCGCCAAGGAGATCTTCAGCGCCGACGAACAGGGAGCCGATGTAGCCTTCATCAAGTTGCGGACGGCAGACGAGGCCATGGCACGCTCAGCCGTCCGGCAAGTGGCCAACTCGACCCAGAGACAGAACGGCCTGACCGCGATCCGCATGCAAGGCGCAGGTTATGATTTCACCATAACCTTGCGAAAGCAGGAAGAAGATGTCGGAACATTTCACGCCGAGCTTTGCGTTCGGCGCCGAAGAGGTCAGTGCACTTGCCGCTCAGGCCGGATACCCTGTTCCGCCCGACGCCATTATGACAGCAGTCTCCGCCGAGGGCATTCAGGTGCGGGGGTTCATTGTGTCGCGCAGTCAAGCCTGGGATATCTGGCGCTGGCTACATAATTGGCACGCTTCTGGCTCGGGCTGGTACCCCTTTTCATCGGAAGCGAATCCCAGGTCATTGACCCAGAGCTTTCCTGGTGAATTTCCCGCAGTCGGCCGCGACGTCGTGGCCGCGGGAGCCGCTCGCGACCCGGACGAAGTCATTGCCGAGATAGTGACCGCATTTACGGTGGACTCGCTCGACAAGAAGTGCGGACGCGGAGGCCAGGCGTGAGTGGCTGGATCTGTTGACTCCTCGGCTCCTGGCTCGCTCGCTGGGGGGACCAATTGACGTTCCCTTGCCCGGTGACCCATGGGCGGGCTCTCTGGCCTGGGAGTCGGAGCTCTGGATGTGCCTAGTGGAAGCACAGCACAGCTATGAGATCCCAGCGCTGCTGCAAGGTCTTCCTCACACGCCCAGCTGGTGGGTCGACAAGGCTCAGCGTGGGCTGGAGCCAGCGGACCATCTTGCTTTCTTGCGTAGTTGGCAGAGTCGCTTCGGCGCCGAGCCCTTCTACCTGGATGGCAGCAATCTGCGGTTGGCTGTAGCCAACCCACCGCTGACGCCCGCAGCCGCCGCGCAGGCCGCTATTGAACGGTTCGCCTACTCCAGCGACGGCGCGCCAGACCTGCCCGTACTTGGCGACGGCGAGATTCGTCCAACTGTGTGGACGTGCTGGTGGGACTAAGACCGTGTCCTACATGGTCAGTTGGCAGTGAGCCTTTTCCAACCTCATGCTGAACCTGGCGAGGTGCAGCATGAGGACGGCTTTGACCAGGTCTGTGATCTGGTTGGTGCTGCATCGTGGCTTGCGCAGGATGCGCCAGGACGCACGGTCGCGGGAAGTGCCCTCCTCAGTGTGTCTTCAGGCCACGGTCTTCGAGTTCGTCCGCGCACTCCTCTGATACCAAAAAATCCTGCATGGTGGCTCCGCCCTGGTAGGTAGGGGTCCCGGACGGATTGAGCGCTTCCTGCCGCTGCCGCTCCGCCTCGGCGCGGGCTTGTTCGATGTCGTCGGCGATCTCCTGGCAGTCGACGACGTATGTGCCCGTCGGTACCGGCTCCTCGGTGGGAGATTCCGGCTTGTCCGTGTACGGCCCGGCGTTGAGGGCGGAGGTGGCGGCGATGCCGGCCAGGCACAGCCCCACCCAGACGGCGATGATCCACCGGCGAGTGCTCAAGAGCCGGCCATTCCGACGGCAAGGCCGACGACGGTGAGCATCGCAGTACGCGAGCCCTTCATCGAAGTTCCTTCCTCAAAGGGGCCGGTACAGCGAGTTTCTGTCAACCTGCCGACGACCAAGTTAGTTGGTTTGGTCATGCTCAACAGCGGAGCTCCTGATAGACGGGTTCACGACCACGATCCCCCATGCTCACCAGGAGCTTCGCGTGCTTGTCTACTCGTCGGCGATCGGTCTGTCCAACACGCACCTGCGCTACCTCACCCGTCAACTGGCCTCCTACCGACGAGAGATCGGCTCGCGCTGGCGACGTCTGGCACCGGGACGCCAGGCGCTCCTGGTTCTGGCCCATCTGCGCTGCGGCGACATCTATGCCCAGCTCCTGCCGGGTTCGGCATCGGGATTGCCACCGCCTACCGCTACATCACCGAGGCCGTCGGCCTCCTGGCCGACCTCGCCCCGACAGTCGCCGAGGCGGTCCGGATGGCCTCGATGAAGGCGTTCGTCCTGCTCGACGGCACGCTGCTGCCCATCGACCGGATCGCCGCCGACCGGCCCTTCTGCTCAGGCAAGCACAAGAAACACGGAATGAACGTGCAGGTCATCGCCGACCCCTTCGGCCGCCTGCTGTGGGCATCTCCGGCCCTGCCCGGGGCCGTCCACGATGTCCGCGCGGCCCGCGAGCACGGCATCGTCGACGCGCTGGCCCAGGCCGGCGTCCCCTGCTGGGCCGACAAGGGCTATCGGGGCGCCGGAGGCACGGTTCGCGTTCCCTACCGCGGCAGGTGGGAGACGCTTTCTACCGGCCAGCAGGCCGTCAATAGGTCCCACGCGAAGATCCGGGCCCTCGTCGAGCAGGCCGTCGCCACCTCAAGTCCTGGCGACTCCTCCGCAAGCTCCGGTGCTCGACCAGCCACATCACGAGTCTCGTTCAGGCCGTCCTCTACCTGCAGCTGGCCAGATCAGACTGAGGATGGAAAGAGCTCAGTGACTCTCCGGCCGCCCAAGAGCGAGGGCCGGTGCACGACGATCGGCACGCTGGTCACGCCTCCAGCGTGCCCCGGGCCGGTTCGCTGGGCTAGTCGGCCCGGGGGGTGTCAGGGTGAGTCGCCGGACCAGTCCCAGCGGTTCCACCCGCCGGAGCGCGGGTCGTACAGGGCGCGGCCGTCGGCGCCGAACTGCCCGAGCTCGGTCATCAGCGCGACGCCGGTCTGGATCTCGTCCGCTGTCCAGCCGGTGATGTCGAGCAGCAGGCCGTCCAGCGGGCCGCCGACGTGCGGCCGACCTGGCGGCCTGCTCGATCTTCGCGCAGTAGGCTGCACGGGCTTCCTCATCGACCTGCTTCTCGAGTTCGGCGCGCAACTCGGTCCGGCCGTCGAGGCCCTCGCGTAGGATATCGACGTGCCCGGCATGCCGGATGGACCCGCCGAGGACATGGATCATGATGGCGAACAGGCTCGTGTCGCACGGCACGTGACCGGGGGCGTCGAGGGGAAGCTCGCTGTGGTGGCTTGTCCTGGGCCGTCCGGTCACGCATCGCTCAAGCGGGGCGCTTCCCGGGCCGCTCCTTTATGGCTCGTTCTGTCCCCGGCCAGAGGAGAGGCGCCCCAGCGCCAACCGTGCCACGCGCGGCCAGTCGGCCGCCCCGCCGCTGACGCGCGGTGCGTGAGGGCGACGGCGCGGCACACGCACCCGGAGCGCCCCGGGCGCGCTGCGGCACACGACTGGTGTGGGCAGAACGACGTGTTCTCCGTCGATGCCGACCGGGAGGGTGTCCGTGTCGGCTTCGACGACGACTTCCCTGGCGCTCAGCCGGACAAGTCCCCCGGAGCGCGGGCCGCGCACCAGTCGGGCCGCCTGAGCGGTGTTGCCGACCCGCACGCACACCACGCCGAGCAGGCCCGAGTCCAGCCGTTCCCTACGGCCCGGATGGGCCGCGTCGACGGCACGTCCGTAGGGGTTGTTGCTGACGAGGAGCGCCTGAAGTCCGTCGACGTACGTTCCGTCGGCCCGCGACCGCAGCCTGGGCGCGCCCTCGCCCGTGAGGAGGCCGGGGAGGGTGCGGAGGGTCGTGCGGGCCTTGGCGTCCCGGTAGGCCGGGTCGGTGACGACGGACGCGTACGTTCCGAACGAGGCGTTGTTGACGAAGACCCGGTCCGCGGCGTACCCGAGGTCGATGCGGAGTTCGACGCCGTCGGTCAGGGCTTCCAGGGCAGCCGCCGGATCGTCGCGATCGAGGCCGAGGTCCAGGGCGAAGTGGTTGCGGGTGCCGGCGGGGATCACCAGGAACGGTAGATCGTGGCCCGCCGCGACCTCGGCCACCAGCGCCTGGGTCCCGTCGCCACCGGCCACCGCCAACAGATCGGCGCCCTCGGCGACGGCCTGCCGTGCCAGTTCGGCGACATCCTGGCCCCCTTCGAGCAGAACCACCCGGAAGCCGGCCGCCCGGGCCTTGTCGACCAGGTGGAAACGGCCTACCTTGCCGCCGCCGGAACGCGGATTCATGAGGATCCAGGGGCTGTGGGGCGCCTTGGCGACCGCCTGCCCGGACTGCTCGGAGGTGGTGCGCCCAGGGCTCAGGGCCGTACGCGCCGCCGTGACGGCCAGGAACCACAGAACCAGGGACAGCAAGGCCGGCCCCAGCATGCCGAACGTGGCATAGAGGGCCAGGACAGCGACCGGCGCCACCATTGACAGGACCGCCCCGAAAGCACGAAGCGCCCCGGTGTGCGCCAGGACCCACCACACTCCCACGGCGGCCAGCGCCAGTCCGGCGACGCCCACCAGCACCCACAGGACGCTCCGCAGACCGGCTGCGACAAGCGCCACCAGGATGCTGCTCAGCAGGGCGAGTACAGCAAGGCGGGCCCGTGCGGCGCTGCCCTCGACTCCGGTCAGGGGTCCTGCCTTCCTCGATCTCCTCATGCCACCGCCGGGTTTCACCTGTCGGCCCTTCTCTTTCGCCTCACGTCCCGACCGCTGTGCACTCAGGCGGGCCCGCGTGGATACGAGCTCCTGTCCGGCGGGCGCGCCTCGGACATGGGGCGTTCCTCGGACAGGTCGAAGAGGTTGCCACGCTGGACCACGCACAGGGCCCAGATGATGAAGCCCGAGATGGTGATCATCACGATCGACCACACGGGGTAGTACGGCAGCGAGAGGCAGTTGGCGATGATGACGAGTCCGGCGACGGCCACGCCGGCGACGCGTGCCCAGGTAGCGGCCTTGAGCAGTCCGAAGCTGACGATCACGGCGACCACACCCAGAGCGAGGTGGATCCAGCCCCAGCCGGTCAGGTCGAACTCGAACACGTAGTTGCGCGTCGTGACGAAGATGTCGTCCTCGGCGATGGCCATGATGCCCCGGAAGATGTCGAGCAGGCCAACGAGGAAGAGCATCACCGCCGCCAAGGCCGTCAGGCCGGTTGCCCATTCCTGCTTGGCCGTGTGTGCCGGCCGGATGTGTGTCGCGGTCATCTTGGGTCTCGCTCCCATCGTTCCGGATGGTCAGCGACCAGAGGTGTGGAAGGTGGATCCCCGGTCCCCCGCCGGACCGTGGCCGGTCAGGACCAGGTCCTTCGCCCTGCGGAACTCCTCGTCCGTGATGTCGCCACGGGAGCGGATCTCGGACAGCCTGGCGAGGTCGTCGACGCTGCTGGTCCGGCCCACGCCGCTCGCGGCCTCCCGGATGTGGGCGTCGAACGCTTCCTGCTGTGCCCGTGCCTGCGCTATTTCCCGGCGGCCCATGTTCTTGCCGCGGGCGATCACGTAGACGAACACGCCCAGGAAGGGCAGCAGGACGGTGAAGGCCAGCCAGCCGGCTTTCGCCCACCCGCTCATCTCGTCGTCGCGGAAGATGTCGACGACGACGCGGAAGAGCAGGACGAACCACATGATCCACAGGAAGAACAGGAGCATGCTCCAGAAGACACTCAGTAGGGGATAGTCGTACGCCAGGTACGTCTGCGCACTCATGTCTCTCCTCCGTCTCCGGCGCCCGCACGGCCGCCGTTGCGTGCTGCCTTCAGCGTGGGCACGGCAGGGGCCGGGCGGCCTCACCCGATGCGGGTGAGCGTGCGGCAGCCGGCAGCCCGGGGGACGGCCTCCGGCGTCCGTCCGGTATGAGGAGGTGAAGGCGATAGGGGCGCGTGCCCGAGCGCCGGGTCTCCCACCATGTCTCATGTGGTCTCATGGGGCCGACCCTTCCGCCGCCCGGCCGGCCGGTCCCGTTGCCGCCGCGAGGATAGCCAGGATGATCAGTACGGCCACGGCGATGCCGAGGACGAGGGCCACCGCTCCGACCGTGGGGTGGTTCCAGAGGACCAGTGCCAGCGCTCCCGCCACGATGACGCCACCGGTGGTCCATGCCCGGTGGTCCGTCAGCCAGCGTCCGGTGGCCCCGGTGCGCACTCCGGCGCGGCGCAGCCCTCGGCCGGCGGCCGTCGTTCCCCGGTCCGCCGCAGTGCGGACGGCGCGGGCGGGGCGTCCGGGACCGTACAGGTAGGCGACCAGTGCCGTGATCACCGCCACGACCAGCAGGGTGCGCGTGCTGTCGCGCAGGAAACGGACGAACGTGTCGTAGATGGCGGCGGCGGCGTCGGTGGGCAGCGCGTCAGTCGGGACCGAGTCCAGATAGACCCGTCTGACGACGGCCAGCGCAACGAGCAGCACCATCATCAGGCCGACACCCGTCGCGGTGATCATCAGCATCACCCGGTGTGCCGGACTGGTCCACACGGCAAGCGCGGCGAGTACGACGGTCAGGACGGGCGGCCAGGTGCCGAGGATGTCCAGTAGCCGCATCGCGTCCTGCGCCTTGCCCAGTTCCTCCGTCTGGAACAGGGTGATCGTCCGGTCGGTGTCCGGGATGGCGGCGGCCTTGTCGAAACCCGCGTCGACGAGCCGCTCCCGTACCTGGTCGACGACCGCTCCGACGTCCAGTTGGACGGTGTCGCCCTCGGCGCGTACGGCACCCTCGCGGTCGCCGGTGAGCATGTTCACCACTGCGGCGTGCGAGCGCCGGTTGGCGCCCTCCCACACCTGCTGGAAGACGTCGCTGGTGATCACGCGCGTGACGGTGCGGTCCACGACGGACCTGACCGCGCTGCGCAGGGGACCCTCGAGGGACTCGGCCCCCGCCACGACGCGGGGTGGAGCACCGGCGTCCTGAAGTGTCTTGACGAGCGAGTCCGTCACCGCCGCGACGTCCACGTTGGCCACCACCCGGTCCGTGAGCCGGTTGATCACGACTTCCTGCACGGCCGGCTCGGACGCCAGCGGCGCGACGGTCTCCACGTACCGGTCGGTGTCGGAGACCGTGTCCTGGACCCAGGCCGCGACCACGGCCACAGGCGCGAGCAGCAGGGCCAGCAGGAGGAGGACCGAGGAACCGACCTGCCGTACCCGCCGGTGGCGCATTGCCGCGTGCCGGCGCAGTCGCTCGTATTCCGCTCGTTCCTCAGCGGTCATGACGTGGTGCCCGGTGACGTCTCCGCCGGAGTCCGGCGGATCCGGGGGTGCGGCGGGGTTCATGGGGGTTCCTTTTCGCGTGCGTCGCGGCGGTGGCGACGGTCGCTGATCGGAATGACGGTCGGGGAGGCAGCCGAAACGGAGCGCTCGTGCGGTATCAGGCCGTCGCGGCGGGGGCGTCCGGCTCCGGGGGGCGCGTCTTTCGGAGCGCGGCCCGCCACGCGAGGGCGACCACCGCCTCGGCCAGGCCGAGCAGGACGAGCCACAGGCCGAGCAGCCTGGTCAGGGCACGGGCCGACTCGGCGGGCAGGGCGAGCACCACGATCCCCGCGACGATGCCGAGTACGGCGGCGAGCGTGACGACGCCGCGGTGCGGCAGGTCCTCGACGGAGATGGCCGTGTAGAGGGTGAGCATGCCGGACACGAGCCACACGACCCCGGTGATCAGCGAGAGCGCGGCGATCGTCTGCAGCGGGTTCCTCAGGCACAGCACCCCGGCCAGGACGTACAGCACGGCCAGGAACAGCCCCGGCAGCCGCTCGTGCCCTTCCCGCGCGAAGACGGCCACGAACCGGAACCCCCCGCTCACCAGCAGGTACAGGCCGACGAGCACCGCCAGGACGTGCAGGGTCGCCTCTGGCCACACCAGCACCAGGACGCCCGGCACCAGCGTCATGACGGCCGACCCCAGGAGCCAGGTCCATGAACGGCCGAGGCGCGCAAGCACGTCTGCGGAGCCTCCCATCGGACCCGGGGCCACCCCGCCGGGCTCGGGTTCCTGCCCGGCACGCGATGCCGGACCACGCGACATGGTCATAGCTCCTCCTCGCGTGATCAGCCGTCGCCTCCGGAAGCCGACGGGACGGGTGAGGGGCGGTGCGCGAGCACCTGACCGCTCCAGGGTCACGCCAGCCGCTCGGTGGCCGGATCACCCACCACGGGTGATCCATCGGCTCAGCCGTGGCGTTGAGCTGGTGGAAGTAAGTCTCCCGGCGCCCGGCCCACCCGCCTTCCGGGGCCGGACGGAGCGAGAAGACACGAGATGAGCGATCCGAACACCGCAGGGACGGACCGGGCGCGGCCAGGACCGGACGCGCACCGGCCGCGTCGGCGGCGCCGCCCCCGCCGGTGGGCGGCGGTCGTCGCCGGCGCCCGCGCCGTGCTCATCACGGTCGGCCTCGTCACCGCCTACTACCTGCTGCCCCTGGACGAGCGCGGTACGGCCGGTGCCTCGGCCCTGCTCGTGTGCGGCCTGCTGGCGGTGCTGCTGGTGTTCGGATGGGAGGTGCGGGTCATCGCGCGCTCGCCGCACCCGCGACTGAGAGCCGTCGAGGCACTGGCCGCCACGCTGGTGCTGTTCCTGGTCCTCTTCGCCGGCGCCTACTACCTGCTGGACCGCTCCGCCCCGGGCTCCTTCAGCGAGCCGCTGACCAGGACGGACGCCTTGTACTTCACCCTGACCACCTTCAGCACGGTCGGCTACGGGGACATCAGCGCCCACTCCCGGACCGGACGCGTGCTGACGATGCTGCAAATGACGGGAGGGCTGCTGCTCGTAGCCGTCGCCGCCCGGGTGCTGGCGAGCGCGGTCCAGGCCGGGCTGCGCCGGCAGCGCCGGGCGCCGTCGCCAAAAGCACGTTCCGGCACCGACGCCGGGACGCCGGACGAGGAGGCGGAACCATGACCGTGCCGAGAGCTTTCACCGCGTCCCTGTCCCCGGACGAGCGAGCGGCGTACGGCAGGAACGCTCGTCGGCGGGCGCCGCGTTCGTCGCACGGCTGGTACGAGGCCGCACAGCAGAGACCCGATCCCGTCGAGGTGGTGGAGCGGCAGTCGGCCGAGCGGGTGGCGGAGTTGGTGCCGATCCGCTACGGCCGCATGCTGGAGTCGCCGTTCCGCTTCTACCGCGGCGCTGCCGCGATCATGGCAGACGACCTGGCACCCCTCCCCGGCACCGGGCTCCAGGTGCAGCTCTGCGGGGACGCCCACCCCCTGAACTTCCGGCTGCTCGCCTCGCCGGAGCGCCGGCTGGTCTTCGACATCAACGACTTCGACGAGACTTTGCCCGGACCGTTCGAGTGGGACGTCAAACGGCTGGCGGCCGGTTTCGTGACGGCGGCCCGGGCGAACGGCTTCTCCCTCAAGGAGCAGAACGGCACCGTGAGCGCCTGTGTGAAGGCGTATCGGGAGCGGATGCGCGAGTTCGCCGGCATGCGCACCCTGGACGTCTGGTACGCCCAGGACGACGCCGACCGGGTGCGGGAGCTGATGGCCTCGTCGAGGGACGAGGAGGCGGCACGCCGTACCGTCCGGGCGGCGGAGCGGGCCCGCACGCGGACTCATCTGCGGGCCTTCGACAAGCTCACCAGGGTCACGGCCCAGGGCCGTCGTATCACTCCCGACCCGCCACTGATCACTCCGATCGGCCACCTGCTCGAGGACCCCTCCGAAGAGGGGCGTGAGAGGGAGCTTCGGATCCTCGTGGACGGGTACGCGCGGAGCCTGCCGTCCGAACGCCGCCACCTGTTGCGTCACTACCGTCTGGTGGACATGGCCCGCAAGGTGGTGGGCGTCGGCAGTGTCGGCACGCGCTGCTGGATCCTGCTCCTGCTCGGCAGGGACGACGACGATCCGCTTCTGCTTCAGGCCAAGGAAGCCCAGGAGTCCGTGCTGTCCGCCCACACGGGTGGCGACCGCTACGACAACCAGGGGCGCCGGGTGGTGACCGGACAGCGCCTGATGCAGACGAGCAGTGACATCTTCCTGGGCTGGACGCACGTCGTGGGCCTCGACGGCCAGGACCGGGACTTCTACGTGCGCCAACTGTGGGACTGGAAGGGCATCGCACAGCCGGAGACCATGGGGCCGGGCCTGCTCGCCCTCTTCGGCCGGCTGTGCGGGGCGTCCCTGGCGCGAGCCCACGCCCGCTCGGGCGATCCCATCGCCCTCGCCGCCTATCTGGGCGCCGGCGACCACTTCGACCGCGCGCTCACGGAGTTCGCCCAGTCGTACGCCGACCAGAACGAACGGGACTTCGCGGCATTGGAGGACGCCTGCCGCTCCGGCCGGATCAGGGCGCAGCGGCTCTGAGCGGCACTGCCGCACAAGAGGGCCGGACAGGAAACACCCTCACCGGGCTCCCGTCAGTCCGGCAGCTGGCGCATCTCCAGGACCCGAAGCCCCAGTGACTGGCAGCGTGCCAACAGCCCATAGAGGTGCGCTTCGTCCACGACAGGGCCGAACAGGATGGTCTGGCCGGACATCACCACGTGGCCCAGCTCCGGAAACGCCTTGGCCAGCGTTTCCGACAGATGTCCCTCGATGCGGATCTCGTAGCGCACGAGCTGTCCCTCCATGGACTGCTTCGGTCGGCGGAAGGCGCCCTTACCCGCGATCGTCCACCTCCGTGCCCCGTGGGACCTCACCCGGTACAGGTGACCGCCGCCCGGCGAGCGGACGCCAAGGATCAATGCTTCAGAACGATCTTGAAGGAGATGATCAGCAACCCGAGCAGCAGGTTGACCGATGCGGTGGCGGCCATGAGCCGCGGCGAAGCACCGGCGCGGCGGGCCGCGGCCACGGACCAGCCCACCTGGCCGGCCACGGCGACGCAGAGAGCCAGCCAGAGAGCACCTCGCACGTCCAGTCCCAGCAGCGGGCTGACAGCCACCGCGGCGGCCGGCGGAACGGCGGCCTTGACGATCGGCCACTCGTCACGGCACACGTGCAGCACGACCCGGCGGTCCGGAGCCTGTTGCGCCAGACGCGCCCCGAACAGCTGGCCGTGCACGTGCGCGACCCAGAAGACCACTCCGGTCAGCAACAGCAGCAGCACCAGCTCGGTGCGCGGGAACGAGCCCAGGGAGCCCGCGCCGATCACCACGGAAGCCGCGAGCATGGATCCGTAGACGCCGCCCGAGTAGTCCGCGTGGGCCCGGCGCTCGGCTCGGCGCTCCGCGCGGGCCGCAGCCGGGCCGGTCGTGGCTCTGGTTCTGGACACCGGTGACTCCTCCGAACTCAGCCCGTTGATCCCGTCGCCCCGGCCGGAGCGTCGGCGTCCGGCTGCTGGCGACGGCCTTCCCGGGCGGTCGGCAGGTGCGGCGTGACCAGGAAGCTGGCGAGGGCGATGCCGCCGGTGGCCAGGATCGCCGCTTTCAGGCCGTCCAGCTGCGCGGAGGCGTAGGAGTGCGCGACAGCGTCGACCTCGGACGGCGGCAGCCCGGCACGCTTCGCCGCCGAGCGCACCTGATCGGTGGGGACGAAGGTGATCCCGGCCTGGAGGGCTACACCGACCTGTTCACGGGTCTGTTCAGACAGCTGCGGATTCTCGTCCACCTGCGTGGTGAAGGCGTGGGCCAGCGCACCGATCAGGATGGACCCGATGAGCGCGGTGCCCAGCGCGGAGCCCAGATTCTGGGCCGTGAACTGGAGCCCTCCGGCCTCACTGCGTTCCTCCTCGACGACGCCGGACTGGACGACGTTGCCCAGTTGCGAGGCGAGCAGGCCGACGCCGACGCCCAGCAGGGCCATGGCTCCGGCGAACTGCGCGTCGTCGATGACGGGGTCGATGGTGGCGAGCAGCCACACGATGGCCGCCGCCAGGGTCACCAGGGCCAGCCGGACCACCCGGCGCGGCCCCCATGCCCGTCCCAGCGAGGACGCGGACAGGGAGGTCACGAGCATGGTGGCGGACACCGGGAGCAGACGCAGGCCCGTCTCGAAGGCGTCGAACCCCTGAACCACCTGCAAGTACAGCGGGATCGTGAAGAACAGCCCCAGCAGGATGAGGTTCTGGCTCAGCAGCGTCATCAGGCCGGACCGCAGCACGGGCCTGCCCAGCAGGGCCAGGTGCACGAGGGGGTCGGTGCCCCGGTGCTCCCGGCGCCGTTCCCAGTGCCGGAAGAGCGCCAGGACGACCGCCCCGGCGCCGACGACGAACAGCGTCGGGGCGAAGCCCAGGACGGTGAAAGGCGGGTTGCGGGGCTGCACCCATCCCCAGGTGCTGCTCTGCAGCACCCCGAGCACGTTCAGCCCCAGTCCGGCCGCGGAGAGCACCGCGCCGACCCCGTCCAGCCGAGGGCGCGGGCCGGTCGGGGCGGGCGTCGCGATCACGCCACGGCACAGCAGGACGGCCGCGACGACCACGACCTCGCCGGCGAAGACCAGCCGCCAGGTCAGGTAAGTCGTCACCCAGCCGCCCAGCAGCGGGCCGACCGCGATCCCGGCGCCGGCGAGTCCGCCGATGACCGCGTAGGCGACGGCCCGGTCCTTCCCGCGGTACGACTCCGCGACGAGGGCGGCCATGGCCGGCAGCACCATGGCGGCTCCGAGCCCCTCGATGACGGACCAGCCCAGCGTGAGGACCCACAACGTGGGTGCCACAGCGGTCAGGGCGGACCCCGCGCCGTAGACGACCAGCCCCAGCAGGAACATGCGGCGACGCCCCAGGATGTCCCCGAACCTGCCACCGATGATCATGAACGCGGCCATGACGAGCGCGTGCAGCGTGATGACGGCCTGGATGGCGGTGACCTCCGTATCGAAGTCCTCGACCAGCTGACTGATGGACACGTTCATGACGGAGGTGTCCAGGACCATCAGAAACTGGGCCGTACCGAGGACCATCAGAGCCCGCCAGTGCTTCACGCTGTCCACCTCGCAGAGTCGTCCGGCTCAGGTACGCCGCCGGAGCAGGCGGGGCAGGACGGCACACGCCTCGCTGCTCCTCCCATCGCATCCCAAGGACGGGCCCCGTGCCTCACCCGCCACGGGGGAAGGGCCGCGCCGCGGTGGTGTGTGCCGGTGGGGAAGGCGGGCGCCGACTTCGGTGGTGAGCCAGGCGGTGATCAAGGTATTTCGTGGTAAACACGACATGTGTCGCACCGGGCGTATCCGAGAACTGCGGGCTCCCGCAGGGTGCCCTCCCCTGAACGCTCGCTGCTGGCGTCGGTCGTCACCGATCCCGGGCACCTTCCCGAACGTCTCGCCGACTTCGCCGTCCGCCGCTTCGGGCCGGCCGTGCCCGAAGCGATCGTCTCGCTTCGGCGGAGGCACCCCGACGCCACCGAGGCGGAGCTCCGGGCCCGGGTGGTCGCTCAGGGCCGACGGGCCGTCGTATCGGAGGGATCCATCGTGGGCGGCCCGTTCCTCGTGCTCATTCCCCTCGCGTTCTGCGCGGCGCTGCTCCGCCAGGCACGTACGGTCCTGGAGCTGGCCGCTCTCGACGGCCGCGACCCCACGGCGAGGGCCCGCGCCGGCGAACTCCTCGTCCTCCAGGGCGTGTACGAGGACACCCGACAGGCCCAGGACGCGCTGACCCGCACCGGGCGCGCCGCCGGCGCGCCCGGTCGCTGGAAGCGATGGGCGGCCCTGTGGAACGTCACCCTGCGCATGGCCCACCTCCTCGGCATTCTCGCGCCGGCCGACGTGAGCCAGGACGCGGGCCGGCGTGTACGCCGGGTTGCCGTCCAGGCTTGGCGGTGGCTGCTCCTCGGCGTGGTCTTCCTGGTCGGACTGGTCGCGCCCCTCGTCTGGCTCCCGTACATGGCGGTGGTCTACCGGCGTGCCGACGCCCAACTGGCGGACCGTGTCCTCGCCTACTACTTCGCCGACACCGCACCCGCCCCGCGCCGCCGGACCTCCCGCCTCGAACCGGAGGTAATGGCGGCCGTACTCCGTGCGCTCATCTCCCTCCTCGTACCGCTCGTCCTGACCGCCGTGACTTTCCTGACCGGCCTGCGCATCGCCGAGAGCCGCTGGCCGGTCCTCGGCATCACCCTGGCCACGGCGTCCGCCGGCGTCGGCGCGCTCTGGTACCGGCGCGGCCACCGGCGCCTTTGACCGTCCTCCAGCAGTTGACGGCGACCTTGGGGATATCAGGTCGTGTGTGGGCGAAGGCGAACACCGGCAGCCACTGACCCCGCGCCGGTACGACCAGCCCGAGCTGCTGAGGGGGAAGGGCATCTCCCCTGTATGTCCCGCCGGTGGGGGCGCAGGCGGCGGACGCTCTCACCGACGTGCGTTCACAGCAGCCGGAGGTCGCGTGCGCGGCGCACCGCGTCGCCTCGGCGGTTCACCGCCAGCTTTCGGTAGACGCTCTTGAGGTGCGTCTTCACCGTGTTCACGGACACGTAGAGGTCAGCGGCGACCTCTTCCGTCGACATCATCCGGGCCACCCGTCGCAGGACGTCGCGCTCACGTTGGCTCAGTTCCACGGTGACGAGCGGCGGGGGTGGCGGCCCCGTCCGGGGCTGTTCACCGTGTCGCGGTGGGCCGGGCCTGAGCCAGCCCGCTGCCAGTTCGTCGAGCGGAGTCATGGCCAGGAGAGGCCGGATCCACGCTCCCGTGTCGAGGAACGGACGTCGCAGCCGTTCCCGCCTGGCGTCTAGGAGCGCATGCGCCACGAGCCTGCGGGCGGCGGCGGTGTCTCCTGCCTTGTGCGCGGTGTGAGCCCTCACCAGCGCTGCCCTTACGGTCACCCCCGGCCCGGCCCGGCCCTCGGCGCGGATGCTGTCGAGCAGGTCGATGGCCGCCCCGGTGCGGCCTGCGGCGACCTGGATCGCCGCAGCCTCCACGGCACACGTGGGTTGGTCGCCGGACACGCTCTGGAGTATCTCGCTGGCTTCGTCGGGCCGTCCTTCGGCCAGGTGCGCGGCGGAGACGACGAGCGCTTCATGGGCTGTCGCCCAGGGTGAGGCCACGGTGGTGGCGACGGCCGGGTCCGCCGCCGCGACGGCGGCTCGTACATCGCCCCTGACCAGCAGGAGGCGGGCGGTGACGAGGGCTCGTCCCGCCGCCATCACCGGATCACGCGCTCTCGAGGGGACAGCCGCCTCGTCGAGGAGGGCTTGGGCCCGGCTCGGCTCATGGCGGTCGACGGCCACGGCGGCCAGGACCAGCCGTCCGATGCCGGAGCCGGACGGCTGGGGAAGGCCGACCCGCTCCGCCTCGGCCACCGCCGCAAGGGCCCTGCGCTCCGCCCGGCCGGGCCAGCCGTTCAGATAGTCGAGCAGCGCGAGGTGTCCCATCGACTCCTCCCGGGGCAGCACGGTGGAGATTCCGCCGGGAGTGCCGGCCACGGCGGTCAGGGCAACGCGGGCCTCCTCGAAACGCCCCGTCCACAGGCGGGCCGATCCCAGATGGGTCAGCAGCAGGGCGGGAATTTCGGGATGCTCCTCCAGAAGGTGCGCCGGGACTTCCCGACGCAGCTCATCGGCCGTCCGGGCGGCTTCCTCGGCTTGCGGGGGACACCCGGTCAGCCGGGCGGCCAGCGCCTCCAGCAGTGCACAGCTCAGCTGTGCGGCGGCTCGGTCGGGGGCCACGTCGGACGCCGGTCCGGACGCCTCGAGAGCCAGCCCCTCCTCGGCGTGGCGCAGGCGCGCCAGACCACGGCCGAGGTCGCACTGGGCCAGGTCGCGGGCCGCACGCACAAGGTCCGTGGCGGGGCTCCTCGCCTCGGGCCCCATATGGGAGAACAACTGGGCCAGATCGCCTGAACGCAGGCCGGTGAAAAGCTGGCCGATCGCCAGGTCGTCGATGAGGGCTCCGGCGGCGAAATCCCACTCGCCCGCGGCGGCGCCGTGGGCGAGTGTCTCCGGCAGGAATCCGTGCCGGCGCAGCCACCGCGCGGCCCGCCGGTGGAGTTCCGGCTCCAGTCCGGGCAGGCGCACGCGCTGATGCGCCCGGAGTATCTCCCCGAACAGCGGGTGGAGCCGGTACCAGGATCGCCCGAGGTGCTCGACGAACGCGTTCGCGCGGTGCAGCTTGATGAGAATGGGCTCGGCATCGGTCCGGCCGGTCAGCTCGTTCGCCAGATCAGGACAGAACCGCTCCAGGACGCTGACACGCAGCAGCAGGTCCTGGGTCTCCTCCGTCTGTCCCTTGAGGACCTCGGTCAGCAAGAAGTCCGCGATCGTACTCCGGTCCGCCTCGAACTCCTTCAAGTAGAGCTCCGGGTCGCCGCTCTCCCGAGCGGCCAGGGCGGACAGGCGCAAGCCGGCGGCCCAGCCCCGGGTACGGTCCACCAGTGCATGTGCGGCGGGGACCTGAAGGCTCAGGCCGTGCAGCTCCAGCAGCGCGACGGCCTCCTCCAGGGTGAAGGCCAGCTCGGCGGCACGGATCTCCGTCAGCTCGTCGGCCGCCCGGTAACGGTGCAGCGGAAGCAGCGGTTCGGTGCGGGTGACGAGGACCAGGTGCAGCCCCCGCCCGGCGTGGTGCAGGACGAACCCGAGCTGCTCCGCGACTTCCGGAGCGGTCACGCGGTCGTACTCGTCGAGCACGACGACAACAGGCCGCTCAAGATCGTTCAGCTCGGCCGCGAGTGCCGCCAGGAGCCGGTCATCCACCCGGGACGCGTCCGCCGGGAACCCGACCTTGCCGGGCGCCAGCGCACCGCATGCGTGCAGGGCCTGGATGATGTACGCCCAGAAAACCCCAGGGCGCCGGTCCCCCGCCTCAACGGTGAGCCAGACGACCGGCTGCCCCAGGCCGGCGGCCCAGTCGGCGGCCAGCAGCGTCTTGCCGTCCCCTGCCGCGCCGTTGAGCAGCGTCAACGGTGTCCGCAGAGCCTGGTCAAGGTGATCGACGAGCCGTTGCCGCCGCAGGAATGTGGCGGGCCTCACGGGGAGGGCGAATCTGGTGCGCAAGAACGGGTCTCCCTGGGGCGTGGCGCAAGGAACGGCCGGAACGATCGGAATGGTTGGTCCCTGAGCGTCCTCGTAGGTCTCGGCCACGGCGCTCATCACCCCTGTCCGTCGGAGTCACGTCTCAGCGGCACTCCCTCACCCAGCATCCCAGCCCTCCTGCCCCGGCGCGCGCCGCACCCGAGCCGTCGGCCTGTTCGCCGGCCTTGTGCACGCGCTGGTCAGCTCCTGGCGGAGTCTTCGTGCGGGTCGGGCCGAAAGGCGGGAGCGCGTCATGGCCCGAGCTGGACGATGCCGTAACCGTTCTCCGGCACCTCGTTCCACGCGCCGGGGAGAGGGCCCAGCGGTTCGGACACGACGAGGCGGGTCTCGTCGGAGATGTCCCGCAGGAACGCGGCGTCCGAGTGGAGCGCATGCAGGGTGTCCACCCTGGTACTGAAGTACAACGACCGTGAACGGCCCTCGCTGGAGTAACGGAAGGGCCAGAGGCGTTCGCCGTCGGCCACCGCGAGGGTCATCTGCAGCGGGTGGGGGATGCCGTGCGCGTGCCCCGCATCCTCGACCAGCGCCGCCATGCGCGCCACCGCACCAGGAGAATCGTCCGTCAAGCCGAACGCGAGGGCCAGGAAGAGCTGAGCTCGGAGTCGGTAAAATCCTCAAGGTCGGGATACAGGGCCGGATCGACGGCCAGTGCGAGATCCCGCCGGAGGCGGTGGAACGCGCTGATGCCCCGTTGCGCATCCACGTCCAGCGACCGCTCCGGAAGGGGTGACAGTTGGTCTGCTGCACGGCGGTCCCAGGGCGAGGCCCTGATGTGAGCCAAGAACAGACCGAGCGAACGTGGTGGGCGACCTCCACCGGATTGCGGTTGCTCCAGGCAGGACCGACGTCCCGCAGTACCGCCGAAGTGAGGGCGTCCTGCGTGTACCAGCCCCTTGACCGCGTTGTCCGACGACACCGCCCCCTGCGCCGACTCCTTCGTCCTGGACAAGGTCGGCGTCATCTCCCTGATGGCGATCAGGGAGTGGGCCACGTACGCCCCCGCGGCTGCCGCGCCGGGGATCGCCCGCACCATCGCGCACTTCGTCGGCCAGGTCCTCGCCGACGCACCGACGGACGTCGTCCGGGCTCTGCAGGCGCTGCGCGATGAGCAAGTGGAGCGGGCCCGTGCGCTGGGAGACCGTGGTGGCTCTGCACCGGTGACCGCACCACCGTGCGGGTGGGTGCGCACCGGTGCAGTTGCGGTACAGCCAGGCGAAGCGGCGGCGGCCGCGGCACTCGATCCGCGCGTCAGGTCGTCGATGGGCAGCTCCTGGTCGTCGTCAGCGACCGGCCGTAGCTCGAGTGGGGTGTTCGGCGGGCAGGCAGGCCTGGCTCGGAGGGCCGCGGTCTGGTTCGCCTCTTCCACGGCAAGGTCACGGCTGACACCCCGCCGAACAGCACCGCGCCCTCCCCCGGCCAGCCGGGAGGAGGGCGCCCGCTTTCCACCAGGATTATTCGCGTGAGCGGCGCGCCCCGCCTCGATGCGCTGCGGTTCGACATCTGCGCCGGTGTGACCGTGGACCCGCAGACCCACGTTGCGCACCGATCCGGCGCTCCGCGCTGGCGACGATGCCACCCCGATCACGCGGTGAGCACCCGAATGCCGGGAGGCCCCCTTGCGGAGCCATGAAGACGGTCACGGGGCCACCGCCACCCTGCGAGATCACTGGCAGGTCAGTCGTTCCGTGAGCGCCCGCAGGCCGCGGCGCGGGCCAGGACCGAGACAGCGAAGACCTCTGCTGTGGTGCGGAATGCGACCAGCCATCTGGACTCAGGCGGGGAGCGTGGCTGCGCGGGAGGCCGCCGACCGTCGGGTCAGCGGCCTCTGGTGGAGTGCGAGACCTTGGTGGCAGGCGGCGCGGTCAGGCCGCGAGGCGGCTGCCGCGGCGCCAGACGCCGCGGGTGTTGAGGGTGTCGGAGATGGTGGTGGTGGGGTCGCCGTCGACGAGGAGGAGGTCGGCGCGCAGGCCCTCGGCGATGCGGCCGCGGTCATCGAGGCCGAAGCGGCGGGCGGTGGTGGCGGTGGCCGCGCGCAGGGCCTGGACAGGGGTGAGGCCGGCCAGGGTCAGGTACTGCAGTTCGTGGTGGACGCTGGCGCCGTGGGCGAGGCCGCCCAGGAAGGGCAGGGGAAGAGAAACGTCGGTACCGGCCAGCAGGTCCACTCCAGCATCCCTGAGCGTCTTGACGGTGGCCAGGACATCCTCGATCCTGCCCTGGGGATAGTGGCCGAAGCTGGAGCGCAGGGCGTTGTCCCAGTCCGCATCCAGGCGGAAGGCGACGCGCGGGTCGTCGGCAAGGTCACTGCCGGTGATGCCCATCATTGAGGCGTTCAGGACGACACAAGGGACGACGAACACCCCGGAGTTCTTCACCAGGTCGATGATTTCGTCGGTGTGAGGCTGGTCCATGAACAAGTGAGCCAGGCCGTCGATGCCCGCCTCGATGGCCATGCGGGTGGCATCCACGGTCAGGGTGTGGGCGACGGTGAGCATGCCGTGCTTCTTGGCCTCGGTCACGCCCGCGTTCAAGGTGGCCTGGTCGAGCATGGGAAGGCCGGGGTGCCCTTCGATGCTGCCGTCGTCGACCATGAACTTGATGTAGTCCGAGCCCCGTTCGACCAGCTGTGGGATGAACGCGACGGCTTCTTCGGGGGTGGTGGAAAACGGCATCAGCGGCGGCTCGCCCGCGGGCCTGGCTCCGGGGGGCGGGCCGGGACGGAAGCCTTCGGGAAAGAGCTCGCTGGGGTGGCCGCCCGGCGGGGTGATGCCGAAACCGGAGGAGCGCACGTCGGCGACGGTGTCGTCCTCGCTGATGTGGGCCCGGTTGTCCCGCGTATTGGTGCCCTGCATCTCCAGCTCGGTCGTCACACCGAACCGCAGCGCCAGAGCCAGAGCGTCCTTGCTGGTGTGGACGTGGGCGTCGATCAGGCCCGGCAGCAGCGTGGCGCCACTGCCGTCGACGGTGTCGGCCTCGTCGGGGACGTCGCCGCCGATGCGGGCGATCCGCCCGCCGTCGACAAGCACGGTGGTCACGCCCAGTGTCTTCTCGCCGTCGAAGACTTGGGCACCGGTGATAGCGGTTACGGACATGGCTTACCTCGTTCCTGGAGTACCGTCAATATATAGCTAAAGCTATGGACATGCGACAAGGCATGAATATGTGTCTCGACGGAAATCCTTAGGATGGCTGGCATGAACAGCTCGCCAACGCCCCCGGGAACCGGCAAGTCCCTCTTCGATCAGGTCGGACCGGCCCTGTCACGACTGCGGCGGCGCGCCTCGGGGCGGCGGGGGGATCTGACCCGCAACCTCGTCCTGAACGTGGTCGCGGACGCGCCCGGAGAGATGACGGTCGGCGGCGTCGCAGCCGAGATGGGAGTAACCCAGCCCGTCGCCAGCCGGACCATTGCCGCCTGCATTGCCGACGGGCTGCTGCGGCGAGCCGCATCGCAGGCGGACGGCCGGCGCACCGTCCTCGAGCTTACGGACACCGGCGAAACTGAGCGACGGCGCTTCGCCTCCGAACAGCGCGAGACCTTCGAACACATCACGGCGGCGTGGGAGCCCGCCGAACGCACCCAGTTCGCCCAGTTCCTCATCCGCTACAGCCAGGACGCCAGTGCCTGGTCCGCTCAGCAACTCCGCTGCAGCGAGGGTGACGCGGACACCCCCTCACAGGGCTGAACGCCCCACAGCGCGATAGTGCGGGGCCGTACTCAGCTTGTCCAATCTTCCAGGCGTGGGTCTGAGCTGGTCATTCGTAAGATCAGCGGGCCCAGGGGTTCTGGGTATGGCTGTGAGCTTGTCGCCGTTGGATGGCTCAAAGAACTTGGCCGCCCGGAGCCCCGCGACGACCCGACCGCTAATTGGGATACGCGACTCGATCGCTGTGTAGGACAACGTCGGCGAGGTCGTCTACGGGATCGATATGTGACGACGAGCTGGCGGAGGTGACCGTGCCCCAGATCTGGGCCGGAGTGTTGGCAAGGAACACCACCACTGCGTGGTGGTCGACGAGCGGGGCGAACGCCTCCTTTCACGTCGAGTCTGCAACGACGAGGCGGCCCTGCTGACGCTGATCGCGGACGTCCTCGCGCTCTCCCAGGACACTTTGTGGGCGGTGGACATCAACCACGGCGGCGCCGCCCTGCTCATCGGCCTCCTGCTCAGCCACGAACAGCCGATGGTCTACATCACCGGCCTCGCCGTGCACCAGGCTTCGGCCGCCTACCGCGGTCAGGGCAAGACGGACGAGAAGGACGCGTTCGTCATCGCCGATCAGGCACGCATGCGCAAGGATCTCGGCCTTCTGCGATCCGGCGACGAGATAGCCGTCGACCTCCGGACCCTGACCGCCCGCCGTCTCGACCTGGTCAACGACCGGACCCGTCAGACCAACTGGCTGCGGGCTCAACTGCTCGAGTTCTTCCCCGCGTTGGAGCGTGCGCTGAACCTGAGCAAGAAGGGCCCGGTCGTCCTCCTGACCGGCTACCAGGCGCCGGCCGCGATCCGTCGCAGCGGGACCAGACGGCTCGGAACCTGGTTGAAGAACCGCAAGGTGAAGAACGCGGCCGCGCTCGCCGAGACAGCCGTCGAGGCGGCCAGGGCCCAGCACACAGCCCTGCCTGGAGAGACACTCGCGGCCGCCATGGTCGCCCGCATCGCCAAGGGAGTGCTGGCACTCGACGACGAGATCTCCGAACTCGACGCGCTCATCGAGGCCAGGTTCAATGAGCACCGCCACGCCGCCGTGATCCGCAGTCTGCCTGGCATGGGCACTCTCCTTGGCGCCGAGTTCATCGCCGCAACCGGCGGCGACCTGGAAGCGTTCGGCACGGCCGACCGCCTGGCCTCCTTCGCCGGCCTCTCTCCCGTGCCACGCGACTCAGGCCGCGTCAGTGAGGACATGCGCAGACCGCGCCGCTACCACCGCGGCCTGCTCCGAGCCTTCTACCTCTCCGCAATGGCCAGCCTCAGAACCTGCACCGCCTCCCAGTCCTACTACGGGCGCAAGCGCAACGAGGGGAAGGGACATAAGCAGGCCGTGCTCGCTCTGGCCCGGCGACGAGCCAACGTCTTGTGGACCATGCTCCGCGACGGAGAGTATTACGATGCCCCACCAACCGTCACGACAGCGGCTTGACATCGTCATTGGGAAGTTCTTTTCCTTCCGGCCTCGAACGGTGTCTCGTACTGAGTCGCTCACCTGGGGATTCGCCGGACGTGGGGGCGGCCTTCGTCTGATCCTGTGCTCCGACCAAGGTGCACGTGACCACGACGAAGGCCGTGAGGGTGAGTCTGCTGCCAGTTGATGTCCGGAGGGAAGCGTTCGCGGAAGCGGAACGCTTCCGAGGCGAGTTCTACGAGTGTCTGACCGCTCGGCGCGACGAATTGTTCGAGCTGACCGATGCGGTGCTGTGTGCGGACGGCGCGGTGAAGTCCCCGGTGGACTTGACGCTGTTGCCCGAGCATCGTCGTGGGCACGGAGCGATGTACGGAGGCCTGGACCACGGCCGGATCGATGTCGACCATGTGCGGACGGTGCTGGCCAGGCTGTCGCTGCCGCGTTTCGACGGCGGGCGCCTGGTCCTGGCCGTCGACGTGTCGCCATGGCTTCGTTCGGACGCCCCGTGCTCGGCCGAGCGGCTGTTCTGCCATGTCTATGGCCGTGCGAAGACGGCGTCGCAGTTCATCCCGGGCTGGCCCTCCTTCGTCGCCGTCCTGGAGCCGGGCGCCACCTCTTGGACCGCGATCCCGGACGCCGTCCGGCTCGGACCGGTGGACGACGCCACCGCGGTCACCGCCGCGCAGCTGCGGGGAGTCGTTGAACGGCTCATCGCCGCGGGCCAGTGGCGGGCCGGGGACCCGGACATCGTGATCGTCTGCGATGCTGGCTACGACGTCACCCGCCTGGCCTGGGTCTTGCGCGATCTACCGGTCGAGCTGGTCGGCCGGGTCCGCTCCGACCGCGTCATGCGACTGCCGAAGCCGCCTCGTGTCTACGACCCGAAGGGCGGCCGGCCGCCTAAGCATGGCCGGAATTCCGCTTCACCAAGCCGGAGACCTGGCCCGAGCCTGCGATCACCACGGTCACCGCAACTACCAACTACGGCAAGGCCGAGACTCAGGCATGGGACCGGGTCCACCCAAGGCTCACCCACCGCTCCTCATGGCTCGACCATGACGGAGAACTTCCCCTGGGTCTGAAGCCTTGGCGACGCTTCGACCGTGATGCTTGAGGCGTGCGTTTCCGCTACGGACATGCCGCAGATTCACGATCAGGTGTGACCTGTCTGTGATTGCATTGGGGATACGTTGCCAGCAATTGTCATATCCGGATTGATGAAGGGAGCTGAACATGCTGCTCGATGAACTCAAGGATCTCGAACATCAGGGGTGGAGGTCTCTTTGCAACAGCACAGGAGCGGACTTTTACGGCCGGGTCATGACGAGTGACGGCTTAATGCTGCTGGCCCGAGGACAGGTGTTCACCCGCCAAGACGTCATCGACTCCTTGAACCATGCGCCTCCGTGGCGGAGCTATGACATCTCCGACGAGCGTCTAATTCCTCTAGGAGAGGAGCAGGCAATCTTTGTGTATACCGGTCGCGCATACCGGGAATCGGTGAATCCTGACTTCACTGCTGTCATGTCCAGCACGTACATCCGTCGGGAGGGCGCTTGGCGGCTCGCGCTGTACCAGCAGACTCCTGTGGTCTAACGACTTGGTGCGTGATAGCGGGCGGCGCGTGTTTGGCTTGGTCGTGGCCGGTTTTCAGGTGGTGCTGGGTTCGGTGTCAGAACGACGCTCACCATCGATCAGCTGGCGTTCGCGGCGCGACTCGCTAGGAACGATGAACCGTCGCGGCTTCAGCCGTTCCACTTCGCTCGGCGCGTGGTGGTCCAGCAGGCGACGGCGGCCCTCGCCCAGATCGACGGCTGGATCGCGGTGGAGGAGCGACGCGAGGCAGAACGGCGCCGCGGCCGGGAGATGCGGCCGCCTCCGCCTGAGTGGCTGCTCCAGCACGGGCTCAACCGCACGAACGCGTCGACGCCGTGCACAGCACACCGGTGAGTGCTGGGCAGCGGCCGGTGCCGTCCGGTCACCCGGCAGCAGGCCATCGAGGCTCTGGGCCAGCAGGTTCCTGCGTGCGTGCACTGCCGGCCGGACACGGCTCTCGGCATCTTGGACTGAGTCCCTGGGCCTCGCGCTTCTCGGCCGAGCGCCGCCGGATGAGGATGACGGCTACAGGGCGCTTCGTCCTGCGATGGCCCCGCCGGGGTCGTCGAGCAAGGCGATGCGAACGGTGATGCGTTTGCCGACCGGCTCGCCGAGCAGGCCGGCGGACTGTCGGTCGTGGCCACCGCCACGGACGGCATCCGTGTGCTGACCCTGGCCGGGGAGATCGACCACCACACCGGCGACCAGCTTCGCCGCGCCCTGGACGTCACCAGCGCCGTCCGGCCCCGCATCGTGATCGACATGCGCCACGTCACCTTCATGGACTCCACCGGCACCAACATCCTCATCACCGCCCACCGGGCCGTGACCGAAACCGGCGGCTGGCTCCGCCTGGCCGCACCCACCGACCCCGTCCTGCGGCTCCTGCAACTCGTCGGCGTCCACGACATCCTCCAATGCCACCCCACCCTCCACGACGCCCTGGCTTCCTGAGCCGCACACACTTTTCCTCTGTCATGTTCTTTCTGGCGATCTTGTTCAGCGCCGATGGGTCCGTCCAGGGGAGCAGCCCGGCCTCGGGGGTGATAACTGAGATCACCCCCGGGTACCGCCAGAGGGGGCGGCGCGGTCTTCGATGCGGTCGGAGCTCCTGGCGCGTCCGTGTCACACGGGCAGCCAACGGCGCTCATCCGGACCCTTTTATCATTCGGCCGTGTCCCGCTGGCGCATGCCTGCACTGCGGATGCGGGCTCTCCGACCCTTCTGTCGCCTTCGGGGGTAAGCCCTGGTGCCGCCGCTGTTAGCAGCGCGGCGGCGGCACCGAAAGTCACGCCGGCCGCACCGGCACTCTCGCCCAGACAGCGAGCAGCACGGCCTGGAAGGCGCCGCTGACGTTGTGCCCGTCGACAGCCGACCCGGCCGTGGCGGGGGGCCGGCTGGAGTGGACGGCGGCCGGGCTGGAAGGGCTGTGCTCAAGCGGCTGGACGAGCCGTACCGGCCGACGCGCTCCTGGCGGAAATACTGACGGCATGACAGATACCGCCCAGCCCGCCGGCCGCTGCTACTGCGGCTGCGGCTGCGGCCGCGAGATCGGTTACGGCCGCTTCTTCGTCACCGGCCACGACAAGACCGCCGAAGCCGCGTTCCTCGCCGTTCACCACAACGCCTTTATCGCCCAGATGCTCCACGCCCACGGCTACGGGCCGCAACCGGAGAAGTCCGTGACGAAGGCCGCCGTGGACGAAGAGGTCTGGAGGGACTGCCCGTTCGGCTGCGGCTACCGGGGCGCCAGGGAGAACATCAACGACCACGTCGACCGGCACCACCGAGAGACGTAACGCCCCCGCCAGGATCAGCAGCCGGGACGGCCGCCTGTGAGGCCCATCAGGCATCCAGCTCTGCGCCGGCGCACGATGTAGATCCGCTCCGGCCCTCCACGGACACGACGGCGGGGCGTGCCTACCGCGCAGGGCGCCGCGACCTGTCGTTTTGCCCTTGCGGACTACGCGGAAGAGGGACGCTCAGCGGGATTCGTCGTAGGGGTCGCGGGCTGCCGGACTTGGCAAGGCCCCGGCTGGTCATGTAACCGACAGTGAGGATCACGATGTACAGCCATGCCTGGTCGGCCCGGAAGTAGTCGGCGTGACCGTCGTCGTCTCCCACGACCATGGAGGCGATCAGCACCGCGACGACCGCGCCGACGTAAGCGAAGAACTCCGTGGTCTTGAAGGCGGCCTTCGTCTCGGTCGACAGCCGGTAACAACTGCCCACGATTCCCCCACTGCATTCAGCGCTGGCAGCTATTGAATGCCCTTCGCCCAACTGTCCCGCTGCGCATCCGCCTCCCGCCGCCTTGGTAGGGGGCTTCGTCGTGCCCGGCGTTGTGCGACTCGGCCGTTGCTCCCCCACCGTGCCGACCGTCGGCCGGCCTGTCGGAGACAGACGGACTTTTTTCGAGTCAGCCGCTGGAGGAGTACATGAGCAACGACCAGCGCGACGAGCAGGCCCAGCCGCAGGCCCCGCGGACGGACACCCGCCGCGAGCTTTGAAGAAGGGCGCGGGGGCCGCCATCGTGGGTGCCGCAATTGGGGCTGCTCGGTTCGGTGCGGAGGCGCTCCTGGGGGCTCTCTTCGGCAACGCCTCGTAACGCGGCCCGGCGGACGGTCAGGGAGCGGGACGGAGGCAGGAGCGGCCCGGCCGAGCGCCAGGCCGCACGGCCCGCAGGGCCGCCTCCGCCGTCCCGCTGATCAACATCAAGACGGCATCGCCTCAGCCTTGTGCCGGGCTGGCTGTCAGCGGCCTTATGGATCTCTATGGCACGAGGCGCGCCGCGCTCGGGTGCAAAAGTGTCAGGCGGTAGGCAGGCGCCAAAGCTGTGTCCGTGCTCGTACCTGTGCCGCGGGCGTCTCACGGACGAGGTGATACAGGTTTTCGAAGTACTCCTGCCAACGATTCGGGTCCGGCAAAGCACTCTGCGCACGTCGCGCCCGCTCGACGGCGACCAGCGGCTCCATGTGTTCCCACACCGAGATCACGGAACCGCCCAGGTAGCCGGAGACGGGTTCGATGTCGACCACACCATGGGCAACGAGGGCGCCCAGGTTGTCGTAGTACCAGGCCAGGTCACGCACCAGGTCCCGACCTTCCTCGGTCAACCCGGCAAGTCCGAGGGAGAGGTCACACGCGGGCAGTTGCTCGTGTACGAAAGTCCGCGCCCGCGCAAGACGCACACTGCGGTGCTCACGGAACAGATCGACAACCACCGGAAGCGTGTTGGCGTGCTCGGTCAGCCGCACCTGCCGCACTGACACCGCACCGGACACCCCGAGCGCCAACACCGACACTACCAATGCCGCAATCTCCATCGCGCCCCCGTTCACCGGACTCCAGCCCCTCTCCGTACCCGCATTCTCCGCTCCCCCACACGCGCTGAACGCCGCATAGTGCGGATAATCGCTCCGAGATGGTCACCTCTGCGCGGCTACCGATCCTGTTGTCGCGGCCGCCCTACGGAATGACCTGCACCCTCGGCTCCGCATACCGGTTGCATGGGCCTGCTCGGCACACGGCGACGGCCGCACCCAGTCATCAGGTCGTCGAGGGGCAGCTCCTGGTCGTCGTCAGCGACTGACCGTAGCTCGAGTGGGGTGTTCGGCGGGCAGGCAGGCCTGGCTCGGAGGGCCGGGATGGTCTGGTTCGCCTCTTCCACGGCAAGGTAGCGGTCAGGAGCCATGTGACCCGGTCGGCGAAGCGCGGTTCTGGCACAGGGATCTCGATGCCGGGGTGGCGGGTGTAGTGCCGGGTGACGGTGTCGGCGACGTAGGTGGTCAGAGCGTCGATGCGGTGGTGCCTTCGCGGACGGGTGCCGGGGCCAGCACAGAGCCGGTTGAGGGTGTGCAGGACGGTGGGGAGGCTGGCATCGAAGCTGATCGTCTGTGGGGGGGCAGGTGCCGACGACGGTGAGGGTGTCGGTGTCGGTGGCTGTTGAGCCGGGGCGGGACGTTGTTCTGTCACGGCTCGGTGACGCGTGCTCACACACTGCACGCAGGTGGGTACCGTGTGGTCAAGTGCAACCCTTGGGGGACCCGTGCGTATCCGCGCCACTACCGCCACAGCCGCCTTACTCCTGCCGTACTCACCGGCTGCGGCGACAGCAGCGCCGACTCGTCGAAGTCAGCTGCGCCGTCCGCGGACGAGGGCGTCGATTGCACCAGCCAGACGCTCAGCCAAGCCGACTGGATGGCGAACTGCTCCGAGAGCGCCGGTACAGGTGGCGACGGAACCGGTACAGGTGACGACGGGACCGGCGGCACGGAGACGCTCGCCTGGGGGAAGCCGGCCCAGACAACGGGAGCGCAGACCCCAGCGGACGGCACTGCGGGAGGCGAGCAACTCGAGGTGACGCCGACGACCATCGTCTACCAGAAGGAGGCGATGGGGATGACCGCGGTCAACGGCCTGTACGCGATCATCACGGTGAAAGACCGTGCGCCTGGCGCGGGAGCTGCGGAATCGGCGCCGATTGAGGGCGGCGGCTGGCAGTGGATCGCCCCCGACGGGCAGGCCCTCAGCGAAGGCGACGGAGAAGCCAGCAGCATCACCCCGCAAGGTTTCACCGGAGGCGGCACCATCCCCGCCGGCGCGTGGAAGTGGCGGACCATCGCCTTCGACATCAGTGAGGCGCAGCGCGCCGGCACCCTCGTCTACACCGACGGCACCGCCGCGACCTTCCAGTGGACGGTGCCCGCAAAGGACAGTGGGCCCGAGGTCGCGAAGCTGGAGAAAGGCATGGAAGGCGAGTACTGAACGTCCTCCCCGGGCTGCCCCCCATCGTCCAATCCGATGTGTCTGCGACGGGCTGCGGGAGGGGTTTTTAGAGCACCGCCGTTCTCACTTGGTGGAGGCGCTCCAGATCTGGGCCTGGTTGACGACCGGGAGCGGTCAGAGGTAAGCGCCCCGGAGCGTTGGTCGAGCAGCAGCACATGGGAGCCCGCCCAGGCGGTGCCGAAGGTTTGATCGAGGTCGCTCAAGCTGGTCGCGGGAGGTGTGTCGAGTTCTCGGCAGGTGTTGTCGTTCAGGTCGAGGATCGCCAGGCGGCTGGTGCGCAGAGCACTGAGATACCAGTGGCCGCTGGGGTCGAGGGTGCCCGTGCCCACGGTGTCGCCGCTCTTGCAGGAGGGAGCGGCGACGTTCTTGCGTTTGTCGAGGTTGTAGACGTGGGTGCAGGTGCCTTTGTCGCAGGTGTCGTCACGCCAGATCACGCGGTCGCCGGCAGCGGCGACCATGCTGGCGTTGGTGGCGACGGTTTCGGTGACGGCGGTCGCCTGGGCGTCGAGGAGCACGAGGTCGGTCACCGCTCGTACGCCGGTGCCGCCTCCTCCCGTGTCGCCGGTGGTCCGCAGGGCGAGCAGGCCCCGGGAGGTGTCGGCGACCGGTCGCAGGCCGCAGGCCGCTTTCGAGGTGGTGCGGGAGGGGCGGCCGGACGTCTCGTACAGAGTCACGGTGTAGGGGGTCGAGACCCATTGCGGCAGGTCCGGTCCGTTGCAGGCGGTCTCGGCCGGCTCTTCGGTGACGGCCCAGAGCCGCTTGCCGTCAGCGGCGGGGAACCAGGCGCCGGCCTGGCCGAGGAGGACCGCCGTGCCGGGCTTGCGCGGCTCGATGGCCACGACTCCGCCGTCGCGGATGCCTATGATCTGGCCGGAGGCGAGCTGGCGCGGGCTTGCCAGACGGTAGGCGTCGGCGTTCTCGGCTCCGGCCCGGTGGTGCTCGCCACCCAGACCGCCAACGTCCGTTCGATGCGCCTCGCGGCAAAGCTGGGGTTCACCGAAGCGGAGCGGTTCCGGGCCTGGGA
>NZ_JBVIQK010000041.1:0-42445 GCF_055577115.1 Streptomyces sp. NPDC033216 | reverse complement strand
AACGACGCGATGACATCCACGAAGCCTTCCTCGGCCTCGCCGTCTGCCTGATCACCCACAGACACGTCCAGCGCCTTTGTTAGGACCTCTTAGCGGGGCCTGAGTCCGTCGACGACGACGTCCAGCATGCGGTTCAGTTGGGGGCGCTGTTCGGGTGCGCCGGCCACGGAGAGCAAACCGGCGAGGATGCCGCCTACCTCGACCGGGTCGATGTCGCTGCGCAGTTCTCCTGCTGTGGCGCCGGCCTCGAGCACCATCGCCAGGACTTGCTGGACCTCGTCGCAGACCGGTCCGGTGCCGAAGCGGCCGGAAGCGCTCATGGCGACCAAGGCCTCGCAGATGCCGCGTCGTTCGCCGGCCCAGTCGGCGAATCGGAGCATCCACGCGTGGAGGGCCTGTGCGGGCGGCTCGGTAGCCAGCAGGGTGCGCGCGTCTTCGCGCAAGGGGCGGATCTGGTCCCGGTAGACCTCTTCGACCAGATCCTCTCGGGTGGGGAAGTGCCGGTACAGGGTGGCGTTCCCCACTCCCGCGCGTTTGGCGATCGCGTCCAGTGAGATCGGGCGTCCGGAGGCGAAGGCTTCGGCGGCCGTGGCGATCAGTTGCTCGCGGTTGCGCTGCGCGTCGGCGCGCAGGGTGCTGCGTGGAGGTGTCATGACCTTCGCGATCGTGAGTGTCGGATGAGGCTCGAGAACGATTCGGGGATGTCCCCGGTTCAGTGTACGGTGAGACAACCGGGGAGTTCCCCGATTATGGGTGGTCTCACCCATCGCTTCAGCGACGAAAGGTCTGCCATGCCCACAGCGCTCATCACCGGGGGGACGACCGGGATCGGCAGAGCGACGGCCGAGCTGCTGCACGCCCGCGGCCACCAGGTCGCGGTCACCGGACAGAATCCCGAATCCCTCGCACGGGCGCAGTCCGAGCTCCCCGACAACGTGCTCGTCGTCCGATCCGACGGGCGCGTGCTCTCCGACACCGACGCCCTGATGTCGGCGGTGTCGGCGCGGTTCGGATCGTTGGACCTGCTCTTCCTCAACGCCGGGATATTCCGTCCGGCCCCGGTTGCCGAGGTGACGGAGGAATCGTTCGACGAGCACGCCGACCTCAACTTCAAGGGCCAGTACTTCACCCTCCAAAAGGCCCTTCCCCTCATGAACGACGGCGGCTCGATCGTGCTGACCGTGGGTATCGGATCCCGTCACGGCACCCCTGGCGCCACGGTGGGGGCGGCGACACGCGGCGCGCTGCTGGCCATGCTGCCCTCCCTCGCGCTCGAACTGGCCCCGCGCAGGATTCGCGTCAACGCCGTGAGCCCCGGGGCCACCGACACCCCGCTGCTCAACAAGCTGGGGGTGCCCGAGAGCGGCCGGGACGCCATGCGCTCGAAGATCCCCTTCAAGCGCTTCGGAACCAGCCAGGAGGTCGCGGAAGCAGTCGCCTTCCTCGCCTCGGACGCCGCCGGCTACATCACCGGCCAGGACATCACCGTGGCCGGCGGCTACGGGCTCGGCGCCTGAAACACGGGCGGGTCGACCACCAATCCGCACCTTCCGAACGCCACGAACCGCACCTCACAGGAGAACACGATGGCACTCACTCTCGACACCTATCGGCTGCTGGGCCGTTCCGGACTCCGGGTCTCACCGCTGGCGCTGGGCACGGCGACCTTCGGCACCGAGTGGGGCTGGGGCGCCGAGCGCGAGGAGGCGCGCAAGCTCTTCGACCGCTACACCGAGCTCGGCGGCAACTTCTTCGACACCGCCAGCACCTACACCAACGGCAGCTCCGAGCGACTGCTCGGCGAATTCGCCCGCACCAACCGCGACAAGATGGTGCTGGCGACGAAGTACTCGACGCTGCGTCAGCCCGGTGACCCCAATTCCGGGGGTACCCACCGCAAGAGCATGCTGGCGTCGGTGGAAGCCAGTCTGCGGCAGCTGAACACCGACTACATCGATCTGCTCTACGTGAACGTATGGGACTTCAGGACGCCGGTGGAGGAGATCCTGCGGGGACTGGACGACCTGGTGAGGCAGAGCAAGGTGCTCTACGTGGCGATCTCCAGCGCCCCGGCCTGGCAGGTGTCGCGCATGCAGGCGATCGCCGACCTGCGCGGCTGGTCACCACTGGTCGCACTGGAGACCGAGTACAGCCTGATCGAGCGCACTGCGGAGCGTGACCTGATCCCGATGGCACGCGAGATGGGACTCGGCGTGGTCCCCTTCTCCCCGCTGGGCGGCGGGGTGCTCACCGGCAAGTACAGCCGGGAGGACCAGAACCAGGTGGGCTCCGTTGTCGGCGAAACCGCCAGCAACCGCAAGAGCCTCAACGTCGCCTTGGGATGGGTCACCGACCGCAACCTAGCCATTGCCGATGTGGTGAAGGAGGTGGCCTCGGAGCTAGGCCGCACACCCGCCCAGGTCGCACTGGCCTGGACCCTGAACGCCCCGGGCGTGACGGCACCGATCATCGGCGCCCGCACCATCGCGCAGCTGGAGGACAACCTGGGTGCCCTGCAGGTCGACCTCACTCCTTCCCAACTGGCCCGCCTCGACGAGGTCGGCTCCATCCACCTCGGCAATCCGCACGGCCTGCTCGCCAGCGATCACATCCGCACGGTCACCACAGGCGACATGAAGATCGAAACCCTCGGCTGATTCGCTTCATGGATGGCGACATACAGATATATCGACATGTTTTTGATGATGGAACGGAGCAACCTCGGTATGGGTAAGTACAGCGACAAGAATGTGGTGATCACGGGTGGCAGCAGCGGGATGGGGCTCGCGCTGGCGGAGCTGCTGGTGCAAGGCGGAGCCCGCGTGGTGATCACCGGCCGTTCTCAGGCCAAGCTCGACGCGGCACGCGAGCGGCTCGGAGAGAACGCCGCGGCTGTCCGGGCGGATGTGGCCTCACTGTCCGACCTGGATGTGCTCGTCGGCCGTGTGAAGAGCGAGCTCGGCTCGATGGAGGCTTTGTTCGTCAACGCCGGCATCTCGCCCCTCACGCCCCTCGAGTCGACGACCGAGGACGTGTACGACGAGCTGTTCGCGATCAACGTCAAGGGCGCCTTCTTCACTGTGCAGAAGCTCGCTCCGCTGCTGAGCGCGAACGCCGCCATCGTCCTCACCACCTCGATCGCGAACGTCATCGGCATGGTGGACACCAGCGTCTATGCGGCCGGCAAGGCGGCGCTGCGCTCGATGGCCCGCACCTTCTCCCGGGAGCTGCTTCCGCGGGGAATCCGTGTCAATGCGATCAGCCCGGGTCCCATCGACTCGGGGATTCTGGAAACGATGAACTTGTCCAAAGAGGCCGCTGACCTGTTCAGGGCGGAGCGGACCGCGAGCAACCCTATGAAGCGCTACGGCACCGTCGAAGAGTTCGCCAAGGCGGCCGCATTCCTCGCCTTCGATGCCACGTACACCACCGGCATCGAGCTGGCCGTGGATGGCGGCGAAACCCAGCTCTGAGCTCGTCTGCCGTCCCGCCACGGGCGTAAGGCCCGCTACCACGGCGGTTTCAGCGGGGAGCTGCAACACGTGGTCGTGTCGATCAGGCCGCAAGCAGTTCATGCAGGCGCTCGGCTGGGGTAGCGCCGCCGAGCGTTTTGCGTGGGCGGCCATCGAGTTCGGCGGCGACGGCGTCAAGATGCTCGCACCAGGAGGTTGGCGCGGCCCACGAAGACACGCCGACTGAGTCCGGCGTCGACCGGGCCTGCCGCGGCGCCCGACCATCGCCGACGGCGGATATCAGGGCACTGGCCTGCTCATCCCACACCGTGAACGACGAGGCCAGAGCCACCTCAGTCCCCAGCAGGAAGCGGAGAACGCGGACCACCGCCGGGCTCAAGCCCGGGTGGAACATGCTCTGTCGCGGCTGAAGAACGGGAAGATCCTGCGGGACTGCCGGCTCAAGGGCGACGGAGTTCAGCAAGGCCATGCTCGGCGTCGCCCGGCTCCACCACCTGGCCCTCACCGGATAACTCACGCCCCATACGGGACAACCTCTAGATCTTCCTATCCATAGGGCTATAGGTGTCACCTCCGACAACCACGACTACGGCCTATCGATGTCCCTTTCTGACGGGCCAGTTCACGACGGGCCCCTCCCGCCTTTCAACGAGATGACCCTGCCCACCGTCCACCCCGAGCCAGCCGAATTACAGGTCCCCGTAGGCGGGACGTTGGCCGGGAACGCCGTAGGTCCGTCCGAGCAGCAGGCCGCCTCGTCGTACGTGGTCTCGAACAGGCACGCGCGCCGGTGCTGCCTGCGCGCAGCCGCGCGCGCCGCGCCCGGACTGCATCACCTCGAGGTTCGCGGCGGTCACCGGCGCCGGCGCCGGCATTTCGGGCACGGTCAGTGGCCACCGCGGGGCCGTAGCGGTCGGCCGGCTCCCCCAGCCAGCAGTGCCTGTCCACAGAAACCAGCTGCGCGAGGCCCTTGCTCTCCAGGCGCTGGACGGTGTTGCGGTCGATTCCAAAGGTATGCCGGATCGCGCCGGCCTCCAGCAGCACCTGGAACGCAGCCCGTTCCCGGGCAGGCAGACGCGTCGACCTGGGGCGCGCGGTACGGGTCGGCGCCATCAGGCCGGTGTGGCGGACGCGGCCGGCGTCGGCGGACGTCGAGGTCCCGGCGGCCGGGCGGCGGGGCGGTCGGGTACGTGCGGGTGGGCGTGCGCGGCCGGTCGGCGGCATCGGCCGGACTGAGCGTGCAGAGGTGACGGGCGGCAGCGGTCCCGTCCCGCCGATCCGGGTCAACGGGGCGCGTGTTGCCCTACCTTGGGCTCATGGCGCTGCATCACCACAGTGACCGTCCGTGGCGTGTGAGGGTGGACGACGAGGAAGGCGCGCCCTGTGGCGCCGGGGTGCTGCTGGACGACCGGCACGTGCTCACGTGCGCCCACGTGGTCCGCTACGCGGGGGCGGCCCCCGGGGGGTCCGTGCCGCATGTGCGCATCAGCAGCGTGGCGTGCCGGCCGGAATGGACGCGCACCGCGCACGTGGTACCGGGCACGTGGGTGCACGACCACGGAACGCAGCGCGGCGACGTGGCGCTCCTCGAACTCGACGAGCCGGCCGGCTGCGGCACCCGCACCACGCTGTGGAAGGCCCCCCTGTCCGGCGGCACGGTCCAGGTCTACGGCTTCCCTCAGGACGAACCGTTCGGCATGGGGGCCGACGCCCGACTGGCGGGATCGGGCCACCGGCAGGGCGAGTGGGGCCTGCTGAAGCGGATGCGCGAGGGCGATCCGTGGATCGAGCGGGGCTACTCGGGCGCCGGGGCGATGGCGGTGGGCGGCGAGTTCGACGGCCGGGTCATCGGCATCGTGGTGGCCGACTACGTCAACGGCGACGCGAAGGCGGCCTGGATGCTGCCGACCGAGACGATCCTGACGTACCTGCCCCGGATCGAGGAGTTCACAGGCGGCGACCGAAACGACGAACTGGGGCCCTCGCGCGGCGAATTGCCCGGCGACGTGCTGGGTGACCCGCTGCGCCTCGCCCTGACCCAGGAGCTCACCCGGCTGCTCGACAGCGGCTGGTCCGGCACGGTCGTCGTCGGCACCGGCGGCACGACCGCCGTGGGCGACTCCTGGCTCGTCCGTCTGGTGCGCACGGCCGATCCCGCGGCCCGCGCCACGGTCACCGACGCCGAACTCACCGGCGCCCCCGGGGACACCGTCCTCGGGCTCGGCACGATCGACGCGGCCTACGACGCGCGCGGCAGGTCGGTCGCCGACGTCTGCGGCTATCTCACCCGGCGGTTCGGGCTCCAAGGCGGCGACGCGCACGAGGTGCGGCGGCAACTGCTGCGCCGTTTGCCGCCCGCCTGTCTGGTGGTGGGCGGGGTCGACCGGGCCCAGGACCCGCAGGCCCTCCTCCGCGAACTGCTCGGGGAGCCGGCGGCCCGCGCCCGCTCGCGCGGCCTGCGCCTCGTCCTCGGCTTCGAGGGACCGCCGCCGGCCGACCTCGCCCACGACGTCTCCCTCGACCCCGAGCCGCTGCGCGGAGAGGCCGCCCGCAGCGTGACCGCCGCCGAGGTCCACCGGGTCGTCGGCCGGCTCTCGGCGGAGGAGGACGCCGCGTCCGTGCTGCAACAGGAGCGCGGGGCACAGTTCTTCGCCGCGCCCCGGCTGCCGCGCCGTGCCGCACCCCGGCTGCGGGTCCGGCTGGCCGTGGCGCGGGCGACGGAGCCCAACCCCGAACTCGCCGCGATCCACGGCCGGGCCGAGGAGGCCCGGGCCGCCGTGGCCCGGTTCGATCACGACCTGCGCCGCATGATCACGGCGCACGAGGACCTCACCACCCGCCTGGAACTGCACCGGGTGCGCGCCGCCCGCTACTTCGGCGTCGAGGACCGGCGTCTCGCCGAGCGGCACGCCCCGGCCTTCCGCTCGCTGATGACCGAGCCGGTCGACCTCGCGGCCGCGCGCTCGCTGGTCAGGCGTTACATCGAAGAGGTCGACCGACGGTTGGAGGAAAGGTGAGTCACAGGGGATGAGCCGTCAGTTGTGCAACCGCCCCGACTGCGGGCAGGACGTGATCGACGACCAGGGCTTCTGCGCGCGGTGCGACCGGCCGCCGCTGCCGCGGGCCGAGGCCGTGTCGGCGCGACCGGAGCCGGGACCGGAGCCGCAGGCGCGCGGGGGCGCGGGCGTCGGCGTGGCGCACGTCCGCCCGGATCCCTGGTACGGCCTCGGTCTGGTCGGTTCCGACCAGCCGCCGGAGCTGCCGCCGCCCCGCTCGGGCCCGGTGGCCGAGGAGCACCGTCACTGCCTCAACCCCGCCTGCGGGCGGCCGGTCGGACGCGGCCACGACGGCAGGCCGGGCCGGATCGCCGGATTCTGCTCCGTGTGCGGGACCCGTTACGACTTCGGCCGCCCGGACGGCTTGACGGTCGCCGGGCGCTACGACGTCCGACGCGTCCTCGGCTCGGGCGCGTACGGCGCCGCCTACCTCGCCCACGACCGCAACCTCGCGACCGAGGTCGTCCTCAAGGCCCTGCACAGGTCGGTCGCCAAGACCGCCCGCCACGAACGGGACGTCCTGGCCGGACTCCGCCACGACAGCATCGTGCGCATCCTGGGCTACGAGCCCGAAGGGCCGTACCTCGTCCTCGAGTACGTGCCGGGCGAACCGCTCTCGGCCCGCGACGGCGACCGCCTCGAAACCCTCCTCGCGCACGGCGTCCGCGTCCTCCAGGCGCTCGACTACCTGCACGCCCGCGGTCTGTTGCACTGCGACGTCAAGCCTTTGAACATCATCCGCTTCCGGGAGGAGAGCGCGGCGGGCGCGCAGGACCGGGTGCGGCTCATCGACTTCGGGGCGGTGCGCAGCCACACGAAGGACACCGGACCGGTCGTGGCGTACACGGAGGCGTACGCGCCTCCGAAGACGGATCCGGAGCACCTGCGTCCCACCCCCGGCTTCGACCTGTACGGGCTGGGCATGACGCTGCGCGAGGTGTGCCGCTCCCGCTGGACGGACCGCTCCGCGCCGGGCGTCGACTCGCTCCACCTGCTTGTGGAGCGCGCCACGGACTCCGAGCGGCCGTGGGGGCGGTTCGTGTCGGCCCGGCAGTTCGCGGAGCAGCTCAGCGGCGTCATCCGGCAGGTGGTCGCGGCGCCGCCGACGTGCCGTCAGGTGGCGCGTCCCTCGGCCCTGTTCGGCTCGATGCCCGAGTCGCTGCACGGCGGGCTGGGCGCGGCCCGGCCGCCGGCCCACTGGGTGGAGGCGCAACCCGACGAGAGGGGGCTGCTGAGGATGCCCGCGCCGTTCTCCTCCCCGCATCCCGGTGACATCGCGGCCGCCCTTCCGGCCCCTCTGTCCGACCCGGACGATCCCGGCGTCACGGGTGCGGCCGGTGGGTCGCTGGCCGAGAGCCGTCTCGCCCTGCGCAGAAAGGACGCGGCGTCGGCGGCGGGACAGCTGGCGGGGGCGGGTCTGCCCGACTGGCACTGGCTGGCCGACTGGTACTGCGGCCTGATCGCGCTTGCCGACGGGCGTCCGAAGCGGGCCGCCGTGGTGTTCGGCCGGGTCCGCAGGGCGCTTCCCGGGGAGCTGATACCGCCGCTCGCCCTCGGCCTGTGCGCGGAATTGCGCGGGGACCGCACGGCGGCGCGGTCGCACTACGGCATGGCCTTCGACACCACTCCGGCACTCGGGGCGGCCGGGTTCGGTCTGGCCCGCGTTCTGCTGCGGGCCGGCGAACGCGCGAAGGCGGTGCACGTGGCCGAACAGCTGGCCGAGGAGTTCCGCTACGAGCGCGAGGCACGCGTGGCGGCCGTGCGGCTGCGCGTGATGGTCGTACCCGGACCGGGGCACCCCGCGCCGACCGAGGACGACGTGGCGCGGGCCAGAGCGGCCCTGCCGGGCCTCGACGTGGACGAGGCGGCCTTCGCCGCCCTGCGGGCCGAGATCCAGTACGCGGAGTTCCTGCGCACCCGCGACCGGCTGAAGCTGTCCGACGCGGTCCGGGCCCTCGGACCGCACGCGCCGACCGAGCGCGAGTACGTGGCACTGGTGGACCTGGCCAACAGGCTTCGTCCGCCGCTGAGATGGGGCCGGACGGGAAAGCGTGGCAGAACGGGTCATTCCCGTTTCGGAGCCGCGCCCGGCAGGCTAAGCTCCTGAAACGTTCCGTCGAGGACGTGAACACGCTCCGTAGGGGAACACGCAGCGACATGATCGGGTGGTGCCGGTGGGGGACAGGTCGCCCTTGGGGCTCAGCTTCGCCCTGGAAGTGGACGCGCCCTCGGATCTGCCCCACGACGAGCGGCGCGCGGACGCCCTGATCACCGTCACGGCGCGGTCGGCGGAGGGCTCGGCCGAACGGGCCCCGAGCGCGGAGATCCTCATCATGGACCGCTCGCTGTCCATGACGGGCCACAAGCTGGACGAGGCGAAGCGCGCGATGTGCGCGGCCATCGACACCTTGCGTGACGGCACCCTGCTGGGGATCGTCGCGGGCAACCACAACGCCGAGGTGATCTTTCCCCCTTCGGGCCGCGGCCTGGCCCGCGTCGACGCCCTCAGCCGGGCGGACGCCAAGCTCCGGGTCGTCGGCCAACTGCCGGAGGGCGGCACGGCGATCGGCCGATGGCTTGCCCGCGCCCGCGAGCTCTTCGCCTCCGTGGAGTCCCCGGGCACGGTGCGCCACGCGGTGCTGTACACCGACGGAAAGGACGAGCACGAGACGCCGGAGCAGCTCGGCGAGATCCTCGCGACGTGCACCGACCGCTTCGTCTGCGACGCGAGGGGGCTGGGCGACGACTGGCACTACGCCGAGGTCCTGCGCATCACCGAGGCCCTGTACGGCACCGCCGAGGCCGTGGTCACCCTCTCCGACCTCACGGAGGACTTCACCCGCCTGATGCGTGAGGCACAGCGGATCGTCGTACCCCGGGTGTATCTGGGCCTGCGCCTCAACCACCGTTTCCAGCTCGCCTTCGTACGGCAGACCCGCCCCGTGGAAGCGGAGTTGACAGCAAGTCAGCGACGGGAGGAGGAGACGCACGTACCCCTGGGCTCCTGGCCGCCGGAGAGCCGCCAGTACCAGATCTCCCTCCGTTTCGACCCTCAGAGCCTGCCCGTGGACGAGGTGCTGCGCGCCGCACGGGTCACGCTGCACGCCGAGTTCCCCGACGGGACCCGCCGGCCCTGCTCCGATACCGCGGCCATGGTCGTGCGCCGCCGCTCGACACCCGGCTTCGGCGTCGCCCGCTCCCCCGACCTCACCCGCGTCGAGAACGAACGCGAACTCGGCATGGCGATGCGTGCCTGCGCCGACGCCCACCTGCGCGGGGACCTCGACCGCGCGGACCACGAACTGCGGCTCGCGATCGGCCTCGCGGAATCCCTGCGGGACACCGCGCGCCTGCGGTTGCTGCGCTCCGTGGCGTCCGAAGGCCACGACGGCCGGCTGCGGGTGCGGCCGGACGTCCCCCGGGGCCGGATACTCGGCGTCGGCGTCGACTCGACCAAGACCGCGAGACCGCAGGCCGACCCGCCCGATCTCCCTCCCCGGGACGCGCAGTCGCCGCACGTGTGCCCGCGGTGCGCCACGACCGCGACGTCGCCCGCGGCCAGGTTCTGCGAGGCGTGCGGCGATCGGTTCGGGGAGACGGGTGCGGCCGACGAGCCGATGGACGCCCTGTGAGCGGGGTGCGGCCGCGCGCCTCCCATCCGGTCGTGGCGCTGCGCTGGCTCAGAGCCGGCGTGCTGGGCGTGGTGGCGGCGACGACGCTGCTCTACCTGATGGTGGCGGACCGGGCCGGTGAGCAGCTCGCGACCGCTCGGCGCACGCAGACCGCCATCGACCACATCGCTGAGGCACAGGCCGAGACGCGGAAGGCGAAGGCCGCGCTGGACGCGGTCTCCAAGATCGGCAAAGAGGCGATGGGCCTGACCGGCACCGGCGCCGACTTCGCCAACGCCACCGCCCGCATCAGCTCCCATCTCACCTCGGCGACCGAGAGCAACGGAGCCGGCGAGCAGGGACTCAGTCACATCCAGTTCGTGCAGGGCCAGTTGGCGACGACCGTCCAGATGGCCAACACGGCGGTCCTGGACGGGGCTCCGGCCGTCCTGAAGGTCGGCGAGGCGCTGGACGCGCCGGGGACCGGCGCACAGGGGAAGGGCGCGTCCGCCGCGCCCGTGAAGGAGACGAAGGAGGCGAAGGATTCGGAGGCCGATGAGGAGGCCGCTTCCTTCACCGGTGACCTCGACCAGTCCCTCGCGGGCCTCAAGAAGCTCGAGCTCGACGCCAAGGAGCGCCAGGAGACCTCCCGCTGGCGCGATCCCGGGGTCCTGTGGCCGCTGTTCATGGCGCCCCTGGTGGTCATGCTGGTGCTGGTCTGGGCGACCGGCCGCATCGTCGTACGAAGCTTCCGGCGCTACCCCAGCCCCACCCTCCTCCAGGCCCTGGTGGCCACCGCGTCGATCTGCGTCTGCATGTGCCGGTTCACCCCGCTGCACGCGGCGATCGCGTTGCCCGTGCTCGCCGCCGCGGGCGGCCTCGCGTACCTGGCCTACCGTCCCCGCCTGGCCGAATACAGGTTCCCCCGCTCATGAGAAGACTCGCGACACCCCTGCTGCGCTGCGCCCTGGTCCTCGGGCTGGTCGCGGCTCCGGCCGCGTGCGCCGGACCGCAGGAGAAGGGCACGGTGACGATCATGGTTCCGTGGTCCGACGACGAGTTCGCGGCGTTCCACGCGGTCGTCGAGGCCTTCGAGGAGCGCAACCCCGGCATCGACGTCAAACCGCTGGCCACCCGCGCCCTGACCCAGCAGCTCGACGCCGCTGTTGCCGCCGACGCGAAGCCCGACCTGGCGGTGCTGCCCAGCGTCGGAGCGATCGCCAAGTACCGGCAGGAGGGCGCGTTGCGCGAACTGTCCGTGGAGACGGGCGAGTTCGTGCAGCCGTTCCGGGGCCTCGGCATGGCGGGCGAGGCCGTCTACGCCGTCCCCGTCAAGGCCGACGTCAAGAGCCTCATCTGGTACGACTCCCGGGCCGCCGCCCCTCCCGCGGACGCCGACTCGCGGCCGGGCTCCCCCTGGTGTCTGGGACTGGAGTCGGGTCCCACCTCCGGCTGGCCCGGCGCCGACTGGATAGCGGACATCCTGCTCGCCACACACGGTGACGACGACTACACCCGCTGGGCGTTGGGGACGAAGGGTCCGGCGGGCCCGGCGAAGTGGAGCACCGGACCCGTCCACGACGCGTGGACCACGTGGGGGGAGACCGTGGGAACCGCCCTCGACAACGCGGCCAACGTCCCCTTCCGTGCCGCCGCCGACGACGTGACCGGCAGAAAGTGCTCCCTGCGGCACGGCGCCCTGTCCGCGATGCCCTTCGACGCGGCCGAGGTGAAGGAGAAGGGCGGGTACACGTTCGTCCCGCCCACCCGTGAAGCGTTGCAGGTCTCGGCGGACTTCGTCGGGAAGCTCACGGAGAACGAGAACGCCGACAGGTTCATCGCCTTCCTGGCGAGCGCGCCGGCCCAGCAGGCCTGGGTGAACGAACCCGGTTTCGCGCTGTCCGCCCACAGCAAGGTGACCGAGTACGCCAATCCCGTCCAGGGCCGGATAGCGGCGCTGCTACGGCCCCCCGTGCACAGGCTCTGTTTCAGTGCGGCCGACGCGATGGACCCGGACGTGTCCGCCGCGTTCTACCGGGCGGTCGTGGAGTACGCCAACGGCAAGCCCCAGAGGACTCTGCTGGCGGCACTCGACAGGATCCAGGACGCACTCGGATACGAGGACCCCGAGTCCTCTCCGCGGCCGCCGCCGCTCTGCAGCACCCCCTGACCATCCCTGCCCCCCACCCGCATCCCGCCCGACCCCTGTAGGAGCCCCGCATGCCGGACGCCGTCCAGTTCACCCTCGACGACGGCACCGCCGTCCTCGTCGCCCCGCCCGCCCGCACCGGCACCGGGGCCGTGGGCCTGGGAAGCCGCCTGGAGACAGCGGGGACGACCCTGCGCGAGGCGCTGGCGCCGATCACGTCCGCCGCCTCCGAGGTGATAGGCCAGTTCCGCGACGTCGCCCAGCGGCCCGACGAGGTGGAGGTCACCTTCGGTGTCGTCCTGGACGCCAAACTCGGCGCGATCCTGACGAGCGCCGGCGTCAGCACCCACCTCGACGTCACGCTCCGCTGGAGCGGCACGGAACCGACGCCGCCGGCCTGAGAGGGCCTGTCGGCCGGAGTGCCGTACGGCTCCGGGGCCGATCCGGCGGGGACTCGGCGGCCGAACGTGAACGGTCGGCCATGTGGTGGCGGTGCCCAAGTCCCAGCAGATCAAGTCCCTGGCCGGTATCTGGCGTATCGACCAGCTCATCGACGAAGCACCCTGCCACGGGGCTGTGGGACGGTCAGGACCAGATGCCGGACACGCCTCGCCGCGCGGCATCGACACCGTCCACTACGCCGCCCGCGTCAAGTACCTGCCCAACTTCCTCGAGGCACTGAGCAGGCGCAGCTGCCACGCCCGGCACATCACCGTCATCACCGGATCCGACGCGGCAGCCCTCGACCCGAAGACGGAAGCACTCCACGACCCGGACTCGCCGATCGCCGTCCTGTACGCGTCGTTCCCCAAGGCGGAGCAGTTCCGCGCCCCCTTCAACCCCGGCCGCGGCCTGTACCAAACCTTCGCCGCGGTCTCTCTCCCACACACACCACCACGGCCAGCAGTTCCCCGCAGGGCATCTCACCAGCAGCTACTGGGGCATCGTCGTGGCTGGGTTGCTTTGGGCTGGGGTTCGCCGAGGCGGTGGACGGTGGTGACGGCGTCGTAGGCAGGGCGGCACCCCTGTAAGGGCGGACCATCTGCCGTGGCCGAGGGCCACGGCACCGGCGACGGCGGCGGTGCGGCGCTGGTGATGGCCACGGCGTCGGCCCCGTCGGGCCCGCCGGCCGTCAGCGACGGGTCTTCCCGCCGGGAACCAGGGCTCGTCGGGGGCGACATGCCCCGGCAGTCTCGGCAGCGCGACAACGGACCTCGCTTCGGTGCGGGCCGGTGCGCGCCCGACGACGACCGGGGCACCGGCCGCTCGAACACGGACCACCGTACGGCCCTCTGAGGGCCGGCCGACTCAAGAAGTGTCCGGTGGTGTGAACGTGGGCCACATCCGCGATGCGGAATGGTCGCAGAACGGGCAAGACGTCGTGCGGAGTTCAACGTGCGCGACAGCACTGCCATCCCGCCGTCCGGGTGGCCCCGGCCGCACCGGAAACGGAACCCGTCGGAAGCATTGACGGAACCGCGGCCCAAACCTATCTTCTGCTCGAAGTACCGCACGCAGTTCGACTTTTCGAACAACAGTCCTCAGGCATCAGGGCAGTTCACGCAGAAACGGGACCAGCGTTGAACAGAACCCTCAGGGCGGTCCTCGCCCTCCTCACCTCGGTGGCCGCCCTGCTGGGCCTCACCACCGCCTTCGCCGGTACGGCCGGAGCCGCCCACCCGCCGGCGGGGCAGACGACGCGGTACACGATGACCGCGTTCACCAACAGCAACGAGTCGAACATGTACGTGTACGACTCGCCGGACGCCACCGGATTCACCTTGCGGAAGGGCCCGGCCTTCACCCCGCCGTCCGGTCTGATCCGAGACCCCAGCATCTTCAAGCACACCGACGGCTTCTACTACCTCACTTACACCACCAACTGGACCGGGAACACGATCGGTTTCGCCCGGAGCACCGACCGAGTGAACTGGACGCTCCTGTACAACCACACGATCCCCATCAGCGGGCTGACCCGGACCTGGGCGCCCGAGTGGTTCGTCGACACCGACGGCAGCGTCAACGTCATCGTGTCCCTGACGTCGGCGAGCACCGCGACCCACTTCACCGCCTACAAGATCACGGCGACCAACTCCGCGCTGACCGCCTGGTCCACCCCCACCCAGCTGGCGGGCATCGGCCCGAACTACATCGACACCTTCGTCGTCAAGGTCGGTTCCACCTACCACGCGTTCACCAAGAACGAGACGACCAAGTACATCGAATACGCCACCGCCTCCAGCCTCACCGGCCCGTACACCTTCAAGAAGACCGGCAACTGGGCGGGCTTCGGCGACTGGGTCGAGGGCCCGGCCCTGGTCCGGCTCGACAACGGAGGCTGGCGCATCTACTACGACGGCTACCGCGCCGGCAAGTACTGGTACAGCGACAGCTACGACAACTACGCCACCTGGTCCACACCCACCGAGGTGCCCGGACTGTCGGGCCTCATACGCCACGCGACGGTGCTGAAGGAGACCGTCTCCGGTGGCGTCACCCTCCCGGCCAACACCACTCGGTCCCTCCGGTCCGTCAACTTCCCGAACCGTTACGCCCTGGTGCGCTCCGACAACCTCGGCTACATCGACTCGGTGACCTCCTCCAGCAGCACCGCCGTCAAGCAGAGCGCCACCTTCACCGTCGTGCCCGGACTGGCGGACGCCAACTGCTACTCCTTCCGCGACTCCGGCGGACGCTATCTGCGGCACTGGGACCACCGGATCCGCTTCGACAGCAGCAGCGGCACGACCATCTTCGACAAGGACGCCACGTACTGCGCCCGTCCGGGCGCGACCGCGGGCTCGGTGAGCCTGGAGTCGTACAACTACCCCGGCCGCTACCTCCGCCACTACAACTACGCGCTGCGCATGGACCTCTACCAGAACACCGACACCTTCCGCGCCGACAGCTTCTTCACGGTGGTCAGTCCCTGGGCCTGACCTGCCCGACTCCCCTGGGCACGGTTTCCCTGTTGTTCCGTCAGCGCGCCAGGGCCTTCACCGCATGGATACGCAACCGCACGTTCCGCCCTCACCGAAAGGGTCAAAATGTCGTCCTCCGTCAGCAGACGGCGCCTACTGCAAGCAGTGGGCGCCACCGCCGCCGCCTCTGCCACCGGATCCTTCGTCTGCGCGTCCCCCGCCCAGGCGGCCGTGCCTCCCGCAAGGGTCGACGTCGGGGTCTCCGCGCACCCCTTCGCACTCGACCAGGTCCGGCTCACCGCGAGCCGATGGCTGGACAACCAGAACCGCACACGGAACTACCTGCGGTTCGTCGATGTCGACCGGCTGCTGTACAACTTCCGTGCCAATCACCGGCTCTCCACCAACGGCGCGGCCCCGAACGGTGGTTGGGACGCGCCCGACTTCCCCTTCCGCACCCATGTCCAGGGGCACTTCCTCACGGCATGGGCACAGCTGTACGCCGTGACCGGGGACACCGTCTGCCGGGACAAGGCGACCCACATGGTCGCGGAGCTGGCCAAGTGCCAGGCCAACAACAGCGCCGCCGGCTTTACCGCCGGGTACCTCTCCGGCTACCCCGAGTCCGACTTCACCGCTCTCGAACAGCGGACCCTGAGCAACGGCAACGTGCCGTACTACACCATCCACAAGACCCTCGCCGGCCTGCTGGACGTATGGCGCCACATCGGCAGCACCCAAGCCCGTGACGTGCTGCTCGCCCTGGCGGGATGGGTCGACCTGCGCACCGGCCGGCTGAGCGGCCAGCAGATGCAGGCCATGCTGGGAACGGAGTTCGGCGGCATGAACGCCGTGCTGACCGATCTCCACCAGCAGACGGGCGACGCGCGGTGGCTCACCGTCGCCCGGCGGTTCGACCACGCGGCGGTGTTCGACCCACTGGCGGCCAACCAGGACCGGCTCAGCGGACTGCACGCCAACACCCAGGTACCCAAGTGGATCGGGGCCGCCCGGGAGTACAAGGCGACCGGCACCACCCGTTACCGGGACGTCGCCACCAACGCCTGGAACTTCTGCGTCGACTCGCACACCTATGCCATCGGCGGCAACAGCCAGGCGGAGCATTTCCGCGCCCCGAACGCCATCGCCGGCTACCTGAACAAGGACACCTGCGAAAGCTGCAACACCTTCAACATGCTCCTTCTCACGCGGGAGTTGTTCGCACTGGACCCGAACCGGGCCGCGCTGTTCGACTACTACGAGCGGGCGTGGCTGAACCACATGATCGGCCAGCAGAACCCGGCCGACCCCCACGGCCACGTCACCTACTTCACCCCGCTCAACCCGGGAGGCCGGCGCGGTGTGGGTCCCGCGTGGGGCGGCGGCAGCTGGAGCACCGACTACGGCACGTTCTGGTGCTGCCAGGGCACGGGCCTGGAGATGCACACCAGGCTGATGGACTCCATCTACTACCGCAGTGACGACACGCTGATCGTGAACCTGTTCGTGCCCTCGGTGCTCAACTGGTCCCAGCGCGGCATCACGGTCACCCAGACCACGACATACCCCGTCAGCGACACCACGACCCTACAGGTCACCGGCAACGTCAGCGGAACCTGGGCAATGCGCTTGCGCATCCCGGGCTGGACCGCCGGGGCCACCGTCAGCGTCAACGGCACGCGGCAGGACATCACCACCACGCCCGGCAGCTACGCCACCCTGACCCGCTCCTGGACCTCCGGCGACACGGTCACCGTCCACCTGCCCATGCGGGTCATCATACGGGCGGCCAACGACAACGCGAACGTCGCCGCGATCACCTACGGCCCGGTGGTCCTGTCCGGCAACTACGGCGACTCCACGCTCAGCTCCCTCCCCACGCTGAACACATCCTCGATCAAACGGACCAGCAGCACGTCACTCGCCTTCACCGCCACCGCCAACGGCTCCACCGTCAACCTGGGCCCGTTCCACGACGCGCACGGCCACAACTACACCGTCTACTGGAACGCCGGCGGCACCGTCCGTCTCACCAATGTGGGCAGCGGTCTCGTGCTGGGCATCCAGGACATGTCCACAGCCGACGGCGGCCGCGCTCTCCAGTGGCACGACTCGGGCACCGCCGACCACGACTGGCACATGATCGCCGATGGAAACGGGTTCCGCTTCCGCAACGCCCACAGCGGCAAGGTGCTCGGCGTCTTGAACATGTCCACGGCAGACGACGCGACCGTCCTGCAGTGGTCGGACAACGGCACCGCCGACCACCGCTGGACACTGCTCGACCAGGGAGACGGGACCTACAAGATCCGCAACGAACACAGCGGCAAATTGCTCGCCATCGCGAACGATTCCACCGCTGTCGGCGCGTTCGCGGTCCAGGATTCAGACGACGGCACCGCCGACAACCGGTGGCGCATCGTGAGGATGTGAGTTCCGCCCCGGAAGCAGACGGCCGCTCTTCCCCCTTCACTCTGCCCGACAGCTCGACCCTTGTTCGTCATGACGAACAGCCGCTCACTCAAGGAATGAGACCCCCATGCGCAGACGTGGTTTCAGCCGCAGGTACTTGTCTGTGGTGCTCGCGACCCTGGTCGCTTCGGCGGCGACCCTCCTCACCAACCCCGCCCAGGCGGCCACTACGAGCACCGTGCGCGGCGTCGGTTCCGGCCGGTGCCTCGATGTGTCGGGCGCCGGCCAGACCGACGGCACCAACGTGCAGATCTGGGACTGCCACGGCGGGACCAACCAGCAGTGGACGCTGACGGACAACAACCGGCTCACCGTGTACGGCAACAAGTGCCTGGATGTTCCGGGCCACGCCACCACGGCCGGTACCCGGCCGGTGATCTGGTCCTGTACCGGCGGAACCAACCAGCAGTGGCGGGCGAACGCCGACGGCACGATCGTCGCCGTGGAGTCCGGGCTGTGCCTGGACGTCAGCGGCGGCGCCACGGCCAACGGCACGGCGGTGCAGCTCTGGAACTGCAACGGCGGCAGCAGCCAGAAGTGGACCGGCCTGTCCGGGACGCCGACCACGTGTGCTCTCCCGTCGACGTACCGGTGGAATTCGACGGGTCCGCTGGCGCAGCCGGCGAACGGGTGGGTCGCCCTGAAGGACTTCACCACCGTGACGTACAACGGTCAGCACCTGGTCTACGCGACCAGTTCTGACGGATCGTCGTGGGGCGCGATGACGTTCCGGCCCTTCACGAACTGGTCGGACATGGCCTCGGCCGGCCAGACCGGGATCAGCGGGTCCGCGGTGGCACCCAAACTCTTCTACTTCGCGCCCAAGAAGATATGGGTGCTGGTCTCGAACGGGTGGGGCACCGCCTGGCCCTTCACCTATCGCACGTCCAGCGACCCCACCAACCCCAACGGCTGGTCCGCGCCGCAGCCGCTGTTCACCGGCAGCGTCCCCGTCGGCGGCCCGATCGACCCGACCGTGATCGCCGACGACCAGAACATGTACCTGTTCTTCGCCAACGACAAGGGCAGCATCTTCAAGTCGACCATGCCGATCGGGAACTTCCCGAGCAGCTTCGGCTCGTCGTACACGACGGTCATGAGCGACACGGAGAAGAACCTGTTCGAGGCGCCGGAGCTCTACAAGGTCCAGGGCCAGAACCAGTACCTCATGATCGTTGAGGCTCGTGGTGCAACGGAGCAGCGATTCTTCCGCTCGTTCACGGCCTCCGGCCTGAACGGTCCGTGGACCCCGCAGGCCGCCACCGAGAGCAACCCCTTCGCGGGCAAGGCCAACAGCGGTGCCACCTGGACCAACGACATCAGCCACGGTGACCTGGTCCGCAACAACCCCGACCAGACCATGACCATCGACCCCTGCAACCTGCAGTTCCTCTACCAGGGCAGGGACCCCCACTCGAACGGCACCGACTACGTGAAGCTGCCGTACCGGCCGGCCCTGCTCACCCTGCGGCGCTGACCCGCGCGCGCCTGATCACCAACTCGTGGGCGGCCCATCAGGCCCGCACAGCTTCGCGGGCCAGGAAGGACCCCCATGGTTTCCCCGAACAGACGACTGCCGCGTCTCCTCACGGCCACCGCGCTGACGCTCACCGCCTGCATCGCCGCCTCCCCCGGCACGGCCGCCGAGGCCGCGCCTGGCAGCCCGTCACTCACCCCGCCGCTGGGCTGGAACAGCTGGAACAGCTTCGGGTGCGGGATCACCGAGGCGCAGGTCCGCCAGGCCGCCGACGCGATGGTGTCCACGGGCATGAAGGCAGCGGGCCACCAGTACGTCGTCGTCGACGACTGCTGGTTCGACCCGCAGCGTGACGCGGCTGGGCCTGTTCAACCGGGGAGGGAGCACCACGACGATCACCGCCTGGGCCGCGCAGGTCGGCCTCACCGGAGGGCCGCTCACCCTCACCGACCTGTGGGGCGTCGATATCGAGCGGACGGTCAGGAGAGGTCGTGCCGAGTGCCGTCGGTGACGGCGTGGAGCTTGTCGGGGTTGGCCACGTTGTGGATGGTCGAGATGCGGCCTTCCGGGTCGAAATCGAAGGTCAGCGTCGCGACCACACGGTCCGGGCCGTGGAAGACCACGCCCGGGCCGCCGTTGATCCAGGTGAGTTCTGCCCGCATCTGCCCAGGCTCAATGCCCTGGTAGGTCTCGGTGCCGAGCGCGGCGAACCAACGGGCCACGGTCTCCAGGCCCACAACCGGCTTGAGGGCCTGGCGGACCTTGCCGCCGCCATCGGTCCACAGCGTCACGTCCGGTGAGAGCAGCTCCATGAGGGTGTTGATGTCGCCACCCGTCGCCGCCGCGAAGAAACGCTCGGTGACGTGGCGTTGCCGGGTTCGGTCCGCGGCGAAACGGGGCCGGCGGGCCTGGACGTGCTCGCGGGCGCGGTGCGCGGCCTGCCGAACCGCCGGCTCCGAGCGTTCCACCGCCTCCGCGATCTCCCCGTAGCTGAAGGCGAATGCCTCCTTCAACACGAAGACCGCGCGTTCCAGGGGGCTCAGCGTCTCCAGCACGACCAGCAGGGCCATGGACACCGAGTCCGCCGCAGCGACGCCGTCGGCGGTGTCCGGGCCGGTGAGGATCGGCTCGGGGAGCCATGGCCCGACGTAGGTCTCGCGCTGGTGGCGGGTCGAACGCAGCCGCTCCATCGCCAGGTTGGAGACGATCCGGGTCAGGTAGGCCTTGGGGTCGGCGACCTGGGAACGGTCGGCCGCCGACCACTTGAGCCAGGCGTCCTGGACCACGTCCTCGGCGTCGGCGGCGGTGCCGAGGATGCGGTAGGCGACGGAGAAGAGCAGGGTGCGGTACTGCTGGAAGGCGAGCTGGTCGGGGGCGAGCTGTCGCGGCTGGGTCACTTGGCGCTCCGTGTCCGGGTGTAGCGGCCGCCGTGCGGCCAGAACGCGCCCGAGGCGGGCATCTTCTTCATGCGGGCGAAGGTCGGCCACGGCGCGGCGGTGACCGTCTCCTTGTACTTGGCGGCCCGCTTGCCGGTCAGCACGATCCGGCGCGGGCTGTCGTCGGGGTGGGTGAACTGCACGACGGCGTCGTTGCGGCCCAGGCTGACGGGTGTGTGGTAGTAGCCGAAGCGGAAGGGCTTGGGCTCCTTGCCGGCCAGCACCCGCAGGATCGAGAGGGCCGCGTGCACGCCGGTGGGCATGCCGCCCTGGCAGGTCCCGTGCATCACGCCGTAGCCCTGGCGGATCGCCGCCGCATCACCCACGGCGTAGACGTCGGGGTGGGAGACCGAGCGCAGCGCGCTGTCGGTGACCACCCGGCCGCGCTCGTCGACGGTCAGGCCGGCGCCGGCGGCCAGCGGCGAGACACGGGTGCCGCTGGTCCACAGCACCGCGGCCGCCCGGATGCTGGAGCCGTCCGCGAGCTCGACGCTGTCCGGCAGCACCTTGACCACCTCGACGCCGCTGCGCACCTGCACGCCGAGCCGGGCGAGCGCCGCGTCCAGGTGGGCCTTGGCCTTCGGGTGCATGCTCGCGCCCGGCTCCTGCCGGCCCAGCAGCACCACCTGGAGCTCCGGGTGGCGCTCGGCGATCTCCGCGGCGGCCTCGACGCCGGTGAGGCCGCTGCCACCGATTACGACGGTCCCGCCGTCGAGCCGGGTCAGCCGGCAGGCGAGGAGGGCGGCGTCCTGTGGGCTGTCGAGGGTGTAGGCGTGGTCGTCCACGCCGGGGACGGCGACGGTGTTCGCGACGCTGCCCAAGCCGTAGATCAGGGTGTCGTAGCGCAGGACCCGGTCGTCGTCGATCCGTACGGTCCTCTCCTCGGCGTCCACGGCGGTGACCCAGCCGCGGACGAAGCCGGCCCCGGTGCCGTCCAACAGCTCTGGGATGTTCATCTCGGCAGTCTCCTGGCCGGTGGCGGTCATGTGCAGTCGGAGCCGCTCGGTGAAGGTGTCGTACGGGTTGACCAGTGTCACTCGCAGGTTCCCACGCTTCCTGGCGCGGGCCGCGAGCTGGATCGCGGCCGAGAGCCCGGCATAACCAGCGCCCAGAACCAGGACCTCGTGCCGCTGCACTGCTGTCGCATTCATCGCTCTGCTGCCTCTTTCGTGTCGGTCGTTCCCGCCGTGCGGACGACCACCAGACGCAAGCTGCCCTTCCGTTCGTGACATGCGGTCGGTGCGACCCGCATCACATTGCGACGAAAGGACGGGCGCGCGGCATCACCACCCCGAGCGCCGCGACGCAGCATTCAACCATGATCAAACCGGCCCCGCGCGGGAACTGACGAGCCGACAGGAGCCGCGGGTAAGCGGCAGGGCCTGGTGCTTCCACGCCGCCCGCGAGCACGACCGCGCCTCCCCCGGCCGCGGAACCACACCGTCACCGCTTGAGCGCGAGCTGCGCTCGAAAACGAACCGCACCTTACTGACTTCGGCTTGTCAGGGTGACTCTGGATCGTCGAGGGCCAGGCCGGTGCCGGCGGTCCCGGACGAGCAGGGTCAGGGCCGCGGTCAGGCCACCGCCCGCGCTGGGCCCCGACACGACCAGCCGCCCTGGATCGACGCCCAGCTCCTCCGCATGCTCCACCGTCCACAGCAGCCCCGCGTACACGTCCTCCAGCCCCGCGGGGAAGGGCGGCGCTCGGGCGAGTGGTCTGGAACTGACCCACCGCTCGACGTTGCGCCGCTCGGCGCGCGGCGGGACGCACGCCTTGTCTCCTGGGCAGTCGGTGAGTGGTCTGCGCCGATGCAGACGCTTCCTGGCGTCGCTATGGGACAGAGGGGCGCGCCATGGCGTGGTCCAAATGAGCGATGACAGCCGGTATGTCATCGCTCTCGGTGCCGCGGATCAGTTCCAGGGCCGGACGGATGAGACCGCTCGGGTGTGCCACCAGGCGGGCGAGCACAGCGGCCCGGACGTCGAGGCGGTCGATGGTCGCCTCGCGTTCCTCCTGGCTCTGACCGGCCAGCAGGACGGCGTTGTACCAGGCCTCCTCGCGCGACTGGCGGATACTGAAGTCGAGGATCCGTTCGTCGGTGCGGGCTCCGACCCGGTCCAGCAGGGACAGCAGCGGGGACAGGGCGCCGACCGAGTCCTGAACGGCCAGCACCACCCGGCCGAGGATGTCGTTGATCAGCAGGAAGTCGTGTCGCAGCCCGTGGATGGCCCCGCCCGGGCTGGTCCGGGCGGCTGCGACGGCCAGGTCGAGGTTGATGTGCGCGTTCACGCCGAGCAGCAGGTGCTGGATGATGACGGTGCCCGCGTCGTCCAGCAGTCCGAATCCCTCGCGCCAGCAGCGCGGCCCGCGGCTGTCGCGACGCCAGGCGTCATGCGCGTCGAAGTAGCGGTTGCCGAAGGCCGTGTCGAAACGGTCCATGCGCTCACCGTCGTCGAACAGCCCACTGTGGATCGCCGTGCGGACCTCGACGGTCACCTGGCGGTAGAGCGCGGCGAAGTACCCGATCCGGTCACCGGCGCGGGTGGCCTCCCGCACGATCCCGGCGAGTCCGTCCACGACCTCGTCGATGTTCTGTGCCCTCATGCCCAACTCCCGTTCTATAGAAGGACGTTCGCGAACAAGACGCCGACTGCAGACCCGTCCTACCACCGCACGAGCACGACGGGAAGCGGCGGCCGCTCGGCGAGACGGGGGCCCTGGCAGGACCGCAGCAGCCGGTACGGGATCCCGCCGTCCCGCTACCGAGCCGCCTCACGCGCGGAAAGCGACACTCACCTCCCTTTCTGAGGTCTTGGATTCGGCGGCTTGTTCTCACCGGTGCTCGTCCGACGCCCGGTGCGCCACGGCCTACGGGCCCGTGAGGCACACTGGGGCGGCACGTCTTGCAGACGTTGCACCGGCCCTGTCCTGCGCTTCCGCCCGCCGCGGACGCGGCAGGACAGTCGAGGAGTTCTATCCGCTTGTTGGTCAGCTCGGCGGACCACCGCTCGGCCAGGTTGAGCCAGGAGGAGCCGGTGGGTGTGATGGGGTAGTTGTCCAGTAGCAGGTGCACGTCCAGGCGCGTCGGCACCTCCTGGTCGAGTTCGGTCAGGAACTTCTTGAACTCCTCGGACCGGTGCCGGCGGCGCGGGGGGATCGGCGACACCTGCGATCCCGACCACCTCGACATCGACGCCACCGACAAGCACCCCACCGCCCGAGAGCCATCGGCGGACTTGGGCGGTGCAGCAATTAGGGTACGGCGTATGAGCCAGACTCCCGTCGACCCCGTCGCGCACAACCGCCTCGCCTGGGACCGCGAGGTGGAGGAGGGCAACGAGTGGTCACGCCCGGTCGGCCCCGAGGTGATCGCGAAGGCGCGGGCCGGCCAGTGGTCCATCGTCCTGATCGGGTACCAGCCGGTCGACCCGACCTGGTTCCCGCCGGAGATCGCCGGTCGAGACGTGCTCTGCCTCGCCTCCGGCGGCGGGCAGCAGGGTCCGGTGCTGGCCGCGGCGGGCGCGCGGGTGACCGTCTTCGATAACTCGCCCCGCCAGCTGGCGCAGGACGAGATGGTCGCGGCGCGGGAGGGGCTCGACCTACGCACCGTGCTCGGCGACGCGCGCGACCTGAGCCCGTTCCCGGACGCCTCGTTCGACCTTGTAGTCCACCCGGTCTCCAACCTGTTCATCCCGGAGCTGGCGCCGGTCTGGCGCGAGTGCCACCGCGTGCTGCGCCCCGGCGGGACGCTGCTGTCCGGCTTCCTCAACCCGGACGTCTACCTCTTCGACGCCGAGTCCTTGGAGGCGCGCGGCGAGCTGGTGGTGCGCCACCGCCTGCCCTACAGCGACCTCACCCACCTGGAGCCCGCCGAGCGGGAACGGCTGTGGGGCCTCGACGCGCCGGTGGAGTACAGCCACACGCTCACCGAGCAGCTCGGTGGGCAGATCGCGGCGGGCTTCGCCATCACCGGCTTCGCCGAGGCGCCGCACCACTCGGAGGCCACCGCCGACTGGCTCTCCGGCTACTTCGCCACGAAAGCGGTCAAGGCTGGCGCCGGTTACTGACCCCCCACCGGCCGGGCCAGGTCAGCAGTGAGGCCGGCGGGCGGCTGGGCCAAGCGGGCAACGACCCCGCAACACGACGCGGACACCGCCCACGACAACTGCCCAACACTCAGAACAAACACCGTTGCAGTACTAGCCGCTGTTTTGCGCCGAGGCGGACGATCCGACTACTGGGCGGATTCGGCCACTGGTTGCCTGTCGCAACGCCGCTTCCAGCCGGTCGCGGGCCTTGGTCTGGGCGGCGATCCGTTGGTCGAGCACCGCCAACCGTTCCAGCGCGACCCGCAGGCCCTTGTCGGAGGGCGGTGCCGCAGCCACATCGCCATCCAGGCACGGCAGGAACACCCGCACGTCGTCCAGGGTGAGCCCAGCAGCCAGCAGGTGGCGGATGTTGCGGACTCGCACCTCCGTCCGCTCGTCGTAGACGCGGTAGCCGTTGGAGGACCGTTCGGAACAGATCAGTCCGGCCTGCTCGTAGTGCCGCAGCGCACGAGCGGTCGTCCCAGTTGCCCTGGCCAGCTCACCGATCCGCACCCGTCCCACCTCCCGGGCCACTCCTATCACGCCACGACCGCTCCGCCGTCGACCGGGAGTACCACTCCGGTGACGAACGATGCATTCGGGGCGGCAAGCTGGGTGATCGCCCAGGCCACCTCCTCGGGCCGACCGATCCGGGCCAGCGGGGTGTGCGCCAGCTGCCACTTCCGCACGGCGGCCATCCGCTCCGGTGTCAGGCCCTGGTGCTCGCCGATCGGAGTGTCGATCGCGCCGGGAGCGACTGCCACCACCCGGATCCCGCGGGGTGCCAGCTCGACCGCCCAACTGCGGGTCAGCAGCTCCAGAGCGGTCTTGGTCGCCGCATAGACGGAGCTGCCCGGCCAGGCCCGCTGCCCCACCGACGTAGTGACATTGACGATCACCCCGCCCGACGCCTCCAGGAGCGGCAGGGCGGCCTGAGCCAGCAGTGTGGGGGCGACGAGGTTGGTGGCGAGCTGAGTCTCGATCATCTCGGGCGTCAGCGTGCCAAGGGTGCCGCTGCGCACGATGCCGGCGTTGTTGACCAGCACGTCCAGCCGGCCGTGTGTCTCCAGCACGACCTGGAGAATCCGATCGGGCTCGCCTTCGGCCGTGATGTCGGCGCTCAGTGAGGTGATCCGGCCGTTCTCGGCAGCGGTCTCCTTGAGCGGCTCGACTCGCCGCCCGATCGCGATCACGTGGGCGCCCTCGGCGGCGAAGGCGCGGGCGGTGGCCCGGCCGATCCCGGTGCCGGCTCCGGTGATGGCGACGATCCTGCTGGTCTGCAGTGCGGTGCTGTTCATGCCGGTCAGCGTTCAACCCTGCCGCCAGTGGCAAGGTCAAGCAGCGCCTGACGGGCAGTAGTCACCGCAGTGGTCGCCGGGAACGTAGCGACGCCAAGTTCCCAGCCTCGGCGGGGAGACTCGCCTCGTATGGAAGAAGTTCGACCCCAAGACCGCGGTCCTGGAGATCGTCTAGCACAACCCGTCCAAGACGCCGGCCGGTCTGGGCACCTACCCGCGCACCAGCTGCACCGCAAGGGGCAGCATCGGCAACACATCGTTCCGAGGGGTCGGGTGGTGATGCTTCGCCGTAGGAGGGCGTGGGCACGGCGCCGGTACGCGCTGCTGCTCCTTCCCGCCCTCTACACGCTGAGTGCCTGCGGCATTCCCACGACCGGCGTGGTGGAGGGAGGGTGAGCCCGCCGGTGGCGTGGTGCCGACGGTGCGGGTCCTGTTCGTCCGGGACGACAGCTTGGTGGGCGTCAGCCGTCGGACCGTCCGGGCCGGTCGACGGCGGCTCGGCGCTGCGGATGCCGTTCCGCGTCGCCGTCGCTCACGTCTTCTTCTTCTCGCGCGCGCGAGACTAGCAGGCTGTGCCCGAGCCAGCGTGAAAGATCCGGACACTTAGTCCGATTGGATGATGGCGGACCGATTCACCGGACAGGGCGGGACGACGGCGCGGATGATTTTAGTGAGGTGCGTTCCGCTCCGGGCGTCGTGCTCCGGCCGTCCGGACGTCTTCGGCTGATCCTGGAGGATCCATGCGACACCCTGTCACCCGCCCGCGCACGCGAGTCCTGGCTGTGGGGCTCGCGCTCGCCGCGGCCACGCTCTTACCCTCCGGCTCCGCCGAGGCGACCGACCAGTACGAGTGGGCCGCGCTCGGCGACTCGTTCACCGCCGGCGTCTTCGTCGGCGACCCGGTTCCCCCGCTGGGGGATCCGTCGCAGGACGGCTGCGCCCGGACCAGCGGCTCCTACCCCAGCGTGGTCGAACGGGAACTCGCCGAGTTCCCGCCGGGCAAGTCCGTCCGCCTGACCAACGTCGCGTGCAGCAGCGCCGTCATCGCGAACATCGCCAAGGTCAAGCAGACGCCGATCAGCCCGGTCCAGACCCCTGCCGACGGCTGGCCCGCGGTGGACACGCAGATCAAGCGGGCCGGGCTCGACGACGAGACCGACGTCGTGACCATCGCCATCGGCGGCAACAGCCTGCCCTTCGGCGACATCTTCCCCAAGTGCCTCGAGCAGGGCTCTATCGGCAAGTCCTGCCGCGAGTACTTCACCGACCCCCCCGAGGGGGTGGAGAGCATCCGAGAGAGGCTCGCCCGGGTCCAGGCCGAGTACATCGAGATGCTGGCCGAGGTACACCAGGCCGCGCCCAACGCCAAAGTGATCAACGTCGGCTACCCGGCCATCATGCCGGCCGAGGCCAGTGACTGCGACCTCGGGTCCCTCACCGAATTCGGCACGACCACCCACGCCGACATCGACTGGCTGCGTGACGACGTCCTCAAGCCGCTGAACAAAACGATCAAGCGGGCCTCGTCGTTCTTCGGCGACCGCTACGTCAACGTCTACTCCTCCAGCGAGGGCCACGACGCCTGTCAGCCCGCGGGCACCAAGTGGATGGAAGGAATCTGCGGCGACGCCGCGGCCTACTGGCCCACCACGTTCCCCGGTACGTCGGTGGACTGCGGTCCCATCGGCAAGCACGCCACGATGATCCACCCCAATGCCGCGGGACACGCCAACACCGCGGTCCGGGTGGAGCGAGCGATCCGCATCGCCCTCCTCCAACACTGACCCACCGGCCCGAACCCCGACGCCGGAGCCCGGCCCCCCCGGCCGACGGCTCCGGCGTCGGGGCGTCTACGCGGTCACGCCGAGTCCGAAACAGCCATGGGGACGCGGTCAGGCGGGCCGGTGCTCCGCGTGCGGAATCGGCCCGGTTCTCGTACAGCCACGGCCAGGTGTCATCTGCGCATGGTCGGCCTGGTCAGCGGCGGGGAAGTCCCCTGCGGTGCACCGCCTGTTCACTGCGACGGCGGACCATCCACCAGGGACAACGGCCGCGCTTCCGCGAATGAGGTGTGCGTATTTATTTCGGCAGCACCTGATCAGGTGTCACTCCCCCGCGTCATGTCCGTCTGCCGTAGCGACACGAGAACTGCGCCTACCTGGTCCGCGCTCACGAGCGGCACGATGAGGGCCTGCACGAGTTCGGCAACCGGGTCACCGGGAAGGCACGGAACCCCTGGTGCTCGTCGAGCACCTCGCGCGTCTGTCGGGCAACCAGTTGAGGTTCGCCCAGAAGCGTGCCCCGGGGTGGATCTGGTGTCCGATCAAGCCGATCATCGCCCCGCGCCGGCCGACGCGAGTGGACCTCACCGGCCCCGATCTGGTGGAACGCCTCCAGCGACAGGTCCTCGACCCGCCGCCGACGACGTGCTGCACACGCTCGTTGAACAGGCCGAGGACCAAACGAGCTCCGTCATGGCGGCGTTGCCGGCGCAGGCCCAGCGCGAAGGGGAGAAGCCATGATGCCCGGCGCCACACTGTACGCAGGGCCCGGTGGACGACGGAGGACCCCGTACTCTCCGTGGCGCGGCCCGGCGCGGGGCGGTGATCAGGACGGCAGCAGTGCTTCGATCCGGGCGATGACGTCGGGGGCGTCCGGCTTGACGCGTGACCCGATGCGATGGGCCACGGCACCGTCGGGCGAGACGAGGAACTTCTCGAAGTTCCACTCGACGTCCCCGGCCACCCCGCGTTCATCGTGGGCGGCGGTGAGGATCTCGTAGATCGGGTGCCGTCGCCCGCCGTTCACGTCCACCTTCTCGAAGAGGGGGAAGGTGACGTCGTACGTGGTGGAGCAGAACTCCTGGATCTCCTCGGGGCTGCCCGGTTCCTGCTGCCCGAACTGGTTGCAGGGGAAGCCCAGGACGGCGAACCCGCGGGGTCCGTAGCGCCGGTGCAGCTCCTCGAGCGCCGCGTACTGCGGTGTGCGGCCGCACTGCGAGGCCACGTTCACCACGAGAAGGACCTTGCCCCGGTAGGGGCTCAGGTCACCGGGCTCCCCGGCGAGTGTGCGGACGGGTATGTCGTACAGGGACATGTCGGCGCGTCGCTCCGCTTGTGTCGGTGACGGTCGTTCGGTCACATCGGTCGGACGGTTCGGTCGCCCAGGGATCGTTCAGCCGGTCCCGGTGACGTCCTGGTAGCTCTTGCGGAAGGCGGCGACGACGGCGTCGACGTCCTCGTCGGTCATGGCGGCACCCAGACCGATGGTGACGGAGCGGCCGAGGAGTCCCTCGCTGGTCCGGTAGCGCGGGGGGCGCTCCCACTCCACGCCCCAGGGTGTCCGCCCTTCCCGTACGGCGCGGTTGGCCGTGACCGGCTGCCCCTGGTACATGGTGTGTGCCGGGACGCCGGCGGCGTTCAGGTCGGCGACGAAGGCGCGCGCCTGGAGACGGGAGTCGAGGAACAGCGTGAGATCGCCGCCCGATCCCTCCTCGTCCGGCAGCCTCCGCCAGCGGACCGGCAGATCAGCGATCTCGCCGCGCACATGGCGTGCCACGTCCCGCAGACGCCGGCACATGGGGACCAGCCGGGGGAGCTGCGCGGACAGGACGGCCGCGGTCAGCTCGGTCATGCGCAGGTTGACGCCGACGAAAGGCGGGCTGTCGCCGGTTCCGCGCGTCGCGCCCTTGGAGGTGGTGAACTGGCCGCCCTGGTCCTGGTACCGGGCCACCCGGTCGTACACGTCGGCATCGGTCGTGGTGACCGCGCCGCCCTCACCGGCGGTGATGTTCTTGTCGAGCTGGAAGCTGAACGCGCCCGCGTCGCCGAGGCTGCCGACGGGCCGTCCCCCGTAACGGACGCCGGCGGCCTGGGCCGCGTCCTCGATCACCCGCAGTCCGTGCCGCCGCGCGACCTCCAGGATCGGCTCCATGTCGGCGGCGACGTTGTTGAGGTGCACCGGCATGACACCCCAGGTCCGCTCGGTGATCCGCTCCTCCAGCAGCGCGGGGTCCAGGGTCAGCGAGTCGTCGACCTCGGCGAAGACGGGGATGCCGCGGGCGGCGACGACGGCGCCGACGCTGCCGACGAAGGTCACGGCGGGCACGATCACTTCGGCCCCGGCCGGGATCCCGAGGCCGATCATCGCGGCGGTGAGCGCGGCGGTGCCCGACGACACGGCGACGGTGTGCGGAACCCCCGCGACCTCGGAGAACGCGGCCTCGAACAGGTCGGTCCGGTGGCGCAGATCCGGCCCGTAGTAACGGAACAGCGACCGTGACCGGATCACCTCCAGGGCGGCGGCCTCCTCTTCCGCACCCCACAGGGCGAGGGCCCGCCAGGTCTCGTACCGCATCCCCGGGTCGCCCGTCACGCGCCTGCCTCCGTCACCGTGTCGAGGTCCGTCGCGCTGTGCGCCACCACGAAGTCCTCCAGGAAGAGATAGTCGAGCTGGCTCGGCCCGAAGAAGGCCAGCGCCTGCTCGGGGGTCTCCACGATCGGCTCACCGCGGTCGTTGAAGGAGGTGTTGAGCACCACGGGCACGGAGGTGAGCTCGCCGAACCGTTCCACCAGTTCGTAGAAGGCGCCGTTCGCCTCCGGCGTCAGCGTCTGGACCCGGGCCGTTCCGTCCACGTGGGTGATGGCCGGCACCTCCCGGCGCTTGTCGTCCCGCACCGGCGCGACGATCAACATGTACGGCGACTCGATGTCGAGCTCGAAGTACTCGGAGGCCCGGTCGGCCAGGACTGCGGGGGCGAACGGACGGAACGCCTCGCGGTGCTTGACCTTGCTGTTGAGGATGTCCTTCATCTCCGCGCGGCGGGGGTCGGCGAGGATGCTGCGGTGACCGAGGGCACGCGGTCCGAACTCCGAGCCTCCGGTGAACCAGCCGATGAGCGCGCCCTGCGGCAGCAGGCCGGCGGCCAGCCGGGCCGGCCGCTCCACACGCCGGTAGGGCAGGCCCGAGGCGTCGAGCGCGCGCTGGATCTCCTCGGTGCCGTACCGGCGGCCGAGGTAGGTGTGGCGCTGCGGACGGGGGGCCGTGCGGGGGGCCTTCGGACCGCGCGGCCGCGGCTGCTCGCCGAGGACGTGGTAGCCGTAGTAGGCGCAGCCGACCGCGCAGCCGTTGTCGCCCGCGGCGGGCTGGGCGAAGACGTCGGTGAACGGCGTGTTCCGCAGGATCTTGCCGTTGGCGACCGAGTTGAGGACGACACCGCCGGCCAGACACAGGCGGGTGAGGCCGGTCTCCCGGTGCAGCCAGCCGGCGGCGTGCAGGACGGCGGTCTCCAGCAGGTCCTGGGCGGCCCAGGCGAGGTCGGCGCCGCGCGCGAAGCGCTCGTCCCCCTCAAGTCCGTCCAGGGCGTGCTCGACGAAGTGCAGCAGTCCGCCGTCCTTCAGGTGCAGCTCGAACCGGCCCTCCGGCAGCAGGTCGAGGTGGCGCCGGAACTCCGCCCGGTAGCGGTCGGTCCCGTACGGTGCCAGCCCCATGGTCTTGCCGTCCTCGGTCAGGTACCAGGGGCCCTCCTCGTAGAGGGTGAAGCCGATGGCCCTGCTGACCGCCTTGTACATGAAGCCCAGCGAGTGGTCGCTGTCGCCGGCCTGGTAGACCCGGGTCTCCCGCAGGCCGTCGGTGCTCCAGTTGGTCCCGTACACCTTGGAGATCTCGGTGATCTCCGTGCCATTGCCGACCGACATGGTCATGGTCTCGACGCCCTGGCCCTCGAACAGGCTGCCGGCGCCGTCGACCACGAGGACCGCGGCCTCGGGGAAGGGCGAGGGAAGGAAGGCGCTGGCCGCGTGCGCCATGTGATGGCGGATGAGCGTCGTCCGGCTGCGGAACGGGAAATAACAGCTGGGCAGCAGGGTGTCGTCCGCGACGATCGCGTCCACCTCGGCGAGACGGACCCCGTGCGTCGTCAGGCAGTACCGCCAGCACTGGTTCGCCAGAGAATTCACATTGACCGCGTATTTGCGGCGGGTCAGCCGCTCTTCTTCAATACCGACGGCGATCTCACCGTTCTCGACGAGACAGGCCGAGAAGTCGTGGTTGGAACCGCCGAGCCCCAGAGCGAGCATACTGCCGTCCTTACTCCCGTTGCAGGTCTGCGGATTTGGCGAGTACGTGGGGCGTAACGCTACCCGGTCACAACGGGTCAGTCAGCAGGCGAATATGAGCCATCCTCAGGCCGGATCAAGTCGAGTTCCAGCCGACCGCCAGCGCCCCCGGTAGTCCTCATTGACCCGGTCTTCCAGGTGAAGTTACGATCGTCGCTCAACGGAAGAGTCATGCGCGAATACGACCTGGGTGCGGTGATAAGGCATGGCCCTGAAAAGTCATTATCGTGATGCGATGTTCGCGCATCGCGATGGGCAGAACCGTCTCAAACTCCTGATGAACGACATGGTCATCGAGGAGCAACTGTGCCAGATGCGGTGCTCCTACTGCCTCACCGAGGACTTCAACCTCCTCATGGAGGTCCCGGACGCCCGACTGCGCCTGACCACCGACCGGCGAGCGGACTGGCACGAGATCCTCGACGCCTATCACCGTCAGGTGGACAGCCCCATCATGCGCCTGAGTGGCGGTGAGTTCTTCTGGCTGAAAGGCTCCACCGAGTTCGTCGCGGAGTGCAGCGAGAAGTACGAGGTCGTGCAGGTCATCACCAACGGCGCCTTCCTGACGCCGCACCGGCTGGAGGCGCTCGCCGCGCTGGGTAACGTCCAGCTGTGCCTCTCCCTCGACGGCCACACGCTGGAGATGAACGGCCACCGGCTGCCGCCGAAGCAGCACCGGCTCTTCGACGTCATCATGCGGCACCTGGACCACGCGGTGGAGCTGGGCATCCCCATCGAGATCCAGTCGGTGATCAGCGACCTCAACGCCACCGGCCAGGCGGACTTCGCCGAATTCCTGCTCGAGCGGTACGGGCGCGGCGTGATGCTCTACTTCTTCCCGGTGCGCGGCGAGACCAGGACCACCCACGCACCACCCCTCGGCGACCATTTCGCGCCACTCCTCGAGCGTTACGACGAACTGTCCGCGGTGCTTCCCCCGCGGGCCTTCGTGGAACACATCGGGAATCAACTGCGCACCGGCGTCCGTACCCTGCGGTGTTACGCGACGGCCACCATGGTGCAACTCTTCGGACAGGGAGACGTCTCCTGCTGCCCGTACGCCTGGCTCAAACCCATGGGCAACATAAAGGAGAATCCCGAACTCATCCACGAACAGTTCGGGAAACACCAGCACTACGATATGTTCATGCAGCCCCGGCCGCGCTTTCCGTACTGCAAGAGCTGCACCGGACCGATCGACGTGGTCAACCTCTATCTGTTCGGCGGCATCTCCGAGCAGGAAATCGCGCGCTGCGCCCCGTACGCCGGACCCCGCGCTCTGGAACGGCTACGGGAGTTGAAATCGGCGTTCACGCCGGTCTCCGAGCCGGCCGGGGAACCGTCACCCAGCTGATCCCGTGGGCGACGGAATGCCAGAAGACCAGAGCATACCGAGGCCTCGAGGAGACGAAATGATTTCCGTGGATGGGATGTCCGGCGACGATTTCGCGGGTGCCGGGCTGCAGAGGCTTCTCACGCTCCCGCAGCACGATCTGCTCACGCTCGCCGGGGACTGGCTCGGTGAGCTGGCGCCGTGGCGGAACCCCGAGACCCTGGCGGCGATCTCCACCACCCTGGCCGCCGAGTCCGTCCTGTCCTCCCTGTTCGTCTTCGGGGAGCGGGTGGCGGAGTCCGACGTCCGCTCGGAGGTCCCCGGACCCCTGCTCGACCTCCTGCTCCGCGCCCGGGTGCTCTCCGAGGAGTCCGGGAAGGTGTCGGCCGACTACTGCCTGGTCCGCGGGGACGGCATGTCGCTGCTGGCCGCCTGGCGGGCGGCGGGACGGGACACGGGCTCGTACGCGCCCTGGGTCGGCACCGACTCGATGACGCTCTCCCGGCTGGTGGCGGCGCGCCGCGGTGCCCGGTCGGCCCTGGACCTGGGATGCGGCACCGGCATCCTCGGACTGTCGGCGGCCCGCAACGGTGCCGAGGTGCTGTCGGTCGACGTCAACCCGGAGTGCACGGCGGCCGCGACGGTCAACGCCCACATCAACGGGCTGGCGGACCGGCTGACCGCCGTCGAGGGGGACATCATGTCCCTCTCGCTGGACTCCCGGTTCGACCTGGTCGTCTCGAACCCGCCCTGTCTCCCGCTGCGCCGCGGCTCGCTCGGCTGGCTGGCCGGCGAGGCGGGGCTGGACGGCCTGGAGTTCTTCTGGGAACTCCTGCGCCAGGTCCCCGGGCTCCTCACCCAGGAAGGTGAGGCGCTGCTGCAGGCCGCGGCCTACGGGGACGAGCGCGGGCCGTTCTTCGTCCCGGAGCTGGAGGCCGAAGTGCGACGCCTGGGGGTCTCCGGGCGGCTGCTGCTGCGGCCCTCCACGCCCCCGCGCTGGCCGGCCTTCGCGCCCCGCGACGAGGAGCAGCAGCTCACCGGCCCGCTCGGCGACGAGGTCCGGGAGTACGTCACTCGGATCGGTGCCACCCACTACTACGGATTCGTCCTCTCGGTGCGACTCGACGGCGAGGGCCTGGCGGTGGGCCGCTTCCAGTGACCCGGCACCCGGGGGTGGAGCCGGCCCACGGCTCCACCCCCGGGTCATCCGGTGACCGTCGGAGCGCCGGCCGCCCCGAGCCACCGCGGCCCGAGCTCGGCGCGTTCCAGAGCCGCGACCGCGTCGGCCGCCTCCATCAGCGTCAGGTGCGTGGTGTCCACCAGCCGGACGCCGGGCACGTCGGGCACCTCCGCGTCTAGGTGACGCTCGGCCAGCCTGCCCTCCACGAACAGCCGGCCGCCCGCGTCGCTCTCGATCCGGGTGGCCAGCGCCTCGGCGTCCGCCCGCAGGCCGTAGTAGACCGCCTCCGCGCCGACTTCCTCGAACACCTTCTGGAAACGCTCGTAGGCACGGCCCGCGAGGACCACGCCGGTGACGATCACGACGCGAGCCCCCCACTCCCGGTAGACGGGCAGGGCCGCACGCACGGTCGAGGCCATCAGGTCGTACACCTCCTCGCCGCCGTTCCACGGATGGACGATGGGATCGCAGTCCATCGCGGCGGCCGGGACGCCGTACCGTGTCACCAACTGGTGACCCAGCCGGGTCTTGCCCACGCCCGGGGCACCGGTGATCACCACGGCGCGCATCAGTTGGCCCCCTCGCGGACCGTGCCGACCAGGCGGAAGCCCAGGTGAGGGATCTTCAGGAGCTTCGCACCGGAGTCGATGTCCAGGAACTTCTGCTTCAGGACCGACGTCACCTTGTTCACGTCCTCCCCGCCCGTGGCCTCGGTGAGTTCCTCGCGGGAGACGATCTGGCCCGGCCGGTCGGACAGCAGGCGCAGCAGCCCCGCCTCGGCGTCGGTCACGGGCGACGACTTCGCGGCGGAGCTCAGCGAGCCGTTCGCGAGAGTGAGCACCTGGGTGTTCTCTGACGGGGTGACCGTCTTGAGGTAGCTGAGGGTCTCCACGAGCCGGGACCGCCGTAGGGGGCTGGCCAGCGTGAAGCTGTAGCCGGCGGTGACCGCCGCCAGGACCTCGGCGGCGGAAACGCCGTCCAGCACGGCGACGGCGTAACCGCCCCGGCGTTTGAGGTCCGCCACCGACAGGTCGTCCGGCCGGGCGGCGGCGACCCGGTGGAAGGAGACCAGCAACGCGCCGGGCGGTGGGGCGTGGCCCGTCGCGGGGTCCGTGACATGCAGGGCGAGACCCACCTCGGCGCATGCCTCCGCGAGGACCTCGAGGTCCGCCGGTGTCAGGGACTGAGCCAGTGCGTACATGGGAAACCCTTCACAGAGCGGCGGGGCCGCGGTCGCTTGTCGGGTGGGGAGAGGGTCAGAGGCGCATCAGCCAGATCCGCTCGGCGGCCGGGAACCCGGAGCCTTCCGCCAGGCGCACGCCGTGCCGGCGGATGCGCTGGATGATGCCCTTGCGTACCTGGATGCGATAGGCGCCCAGCGCCTCGCACTTGGTGAGCGCCGCCTCGTCGTCCACAGGCAGCAGCTCCGGGCGCAGTGCGCCGAGTCCCTGCTCGGCCAGGCGCGCGCCGATGTTCTTCGCGGTCTCCTCCGCGGAGGAGAACAGGGAGTAGGGCTGGTCCTCGTAGAAGGCGACCCGCGCCGTGCCGAGCCGACCGGTCCGGGCCAGTTCCAGCACCGCCTCCCGGCAGGCGACGTGGTCGACGTGGCCTCCGACGCCGAGGGGCGCGTAGATCAGGCCGGCGCCGTCCAGCAGGGGGGCGAGCCGTTCGGTGAGGGCGTCGAAGAGCTGCGGTTCCTCCCGTGCGAACCCGTCGGACCAGGCCGGATCGGTGAAGAACCGGTCCCGTCTGAGGTCGCGGTCGGCGGCGTCGACGAATCCCAGCAGCTCCACCTGGGCGCGCAGCACACGGGCGGCGACGCCCTCCTCGTCCAGCAGCAGGCGCTGGGTCAGCGCCGGGCGTTCGGCGTAGTACGGGTCCTTGGTCCAGGTCTCGACGCTGAAGACGTCGAGGAACCGGGCTCCCTGCCGGGCCACCGTCCCGCCGAGGGCCAGCGCGGCGTCGTCCGGATGCGGGGACACGACCACCGCGGGTTCGGTGGCCGGGGGGCCGGGCGTGAGCGGGGGTGCCATGAGCAGCAGCCCGTGCCGGCGCCACAGGCCGATGGTCTCGCGGTCCGCCGCGGGGAACCGGTCGAGGGGCCGGCTGCCGTCGCAGTGGGACAGCAGGGCGGCGTCACGGTCCGACAGGTGGCCGTGCCCTTCGACCTGACGCCCCATGAAACGGAGCTCCCCGTCGGCTGTTTCCACGTGCGGCAGGGCCGTCGGGCACCAAGTGTCAGGAATCTTCGTCATGTAACTCCGAGCCCGCGGTGACGAATGACAGACGCCATATGGACGGAGCATACAGATCGCCTTCACGCGCGCCCAGAGCCCGATCCAAAGAGGCAGAAAATGGGGGGACGGGTGGCCGAAAATACCTTGCCCGGATGGTCACCATCTTCTTCGGGAACCACCGGGACGATAGCTTTCCGGTCATTCATTTCGCTTCGCAGGTCACTTCCGGGGACTCGCCCCGGACCGCGGCGGCGGCCAGGGCCGCGACGGCGCGGGCACAACGAAGTTCCCATGTCAGCAGCCCTGTCCCCGGAGGCGCTGCGAGCGACCGTCCCGGGCCCGGACGGTCGTCGTCATCGAGCCGTCGGCATGGCCGAACACGTGCGAAACGCAGGGAATAGGCCACGCCGACGGCCCGGTTCCGGAGGCGCCATTGCGCCGGGAATCTTCTGCTGTAGCCTCGAAGTGCGATTTGGCCTGTCGGGCGATTAGAGGACGAGGCAGGGAATGGAGACTCGCGTACTGCTTGTTCAGCAAGGAGTCTGGGGGAATTCCGCGGCCTCCATGCCGCTGGCGATCGGCTACCTCAAGGCCTACGCCGAGGCGGACGACCGCATTCGACGCCGCATGGACATCTCCATCAGGAACTACCCGGGCGACGCCGGTCTGAACGCGATGGCCCGGGACCTGATACGGGACGGCTGTCCCGACATCCTCTGCTTCTCCGTCCTCGGCTGGAACTTCCGCGCCTTCGGCACCCTCGCGGAGACGTACAAGCAGATGAACCCGCAGGGCTGGGTCGTCTTCGGCGGCAACCACGTCGCCCACCAGGCCGAGCGGGTCTTCCGTATGTTCCCCCAGGTCGACGTGGTGGTGAACGGTGAGGGGGAGCTGATCTTCCGGGATCTGCTGAACGGCTACCTCGACGGAGCCCACCGCGGGGAACTCCACGAGATCAGCGGCATCTCTTTCCGCGAGGCCGACGGGAACCTGGTCACCACCCCCGAACGCGAGCGCATTCAGGACCTCGAGATCCTGCCGTCCCCCATTCTGACCGGAGCGGTACCGCTGGTCGACGAAAAGGGTCGTTTCCGCTACGACTACGCGTTGATGGAGACGAACCGCGGATGTCCGTACAAGTGCGCCTTCTGTTATTGGGGAGGCGCCACCGGGCAGAAGATGCGGGCATTCTCGCGGGAGCGGCTGCGTGAGGAACTTGAACTGCTGGGACGGCACGGCGCGGAAATCCTGATGCTCGCCGACTCCAATTTCGGACTCCTGCGACAGGACGAGGAATTCCTAGACGATCTGCTCCGGGTGCGCCGCAAATACGGGTTCCCTAAGAGACTCGAAACCTCCTGGGCCAAGAACAAGTCTCCCGGTTTCTACCGCATCATGGAGAAGATGAAGCAGTCCGGGATGCACAGCGCCTTCATCCTCGCCCTGCAGACGATGGATGACTCCGTGCTGGATCTCATGCGCCGGCGGAACATGAAGCTGAACGACTGGGAAAGCCTCGTCGCCTGGCTGACCGACCACGGCATCACGCCGTATCTGGAGCTGATCTGGGGGGCGCCGGGCGAGACGGTCACCTCGTTCCTGGAAGGTTATGACCGGGCGGCACGGCACACGCCGTTCATCGCGGTCCACCCGCTGATGCTGCTGCCGAACACCGAGTACCACGACAAGCGCGAACAGCACGGACTGGTGACCGTGCGCGGCGAGCAGGACGACTTCGACTACGTGCTCTCCCACAAAACGATGACACTCGCCGACAACGAGCGCATGCTCCGCTTCATCTGCTGGAACCGGGTCCTGGCGCGGAGTCTGTTCCTGCACAACATCTGGGTCGCCCTGCGCGCGCTCGCCGACGTCCCCCAGTCACAGGTGCTCCTCAGCTTCTCCGACTGGATCGAGGAGAGCGAAGACCCCGAGGCCAGGGAACTGCACGCGGTGGCCAGGCCGACGAGCTCCGCCAGTGAACTCGTCGACCCCAACGTCTGGCGACTGCTCACCAAGCGGCTGCTGCGGCAGTGGTGGGAGGAGGCCATGCGTCCCTCACTGCCCGAGCACCTGCTGCCGGTCCTCGACGAGGTGTTCCGCTACGACCTGCTGTGCCAACCGGTCCGCCAGCTGCCCGACGGATCGGGTCCCGAGGAGGACCTCCCGGTCGTCAACAAGTACGGCGAAAGCTGGTATCTGCGCAGCGACACGGAATTCACCCATCCCGTGCCCCGGCTGATCGCCGCGCTGCGACGCGGAGAGACGGTGAGCACGGAGCCGGAGCGCCACACCGCGGACTTCTACTACCGGACCGAATTCGGCGGTGACCTCCAGCACTACTTCCGCATGGACCGCTTCCGCGGGCTGACCGAGCAGCAGCTCGACGAACAGTTCACCAAGGTTTGACCGAGATCCTTCACCACGGGAGACAAGAGACGATGGACCGCGCCGGGCTAATTCGGGAACTCCACGAGATCGCAGCGGGCATGACCAAGGGCGAGCACCGGGTGGCACCCCAGGAGGGCGACGCCAGCCTCGTGGACCAGTACGGGTTCAGTTCCCTCGACGCCCTGGAGTACCTGCTGATCCTCGAGGAGAAGTTCGATGTCGTCTTCGAGGACGAGGACCTGACGGAGGAGACGCTCTTCTCCATCGAGGGCCTCGCCACCTACATCCTCCAGCAGAGGGCCGGCGAGAGCCGCTCCCTGACGTGACGGCCATGACACCGGCGGCCGCGCGGCCGGGTGGAGCGCCCGGGGAGGTGGCGGTCAGCGTGGTCGTTCCGACCCGTGACCGGACCACCCGACTCCTGCTCACCCTGACGGCCCTGGGACACCAGACCCTGGACCGTGAGCGGTTCGAGGTCGTCCTCGTCGACGACGCACCGGAGCGCGGTGCGGTGGAACAGGTGCTGTCCGCCCTTCCCGCGGGCCTGCCGGTCCGGCCGACCACCACGGGCGGGCGCGGGGTGGCCTGCGCCCGCAACACCGGGGCCCGGCTGGCGCGCGGGGAGCTCCTGCTCTTCCTCGACGACGACACCATGGCCACACCGGGGCTCCTGGAGGCGCATCTCGCGGCCCACCGCAGGGCCGGTGCCAGGGTGGTGCACGGCGCCGTCACCGACCTGTCCGCGTTCGCGCTGACGCCTGAACCCCAGCCCCTGGACACGGCACTGACGGGTGCCCGCGGCCGCACGATCGAGCCCGCCACCGTCGCCGACCTCGACTCCGCCGTCCCCCTTCTCGGGCCGCGCCGCTCGTTCATCGAGAGGACCGCCCGGCAGGTGACGCGGTCACCCGAGTACGCCCCGCTGCGCTGGCTGAGCTGCATCGGCACCAGTACCAGCGTCCGGCGCACGGTGTTCGAAGGGGTCGGTGGCTTCGACGAGCACTACGGACAGCTGTGGGGCGGCGAGGACCTCGAACTGGGACTGCGGCTCGCCGCCGCGGGCGCCACCTTCGAACTGCTCGACGAGACCGCGTACCACCTGCCGACGGCCCGCCGGGACACCGGCGACCTCCTGCCGAGGTTCTGGCGGCGGGTCGCCGACCGGCACGGCGACGCGCGCCTCGCGGACGTCGGTCCCTTCCTCGCCGGCCGACTCTCCCTCGACGAGCTGGCCGCGCGGCTCGGTTCCGCGGACCGTGCCCTGGCACCCGGAACGGCGGTGTCATGACGCACCCGAAGGCAGGCACGGTGATCGTGGGCGGTACGGCGCCGCGGTCGCTGGACGGTCTCCGCTCCCGGCAGGACCTGTCCGTCCTCGCCGCCCGAGAGTCTCTGCCCGCTGCCTTCGTCGACGTGCTGTCCGCGGCGCTGGACCGCCTGCCCGCCGCCCTGCGCGACGGTGTGCCCGTGGTCATGGCGGCCACGGACTACTGCGTGGCGGCAACCTCCCAGTACGTCGGCCGGTGCGTGGAGGCGGAGGCGGGGGGCCGCCGGCTGCGGCCGTCCGAGGCCATGACCCCGGAGCCGGCGCAGTTGCTCCAGGAGCTGGCGGAGGCCAGTGGATGGAACGGGACGGGCCATGTGCTGATCAGCCCGCGCGCGGCCACCCTGCAAGCGGTGCGCTGGGCGTGGGGCGCCGTCTCCGCGGGGCTGCACGACGCGATGGTCGTGTGCGAGGTCGTACGGGCCGCGCACGAGGACGGCTACCGGGTCGCGGCCGTCCCGGTGACCGCCGCCGACGGCGCCCGCGCCCCGCAGACCGGCGGACCCGGCGGATCGTCCGTGGTCGTCTCCGGCACCGGCCTGGTCACCGCCTTCGGTGACGGGGGGACCGCGTTCTGGCAGGGCCTGCTGGACGGCCGGCGGGAACTGTCCGAGTCGACCCGGTTCGACGCGTCCCGCTTCCGCAGCAGGACGGTGTGCCAGACGCGGGTGGAGGCGCCACCCGGGCTCCCGACACGCCGTGCGCTGCTGGACCGGGCGCGCGCGGAGGCGCTGCGGGAGGCAGGACTCGACGAGCTGCCGGGCCGGACCCTGCTGGTGTCGGCCGGGGTGGTCCCGCACCTCCCGCAGGTCGGCGACGCCCCCCGGATCGACGAGATCGCGGTGGAGCCCGACTGGGACGGAGACGGATCGGGTGTCGCCCCGCCGGACGCGGTGCTGGTGGCCCACGCCTGCGCGTCGGGCGCCTTCGGGCTGGCCATGGCACGCGAATGGCTGCTGTGCGGCCTGGCGGACACGGCCGTCGTCACCGGGGTGTCGTCCCTCAACGCCTACGACTACGCCTGCCTCGACGTGCTGCGCGCGACGAGTACGACCGCCGCCCGCCCGTTCGACGAGGACCGCTCCGGCGTCACCGTCGGGGAGGGCGCCGGGGTGATCGTGCTGGAGACCGCCGAGCGCGCGGCGGCCCGCGGGCAGACGCCCCTGGCGACGCTCAGCGGGATCTCCTGCCGGGTGGCGGGGCAGGGCATCAGCCGGCTCAACGCGCACATCGGCGCCGCGTGCATGCGCGACGCGTTGGCCATGGCCGGCCTCACCACCGTCGACTACGTCCACGGTCACGCCCCCGGCACCCGGCAGGGCGACGAGGCCGAGCTGCTGGCGCTGGACCAGGTCGGCGCCGAGCACGACTGGCGGGGCGTTCCGGTCAGTTCGTACAAGGGGGCGGCCGGCCATCTGCTGCACGCCTCGGTCTTCCCCGGTGTCGTGGTGGCGGTCCGGGCCCTGCGTCATCAGGTGCTTCCGGGGACCCCCGGGCTGCGCAAGCCCCTCGACGCGCGGCATGTGCGGGTGCTGCGCGATCCGGAGCCCTGTGACGGGATTCGTTCCGTGCTGGTGAACAACTTCGGGTTCGGCGGCAACAACGCCGCGTTCCTCCTGACGGGGGGCGCGGCCGGGCGCATGGAGTGGAGTACGGATGGCTGACGCGGTGCTGATGACACCACGGGAGATCCTCACCGGGTTCTCCAGTGTCAACAACCAGAACGTCCTGATCAACGACGAGGAGTACCTCCGCCTGGACCCGGCGATGCGCCTCTTCTACGAGAAGGTCCGGGAGAACCTGGGGGTGGCCTGTATCGCCGGTCACCTGAGGTCGTGCGGCTATTCGGTGCGGGCGCTGAACCTGCACGGGCGCAACCCCA
>NZ_JBVIQK010000040.1:0-42552 GCF_055577115.1 Streptomyces sp. NPDC033216 | reverse complement strand
ATGAAGAGCGCCATCACGCCACCGATGCAGAAGAACGCGAACGACGTCACGAGGTACAGCGTGCCGATCGTCTTGTGGTCCGTCGTGGTCAGCCACTTGACGACGACTTCGCCGCGGCGCTGGCGCCGGACCGGCAGCTCGTCCTCATAGTGGGACCCTGCTGCGGCGGCACCCTGGGGTTCGTTGAGGATGCTCACAGGATGTTCGACTCCCGGTTCTTCTCGGGGCTCGTCTGCTCGATGCCGGCCGGAACGTAACCGGTCTGCCCCTTCTTGGCCAGGTCCTTGAGGTGCTGCTCGTAACGCTCGGGGGAGACCACCTTCACGTTGAACAGCATCCGGGAGTGGTCGACGCCGCAGAGTTCGGCGCACTTGCCCAGGAAGGTGCCCTGCTTGTTGGGGGTCACCTGGAAGGCATTGGTGTGGCCCGGAATGACGTCCTGCTTCATCAGGAACGGCACCACCCAGAAGGAGTGGATGACGTCACGCGAGGTGAGGACGAAGCGGACCGTCTTCCCCTCGGGGAGCCAGAGGGTCGGACCGGGGTTGTCGGTCTGCGGGTTCCGCTCACCGGGGGTGCCGCAGGTGTGGACACCGCCCGCGTCGGCCGGGAAGTCCTTCTTGTACCGGTCCGGGATCGCGGCCAGGTCCTTGTCGGACTTCGCGTCACCGGTGGAACCGTCGACGCCTTCGATGTAGTTGAAGCACCAGCTCCACTGGAAGCCGACCACGTTGACCGTGACGTCGGGCTTCTTGTCGAGGCTGAGCAGCTTCGATTCGTCGCGGGCCGTGAAGTAGAAGAGGACCGAGACGATGATGATCGGAACCACCGTGTACAAGGCCTCGATGGGCATGTTGTACCGGGTCTGCGGAGGTACCTCGACCTTGGTGCGGCTGCGCCGGTGGAAGAAAGCACTCCACAGGATCAGGCCCCACACCAGCACGCCGGTGGCCAGCGCGGCAGCCCACGAGCCCTGCCACAGGGAGAGGATCCGCGGAGCCTCTTCGGTGGTGGGGGTGGGCATACCAAGGCGGGGGAAGTCCTCGTATGTGCAACCGGTTGCGGTCGCAAGGACCAGGCCCGCGGTCAGTGCCTGCAGCAGCTTCCGCCGCATCGGGCGCCGCGGCGAGCGGTCGGAGCCGTTGGGACTCACGTAGCGCCTTCCCGAGAGTCTCGCCCGCGCGGTCGGCTGCGGCCTTCTCGCTGGTAGGTCGCCGCCCTGCGTCGGGCAGGGGTTTGGATGTTTATGCGGACCAAACCCTACTGGACGCGTTTTGGGGTCGCGCGGGGAGGGGTGGGCAACGCGCCGGGGGTCATGCCCAAGGGTGGGAGGAGGCGCCTAATCGCTCGGGGATGGGGCTTGTTGAGAGCGTGCGGGAGGGTTTGTGGCCGGTCGCGTGGTTCCCCGGCCGCCGTCCGGCTCCCCCGCGTTCTACCGTTGCCGTGTGCCCTACTTCGACGCCGCCTCCGCCGCCCCTCTCCACCCCGTGGCCCGTCAGGCCCTTTTGGCCTCGCTCGACGAGGGGTGGGCCGATCCCGCACGGCTCTACCGGGAGGGCCGCAGGGCCCGGATGCTGCTCGACGCGTCCCGCGAGGCCGCGGCGGAGGCGGTCGGGTGCCGGCCCGACGAGGTGGTGTTCACCCCGTCCGGGACGCGGGCCGTGCACAGCGGTGTCGCGGGGGCGTCGGCGGGCCGGCGGCGCACCGGACGCCACCTGATCGTGTCAGCGGTCGAACACTCCTCCGTGCTCCATTCGGCCGAGGTCTTCGAGTCGGCGGGCGGGACGGTGACCCGGGTGCCGGTACTGCGGTCCGGCGCGGTGACCGTCGAGTCCTATACCGGGGCCCTGCGGTCCGACACCGCGCTGGCCTGCCTCCAGTCGGCCAATCACGAGGTGGGGACGGAGCAGCCGGTGGCGGAGGTGGCCGAGGCGTGCCGGGAGGCGGGGGTCCCGTTGTTCGTCGACGCGGCCCAGTCGTTGGGGTGGGGTCCGGTCGCGGGGCCCTGGTCGCTGCTGGCGGCGAGCGCGCACAAGTGGGGCGGCCCGTCGGGGGTGGGGCTGCTGGTGGTGCGCAAGGGCGTCCGGTTCGCTCCCCAGGGGCCCTCCGACGAGCGGGAGTCGGGGCGCGCGGCCGGGTTCGAGAACATCCCGGCGATCGTGGCCGCCGTGGCGTCGCTGCGGGCGGTGCGGGCGGAGGCGGCGGCCGAGGCGGCCCGGCTGCGGGAGCTGACGGAGCGGATCCGGGCGGGGGTGGCGCGGTCCGTGCCGGACGTGGAGGTGGTGGGGGACGCGGAGCGGCGGCTGCCCGGGATCGTCACGTTCTCCTGTCTCTATGTCGACGGGGAGACCCTGCTGCATGAGCTGGACCGGGAAGGTTTCTCCGTTTCGTCCGGTTCGTCCTGCACGAGCAGCACGCTCACGCCGAGTCATGTACTCAAGGCGATGGGGGTGCTGAGCGAGGGGAACGTGCGGGTGTCGCTGCCGCCGGGGACGGCCGAGGAGGACGTGGAGCGGCTCCTCGCCGTGCTGCCGGGCGCGGTGGCGGGGGTCCGGGAGAAGCTCGGAGCGCCCACGCCCACGCCCACGCCCACGGCCGTCGCCGGGGCGGACGAGCTGGTCGTGGACTCCCTCGGCAAGCTCTGCCCGATCCCCGTCATCGAGCTGGCGAAGGTCATCGGGGACGTGCCGGTCGGCGGCACGGTGCGGGTCCTGGCCGACGACGAGGCCGCCCGGCTCGACATCCCCGCGTGGTGTCAGATGCGGGGGCAGGAGTACGTCGGTGAGGAGCCGGCGGACCGGGGCTCGGCCCATCTGGTCCGCCGGCTCCACTGAGCCGGCCGAGGTAGCGGCTGCCGCGCGTCAGCTCAGGTGCTTCTGCACCTCGGCCGCGGCCTCGTCGCCGTACGCCTTCGCGAAACGGTCCATGAAATGGGCGCGAAGGAGCCGGTACTCCTGGGTGCCGATGGTCTCGATCACCAGGGTGGCGAGCATGCAGCCGACCTGGGCGGCGCGCTCCAGGGAGACGTCCCAGGCCAGGCCGGAGAGGAACCCGGCGCGGAAGGCGTCGCCGACGCCGGTGGGCTCGACCTTGCGCTCCTCCTGCGGACAGCCGACCTCGATCGGGTCCTCACCGGCCCGCTCGATGCGCACGCCCCGCGCGCCGAGGGTGGTGACGCGGTGGCCGACCCTGCCGAGGATCTCCTCGTCGCTCCATCCGGTCTTGGACTCGATGAGCCCCTTCTCGTACTCGTTGGAGAAGAGGTACGTCGCCCCGTCCAGCAGGATGCGGATCTCCTCGCCGGCCATGCGGGCGATCTGCTGGGAGAAGTCGGCGGCGAAGGGGATGTTCCGGGAGCGGCACTCCTCCGTGTGGCGCAGCATCGCCTCGGGGTCGTCGGCGCCGATCAGGACCAGGTCGAGGCCGCCGACGCGGTCGGCGACGGTCTTCAGCTCGATGAGGCGGGCCTCGCTCATCGCGCCCGTGTAGAAGGAGCCGATCTGGTTGTGGTCGGAGTCCGTGGTGCACACGAAACGGGCGGTGTGCAGGGTCTCGGAGATGCGGACCGAGGCGGTGTCGACGCCGTGCCGGTCCAGCCAGGCCCGGTACTCGTCGAAGTCGGAGCCGGCGGCCCCGACCAGGATGGGCTTCGTGCCGAGCTGCCCCATACCGAAGGCGATGTTCGCGCCCACCCCGCCGCGCCGTACGTCCAGCTTGTCGACCAGGAAGGAGAGCGAGACCGTGTGGAGCTGGTCCGCGACGAGCTGGTCGGCGAAGCGGCCGGGGAACGTCATGAGGTGGTCGGTTGCGATGGAGCCGGTGACTGCGATGCGCACGGCGTGGACTCTCCTGTGGGAGGGGGATTGACAGTTCACGCTACCCGGTCGGCCGCCACCACTGAAGCGGACGAAACTACCCGATAGTAGATCTTTCTTCGCGGGCTCCTCCCTGCGTACCGTGCGACCTATGACAAACCACGAGGTCCACTCGCCCGCTCCGGCCGATCTCGAAGGCGACCTGGCGTCGCTCCGGGGTGACTGCGCGCGGATGGTTCCGCACTGGACCGCCCCGCGGAAGAGCGCGGCCCGTCCCGTGCCCTTGTCCCTGATCCACGGCGTGACCGTCCCGGCGGCCTCGGCGCGCCTGCTGGAGGCGATGCCGGAGTACGGCAACTAGCACGGGCGCGCGAGCCGGCCCCGGCAGCTCGCGCGGCCCCTCTTTCGGCCGCGGCGCCCGTAGGGGAACCGTGCGCTCCCCCGCTGCGTCCCATCGCTGTCCCCCGTGAAGGGGATCTGGGATACGACAGCAGAGCAGCCGAAGGAGCGATGCGGTGAACACCGAGCGACCCGACAACGACGACGCCGCACGCGGGCCGGAGGACGGGCGCGGCCCGCAGGACCCGGGTACGCCGTCGGACGGGCGCGGCCCACACGACCGGCGTGTGCCGGAGCACCGGGGTGCCGCTGCCGGGGGCCGGCACGGCGATGGGGTCACGGTCGAGGAACCCGGCGGGTCCGGCGAGACCGGCGTGACCGGTGCCGGGCCGGGAGCGGGTGCGGGTGCGGAGGCGCCCGCTCCCGGCCCGGAGGCTCCCGCGGCCGGCCCGGCGGACGAGGCACGGGAACCCGAAGCGGCCGCCGACCCGGCCGCGCCCCACGCCTCCGAACCACCGCCCGAGATCCGGGAGCCCGAAGCGGCCTCCGAACCGTCTGCGCCGGACGCCCCCGAACCGGCGTCCGGCTCCGCGAAGCGTGAGTCGGCGGGCCCCGTCGCACCGGCCGGGGCTCAGGAGCCCGTGACCGGGGCGGACGAGGGCTCCGAAGCAGGTGTCGTCGGTGGCTTCCCCGGCGACGGCGCCCCCGAAGGCGGCCGACGGCGTTCCTCCGTGCTCGTCGCCTCCGTCGCCGCCGCCGTGCTGATCGTCGGCGGGGGCGGGGCCTATCTCGCCGCCGGCGCGGGAGGGGGCGCCGACGGCGGCGCCGGGGCGCCCTCGGGGGGCGGTACTCCCCCGGCGCTCGTGCTGGACGACTACGCCCCGGCGTCCGCCGAGGAGAGCGGCAACGGCATCGCGCCCGGTGAGCCCAACCCGTACGGGGTGACCTACCGGGCCGACGGCGTCCTGCCGGACGGTCCCGGCTCGGCCTCCGTGTACTGGGCGAAGGGCGAGGTCACGCAGGCCGAGGTGGCCCGGCTGGCGGGTGCGCTGGGGGTCGAGGGGACTCCGGTGGCCGAGGGCGGAGCCTGGAGGGTCGGTTCCGGGACGGACGGGTCCGGGCCGGTGCTCCGGGTGGAGAAGGGGGCGCCCGGCCTGTGGACGTTCAGCCGGTACGCCTCCGGCACCGACGCCTGCAAGAGCGGCAGCGACGTCTGCGCCCCGGACGCGACGGACTCGGTGGCGGACCCCGTCGGTGAGGCGGCCGCGAGGAAGGCGGCGGCCCCGGTGCTGAAGGCGGTCGGCCAGGACGACGCCAAGATCGACGCGAGCCAGGTCATGGGCGCGCGGCGGATCGTGAACGCCGACCCCGAGATCGGCGGCCTGCCGACCTACGGCTGGACGACCGGCGTGACCGTCGGCGTCCAGGGCGAGATCGTCGGCGGCAGCGGCCAGGTGAAGGCGCCGGCCGCGGGAGAGACGTACCCGGTGCTGGGTGCGCAGGAGACGCTGGACCGGATGAACGCGGCGCCGGGGACCGGTCACCGTAGGGGCATCGGCGGCTGTGCCACGCCCGTGCCGGCGAAGGACCGGCTGGAGAGCCCCTGCGAGGGGTCGGGCGGTGGGCAGCGGAAGGAGACACTCACGGTCGAGGACGCGGTGTTCGGGCTCGCGCCGCACGCCTCGGGCGGCCGGCAGGTACTGGTGCCGTCCTGGCTGTTCTCGGTGCGCGGGACCGGCGCCGGGGACGACTACACGGTGACGTATCCGGCGGTCGAGCCGGACTTCCTGAGCGCGCCGCCGGCCGCCACGCCGTCCGCGCCGGCCTCCGGCACCGAAACGCGTGACGTGAAGGTCGACGGCTACACGGCCGAGGGCGACGACCTGGTCGTCGGCTTCACGGGCGGGGTGTGCTCCGACTACAAGGCGACGGCGGTGGAGAACGGGGACCGGGTGAAGGTCACCGTGACCGAGACGCCGTGGCCGGACGCCATCTGCATCAAGATCGCCAAGTTCTTCCACCGGACGGTGAAGCTCGACGAGGCGCTGGGCGCCCGGACGGTCGTCGGCTCGGACGGCGCGCCGGTCCCCCTGGAGAAGCCGGGAGCACGGCTGCCCCGGTAGGCGCCGGACACGTGGAAGGCGGCGGCCCCTCGGAGGGGGCCGCCGCCTTCCACGTGGAACACGGGACCCTCAGCTGAAGGAGTCGCCGCAGGCGCAGGAGCCCGTCGCGTTCGGGTTGTCGATCGTGAAGCCCTGCTTCTCGATGGTGTCCACGAAGTCGATGGACGCGCCGCCCAGGTACGGGGCGCTCATACGGTCGGTGACGACCTTGACGCCGTCGAAGTCCTTGACCACGTCACCGTCGAGGGAACGCTCGTCGAAGAAGAGCTGGTAGCGCAGGCCGGAGCAGCCGCCGGGCTGGACGGCGACACGCAGGGCCAGGTCGTCACGGCCCTCCTGGTCGAGCAGGGCCTTGACCTTCGCCGCGGCGGCGTCGGACAGGATGATGCCGTCGGTGACGGTGCTGGTCTCGTCCGATACGGACATCTACATCTCTCCCGGGTTGTACGGAGACTGCTTGTCGACAGTTTCAACCGGCGGGGCCGCGGATTCATTCCGCGGGCCGGGCGACTTCTCTTTCGCCCCCGTTCTTTCATGCTCGCACACGCGCGCAGCGGCGAACAGCGGCCCTCGCCGCCTGTGGACAAGCACACGCGTCGGCGCACGCGTCGGCGCACGGGATTCATGTCACATCGACGCAATGACCATCGTCAAAGTGACGTGAAGCGGGTTATGATAGATAACGTCAGATCGACGAAAAGTAGAAAGGGTGCGTGTCGTGACCACCGCCCAGACCACGGAGCTCGACGTACAGCCGACTCCGCTCGCCCTGCTGTTGCTCGGCCGCGAGGCCGACCCGAAGAGTGAGCGGGGCGTCGAGTGCCCCGGCGACCTGCCCTCCCCGTCCGACCCGGACCTGGTGGAGCGGGCCCGCGCCGCCAAGGAGAAGCTCGGTGACAAGGTCTTCGTCCTCGGGCACCACTACCAGCGCGACGAGGTCATCCAGTTCGCCGACGTCACGGGCGACTCCTTCAAGCTGGCCCGGGACGCGGCCGCCCGCCCGGAGGCCGAGTACATCGTGTTCTGCGGTGTGCACTTCATGGCCGAGTCCGCGGACATCCTGACGTCCGACGACCAGAAGGTGGTCCTGCCCGACCTGGCGGCCGGCTGCTCGATGGCCGACATGGCCACGGCCGAGCAGGTCGCCGAGTGCTGGGACGTGCTGACCGAGGCCGGCATAGCCGAGCAGGTCGTGCCCGTCTCGTACATGAACTCCTCCGCGGACATCAAGGCCTTCACCGGCAAGCACGGCGGCACGATCTGCACCTCCTCCAACGCCAAGAAGGCCCTGGAGTGGGCGTTCGAGCAGGGCGAGAAGGTGCTGTTCCTGCCCGACCAGCACCTGGGCCGCAACACGGCCGTCCGGGACATGGGGATGTCCCTGGAGGACTGCGTCCTCTACAACCCCCACAAGCCGAACGGCGGGCTGACCGCGGAGCAGCTGCGCGACGCGAAGATGATCCTGTGGCGCGGCCACTGCTCGGTGCACGGGCGCTTCAGCCTGGAATCGGTGGAGGACGTCCGCGCCCGCATCCCCGGCGTGAACGTGCTGGTCCACCCCGAGTGCAAGCACGAGGTCGTGGCCGCGGCCGACTACGTCGGCTCGACGGAGTACATCATCAAGGCGCTGGAGGCGGCTCCGGCCGGCTCGAAGTGGGCCATCGGCACGGAGCTGAACCTGGTCCGGCGACTGGCGAACCGTTTCGCGCCCGAGGGCAAGGAAATCGTGTTCCTCGACAAGACGGTCTGCTTCTGCTCGACCATGAACCGCATCGACCTGCCGCACCTCGTGTGGACCCTGGAGTCCCTGGCCGAGGGCAAGCTGGTCAACCGCATCGAGGTCGACAGGGAGACCGAGGCGTTCGCGAAGCTGGCACTGGAGCGGATGCTGGCGCTGCCGTAGCCGTGCCGCCGTGGGCCCGGATCACCTCGACAGCGGCTCCTGGTCGGGGTGGGCCGGGTCCAGCGTGAAGACGGTCCCGTCGGGGCTGAGCACCACCAGGGCGCCCCGGTCGGGAAGCACCTGTGCCGTGGCATAGCCGGCCCCGACGACCTGGTCGGCCCGCGCGGGGGACTCCCACAGCAGGCCGCCCGTCTCGAGGTCGAGGGCGGCGACCCGCCCGGAGGCGCTGGCCGCGAACACCGCCTGCCCCTGCCCGTCGGCGACGGGTGCGCCGGGCTGCTGAAGGGTCGTCGAGGTCTGCCACAGCCGCTCACCCGTCTCGGGCGAGTGGGCGCTCACCTGGCCGCTGGAGGCGGCGAAGCAGAGCACTCCGCCCACCAGCGCCGGCCTGCCGCGCGGGCTGCCCGCCAGCTTCTTCTTCCGAACGGTTCCGGTGACCGGGTCGATCAGCAGGACCTCGCCGTACGCCGGCTCCGCGGAACTCGCGGCGTCCCGCGGGACGCCCATGACGAAGGCCAGATCGCCGCCGACGGCGCCGACGTGGACGCCGTCGCCGTCCGGCACGCTCACCTTCCGGGTCGAGCCGTCCGGGCCGACGGCGTAGAACACGGTGCGCGACGGCGTTCCCGCGTCGGTGCAGCCGACGTACGGGACGCTGTCGACCTCGTGGAACCGGCAGGCGTAACTGGACCCGGCCGGCACGGTGGCCGTCCAGCGCACCTTGCCGCGGCGCGGTTCGCGGGCCGTCACGCGCGAGCCGTCCGAGGTCAGCAGCAGATCGCCCACGACCGCGGGGGTGACGGAGCCCGTTTGGTCGTCCGTGTCCGCCCAGAGTTGCTTGCCGGTGCCGGCATCGAGGGCCACCACAGTGGCGGTCTGGTCGTTGCCCGCGCTGTTCAGGACCGACTGGGAGACCAGCAGCACGCCGTCGCGCACCCCGAGCACCAGGCTGCCGTACGCCTCCTGTGCCACGCCGGAGGGCAGGGAGTCCGCCCGCCAGGCGAGCCGGCCCGTCGTCGCGTCGACCCGGACCGGGAGGATGCCGTTGCCGCCGCAGTACAAGGCGCCCTCGCCCATGGCGCAGGACACCGAGGCGTTGCCGCTGTCCGAGGCCCCGCCGCCCAGCGGTTTCGCCACCCCGCTCACGGCCGTGCCGTACACCGAGGTCCGCCACGGCTCCCAGCCTGCTGGCAGGGGATCCCAGGCGATGGCCCCGGGGCCGGTGCTGTCCGACTCCCCCGACGCCGCGCTCCTGGTGAACGGGGCGAAGTCGAGCAGGTAGCCGGTGAGCGTCAGGGACAGCAGGCCCGCCACCGCGGTCAGGACCGGCCACCGGCGCAGCCGGGAGCGACGGTCCGTGCGGGGCGCGGCGGCGGCCGGCCCCGGTTCCTCCCCCGCCGCGGGCGCGGGCGGGGGCGGAAGACGCAGGGTCACCGTCGCCCTGTCGCCCGCCGCGGGTTCGGGCAGCGCCTCCGCGAACTCCACGGCCAGCTCGTCGAGTCCGGGCCGGTCGGCAGCGTCCTTGGCCAGGCAGCGGGTCAGGATCGCGCGCAGCGGCTCGAACACCTCGTCCACCCTCGGTTCCTCGTGCATCACCCGCCACGCCGTCAGGTAGGGGCTGTCGGCGTCGAAGGGGCCGCGACCGCTCGCGGCGAACACCAGCAGCGCACCGAGGGAGAAGACGTCCGAGGCAGGGCCGACCGACCGTGCGTCCTTGAACTGCTCCGGGGACATGAACGGCGGTGTGCCGATCGCGTGGCCGGTCTCGGTGAGGGTCTGGTTCTCGGTGGCGCGGGAGATGCCGAAGTCGATGACCCGCGGGCCGTCCTCCGCCATCAGGACGTTGGCGGGCTTGAGGTCACGGTGGACGACCCCGGCCCGGTGGATGTCCCGCAGTGCCTCCACCAGACCCAGGGCCAGCCGGCGCAGCTCAGCCCCCTTCAACGGGCCGGTTCCCCTGATCCGGGCGGAGAGCGCCGGTCCGGGAACGAACTGGGTGGCCATCCAGGGCCGTACGGCCTCCGCGTCGGCGTCCACGACCGGGGCGGTGAAGGCACCGCTCACCTTGCGGACGGCCTCGATCTCCTGCCGGAAGCGGGCCCGGAAGACCGTGTCCTCCGCGTACTGGGCGTGCACCACCTTGACGGCGACCTCACGCCCCGAACGGGACCGGCCCAGGTAGACGACGCCCATGCCGCCGGATCCGATGCGGTCGAGGATCCGGTATCCGCCGAGCGCCTTCGGGTCGTCCTTGTACAGCGCCAACGCCCCGGTTCCCTTCCCCCGCCGAGCAGTTCGGACTGACAGGATATGGAACCCGTACGGGGGAAGGGACACCGGCGCGGCGGCGTCAGACCCCGGCCGGTTCCGGCGTCTTCTCCGGTTCGGCGGCGCGCTTCTTCGCCGCCCGCTTCTCCGCCCGCCGTTCCTTGCGCAGTTCGAACATCGCGTAGAGGGTCGGGACGAGCAGCAGGGTGAGCAGGGTCGAGGTGATCAGACCGCCGATCACGACCACCGCCAGCGGCTGGGCGATGAAGCCGCCCTCACCGGTGACGCCCAGGGCCATCGGCAACAGGGCGAAGACGGTCGCCAGCGCCGTCATGAGGATGGGCCGCAACCGGTGCCGACCGCCCTCGATCACTGCCTCCACGACGCCGTGACCCTGGCGCCGGTACTGGTTGATCAGGTCGATCAGCACGATGGCGTTGGTCACCACGATGCCGATCAGCATCAGCATGCCGATCATCGCCGGGACGCCCATCGGGGTGCCGGTGGCGATCAGCAGGCCGATCGCCCCGGTCGCCGCGAACGGGATGGAGACCAGCAGGATCAGCGGCTGGACCAGCGACCGGAACGTCGCCACCAGCAGCATGAAGACGATCGCGATCGCCGCGAGCATCGCCAGGGCGAGGTTCTCGAACGCGTCGTCCTGGTCCTGCGAGACACCGCCGATCTCCGCCGTCGCGCCCGCCGGGAGCTTCAGCGCGTCGAGCTTGGACGTCAGGTCCGCGCTCACCGCGCCCGTGTTGTCGCCGGTCGGCCGCGCGGTGACGGTGGCCGCGCGCTGACCGTCGATGCGGGTCATGGCGACCGGGCCGTCGACGAGCTGCACGGTGGCGATGTCACCGAGCTTCACCGGGCCCAGGGGCAGGGCCTTGAGCTGCGCCAGCGTGGTGGCCGGCGCGGCGGAGGTGATGACGACGTCGCGCTCGGTGCCGTCCAGGATCGCCTTGCCGGCCGTCGTCCCGCGGACCGCCTGGGCGACCGCCGCGCCCAGCGTCTGCTCGTCGAACCCGGCCGCCGCGGCCTCGGCGTTCGCCTTGACCGAGATGCGCGGCACGCTCTGCGAGAGGTCGCTGGTGACGTCCGTGACGTCGTCCAGGCCGGCCACCGCGGCGCGGACCTGCTCGGCCGCCGTGCGCAGCACCTCGCCGTCGGCCGCCTTCACGACGACGCTGAGGTCCTGGCTGCCGAAGCCGTCCCCGGCGGCGACCGTGGTGCTGCCGATGCCGGACAGCTCCTTCAGGCCGTCCTCGATGTGCTCCTGGACGTTCTCGAAGGACGCCGAGTCCTCCAGCATCACCTGGTACGAGGCCTGGTTGGTGTCGGTGCCGCCGCCGAAGGCCGCCATGAACCCGGAGGAGCCGACGGTCACCTGGTAGTCCTTCACGCCCTCCGTGCCGGCGAGCAGCCGCTCGACCTTCTTGGCCTGGGCGTCGGTCGCCGCCAGGCTGGTGCCCGGCTTCAGCTCCTGCTTGACGGTCAGGACCTGCTGCTCGCCCTGGTCGAAGAAGTTGGTCTTCAGCAGCGGGGCCATGCCGAAGGTGCCGACCAGGACGGCGACCGCGATCGCCACGCTCGTCAGACGGCGCCGGGTCGCGAACCGCAGGACGGGGACGTAGAAGCGCTGGAGGCGGCTCCGCGCCTCCTTCTCCTCGGCCGCGCGGCGGGCTTCCTCGGCGTCCTCGGGGGTGCCCTTCGGGGGCCGCAGGAACCAGTACGACAGGACCGGCACGACCGTCAGCGACACCAGCAGGGAGGCCAGCAGGGCCGCCGTGACGGTCAGGCTGAACGAGCCGAACAGGGCGCCCACCATCCCGCCGACCAGGCCGATCGGCAGGAACACGGCGACCGTGGTGAGGGTGGAGGAGGTGACCGCGCCGGCCACCTCGCGGACCGCGGTGAGGATCGCGCTCTGACGCTCCTCTCCGTAGCCGAGGTGTCGCTTGATGTTCTCCAGGACCACGATCGAGTCGTCGACGACCCGGCCGATGGCGATGGTCAGCGCGCCCAGGGTGAGCATGTTGAGCGACAGGTCACGGGTCCACAGCACGATCAGGGCGAGGACCACGGACAGCGGGATGGACACCGCCGTCACCAGGGTCGAACGGATCGAGGCCAGGAACACCAGGATGACCAGGACCGCGAAGAGCAGGCCGAGCGCGCCTTCCGTGGTCAGGCCCTTGATGGACTTCGACACCGCGGGGCCCTGGTCGCTGACGACGGTGATCGACGCGCCGGCGCCGAGGTCCTCGCGCAGGCCGGGCAGTTTGTCCTCGACAGCGTCCGAGATGGCGACCGCGCTGCCGTCGTGGTCCATGGTGACGGCGACGGCGAGGCTGGGCTTGCCGTCGGTGCGGGTGATGGAGTCGGCCGGGGCCTCTTCCTGCTTCACGGTGGCCACGTCGGCGAGGCGGACCGGCTTGCCGCCCGCCGGTGCGGGGATCACCAGGTCCTGGATCTGCTTCAGGGACGTGAAGCCGCCGCCGACCTGGACGGTGCGGTTGCTGCCGGCCTCGTCGAAGGAGCCGGCCGGGACGGTCACGCCGCCCGCCTGGAGGGCCTGGGCGAGGGACTGGGTGGTCAGCCCGGCCCTCGCCAGCCTCGCGTCGGCCGGGGTGACGGTGACGCGCAGGTCGCGCACGCCGTCGACGGTGACCTGACCGACGCCGTCGATGTCCTCCAGCGCGGGCACGACGGTCGTGTCGAGACGGTCCGCGAGGGCCTGCTGGTCACCGGCCGAGGTGACGGCGAGGACCACGGTGGGGATGTCGTCCGTGGAACCGGCGACGACCTGCGGGTCCACCGAGTCCGGGAGCTGGACGCGGGCCCGGTTGACGGCCTGCTGGACGTCCGCGACGAGCTGCCTGGTGTCATTGCCGTAGTCGAAGGAGGCCAGGATGACGGCGTTGCCCTCGCTCGCCGTGGAGGTGACGCCGGTGATGCCGTCGACCCCTTCGAGGTTGTCCTCGATCGGCTGGATGACCTGCTTCTCGACGACATCGGGGGAGGCGCCCTGGTACGGGGCGAGCACCGACACCATCGGCAGTTCGATGGTCGGCAGGAGCTGCTGTTTGAGCTGCGGGATCGCGATCGCGCCGAACACGATCGCGATGATGGACATGAGGCCTATCAGGGCCCGTTGCGCGAGGCTGAACTTGGACAGCCAGGACATGGGTTACGGGTCTCTCTTCTGTGAGCGGCAGAAGCGGCATGGCAGGGATGGACAGGGTGGCGCGAGCACATGTGAGCGCCCTCCCCTACACCCTGAGCCATCGACAGAGCCCGATCCGTAGGCGCCAGGTCGATTTCCTTATCCGGCGCATACTCCGGGTGCAGTACGGCCGGGTGGAGATCAGTCCACCTTTGGACGGACCAGCCCGGACTCGTACGCGATCACCACGAGCTGCGCCCGGTCGCGCGCTCCCAGCTTGGCCATGGCCCGGTTGACGTGCGTCTTCACGGTCAGCGGGCTGACCTCCAGGCGCTCGGCGATCTCGTCGTTGGAATGACCGCCGGCGACCTGGACGAGGACCTCGCGCTCCCGGCCGGTGAGCGCCGATAGCCGTGGCGCGCGGTCCGGCTCGTCGCCGTCGCCCGCGGCGCCGCCCTGCGCGAGGAAGCGGGCGATCAGCCCCTTGGTCGCGGCCGGCGACAGCAGCGCCTCCCCGCCCGCGGCTACCCGGATGGCGTTGAGCAGTTCGTCCGGTTCGCTGCCCTTGCCGAGGAAGCCGGAGGCGCCCGCCCGCAGCGACCGCACCACGTAGTCGTCGACCTCGAAGGTCGTCAGGATCACCACCCGGACGTGGGCGAGCGAGGGGTCGGCGCTGATCAGGCGGGTGGCGGCGAGACCGTCGGTGCCGGGCATGCGGATGTCCATCAGGACGACGTCGGCACGCTCCTCCTTGGCGAGCCGGACCGCCTGCGCCCCGTCGGACGCCTCTCCGACCACCTCCATGTCGGGCTCGGAGTCGACGAGCACCCGGAACGCGCTGCGCAGCAGCGCCTGGTCGTCGGCGAGCAGGACACGGATGGTCATGCGGAGTCCTCGTGAGCGCTGGAGCGGGCCTTGACGGGCAGGATCGCATGGACGCGGTAACCGCCTCCGTAGCGGGGACCGGTGGTGAGGGTGCCGCGCAGGGCGGTGACACGCTCGCGCATCCCGAGCAGGCCGTGTCCTCCGCCGTCCTCCGACGCGGGTGCGTCCCCAGCGCCGTCGTCGAGGACGGTGACCTCGATGTGCGGTCCGACGCGTACGACGCTGACCTCGGCCTTGGCGCCGGGTCCCGCGTGTTTGCGCACGTTGGTGAGGGCTTCCTGGACGACGCGGTAGGCGGCCAGTCCGACGGCGGCGGGAAGGTGGGTGCCGTGGTCGGCGCGGGCCACCGCGATCGGGAGTCCGGCATTGCGGAAGGTGTCGGCCAGTTCGTCGAGCCGGTCGAGGCCGGGGGCCGGTTCGGTGGGAGCCTCCGGGTCGTCGGACTGTCGCAGCAGGCCGACGGTGGCGCGTAGTTCGTTGAGCGCGGAGCGGCTGGCCTCGCGGACGTGCGCGAGGGCCTCCTTGGCCTGGTCGGGGCGCTTGTCCATGACGTGGGCGGCCACCCCGGCCTGCACGTTGACCAGGGCGATGTGATGGGCGACCACGTCGTGCAGGTCGCGGGCGATGCGCAGGCGCTCCTCGGCGACCCGGCGGCGGGCCTCCTCCTCACGGGTGCGTTCGGCTCGCTCGGCCCGCTCCCGGATGGCCCGCACGACGGCCCGGCGGCTGCGCACGGCGTCCCCGGCGGTGGCGCCGATGCCGGTCCAGGCGAAGATCGCCAGGTTCTCCTGGGCGTACCAGGGCAGTGGCCCGGCGAGCATGGCGGCGCCGGTGAGGACCGTCATGGTGAGCAGGCCGACCCGCCACGTGGTGGTGCGGTCGGTGGTGGAGGCGACGGTGTAGAGGGCGATGACGGCGGACATCGCGACGGGCGCGCGGGGGTCGCCGGTGACGCTCTCGGCCACGGAGCAGGTGCCGGTGAGCGCGAGGACCGTCATGGGCGCGCTGCGGCGGAGGACGAGGGCGGCGGCGCCGAGGGTGATCAGCAGCAGACTGAGCGGGTCCGGGGTGCGGACGCTCCAGCTGACGCCCCGCTCGCCGTGCGGGTCGACGAAGGATCCGGCCAGCATGCACAGCAGTACGGCGGCGGCGAGAGCGGAGTCCAGGGCGAGGGGGTGGGCTGTCAGCCGGCGCCGGGCGCGGGCGAGGGGGGTCACTGTTCCGTACCGTCGCTTTCGTGGCCGTCACCTGGGGCTGCTTCCGGGGTTGCCGCCCTCACACCCGGCTGTCGGCCCGGACGGCCACGTCCTCAGCCGTCGGACGGGTCGGATCGCGCGCCGTCACCCGGGACGGGCCGCAGGGCCCGCCGTTCGTCCACGTCCCAGCGGGGGAAGACGGCCTCGGCCCGGTGTGTCCTCACCCGGGGATCAGCCCGTCGTCGCCCAGCATCTCCCGAACCTCCTCCAGGCTCGCGTCCGAGGCCGGGAGGATCAGTTCCGAAGGTTCCAGGGAGTCGTCCGGAAGGGGCTCGCCCAGGCGGCGGACGGCGTCCAGGAGGGCGCCGAGGGTGCGGTGGAAGCCGTCCTCGTCGCCGCCCTCCATCTCGGACAGCAGTTCGTCGTCCAGCTTGTTCAGCTCGGCGAAGTGGGAGTCGGCCAGCGTCCACTGGCCCTCCCCCATGATCCGAACGATCATGTCGGCCTCCTCGGCTCCGGCCCCGGCGCCGAAGCTACTGCTTGTCGAAGCGCGGGGTGTCCTGCGGCTGCTGCCGGCTCTGCGACGGGTTGGTGCCACCTTCGATGGCCTGCTGCCCGGAGGAGGTGCCACCGGCCAGCTCCGCCTTCATGCGCTGAAGTTCCAGCTCTACATCCGTACCACCGGAGAGCCGGTCCAGCTCGGCCTGGAGGTCGTCCTTGGCCAAGCCGGTGGGGTCGTCCAGGGCGCCGGAGGCGAGGAGTTCGTCGAGGGCGCCGGCACGGGCCTGGAGCTGGGCCGTCTTGTCCTCGGCACGCTGGATCGCCAGGCCGACGTCGCCCATCTCCTCGGAGATGCCGGAGAAGGCCTCGCCGATCCGGGTCTGCGCCTGCGCCGCCGTGTAGGTGGCCTTGATGGTCTCCTTCTTGGTGCGGAACGCGTCGACCTTGGCCTGGAGGCGCTGGGCCGCGAGGGTGAGCTTCTCCTCCTCGCCCTGGAGCGTCGAGTGCTGCGTCTCCAGGTCGGTGACCTGCTGCTGGAGGGCCGCGCGGCGGGAGAGCGCCTCACGGGCCAGGTCCTCGCGGCCCAGCGCGAGCGCCTTGCGGCCCTGGTCCTCCAGCTTCGAGGACTGCGACTGCAACTGGTTCAGCTGGAGTTCCAGCCTCTTGCGGGAGGTGGCCACGTCCGCGACTCCGCGGCGGACCTTCTGGAGGAGCTCCAGCTGCTTCTGGTACGAGTAATCGAGGGTTTCGCGCGGGTCCTCGGCCCGGTCAAGGGCCTTGTTCGCCTTCGCGCGGAAGATCATCCCCATACGCTTCATGACACCGCTCATGGGCTTCGCGCGCCCCCTTCTGACGTCCAGCTCCAGCTCTGCGACAGAACCCACAGTACGGGCCCTGCATCCATTGACGCACTGTTCGGGGACGGATGCGCTCATCCCCAAGGACGACTGACCCGGGCCTTGCTCCGGCGTAAGGAGTAGGTGACCTTCAGGGTGACCGCTGCGCCACCGCCTGTCCCCTCTCCACCGGTCTGTCCCGGGCCCGTCCTCATAACAGACGAGTGGTGTTGCCGGATCGTTCCCCGCCGGGCTGGGGTCCATGCCCGGGGAGCGCTTACCCTTGGGTTTTGTGTTCCGTAGCCGTGCCAAGGACGAGAAGGCACCGGTCGCCGACAAGGCGCCGCTGACCGACTCCAAGCAGACCCGCGACCCGCAGGCCCCGAAGGGCAGGCCCACGCCCAAGCGCAGTGAGGCCCAGTCCCAGCGGCGCAGCGTCGCCCACACGTCGTCGTCGCGCAAGGACGCCGCCAAGCGTCAGCGCGAGGAGCGCCGAGCCCAGCTGGAGCGCCAGCGTCAGGCGCTGGCGGGTGGTGACGAACGCTTCCTGCCGGCCCGCGACAAGGGGCCGGTGCGCAAGTTCGCGCGCGACACCATCGACTCGCGGTTCAACGTGGCGGAGTTCTTCCTGCCGATGGCCGTGGTCATCCTCGTGCTGAGCATGGTCCGGGTGGGCTCGCTCCAGTCGATCGCGCTGCTGCTGTGGCTCGTGGTGATCGTGCTGATCGTGCTGGACTCGCTCGTCACCGGACTCCGGCTGAAGAAGCGGCTCGCCGAGCGCTTCCCGGACCACAACCGGCGGGGCGCGGTGGCCTACGCGCTCATGCGCTCCCTCCAGATGCGTCGGCTCCGGCTGCCCAAGCCGCAGGTCAAGCGCGGAGAGCGACTCTGAGCGCCGCTTCTTTCTCCGGGGGCGCGGCGAAGGCCTGGCTGAGCAGGCTGGGTGGACTGCGTGATGTCGTACGGCAGGAGCTGGTGGCCCGGCAGCTCGACGAGCAGATAGCCGGGCGGTATCCGGTCGGGCGGCGGCTGCGCGTGCTCGACGTGGGGATGGGCCAGGGCACGCAGGCACTGCGGCTGGCCCGGCTCGGTCATCAGGTGACCGGCCTCGAGCAGGACGCGACGATGATCGCCGCTGCCCGGGAGGCCCTGCGCGGCGAGCCCGAGGGCATCCGGGAGCGGATGCGCATCATGGAGGGCGACGGCCGGGACACCGGTGTGCACTTCCTGCCCGGCAGCTTCGACGTGGTGCTCTGTCACGGCGTGCTCATGTACGTCCAGGAGCCGGATCCCGTTCTCGCGGGCCTCGCGCGCGTGCTGGCCCCCGGCGGGCTGCTGTCCCTCCTGGTCCGCAACGCCGACGCGCTGGCCATGCGGCCCGGACTGGCCGGGGACTGGGCGGGAGCGCTGGGCGCCTTCGACACGACGGCGTACCGCAACCGTCTGGGCCTCGACGTCCGCGCGGACCGCCGGGAGACCCTGACCGCGACCCTCGCGGGCATCGGGGCACCGCTCCAGGCCTGGTACGGCGTACGGGTCTTCACGGACACGGCGGTGGACGACGCGGACGTCCCCGAGGACCTGGAGCCGCTGCTGGCCGCGGAGGAGCGGGCGGGCCGCTCGGACCCGTACCGCGGCGTGGCGGCGCTGCTGCACCTGTGCGGGGTGCGGGGCTGAGGGCCCCTCGCCACGGCGTGCTCGTGCGGCCCGTCGAAGTCGCGGCGGCGCTGACGAGGGGCGGCGCGGCGGTGAGCGGGGTGGCCGTGGACCGGCCACCCCTGGGCCGGGGCCTGTCCTACGCCTCGTCCGCGTGCAGGTTCATCGGGCCGTAGATCTCCGTGGCGTCCTCGAACAGCCGTACCTGGTCCGCGCCGCCTTCGAGCAGGGCCTTCCAGTGCTCCCCGAGCCAGGACTCGGCGTCCCCCTGCGTGGTGAACTCCTCCGGCTGCACCGCGGGCTGGACCTCCGTCCCGTCGGCCTTCTCGAACCGCCACGTCCATGCCGCCATGTACGCCTCCAACGTGTGAGCACATGCAGAGCAGGAGCCGGATCTCGGTCCGGCTCCTGGCACGCAGCCTAGCCGGATGCGCAAGACCTGATCGGACGGGCGAAAATCAGGTCCGTGGAAGTGACTCTGCTCGGTACCGGTGCCCCCGCGGGACTCCCCCGCCCCGACTGTCCCTGTGCCGTCTGCGCGACCTCCCTCGGGGCGGACGCGCGGGCGGCGACCGCGGTGCTCCTGGACGGGGCGCTGCTGCTGGACCTCACTCCGGGCGCGGCCTTCGCCGCGGCGCGCTCCGGGCACTCCCTGGGCGGCGTACGGCAGGTACTGCTGTCGCATCCGCACGACGGGCCCGCCGTCGAGGTGCCGGCCGGGCTGCCGCAACCCGGCCGGGCGGCGGACGGGCGGGAGTTGACGCAGCTGACGGGACATCGGGTGCGGGCGGTGGCGATGGACGCGCCCGGCACGGGGTACGCCGTGACCGGCCCGGGCGGGCAGCGGCTGCTGTACCTGCCGCCGGGCGGCGCGCCTGCCGGTCTGGAGGAAGGCGGGGAGCCGGCCGAGCGGTACGACATGGTCCTCTGCGACGTGGTGGGGCGGCCGGACGCGCTGGCGAAGCTGCGGGCGGTGGGCGCGGTCGGGCCCACCACGGACGTCGTCGCCGTCCATCTGGACCACGACGTGCCGTCGGGCGCGGAGTTGCGGCGGCGGCTGGCCGCGGCGGGGGCGCGGGCGGTGCCGGACGGGTCGACGCTGACGGTCGGGGTGTACGAGGAGGTGCCGGACGTGCCACGGCGGACCTTGGTGCTGGGCGGGGCGCGGTCGGGGAAGTCGGTGGAGGCCGAGCGGCGGCTGGAGTCCTTCCCGGACGTGCTGTACGTCGCGACCGGCGGCTCGCGGGGCGGGGACGGCGAATGGGCTGCGCGGGTCGCCACGCACCGGGAGCGGCGGCCGGGGTCGTGGCGGACGGTCGAGACGTGCGACCTCGTGCCGCTGCTCGCGGAGGAGGGGGCGCCGCCCCTGCTGATCGACTGTCTGTCGCTGTGGCTGACCGAGGCGATGGACTCGGTCGGTGCGTGGGACGACGCGGTGTGGGCGGACGGGGGTGAGCGGGAGCTGCGCTCCCGGGTGGCCGACCTGGCCGGGGCGGTCCGGGGGGCGCGGCGCACGGTGGTGCTGGTGTCGAACGAGGTGGGGTCCGGGATCGTGCCGGCCACGGCGTCGGGACGGCGCTACCGGGACGAGCTGGGACGGCTGAACGCGGCGGTCGCGGGCGAGTGCGAGGAGGTTCTGCTGGTGGTGGCGGGACAGGTCGTGGCGCTTCGGGGGTGAGGTGGCCCTGCGGCCGGCCGGTGCCCGGAGGGTGGGCCGCGCGACCCGGCACCGCGGGGCGCCTCCCCCGCTCTCGGCTTCGGTGGAGCGGGGCCCGAGCGCCGAGCCGTGCCGCCTCGGCGCCGCCCGTGCCCCTCCGGGGGGGGACGTGGATGCCCCCGAAGGGGCGGCCGGTGGGCGCACGCCGAACGGCTCCGCGCAGGCCCGCGGACGGCAGCCGCTGGGCGCGGGCTGCGGGCCGGACTCGGCCGGCCGGGTCGGACGGTGAGTGGGCAGGGGCGGGTGCGGCGGCCCCGGCGGCGCCCCCCGGTGGGCCCGCACCGGTCCCGACGGTCAGTTCTTGCGGGCGATGACTCGGTACGTGTTCGAGAAGCGGGTGTGGCGGAGGAGGGGGGCCAGGGCGTGGTCCAGGGCGGTCGCCGCGGTGACCAGGGGGCTGACGGCTCGCAGGAGGGCCGTACGGGGGGAGGGGATCGACCGGGACAGGGACAGGGACAGGGACAGGGCGAGGGCCGCCGCGAGGTCGTGCGGGACATGGGCCCCGCTGCGGTCGGCCGTGACGATCGTGCAGCCCTGGGCCTCGAGTTCGACGCGGAGGTTGGGCAGCGGGATCAGGTGGAGGTGCCGCGGCTGCCCGTGGGCCACCCACCATTTGCCGAGCAGCGCGGCGAACGCGCTGTGCGGATCGGGGAGTTCGAGGAGCAGATGCCCGCCGGGCCGCAGCGCGACGAGGGCGGCACGGAGTTCCGCGCGCGGGTCGAGGGTGTGCTCCACATGGCTGAGCATGCTGACGACGTCGTAGCGGGCGCGCAGCCGTGCGCTGGTCGCGGGGTGGGTGAGCTGTCCCTGGTGGGCCTCCTCGACACGGCCGGCCTCCTGGGCCCGGACGACCCGCGGGGTGGGGTCGAGGCCGTCGAAGGAGGTGTAGGTGAAGACCTCCTTCGCCGCCGCGGGGAACAGCGCGTGCCCCGTGCCCACGTCCAGCCAGCTCTCCGGCTCGGGGAAGGGCAGCATCGCGCGGGCGGTGGCCACCAGCCGGCGCCTGCGGGTGCGGGTGGCGAGGACGCGTTCGGCGGAACTGCCGGGCAGGCCGCCGGCCGGGGGGCGGTGGTAGAGGGCGAGCCCCTCCGCGGTCAGCCGCGGGTTCTGGAAGGTGTGGGCGCAGTCCAGGCATTCGTCCATGGCGAAGGTGCCCGGCCGGTGATGGAGCAGGTCGGGTGCGCGCAGACGGGTGCGCAGGCGTGTCGAGCCGCACCAGGGACAGTTGTCGCGGCGCGGCTCGTGGATGGGCCTGGGGGGCATGAGCGGCTCCGTGGAGGGCGTCGAGGGATGCGGCAATTCACAGCAAAACGGAACGTATGGGATACCGATCTTGGGTGCAAAGACGTCATGGGGGTGTGGTGCCGATGTGGCGCCGGACCGTTCGATCGGTGCCGGTACTGTTCGGCGAATGAGCTCGCTGAATCTCGACGACTTCACCGATCTGATCGAGCGCCCCGACGGCGGGGTGCGCCGCGACGCGGAGGCGCGCCGGGAACGCCAGGTCGTGCCGCCCGGATCGCTGGGCCGCCTCGACGACCTCGGTGAGTGGCTGGCGGCGGCGCAGGGTTCGGTCCCCGTACGGCCCGTCGTGCGGCCGCGGGTGGTGCTGTTCGCCGGCGATCACGGGATCGCCGGACTGGGCGTCTCGGCGCGGCCCGCGGGCAGCGCGGCGGAGCTGGTGCGGGAGGTGTTGGAGGGCGGTCGGCCGGTGTCGGTGCTCGCCCGACGGCTCGACGTTCCCGTGCGGATCGTGGACATGGCGCTGGACTGCGAGCCGGACACCTTCCCCGAGGGCGTCGCACGGTACCGGGTGCGGCGTGGCAGCGGTCGCATCGACGTCGAGGACGCGCTGACCGCGGAGGAGGCCGAGGCCGCCTTCCTCGCCGGGGTCGCGGTGGCCGACGAGGAGGCCGACTCCGGTACGGATCTGGTCGTGCTCGGGGATGTCAGCGTGGGCGGGACGACGGCGGCGGGCGTGCTGGTGGCCGCGCTGTGCGGGACCGACGCGTCCGTGGTGACCGGGCGGGGCGGCCTGGCGATCGACGACCTGGCGTGGATGCGCAAGTGCGCCGCTATCCGGGACGCGTTGCGGCGGGCGCGGCCGGTGCTCGGGGACCAGTTGCAACTGCTGGCGACCGTGGGCGGCGCGGACCTCGCCGCGATGACGGGCTTTCTGCTCCAGTGCGCCGTACGGAAGATGCCGGTGGTGCTGGACGGTGTCGTGGCGGCGGCGTGTGCGCTGGTCGGGCAGCGGATCGCGTTCCGGGCGCCGGACTGGTGGCTGGCCGGGCAGCGCAGCGGGGAGCCGGGGCAGGCGAAGGCGCTGGACCGGATGGCGCTGGAGCCGCTGCTGGACCAGGGCGTGACCGTGGGCGAGGGCGCGGGGGCGTTGCTGGCGCTCCCGCTGGTGCAGGCGGCCGCCGCCCTGGCCGCCGAACTGCCCGAGAAGCCCCGGCAGCCGGAGAAGGCCGCCGAGGACGAGTCCGCCGTGGAATCGGACGAGGCGCTCGGCACGGAGTAGGCGGGACGGGCGACACGATCGCGTCGACGGCGGTCACCCTTCACCGTGTTCCCGTCGCACGCGCCACCGGGCGTACGTCACGGCGGGCACGGTGGTTGTGGCGATCGTGGCCGAGGTGCCGGTGAAGGGGAACCCGACCGGTACGGAGCGTCTGGCGGCGATCGCGTCGGCGGCGGTGCCGCACGCGCCCGTGGAGGTGCGCGCGCCGGTGGAGGTGCGCGCGCGGTGGAGGTGCGCGCGCCGGTGGAGGTGCGCGCGCCGGTGGAGGTGTCAGCGGTGGCGGAGGCGCGTCAGCGGTGGCGGAGGCGCGTCAGCGGTGGCGGAGGCGCGTCAGCGGTGGTCGGCGGCCCGGCTCAGCTCGGCGTCGGTCTTGCCGCCCAGCCAGTCGCCCAGCACCCGGCGGGGGCCTGCCCAGCGGCGGTCGTGACGGTAGGCCCGCAGGACGGCCTTGGCGCGGGCGCGGGGGCGCCTGCGGTAGAAGCGGCGGGCCCACGGGGAGTCGGGGCGGGCCACCCGGACGAGGCCGAACAGGGCGACGAACGGGATGATCACGCTGAAGATCGCCAGCTTGGCCTTGCCCTTGCTCAGCACGGCCAGGGCGAACAGGAAGTTGACGACCACGGTCGAGATCACGCTGCCCCGGTCCTGGAGTTCCTCGTCGCTGAGGTCGTTCACGCCGAACGGCACGAAGCCGACCAGGACCAGGCCGACGAGGGCCGCCGTCAGGACGACGGCCTCCACGCTCTTGCGGCCGGCCTCCGTCCAGTACACGTCGTCGAGGTGCAGGACCAGCGCGAACTCGTCCAGGACCAGGCCCGCGCCGACGCCGAAGACCACCGCGCAGGCGGCCGAGCCGAAGCCGTGCCTGCCGCTGGCCACCGCGCCGAAGCCGCCGACGACGGTCAGGACGACGCCGGGAACCACGTGGTGGATGTGCACCCCGCCCGAGCTGACGTTGCCGAACGGGCCCTTGCCCGCGCGGATCAGGCGGGTGATGACCCGGGTGATCAGGAACGTCAGGACGAAGGAGGTCAGGGCGATGAGCAGCGGAAGTTTCCCCGGCTCGACGATGTTCCGCTGCAACCAATCTCCCATAGGGGCATTTTCTTCCCCGACCGCCGGGGGCGCCCGTCCGACTGCCGGGTAACCTGCGCCGGTGTCCACGACGCCGTCCTCCCCGTCCTCCCCGTCGTCCCCGTCGTCCCCGCTCGACGGTCTCCGCTTCGCCTTCGGCACCCTCACCGTGCTCCCGGTCCGGGTGACCCGCTGGGACCGCGAGGCCGCGCGCGGGGGCATGCTGGGCGCCCCGCTGGCCGGGCTGGTCGTCGGCGGCTGCGCGGCCGGGATCGGGCTGCTGCTCCTGACCCTCGGCGCGGGCGCGCCGCTCGCCGCCGTGGCCTCCGTCGCCGCACCGGCCGCCCTGACCCGTGGTCTGCATCTCGACGGGCTGGCGGACACCGCGGACGGGCTGGGCAGCGGCAAGCCCGCGGACGACGCCCTGCGGATCATGAAACAGTCGGACATCGGCCCGTTCGGCGTCATCACCCTCGTCCTCGTCCTGCTCGCCCAGGTGGCCGCGCTGACCCAGCTGTACGACGCCTCGTGGGGCCGGGGCGCCCTCGCGGCCGTCGCCTCCGCGGTCGCCGCCCGGCTGGCCCTCACCCTCGCCGCCCGCACCGGGGTCCCGGCCGCCCGGCCGGAGGGGCTCGGCGCGGCGGTCGCCGGGGCGGTCCCGGTGCGCGGCGCGCTGACCGTGGCGGCGGGCTGCCTCGCCGCCGCGGCGGCCGGGGGCGCCCTCCTCGGCCCGTACGACGCCGTCCGCACACCCCTCGCCCTCGGCCTCGCCCTCGTCACCGCCGAACTGCTCCTGCGCCACTGCGGGCGCCGCTTCGGCGGGGTCACCGGCGATGTCTTCGGCGGCCTGGCGGAGACGGCGGCCACGACGGCACTCGTGGCGCTCTGCCTCGGCTAGCGCCTGTCGTCCGGATGCTGCCGCCCTCGGCCAGAGCCGCACGAAAGACCCTGGTCAACAGGTCTCCCGCCACGCGGTGGGTTCGTACTTCCTCAGCACCGGAACTCGGCCCCGGTCGGCGGGACTCGGCGCAGAAGCGACTCGCGGGGAGTGCGTACTCGCCGTGGAAGACGGCCTTGCCCGCCTCGACGACGGGGTCGTCTGCGCGCACTCGCCGTACCGGGCGCACTGCTCGTCGATGCGAAGCCGGAAGTCGTCGACGAGTCCGGGGATCCGGTCAGGTCGTTCCTCGGGCCGGCGGACAGGCCCCGTTCGTGGGCGAGTTCGGCGATCAGCGGGGTGCGGCGGAGCTGGTCGGCGGCCGTCGGCGCAGGCGTCTCACGGACGGGCTCCGGACGGGCGACGGCGGATGCCGGCATGATCTCCCGCTGCCGCCGACGCGCCCCGCCGCCCTCGACCGCACCCGAGAGAGGTGACCCCGTTCGTCGGATGCGAGGATCAGACAGTGGCCACGACGCCACCGACAGGTGAACACTCCCGTGCATGAGCGCACGCTCACGCACGCGTACGCTCGTTGCGGGGTTGCCGCGCCGGTTCGCCGCGCCGGTGAGGCCGACCCCGGTAACGACCGCACCCCCAGCCCGGATCTAGGGTCGGCTGTCGGGCCCGGTCGACCCACACCCATCGGCCACAGCAACTCCACATCGGAAGCGAGAAATCACCACCGTGACTGCTCTCACTCTCAGCACCGCCGCGGCGCCCGGCCTGCGGGCCGACGCGATCGTGATCGGTGTCGCCAAGGGCGCCAACGGCCCCGTCGTCACATCGGGCGCCGAGGCCGTGGACAAGGCCTATGACGGCCGCCTCGCCGGCGTCCTGGAAACCCTCGGTGCCGCCGGCGCCGAGGGCGAGGTGACGAAGCTGCCGGCCCCGGCCGGCTTCAAGACGCCTCTCGTGCTGGCGGTGGGGCTGGGCGCGGAGCCCGAGAAGGACTCCTCGTACGACGCCGAGGCGCTGCGCCGCGCCGCCGGTGTGGCCGCCCGCGCCCTCGCCGGCACCAAGAAGGCCGCCTTCGCCCTGCCCGTGGCGGACGCCGCCGACCTCGGCGCGATCGCCGAGGGCGTCGCGCTGGGCGCCTACTCGTTCGACGCCTACAAGGAACAGGGCAAGGACGCCAAGGCGAAGAAGGGCAAGGCCCCGCTCGCCGAGGCCGTCCTGCTCGGCGGCAAGGCGCGCGACGCCGCCCACAAGGCCGCCCTGGTGCGCGCCGCCGCCGTCACCGAGGAACTCAACCGCGCCCGGGACCTCGTCAACACCCCGCCCAACGACCTCGACCCCGAGGCCTTCGCCGCCGTCGCCCGGACCGCGGCCAAGGAACACGGCATCAAGGTGCAGGTCCTCGACGAGAAGGCCCTCGCCAAGGGCGGCTACGGCGGCATCCTGGGCGTCGGGGCCGGCTCGGCGGCGGCCCCGCGCCTGGTGAAGCTGTCGTACACCTCCTCCAAGGCCAAGAAGCACCTCGCCTTCGTCGGCAAGGGCATCACCTACGACTCGGGCGGCATCTCCCTCAAGCCGGCCGGGCACAACGAGACGATGAAGTGCGACATGAGCGGCGCGGCGGCGGTGTTCGCCGCCGTGGTCGCCGTCGCGCGTCTCGGCCTGAACGTCAACGTCACCGGCTGGCTGGCACTCGCCGAGAACATGCCGTCCGGCTCCGCCACCCGGCCGGGAGACGTGCTGCGCATGTTCAGCGGCAAGACGGTCGAGGTCCTCAACACCGACGCCGAGGGCCGACTGGTCCTCGCGGACGCGCTGTGGGCCGCCTCCCAGGAGAAGCCGGACGCCATCGTGGACGTCGCGACCCTGACCGGCGCGATGATGCTGGCGCTCGGCAGTCGGACGTTCGGCATCATGGCGAACGACGACGCGTTCCGCTCCGCGGTGCACGAGGCCGCCGAGGAGGTCGGCGAGCCGGCCTGGCCGATGCCGCTGCCGGACCACCTGCGCAAGGGCATGGACTCCCCCGTCGCCGACATCGCGAACATGGGTGAGCGGATGGGCGGCGGGCTCGTCGCCGGTCTCTTCCTGCGGGAGTTCGTCGGCGAGGGCATCACCTGGGCGCACCTCGACATCGCGGGGCCGGCGTTCAACGAGGGCGGGCCGTTCGGCTACACGCCCAAGGGCGGTACGGGTACGGCCGTGCGGACGCTGGTCCGGCTGGCCGAGCTGACCGCGGCGGGCGATCTGGGCTAGGGCGTGTTTCGACCGTAGCGTCGCCCGCCCGCAGGGCTGCCCCGGCGGCGTCCGGCGCGGGCGATCGCGAGGCGGAGGGGGCGCCCCGGTACCGGTTGTACCGGGGCGCCCCCTCCGGGGGAGTGCGTGCCAGGAGGCGTCACGGGGCGGACGGGACGGTCGCGACCAGCCTCAGGGCCTTCTCGTCCGGAGAGCCTGCCGGGCTCGCGGGCCCCTGGCGTCCGGCCGCATCGTGGCCGGACGCCAGGGCTCCGCACCGACTCGCGCGGACGGTGCGACCGATCACTCGGCCGGGCCCGCCCGCGCGGTGCGGCCGCGGATCGGCACGGCCCCGCGCACCGGGGCGGGTGCACGTGGGGTGTCTCACACCGCAGCCCGGCGTCTCGTTCGCCTCCCACAAGTGCGAAGATGGGGCTCGGCAGGACAGGGCCCCCACCACAGGGCCGAAGAAAGAGCGGCCGGACACCAGCCGCCGCCCGGTCACTGGAGACCGGCGTACGGCGCACATGCATGGAGGACGTGACGTGGCGAACGACGCCAGCACCGTTTTCGACCTAGTGATCCTCGGCGGTGGTAGTGGCGGTTACGCCGCGGCCCTGCGCGGGGCGCAGCTGGGCCTGGACGTCGCCCTGATCGAGAAGGACAAGGTCGGCGGCACCTGCCTGCACCGGGGTTGCATCCCCACCAAGGCTCTGCTCCACGCGGGCGAGATCGCCGACCAGGCCCGCGAGAGCGAGCAGTTCGGCGTGAAGGCCACCTTCGAGGGCATCGACATCGCCGGGGTCCACAAGTACAAGGACGGTGTCATCTCCGGCCTGTACAAGGGCCTCCAGGGGCTTGTCGCCTCCCGCAAGGTGACGTACATCGAGGGTGAGGGCCGCCTGTCCTCCCCGACCTCCGTCGACGTCAACGGACAGCGTGTCCAGGGCCGCCACGTGCTCCTGGCGACCGGTTCCGTGCCGAAGTCGCTGCCGGGCCTGGAGATCGACGGCAACCGGATCATCTCCTCCGACCACGCGCTCGTCCTGGACCGCGTACCGAAGTCCGCGATCATCCTGGGCGGCGGTGTCATCGGCGTGGAGTTCGCCTCCGCGTGGAAGTCCTTCGGCTCGGACGTCACGATCATCGAGGGTCTCAAGCACCTCGCCCCCCTCGAGGACGAGAACTCCTCCAAGCTCCTCGAGCGCGCGTTCCGCAAGCGCGGCATCAAGTTCAACCTGGGCACCTTCTTCTCGAAGGCCGAGTACACCGCCGACGGCGTCAAGGTCACCCTGGCCGACGGCAAGGAGTTCGAGGCCGAGCTGCTGCTGGTCGCGGTGGGCCGCGGGCCCGTCTCCGCCGGTCTCGGCTACGAGGAGCAGGGCGTCGCGATGGACCGCGGCTACGTCCTGGTCGACGAGTACATGCGGACGAACGTCCCCACCATCTCCGCCGTCGGCGACCTCGTGCCGACGCTCCAGCTCGCGCACGTCGGCTTCGCCGAGGGCATCCTGGTGGCGGAGCGTCTGGCCGGTCTGAAGACCGTCCCGATCGACTACGACGGTGTCCCGCGGGTGACGTACTGCCACCCGGAGGTCGCCTCCGTGGGCATCACCGAGGCCAAGGCCAAGGAGATCTACGGCGCGGACAAGGTCGTCGCTCTCAAGTACAACCTGGCGGGCAACGGCAAGAGCAAGATCCTCAACACCGCGGGCGAGATCAAGCTCGTCCAGGTGAAGGACGGTGCCGTGGTCGGCGTCCACATGGTGGGCGACCGCATGGGCGAGCAGGTCGGCGAAGCCCAGCTGATCTACAACTGGGAGGCGCTGCCGGCCGAGGTCGCGCAGCTCATCCACGCCCACCCGACGCAGAACGAGGCGCTCGGCGAGGCCCACCTCGCCCTGGCCGGCAAGCCGCTCCACTCGCACGACTGACCCTCGGTCGACGAAGCGACTCCGCGACGACACAGACTTCCGCAATTCGTAAGGAGCAACCGAAACCATGGCGGTTTCCGTAACCCTTCCGGCGCTCGGTGAGAGCGTCACCGAGGGCACTGTCACCCGCTGGCTGAAGGCCGAGGGCGAGCGCGTCGAGGCCGACGAGCCGCTGCTCGAGGTGTCGACCGACAAGGTCGACACCGAGATCCCCTCGCCCGCCGCCGGCATCCTGGCGTCCATCAAGGTCGCCGAGGACGAGACCGTCGAGGTCGGCGCCGAGCTGGCCGTCATCGACGACGGCACCGGCGCCCCCGCGGCCGAGCAGGCTCCGGCCGCCGAGCAGGCCCCCGCGGCCGAGCAGGCCCCGGCCGCCGAGCAGGCCGCCCCGCCGGCCCCCGAGCCGGCCCCGGCCGCGCAGCCCTCCACCGAGCAGGCGGCCCCGGCCCCTGCTCCCACCGCGGAGGCCGCCGCCGGCGGCGGCTCCGCCGAGGGCACGGACGTCGTCCTGCCCGCGCTCGGCGAGTCCGTCACCGAGGGCACCGTCACCCGGTGGCTGAAGTCGGTCGGCGACTCCGTCGAGGCCGACGAGCCGCTGCTCGAGGTCTCCACGGACAAGGTGGACACCGAGATCCCGGCGCCCACCTCCGGTGTGCTGCTCGAGATCACGGTCGGTGAGGACGAGACCGCCGAGGTCGGCGCCAAGCTGGCCGTCATCGGCGCTCCGGGTGCGGCTCCCGCCGCTGCCCCGGCTCCCGAGGCCCCCGCCCCCGCCGCCCCGGCTCCCGAGGCCCCCGCCGCGGCTGCCCCGGCCCCGGCTCCGGCCGCCCCCGCGCCCGCCGCTCCGGCCCCGGCTCCGGCTCCGGCCGCCCCCGCGCCCGCGCCCGCCGCTCCGGCACCCGCGCCCGCCCCGGCCGCCGCTCCGGCTCAGGCCGCTCCGGCGCCCGCGCCGGCCGCCCCCGCTCCGGTCACCCCGGCCGCCCCGGCTCCCGTCGCCGCGCAGGCCACCGACGAGGGTGCCTACGTCACCCCGCTGGTGCGCAAGCTCGCCGCCGAGAACGGCGTCGACCTGGGCTCGGTCAAGGGCACCGGCGTCGGCGGTCGCATCCGCAAGCAGGACGTCATCGCCGCCGCCGAGGAAGCGAAGGCCGCCGCCGCCCCGGCTCCGGCCGCCGCCGCCCCGGCCGCCGCGAAGAAGGCCCCCGCGCTGGAGGCCTCCCCGCTGCGTGGTCAGACCGTCAAGATGCCGCGCATCCGCAAGGTCATCGGCGACAACATGGTCAAGGCGCTGCACGAGCAGGCCCAGCTGTCGTCGGTCGTCGAGGTCGACGTCACCCGTCTGATGCGGCTGCGCGCCAGGGCGAAGGACTCCTTCGCGGCGCGTGAGGGCGTCAAGCTCTCGCCGATGCCGTTCTTCGTCAAGGCGGCCGCGCAGGCGCTGAAGGCCCACCCGGTCATCAACGCCAAGATCAACGAGGCCGAGGGCACGATCACCTACTTCGACACCGAGAACGTCGGTATCGCGGTGGACTCGGAGAAGGGCCTGATGACCCCGGTCATCAAGGGCGCGGGCGACCTGAACATCGCCGGTATCGCCAAGGCCACGGCCGAGCTGGCCGGCAAGGTCCGCGGCAACAAGATCACCCCGGACGAGCTGTCCGGCGCGACCTTCACCATCTCCAACACCGGTTCGCGCGGTGCGCTCTTCGACACGATCATCGTGCCGCCGGGGCAGGTCGCGATCCTCGGTATCGGGGCCACGGTGAAGCGTCCGGCCGTCATCGAGACGGAGGAGGGTACGGCCATCGGCGTCCGCGACATGACGTACCTGACGCTGTCCTACGACCACCGGCTGGTGGACGGCGCCGACGCGGCGCGGTACCTGACCGCGGTGAAGGCGATTCTGGAGGCGGGCGAGTTCGAGGTCGAGCTCGGCCTGTAGTCAGCACGCAGAGTCCTACGCGCCCCCGCCCGGGTCTTCCGGGCGGGGGCGCCGTGTGTGGTGCGCCAAGTGGCGTTCTCCCCCGCCGCTTTTCCCGTCCGGAGCCCAGGGCGCCGTAGCCCCGGACCCCGCCGTTCGCCCTGAACGGCCTCGCCCTCACCTGCCGGACGGGCTGCCCTCCCCCTGGGCGCGCCCAGGCCTGGGCCTGGGGCGGAGCCCTCCGGCGGGGCGCGGCGTAATGAACGTGTAAGTCTCGTCTCACCTGCGCCGAAGCGTGCCCGCGTGCTCCACCCGGGGAGCGGACCGGCCTTATTGTCTAAACGTCAAACGCCCCCGGGGCCGATGGGCGGCCCCTCCTTAAGGAGCCTTCATGACCGCGCCCGTCGTCCACTCGCTGCGCGAGCAGATCCGCGAGCACATCGTGGAGGGGATCGTCAGCGGGCGCTGGAAGCCGGGCGAGCGGATCGTGGAGCGACGCATCGCCACCGAGCTGGAGGTCAGCCAGACACCGGTCCGGGAGGCGCTGCGCGAGCTGGAGTCGCTGCGTCTGATCGAGTCCGCGCCGAACAAGGGCGTACGGGTACGGAACCTGACCGCGGCCGACCTGGAGGAGAGCTATCCGGTCCGGGCCGGTCTGGAGGCGATCGCCGCGGAGCTCGCGGCACGGCGGCTGGCCGAGGACTGCTCGGCGCTGGAGCCGCACGTGGCGGCGCTGTACGAGGCCGACCGGGCGTCGGACGGGACCGGCCAGGTGCGCCACACGGTGGGTTTCCACCGTGAGCTGGTCCGCGCGGCCGGCAACTCCGTGCTGCTGCACACCTGGGAGGGACTCGGCATCGAGGTGTTCACGGCGCTGTCGATCCGCTGGCTGGGCACGGTGCAGCAGTCCTACGCGGAGGAGCACGAGGAACTGGTGGCGGCCTTCAAGCGGGAGGATCCGCGGATCGCGGAGATCGTCAAGGCGCATGTGCTCGGCTGCGCGCCGCGGGCCTGAGTGGTGACCGTCGAGGGCGGAGCGCGCCTGAGCCCCTGAGCGCAGGCTCGCTCATACGTCGTCCCACCTGCGAAAACCCTTCCCCCGTCGCGGCACCCGGTGCCTTCGCCCGAGACACCGCGTGCCGACTTTCTCGCGATCAAGAGGTTTTGCCCCTCAACCCTTTGATCGATCATCGATCAGGGGGTTACAGTCGCCGACGGGCCGCGCCGCGGTGTTCGTACAACGACGCCACGTCGGAGCCCACCGCCCTGTCCTGCCAAAGACAAAGGGCAACCCCGAACCCTTATGAGGGAACCCCCTTCGACTGAGGAAGGCGGCGACATGACCGACCCCCACGCCATCCAGCCGAGCGCGCTCGACCAGCTCCCCGACCGGGACCCGGAGGAGACCGCCGAATGGCAGGCCTCGCTGGACGCGGTCGCCCAGGCGGCCGGGCCGCACCGTGCCGCATACCTGATGCGGCGCACCCTGGAGCGCGCCGAGGGCAACGGCATCGCGCTGCCCAAGCTGCTCGAGACGGACTACGTCAACACCATCCCCACCGCCGCCGAGCCCGCGACGCCGGGTGACGAGGCGATGGAGGCCCGGATCACCGCCTGGAACCGCTGGAACGCGGCGGCCATGGTGACCCGCGGCGCGAAGCACGGCGTCGGCGGCCACATCGCCACCTTCGCCTCCGCGGCCTGGCTGTACGAGACCGGCTTCAACCACTTCTTCCAGGGCAAGGAGGCCGACGGCTCGGGCGACCAGCTCTACATCCAGGGCCACGCCTCCCCCGGCATCTACGCCCGCGCCTTCCTCGACGGCCGACTGAGCGAGAGCCACCTGGACAACTTCCGCCAGGAGGCGGGCGGCAACGGCCTCCCGTCGTACCCGCACCCGCGGCGGCTGCCCTGGCTGTGGGAGTTCCCCACGGTGTCGATGGGCCTCGGCCCGCTCTCGGCGATCTACCAGGCGCGGTTCAACCGTTACCTGACCAACCGGAACATCAAGGACGTCTCCAGCTCGCACGTCTGGGCGTTCCTCGGCGACGGGGAGATGGACGAGCCCGAGTCGACGGCGGCCCTCGCGCTCGCCGCCCGCGAGGAGCTGGACAACCTCACCTTCGTCATCAACTGCAACCTCCAGCGCCTCGACGGTCCGGTCCGCGCGAACTTCAAGATCGTGCAGGAGCTGGAGGCCCAGTTCCGCGGCGCCGGCTGGAACGTCATCAAGACGCTGTGGGGCACGGCCTGGGACGAGCTGTTCCGGCTCGACACCACGGGCGCGCTCGTACGCCGCCTGCGCCAGGTGCCCGACGCCCAGGTGCAGACGTACCAGACGCGCGACGCCGCCTACATCCGCCAGGACTTCTTCGGCGCCGACCCGGCGCTCGTCGAGATGGCGAAGCTGCTGAGCGACGACAAGATCCTCGAGTGCTTCCACCTCTCCCGCGGCGGCCACGAGGCGCGCAAGGTGTACGCGGCCTACAAGGCGGCCGTCGAGCACAAGGGCGCCCCGACGGCCATCCTGGCCCAGACGGTCAAGGGCCACACCCTCGGTGAGGGCTTCGCGTCGAAGAACGCCAACCACCAGATGAAGAAGCTCTCGGTGGACGAGTTCAAGGCGATGCGCGACCTGCTGGACCTGCCGATCTCCGACAGCCAGTTCGTCGACGGGGTCGTGCCGTACGGCCACCCCGGCGCCGACTCGCCCGAGGTCCGTTACCTCCAGGAGCGCCGCGCCGCCCTCGGCGGCCCGGCCCCGGCCCGCCGTACCCACGCGTCGGCCCCGCTGCCGGCCCCCGCGGAGAAGGCGTTCGCGTCCTTCGACAAGGGCTCCGGCACGCAGAACGTCGCCACCACCATGGCCTTCGTCCGTCTGGTCAAGGACCTGGTCCGCGACAAGGAGACCGGCAAGCGCTGGGTGCCGATCGTCCCCGACGAGGCGCGCACCTTCGGCATGGAGTCGCTGTTCCCCTCGCTCGGGATCTACTCCCCCAAGGGCCAGACGTACGAGCCGGTCGACCGCGACCAGCTGATGTACTACAAGGAGGCCGAGAACGGCCAGATCCTCAACGAGGGGATCACCGAGGCCGGTTCGATGGCCGACTTCATCGCCGCGTCCACCGCGTACTCCACGCACGGCGAAGCGATGATCCCGTTCTACATCTTCTACTCGATGTTCGGCTGGCAGCGCACGGCCGACCAGATGTGGCAGCTCGGCGACCAGCTCGGCCGCGGCTTCCTCGTCGGCGCCACGGCCGGGCGGACCACGCTGACGGGCGAGGGCCTCCAGCACGCCGACGGCCACTCGCCGGTCATCGCGGCGACCAACCCGGCCGCGCTGACGTACGACCCGGCGTTCGCCTACGAGGTCGCGGCCATCGTCAAGGAGGGGCTGCGCCGGATGTACGGCGAGGCGGCCCCGGGCGAGGACCAGGACGTCTTCTACTACCTGACCGTCTACAACGAGCCGATGCCGCAGCCGGCGAAGCCGGCCGTCCCCGGCATCGACGAGGGCATCGTCAAGGGCCTGTACCGCTTCAACACGGCGGAGTCGGCCGGCCTGACCCCGGTGGCCGACGCGCCGCGCATCCAGCTGCTGGGCTCCGGTACCGCGATCCACTGGACGCTGAAGGCGCAGAAGCTGCTCGCCGAGGAATGGGGCGTGGCCGCCGACGTCTGGTCCGCGACCTCCTGGACCGAACTGCGGCGCGACGCGCTGGAGGCCGACGCGGCGCTGCTGCGCGGCGAGGAGCGGCTGCCGTACGTCCGTCAGGCGCTCCAGGGCGCCGAGGGGCCGGTCCTCGCGGTCTCCGACTACATGCGCCAGGTCCCGGACCAGATCGCGCAGTGGGTCGAGCAGGACTACTCGTCGCTGGGCGCGGACGGCTTCGGCCTGTCCGACACCCGTGACGCCGCGCGCCGCCACTTCGGCGTCGACGCGGAGTCCATCGTGGTCGCGGCCCTCGCCCAGCTGGCCCGCCGCGGCGAGGTCAGGGCGACGGCGGTGAAGGAAGCCCGCGAGCGGTACGGGCTGTAGGCCCGGGGCGGTACGGCGCCGGGGGCTGCCGCCCCCGGCGTCCCGGCCTGTGCCGGTGTCCCCGCCCGTCCGGCGATCGGGGACGCGGCCGTTCGGCCGGCAGCGGGCGTCCGGGTGCGGCAGCCGCCAGGCCGGGAGGCCCGGGGGGGGCGGGAGCCGCCTGTCGGTGGCACCCGGCATCATGCGGGTATGCGTGCTGCCCGGCTCATCAAGATGGTGCTGCTCCTCCAGGCCCGGCCCGGCATGACCGCCGCCGAGCTGGCGCGTGAACTGGAGATCTCCGAGCGGACGGTCACCCGGGACGCCCAGTCCCTGTCGGAGGCGGGCATCCCGGTGTACGCCGAGCGCGGGCGAACCGGCGGCTACCGCCTGGTCGACGGCTACCGCACCCGCCTCACCGGTCTGGCCCGCGGTGAGGCGGAGGCGTTGTTCCTGAGCGGCGTACCGGGGGCGCTCAGGGACATGGGCCTGGAGGACACGGCGTCGGCGGCGCGCCTGAAGGTGTCGGCGGCCCTGATGCCGTCCCTCAGGGACGCACCGAGGACGGCGGCACAGCGGTTCCATCTGGACGCGCCGGCCTGGTTCCAGGAGCCGGAGACTCCCCCGCTGCTGCCCGTGATCGCGGACGCGGTGTGGGACGACCGACGGCTCACGGCCCGGTATCGGCGGGGCGGGACGGAGGCCCTGCGGGAGCTGGAGCCGTACGGGCTCGTTCTCAAGGCGGGTGTCTGGTACCTGTGCGCGAGGGTGACCGGCGCGGGAGCCTTCCGGACGTACCGGATCGACCGGTTCACGCACACGCGACCGCTCGAGGATCGTTTCAGCCGCGCCGAGGACTTCGATCTGCCCGGCTTCTGGGCGGGACAGGCGGAGCGGTTCGCTCGGTCGATCCTGCGCGCCGAGGTCGTCGTCCGGCTCTCGCCGGCGGGGGTGCGCCGGCTGCCGTACGCCGTCGACCCGGTTTCCGCGCGGGACGCGCTGGCGGCGACCGGGCGGCCCGACGCACGGGGGTGGGTCACGGTCACCCTGCGCGTCGAGTCCGAGGAGGTGGCGCACGGCCAGCTCACCGCGCTGGGGCCGGAGGTCGAGGTGGTCGGCCCCGAGCCGCTGCGCCGCCGTTTCGCCGAGGACGCGGCCCGGCTGGCGGCGCTGTACCGGCCATAACAATCGTCCGCACTCCAGGTGCGGCCCACCCGTCCAGGCACGATGCTGGGACGCGTGATGGACGAGACGGAGTTCTGGGAGCTGGTCGACGCCACCCGCGAGGCCGCCGAGGGCGACCCGGAGGAGCAGGCCGACCTGCTGGTGCGGCGGCTGCTCGAGCTGGACCCCGACATGGTCCTGGACTTCGCCCGTCACTTCGAGGCCCGCTACAACCGGGCGTACACCTGGGATCTGTGGGGCGCGGCCTGGGTGTTGCTGGACGGGGCCAGCGACGACGCCTTCGACTTCTTCCGGTGCTGGCTGATCGGTCAGGGCCGGGAGGCGTACGAGGGTGCCGTGCACGACCCGGACGCGCTCGCGGAGCTGCTGGGCGAGTTCGACGAGGAGATCGACGGCGACGGCGAGGAGTTGGGCTACGCGGCCGACGAGGCCTACGAGCAGCTCACCGGGACCGTCGCCCCGGAGCTCGGCATCGCGCCCCCTCCGGCGGAACCCGAGGGCTCCCCGGTCGACTTCGAGAACGAGCGGGCGCTCGCGGAGCGGTATCCGCGGCTGTGGGCGCGCTTCAGGGGCTGATTCCCCTCGGGGAGCCGCGAACGGGGCGGGGCCGGGATCAGACGGCGGTACGGCGGCGGTTCGCCTCCGTCGGGATGCAGGCCTGCTGCTCGGCCCGCGCGAGGTGGTGCAGCGGTGCCCTGTTGGCCTGCTCCAGGGCTGACGCGGTGGCCGCGGCCGGGGCCGGGGAGGACCTCGGCGGCGACGGCGCACACCACCGTCCAGGGGCCGCGGGCGGCCCGCCGCCGGCCGGCCGCCGCCCTCCGCCCCCTGTCCGGGACGCTCGCGGGGTTCGGGCTGCTCGGGGTGTTGTCGGTGCTGCTCGTGGTGCTCGTGCTGCTCGCTCGTGGTGCTCGTGCTGCTCGCTCGTGGTGCTCGTGGTGCCGTTCATGACTCCCACCTCGGTCGGCTCGTGGTGCGCATGACCGTAGGGGGATGGGAGGACCCTGAACGGCGCCTAAGGCGTTCCTGTGGAGGCCCGGCTCTGGACCGTCCGGCCCTGGAGGCGGGCCGCCGTCCGCCGGATCTCCGGCAGCCGGGCGCTGAGGGCCGCGCCGGGGCAGCTGGTCATGTAGGCCTTCTCGTGGCCGGCGAGGGCGGGCAGGGCGGCCGTGGCGCCCGTCGCGTACCGGCTGCCGCTGTTGCTGGAGGTCAGACGGACTTTCCCGCGCGGGTCGATGTCCGCCGGGCCGAGCTTCCATGCGGCGAGGGCCGCGATCGCGTCGACCATCGCCTGCGGGACGGGGACGCCGGAGGTGAACGTGCCGAGGGCGGCGATGCCGGTCGTGCGGTGGTTGAAGCCCTGCGTGTGGGCGCCGGTGACGGCCCGGTCGATGCCGCCCGCGCGGCCCTCGTAGATGGTGCCGCAGCGGTCGACGAGGAAGTTGTAGCCGATGTCGTCCCAGTCGCGGCCACCGGTCTGGCCGGCGTAGAGATGGCGGATGATGCGGGGCGCGTCGGCGCAGTCGTAGCCGTTGGGCGAGTCGGTGTGGTGGACGAAGACGGCGACGACCTCGTCGTCGTACCGCGGGGGCGGCTGGGCGCGCACGGCGTCGGCGACCCAGACGGAGCGGGGCACGATGCGCGGCCGGGCGGCGGAGTGCGCCGGGGGCTGTGCCCCGCGCTGCACGGGGCGGGAGGCCAGGGACGCGCTGGCGGCGTGTTCCACGGCACCGGCGCACAGCACCAGGGCGGCGACGGCGGCGAGGCCGGGCAGGCAGGCCAGGGCCACGAGGAGCGGGCGCGGCAGCCGCGCCGGGCGCCGTCCCCACGACCTCGCCGCGACCCTCCGCGCGCGGAGGAGGACCTGTCGGATGGCACGCATGAGCCCACTGTCGGACGGTTCCGTTCCGCCCGCGATGTGTGCTGTGCCACCCGGTGGAACCAACCTCCCGGTCCAGGGCGTTTCCGGGGTACACGCGTGCGTGGCCGGTCGTGGGCGGGCCGCGCGCGCGAGGCTGATCACCGGGCCCGTCCCCCGCGTACTGAGGGGTCCGAGAGAAAGGCGGCTCCGTGGACCTGCTCGACATCCTGCTGGTGCTGGTGATCGTGGTGTACGCCGGCTCGGGCTACCGGCGCGGACTGGTGGCCGGCTGTGTCTCGCTGGCCGGTTTCGTGGGCGGCGCGGTGGTGGGGGTGTGGATCCTGCCGTGGGTGATGGGCCTGGTGACGCCGGGGACGACGGCGGCGACGGTCACCGCGGTGCTCACCGTGCTGGTCCCGGCGGCGGGGGGACACGAGCTGGCGGGGCGGTTGGCGTCGCGGCTGCGCCGGGAGCTGGACCGGGGGCCGCTCAGGGTGGCCGACGGGGTCGGCGGGGCGGTGGCCAACTCGGTGGCGGTGCTGATCGTGGCCTGGGTGGCGGCGAGCGTGCTGGCCGTGTCCTCGACGCCGGTGGTGACGTCGGCGATCCGGGACTCCCGGCTGCTGGAGACGGTGCAGAACACGATGCCGGACACCACCCCGGCCTGGTTCTCGCGCGCCACGTCCGCGCTCACCGAGGCGGGTTTCCCGCAGGTCTTCAACCCGTTCGAGAACGAGTCGACGGCGAAGGTCGCCAGGCCCACCGGCGACAGCGTCACCCCGGCCGCCACGAACGCGGCCAAGCTGAGCACGGTGAAGATCGAGGGCGTCTCGGGCGACCAGGGCCGCGAGGGCAGCGGGTTCGTGTACGCGCGCGAACACGTGATGACCAACGCGCACGTGGTGGCGGGCATCGACGACCCCACCGTACGGATCGGTGGCGTGGGGCGGTCCTACGAGGCGCGCGTGGTGCTGTTCGACCCGGCCAAGGACGTGGCCGTGCTCCATGTTCCCGGACTGCGGGCGCCGGTGCTGCGGTTCGACGACGACGCCTCGCGCGGGGACTCCGCGGTCGTCGCGGGCTATCCGGAGGCCGGCGGTCTGGATCTCCAGGCGGCGACGGTGGCGAACCGGGTCGACGCGACCGGGCGGAACATCTACAACGACGGCACCGTCACCCGCGAGATCTACTCGATCCGCTCCACCGTCCGACCGGGCAACTCCGGCGGTCCGCTGCTGACCACCGACGGCCGGGTCTTCGGTGTCGTGTTCGCCCGTTCCACCTCCGACGCCGAGACGGGGTACGTCCTGACGGCCGCGGAGGTCGCCGAGGACGCCGAGCGCGCGGCGGCGGCGACGGCGGCCGTGGACACCGGCGAACTGGTCGGCTCATAGGGCCTCGGGTGGGGTCCGCGGGAGGGGGCGGCCCATGAACACGTCGTCCACGTAGGTGCCGCCGAGGAGGAACTCCTCCGGCAGGACGCCCTCCACCGTGAAGCCCTCGGACTCGTAGAGGCGCCGGGCGGGGGTGTTGTGGCCGAGGACGCGCAGGGTGACACGGCGGGCGCCGAGCCGCCGGGCCTCCTCGACGGCCGCCCGGACCAGTGCGCGTCCGACGCCCCGGCCGCGGGCCTCGTCGGAGACGGCGAGGCCCTGGATCTGACGTACATGCGCGTTGACGGCGAGTTCGGTGGGGCGGCCGAGGCGGACGTAGCCGACGACGCGCTCGTCGATCTCGGCGACCAGGTGCTCCTCGGGGTGGTGCCGTTCGTCGAAGAAGGAGCCGTACGGCGGCTCCGGTCGGGGCATGACGGCGTGCAGGTGCGACCAGGTCAGACGGTCGATGAGGGCGAGCGTCTCCGCGTCCTCGGGCCGGGCGGGGCGTATGCGGGCGTCGGTCTGCTTCAGCGCATGGGTCATGCGCGGCACCCTACGACGCGGGCGCGCCGGCCAGGCGGGGATTTTGTGCCGTCACGCGGCAGGATGGGCGCATGGAACGTACGCGAATCGCGGTGGCCGGCGCGTCCGGTCTCATCGGCAGCGCCCTGGTGCGGTCCCTGACCGCCGACGGGCACCAGGTGGTCCGCCTGGTGCGCCACGCGCCCCGAGGGGCCGACGAGGTGCGCTGGGATCCCGAGCGGGGGCGGGTGGAGGCGGCCGGGCTCGCCGGATGCGACGCCGTGGTGAACCTGGCGGGTGCGGGGGTCGGCGACCAGCGCTGGACGGACGCGTACAAGCGCCGGATCCACGACAGCCGGGTGCACGGGACGGCCGCTCTCGCGGAGGCGGTCGCCTCGCTCGACGAGCGGCCGCGGGTGTTCGTGAACGGCAGCGCGACCGGCTACTACGGCGAGACGGGCCGGCGGGTCGTCGACGAGAGCGCCCCGGCCGGCCGGGGCTTCCTGCCGGAGCTGTGCGTGGAGTGGGAGGCGGCGGCGGAACCGGCGCGGGCGGCCGGGGTGCGGACGGCGTTCACCCGGACCGGGCTGGTCGTGGCGCGCGGCGGCGGCGCCTGGGGGCGGCTGTTCCCGCTGTTCACGGCGGGCCTCGGGGGGCGGATGGGCGACGGGCGTCAGTACTGGTCGTACATCGCGCTGCACGACGAGGTGGCCGCGATCCGGCATCTCCTGGACCGTGACGATCTGTCGGGGCCGTTCAATCTGACCGCGCCCGAGCCGCTGACGAACCGTGAGATCACGGCGGCCATGGGGCGGGTGCTGCGCCGGCCGACGCTGTTCCCCGTGCCGGCGGCGGTGCTGCGGGGGGTGCTGGGCGAGATGGCCGGGGATGTGCTGGGCAGCGCGCGGGTGGTGCCGAAGCGGCTGCTGGAGTCGGGATTCACCTTCGCGTTCCCCGGGATCGAGGACGCCCTCCGAGCCGCCTGACCCGCTGTCGGGACCGTATGCGACCGCCGTGCGACCGTGCCCTGTCCATGCGCGACTGTTCCCGACCGGTCCGGGCCCTACCCTCGATCCGAACTCGGGTATCCCGGACGCCAGTCGGGGGCATGACGTCTCCACCGGCCGCGCAACCTCGAGGAGGGGCACGTGCTTGAGCCCGCGTACCAGGCGGACGTCGTCATCGTGGGAGCCGGGATCGCCGGACTCGCCGCGGCGCATCGGCTGACCAGCGCAGGAGTGACAACCACGGTCCTGGAGGCCGCCCCGTGCGTGGGCGGCCGCATGGCGACCGAGAAGGTCGACGGCTTCCGGCTCGACCGCATCGGACAGCTGCTGTCCACCTCGTGTCCCGAACTGGCCCGGACGCCCGGACTGGACGCGCTCACCCTGCGTCCCTTCGCCCCCGGGATCCTGCTGCACAGCGACGGACGCCACCATCGCGCGGGCGCGCAAACGCTCGCGGGGGGCGCGAAGGGCGCGCTCCACGCCGTACGCGCCCTCGCCGGCGCCCCCCGGAGCGGGGGGCTGCCGCGACCGCGCACCGGCTCGACCGCCGCACCACCCCGAGTGCGGGCCGGGGCGCCGCTGGGCTCGGCCGTGGACCAGGCCCGGCTCGGCGCCGCACTCACCCGGCTCGCGGCCACACCCGCCGAACGGCTGCTGCGCCGGCCCGAGGCGCCCGCCGCGGAGGCGCTCGCGGCGCGCGGTCTGCCCGCCGGCACGATCGACGGCTTTCTGCGGCCGCTGCTCGCCGCGCTGCTCTGCGACCCGGACCTGACCACGTCCAGTCGGTGCGCGGACCTGGCGCTGCGCGCCTTCGCGGCCGGGCGGCTGTGTCTGCCGGAGGGCGGGGCCGACGTCCTGCCCGAGCTGCTCGCGCGGACGCTGCCGCCGGGGACCGTGCACACGGGGGTGCGGGCCACCGCGGTCTCCACGACCTCCGTGACCACCGCCGAGCACGGGGAGTTCCGCTGCCGCGCGGTGCTGGTGGCGACCGACGCGCGCACCGCCGCGGAGCTGCTGCCCGGACTGCGGGTGCCCGGCTTCCACCCGGTCACGGTCCTCCACCACACCACCGACGAGCCGCCGACGACCGGGGCCTCGCTGCTGCTGGACGCCGACCGCGGCGGGCCGGTCGCCCACACGACGGTGACCAGCCAGGTCGACCCGAGCCGGGCGCCCGCCGGGCGCGCGCTGATCTCCTCCACCGTGCTCGGGCCGCCACCGGAGGGCGTCGACACGGCCGTCCGCATGCACCTCTCGCGGCTGTACGGCACCTCGACCGGGCGGTGGGAGACGCTGGCCGTGCATCACACCGCCGAGGCGGTACCGGCGATGCGGGCCCCGCACGACCCGCACCGGCCGGTGCGGCTGCTGGCCGGGCTGTACGTCTGTGGCGACCACCGGGACACCAGTACGGTCCGCGGCGCGCTGCGCTCGGCGCGGCGGGCGTCCGCGGCGATCGTCTCCGACCTGGGTGCGGGGTCGTTGCATATGGCGGAGCCTGTCCGGACGGCGCCGCGGGCGGGGGGGGGGGGGGGGGGGGGGGGGGGGGGGGGAGGGAAGGAAGAGGAAGAGCACTCCCACAAACCCCCACACCC
>NZ_JBVIQK010000039.1:0-42800 GCF_055577115.1 Streptomyces sp. NPDC033216 | reverse complement strand
GCCAGCCGGTTCGCCCTCGCGTCCAGCTCCGCATACGACACCCCCACATCACCACAGACCACCGCGACCGCACCCGGCGTCCGCGCCACCTGCGCTGCGAACAACGCCGACAGCGTCTCACCACGCACCGGCCCCCCACGACCACTCCACTCCCCCAACACCCGCTCACGCTCATCCCGCGCCAGCACATCGATCCCACCGAGCGTCACCTCGGGCCGGTTCGCGACCGCTCCGAGGAGGCGGGTCAGGCGTCGGGCCATCGTGCGGACTGTCTCCTCGTCGAACAGATCGGTCGCGTACTCGACCAGGCCGCTCATCCCCTGGGCGCTGCCGCTGTCGGAGTGCCTCTCGACCAGGTTGAAGAGGATGTCGAACTTGGCGACGTTCAGATCGACGTGCTCCAGCCGGCCTTCGAGGTCGCCCATGCGGACGACCGGGGCCGGCTGGTTGTTGAGGGTGACCATGGTCTGGACCAGGGGGTGGCGTGAGGGTACTCGCGCCGGGTTGAGGTGTTCCACCAGGGTCTCGAACGGTGCCTCCTGATGCGAGTACGCCTCGAGGTCGACGGCCCGTACCCGCCTGAGCAGCTCGGCGAACGTCGGGTCACCCGAGGTGTCGGTGCGCAGCACCAACGTGTTGACGAAGAAGCCCACGAGGTCCTCGAGCGCCTCCTCGCCCCGCCCGGCCACCGGCGTACCCAGCACGATGTCGTGTCCCGCGCCCAGCCGCGTGTACAACGCCGCCACAGCCGCCTGCACCACCATGAACATGCTGACCCGGTAGTCGGCGGCCAGTCGCACCAGCCCCGCGTGCACGCCGGCGTCCACCTCGAAGTACACGGTGCCGCCACGGTGCGAGGGCACCGCACGCCGGGGCCGGTCGTAAGGCAGCGCCAGTTCCTCCGGCAGCCCCTCCAGAACCCCGCGCCAGTGCCTGAGCTGACGCCCCAGCAGACTGTTCTCGTCGTCGGCCGACCCCAGCAACTCCCGCTGCCACACCGCGTAGTCGGCGTACTGGACCGGCAACGGATCCCACGCGGGCGCCACACCCTGGACCCGCGCCTCGTAAGCAGCGCCCAGATCCCGCAGCAAGGGACGCAGCGACCACCCGTCGACAACGATGTGGTGCAACAGCAGCACCAACACGCTCTCGCCGCCCGGCTCGGACAACAGCCATGCCCGCATGGGAATGTCGGTCGACAGGTCGAACACCCACCCGGAAGCGTCCCGCACCGCAGCTTCCAACTCGGCCTCGTCACCGCACTGGCGTACTTCCAGCACCGGAGAAACCGCGTCCACCTCCAGCACGCGCTGGAACGGACGCCCGTCCACCTCGAGAAAGACCGTCCGCAGACTCTCGTGCCGTGCCACCACATCGCCCAGCGCCGACTGCAGAGCCGCCGCGTCCGCCGCACTGTCCAGCCGCACCACCATGGGCGTGTTGTACAGCGCGCTGGCCCCCTCGAACTGCTCGATGAACCACAACCGCTGCTGCGCGAACGACAAGGGGATCATTTTGTTCCTCCGGCGGACGACATATGACCGCGACCACGCGATCAGGGAGCTCAACCTGGACTTTCCGCCGAGATCGATTCCAGCGAATAAAAACCTAGGCGCAGAACCACGCCGGGGCGAGGCAGTTCATCGGCAGGAACCCGGCGGAGATTCCTCGGCAGCCGTGGCACCTTTCGGTGCCTCACAGGGTTGTGGACTAGGAGCCGATCTCCAATTCGACGCTGGCGACGGCCATCAAGCGCCCCGTCGCCTTCTCACGCATGGCCATGTCCGCTATTTCGACACCCGGCCGTGCCGGACGCAGCCACCGGCGCACGGTGATGGCGAACACCGCACCGGGATCGGCGTTGCCGAAGTACCCGACCTCCTGGTCGATCACCCTGCGCCGCAGGAACTGCTCGTCGGTGCGGCCGAGCGAGCGCCACACGCGCAGCAACGCCGTGTCGAAGACGGTGAAGTAGGACGCGAAGTACATGAGTCCTGCACCATTGAGGTCGCGCACGACATCCAGCGCGTACTCGACGGTGTGCGGCTCGGCCACCTCGACGCAGCCCTGCGGGGCCGGGGGTTGGAAGGTGCCCGCGGCGCGCGCACGGCCCAGGCGCGTGCGAGGCGAGTAGGCGTTCGGGAGAGGCGGCAGTGCGGCGGCGGAGAAGTCCGTGGGGCAGACCTGCGACAGGCTCCGGTTGCTGCCGGTGCTGCTGCGAGCGATCCACCGGTTGAAGTTCGTCGCGTAGAGGCAGTCCGGGTGCCGGCGCTCGTACACCTCGAAGGGATGCAGCGGTGCGTCCTCCAGTCCCAGGCTCGCGGGTGCGAGCCGATGCAGCGTGATCACCGACCCGCTGCCGAGCTGGAACACGCGTGAGGACACCTGGATCTCGTCCCCGAAGGTCAGTGCCTGGGGGTGGACGACCGCTCCACCGTGTACGCGGAAGTGGTAGAAGGACAGGTAGGCGGGGTCACCGTCCGGTGTGCGTGCCGCATGCACGTTCATTCCGCACGCGGCCGCCACCTGCTCCCAGGTCCAATCACCGATCTGGCCGATGAGCAGGGATCCGCCGCTGCACATTCCCGGGGCGACGACCACGTGACGCGACTGGGGGCCGGTGCCGGCCGTCGGGGCGCCGGAGACCGTGTCGATGAGACTCATTTCACCGCTCTCTTTTGCGTCGGCCGAGCCAGTGCTCCGACCGGCGAGGAGGCCCTGCCGCGCCAGGCGCTCGCAGCAGAGAGGAAGTCGTCGTTGTCCCCGGCGGAACCGATCGTCACCCGGACCCCCTCGCCCGGGAACACCCGGACCGCGATGCCTCTGCCTGTGCACCAGCGGCCGAAGTCGTCCGCGTCCTCGCCCAGCGGGAGCCAGCAGAAGTTGGCCTCGCTCGCGGGGATCGCCCAACCGTCCGCCACCAGGGCCTCACGCACTCGGGTGCGTTCCGCGACCGTGGCATCGAGGCGGCTCAGTAACTCCGCCTCCCGTGCGAGAGCCGCCACAGCCGCCTCCTGCGCGACCGTGCTCACCGAGTAGGCGAGACAGGCCTTGCGCAGCGCGTCCACGACACGGGCGTCACCCATGAGGTAGCCGATCCGCAGTCCAGCGAGTCCGTAGGCCTTCGAAAAGGTGCGGAGCACCACCAGGTTCGGATGTGCGGCGCAGAGGTCCAGCGCGCTGGACGCCTTCGGTGCGCGGACGTACTCGTGGTAGGCCTCGTCGACGGCGACCAGACACGTCGGCGGGACGTCCGCCAGGAACCGTGCGAGGTCGTCACCGCCGACCACCGTCCCGGTCGGGTTGTTGGGATTGCAGACGACGACCAGCCGGGTACGTGACGTGATCTCGGCGGCCATCGCCCCCAGTTGATGGGTGCCGCTGGCCAGGGGCACCCGTACGGAGGCGAAGCCGGCCAACTCGGCCAGTACGGGATACAGTTCGAATGACGGCCAGGCGTACACCGCTTCGCTGCCCGGATCACCAGCGGCCTGGAAGAGCGTCTGCAGAAGGGCGACGGATCCGGCCCCGACGAGGATGCGGTCCTGGCTGATCCCGTGGACCCGGGCGAGCGCACGCGTCACCGCGGCGGATCCGGGGTCGGGATACCGGTTGACCGTGGCCCCTGCCCGCTCGATCGCCTCGGTGACATCCACCAAGGGTTGATGGGGGGATTCGTTCGCCGAGAGCGGAACGGTCCGTACTGATGACGCGTACAGGCCCTCCGACGGCCGGTAGGAGGCCAAGCTGTCGAGAACGGCACGTAGCCGGGGGAGAGACATCGAGCTCCATGACTGAGGAGATGGCGTCGGAGAGCGCCTGCGTTTTCCGGTGTTCGGACCTGCGGGGCAGTGCATGCGCCGGGTGGAGTCCGCGCGGTCGCCATGTGAGGCGGGCGGACTCGGGGCACTTCAGGTACGCGCCGTGCGTTCCGCCATCAGCTGCGCCACTTCGGCGAGTGTGGTCGTTTCCAGCAGTTCGTAGTCCTCGATCTCGATACCGAGCCGTTTGTTCAGTGCCTCGGCGAGTTCCAGGGCAGCGAGGGAGTCCAGCCCCACCTCCTCGCGGGTGGCGGTCGGCATGAGGTCGTCCTCGCTCACGGCGAGGTCGTCCACGAGGATGGTCCGCAATACTTCGTACACGGTGCGCCCTTCTCTAATTTCCGGCGACGGCGCTGCGGTACTCACTTCTCGCGTGCTTCCCGCAGAGTGAGGGCCACGTCCACGATGAGGTCCTCCTGGCCCGCGACGGCCTGGCGTCGGCCCAGTTCGAAGAAGACGTCGCGCGGATCGACGTTCTCGCGCCGGGAGATGTCGAGCACCCGGGCCTTGAAACCGGAGAAGACCCCGGCGAGGCCACTGACGACGGCTACGGAGTCGATGGTCGGCGGCCGCGGCATCAGCTCACGTTCTGCGATGTCCGCCGCGTCGAGCAGACCGTACAGGTCGATATCGGTCCGCCACCCCATGCGTTCCAGGACCGGTACCAGGACTTCGAGCTGGGTGTTGCCGGCGCCTGCTCCGAACCCCCTGGCACAGGCGTCCAGGATGCTGGCGCCCGCCTCGACCGCGGCGACCGAGTTCGCCACCGCCATACCGAGGTTGTTGTGGCCGTGGAACAGCACCGGCACGTCGACGGCACTGCGGATGGCAGTGATCCGTTCCGTGACGTCCGCCGGCAGGTAGTGGCCGGCGGAATCGAAGATCCCCACCGCGCCGGCTCCCCACTCCACGAGCCGGGCGCACTCATGTGCCAGCCGGTCGGGGGCGGCCATGTGGCTCATCAGCAGGACACCTTGCGCCTCGACCCCGCTGTCGCGGAGGAACCCCAGATGCCGTTCTGCCAGGTTTCCCTCGGTGCAGTGCGTTCCGATCCTGACCACGTCGACCTCGTGGGCAATGGCCTTCTTCAGGTCTTCGGTGGTGCCCCATCCAGGAAGCATGAAGACGGCCATCTTGCTGTCACGCAACGCCTCCCGCACTGTGGACAGCATGACGTCATCGCTCAGTCTCGCCTCCCCTGCCTGCAGGGACGAGGCTGCCAGCCCGTTGCCGTGACCCACCTCGACCACCGGGACGCCGGCGGCGTCCGCTGCCTCCGCGTAGGCGCGCAGTTGTTCCACGCCCAGTTGGTGGCGGACGGCGTGATGGCCGTCGCGCAGGGACGGGTCGTGGATGAGAACGTGCTTCGGCTTGTTCTGCTCCTCATGCTTCGGTCGGCTCATGGCGTCTTCCTGCCTGCGCTCACTAGGCTGCCGGCGTACCGCTCGGCGACATTGATTCCGGCGGAGTTGATGATGTCGAGATTTCCGGCGTACGAGGGGATGCGGTCACCGGACGAGGTGACTTCCACGGCGACGAAGGCTCTGCCTTCGTCCACGGTGAACGCCGTCAAGCGGCAGCCTCCCGCGAAGGCCCGCACCTGTTCCAGGGCGGCCTCCACCACCGGGCGCACCGATTCCGCGTTCAGTCCCTCACCGAGCAGCGACATGGCACTCCTGAAAACCGCCGGAGGTCTCGCCGGGCTGATGTTCAGGATCGCCTTGACGTCCTTGACGTCGGTGAAGCTGCGCACCGCATCCGTCGTGGTCTCGACGTACTCGTCGAGGTTCAGGCGCGTGGACCTGCCGACGCTCAGGCTGGCCGCGGTACTCACGACCTCGATGCGGTCGATCCGGTGCGTCCGTGCGATGGCGTGCAGAACGGGTACCGACGCCTGCCCGCCGCAACTGATCATGTTGACGTCGTCGTGCTCCAGGACGTCGGCCCCGTTGACGGTCGGCACCACCATCCGGCCGACTCTGCTCGGTGTCAGGTCCACGAGTTTGATGTTCAAGGGCTTGAGGAGTTCGGCGTGTTCGGGGTGCGCGGTGGCGTTGGTGGCGTCGAACACGATGTCGAACGAGTCAGGCGCCTCGACGATGGAGCGGATGCCCTGCGCGGACACCGGAAGGCCCAGCGCGGCCGCCTGGCGCAATCCCGGTGTCCTCTCGTCCCGCCCTACGACCAGTCCGCAGTCCAGAAGTTCCGACCGCATGATCTTCGTAGCGAGGTCGACTCCGATGAGGCCGGCCCCGAGCACCGCCGCAGTCAGCCGTCCTTGCCTCTTCATGATTGTTTTCGCCCTTCTTTGAGCAAGATCGTTTGCCGGCCGGGCGGCAGGACACCGTCGACGTGGAGCGTGACGGGACCCAGCCGGTCGAACTCCGCGACGAAGGTGTCACCCGAGCTCATCGGCACCGCGGCATGAAGAGCGCCTGTCATGACCAGTTGGCCGGCCTCCAGCGTCACGCCCTGTTTCCCGAGAGTGTTCGCAAGCCACACCAGGACGTTCACCGGGTCGCCCAGTGCTGCGGCTCCGGCTCCGGTGGCCACGAGGTCACCGTTCCGGGAGAAGGCCATGCCGGTCAGCCGGAAGTCGAAGTCCGGTTCCAGCGCCACCGGTTCGGACAGCACGACCGCCCCGTTCGACGCCAGGTCGGCGATGGTGTCGGCGATCCGGATGCGCCAGCCCTCGATCCGCGAATCGACGATCTCCAGTCCCGCCATGGCTTCGGCGATGGCCTCGCGAGCGGTGGCCATCGTGATGCCGGGGCCGTGCAGCGGCTTCCCCAGGCGGAAGACGATCTCCGCCTCGACCTTCGGTGAGATGAACGCGGAGTTCGGTACGGTCGCCCCGTCGGAGTAGACGGTCGAGGCGAGCACCGGTCCGTAGTCCGGCGTCCGCATCCCGAGCATCTCCTGCATCGGGACGGACGTCAGCCCGGCTTTGTACCCGACGACGGTGTCTCCGTCCGCAAGGAGCATGTCGACCAGCTCCCGCTGGATGGCGTACCCGTCCTGTTCGCCCAGTGTGGCGTCCGAGTCGGTGAACGGTGCGATGGGTGCGCCTTTCGCCCGCGCTTCGTAGAGGGCCCTGGCCCTGCTGCTGGTGTCATCGAGTGAAGACTTCATGCTTCTCCTGTCCAGGCCGTCCGCTCGCTGTCCCGGCCCCCAGCCGTTACCCCTGCGCCAGGAACACACGGCTCCCCGGCATGGGCAGCGGCGTGCTGCTCACCTCGGAGAAGCCGGCACGCCGGAACGCCGTGTGCCAAACCTCCTCGGACGGCAGCCGGACGCCCATCGAGCTACGGTGCAGGTAAGTGAAGAGCGCGCTGAAGGCACGCTCCCGGTCTCCGGGGGCGTACGGCACCGCGTCGGTCACCACGAGGCACCCACCGTCCGCCATCGACGTGCGGCAGGCGCGCAGAACGGCGTCGAGGACCTCGGGCCGGCTCACCACGTCATGCATGACGAACCCCGCATGCACCACGTCCGCGCCCCGGACCGGAGAGGTGTCCTCGACAAGTGACTCGATCGGCCGGTTGACCACCTCCAGGCGGTCGCCCACCTGGGCCCGCCGCGCGGCGTGCTCCGCTTCCTCGCAGGCAGCCGCACTCAGGTCCAGAGCCAGACCGGTGCTGTCCGCAAGGGTGGTCAGCAGCTGGATCAGCAGCCCGCCGGCCCCCGCGCCGAGGTCGACGATGCGCCGCGGCTTACGACTTGCGATCTCCGAGATCACACCCGGATAGAAGCCGGACGAACCGATCCAGCGGGAGGAGACCGCCACCTTGTGACCGTCCCTTCCGTACTTCTCACCCGCGGTGACGGGATCCCGCAGGAATTCCGCCGCGTGATCGATGTAGGGCCGGTTCGCGTTCAGCGCCCATGACAGGTATCCGGCCGCATACCGGCGATCGGCCATGTCACGGCAAGGTACGAAGTGCTCCTCGCCCTGTCCTGGTTCCACCAGACCCGCTCGCAGCAGAGCCTCGACGAAGTCGGCGACCGCGGACCCGGTCACACCGGCGGCTGCTGCCGCCTCTGCGAGCGTGAAGGGTGCCGGACGGTCCAGCAGAGCGGAAAGGCCGATGTTGTCGGACATCTCGAGAAGGGCTGCGTCCGCCGCTAGGTCGGCTGCCGTTTCCCTGTTGTGGGTCCTGCTCATGCGTCGCTCCCGTGATGGAGGAGATGCTGTCTCGAAGGGGGGCGTGTGCCCCCATGGCAAGGAGCCGGGCCGGACTCGCCTGATCCGGTGATGGTCTTCCCGTGCGCACTCGATGAGTGTGTCGACGGGGATGTCCCTTCCGGCACTCAGTGGGCGACTCTGCCCCTGCGCAATGATGGGATGCTGCCGTTTTGGGAGACATCAGCAAACACCGCCGTTACACGTGTTCACCAGAGCCGGCGGTCGCGTCGCACCGGGCGTCGGAGCAATGTATGAGCGTACTGAGTGGCCCCGGACAACCCGATGGGGAACAGGCGGGCGCGCTCCGCGCACCGTCCGGCGGCGGTCCGACCGCATGGGCCGCAGACGACGTCGTTCCACATCGGGAAGCGCCTGACATCTCGAGGCGCGCAGCCGCCTGTTCGTGAGGCCGTGCCGGATGCCCTTCGGTACATGGCTGAGTCACCCGCCACAGTGGTGCTGGCGTGGTCACCGTCGAGTGCCGGTCCTGTCGTCAGGCATCGCGCCGGTGCCGTCTTGTTGGGAGGGTAGCCGGTCCCGGCGGGCGGGCCCGATGCCCCGACGTGGCTCGGAGCAGCGAACTCCTCGTGGTGGCATCTCCTCACGGGTGCCGCTGCGCGGGACCGGTGTTCACCCCGCACGTGTCACGTCGAGACACCCGAGCGCTCACATGGAGATACGCCGCACAGGTGTCTCCAGGCGTGGCACGCTGGACAGAACCGAGGTTCCGTCCAGTCCCCGGACTGTGGAGGCGGCACGGTGGCCTCGCGGGCCGGACACGTCGACGAAGTCCTGGTCACCGATCGGCTGCCCCCCGTATCTGCCGCCCCAGGAAGTGTCCTCACACCGCATCAGGAGGCCGTCCGCAGCGGCTGCGACCTGCTCCGGCTGACCGAGTTCGGCATCGAGGGCGTAACCCAGCGAACCGGCGGTGAGCAGTGCGGCGACTGCCGCGCAGAATCCCACCTGTTGAACGCGGGGAAGTGGACGCTTCATTATCGTGGCCTCACTGTTGCATGTTTCGTCATGCGTGATTCGGGATATCCGGACGGCGTCCAGGATGGGTCGTCGAGAAGTGTCACGGCGACAGGGACGGCACCTCACCAAAGCGCCTGACAGCAGGACGACAAGAGGAAAACAGTGCGGAATTACGCGTGAGCCGCGTGATCAACCACATTTCGACCATGGTTTCCGGTGGACCCCGCCCGGGGTGGCACACGTCCGGCAGCCGGGAGGGGCTGCGGCCGGCCCGTGCCTTCGGTGAACAGACGCTATTCCCCCGATTTTGCCGGCGAATAACGCGGCACTCCATTTACTTACCGGAACAAACAGCATCACAGTGGCCATGCTGTACGTTCGAAATCCCGAGCCGACGTCCGGCACCGGTACTCGTGTGACGGCGAGCGCCACCGCACAACCAGCGGATACGTGGGTTGCTCAGGGTCTCCCCACGCCCTCACGGTGGCGCTGCGCCGTCCTGCTGTGCCGCTACTGGCGGCCCGCCTGATCCCATTCACGTCCTCGGCCGGGGCCTCGGACCATCAGTCAGGGACCGACGTCAGACAGCCTTACGGAACCACAGGTTCACGTAGTTGGGTTCGGCGCAGTAGTAGTACTGGCCCTTGGCATCGGGGTAGTTCCCCGCAAGATTGAGCGACTCTTCCGCTTCGAGGCAGTCCAGTGCGTTGGTGTACTGGTGGATGAGCTGATTCTGGTACCCCCACTGAGGAGAGGCAGCGGCTGCCGAAGCCTGAGGGGTGGCCAGGAGGGCGACGCCGAAGGCCACGCTCGCCAGGGACACCATCTGCTTGGTCATTCTCTTCATGTGAACCTCATCGAGTAGTCTGGTTTTCGAGAATTGATCGATCGCCTCAGATGCGGCGACCCGACGGGGCAGCACCATATTGCCGCAGCGAATCGACGTTGCAACCCGTCGCCACCATGAAGGTAGAGAAATTTGATTTCCGCGTCAATCTCCATGGATGGTATGCGGAAATCAAAGAGCCGCCGGACACATGACGTCTGAGCCGCTACCGAGAGCGTACCCACGTCCTCATATACGTTGCATAGACGCCTGATCGACAATTACTAGTACTCCAGCTGTAGAGCGTGATCAGGCTCGTCTTCGCCTGATCTGCGGTGCTGCTCCATGCCCCTGCACACTCGCCAAGCGGCGGTGTGTGGTGCTGGTCTTGCCGATGTCGATGAATTGTCCCGGTTCTACCAGTCACTTCTCGGGCGGTGTGCCGAACCAGCCACATCCGCGTGGTCGCTCGGCGACGGCTGGGCGACGATCAACGACGGTGAGCTGGTGCCGGCCTTCCAGCGGGTGGAAGAGCATCGGCCACCGCGGGGAGGTGGCCATGGGCCCGATCGCGGGCCGGTTCGCCCGGTACGGACTCCGCCGGCGGGCCGTCCTGCTGTCGGACCTGCCGCGCAGGAATCGCTGGATGACCGCCGTGCGGGCCGGGGAAGCCGGCCGGCACCGCATGCAGCACCCGCTGTCCCGGGCCTCCCGGGGCCCCGACGCGGTCCGTGACGACGTGCGCGAATACGTCGTCGAGCACCTCAACGACGAGTCCGCGGTGCTGGTCGGCGTCGTGAAGAAGGGCACTCACACCGTAGGGGTCCAGCGCCAGTACACCGGCACCGCCGGCGGGATCGGGAACTCCCGGGGTCGGTCTGCCTCGTCTACGCCGGCGAGCGCGGACACGCGGCGGTGGCCCAGGAGCTGTCCATCCCGCACTCCCGGACGAGTGCTGAACGATCAAGATGGGACTCTACGAAACTGAATTCGGGGCAGCTCACCCGATGGAGAACGCGTCGCGGATCGCGGACGGCCGACGTGTGCCCTCCATCGTCGCGATCATGGTCGGGGGGTCGGTGACCCACAACCGGTTCGGCACGTTCGCGGTGAAGTCGCGTCGTACCAGTCCAGGGCCGGATCCGTGTCCGGGTCACGTCGGGTGAAACCCCTGCCCGCCGGGGGCTGATCCCGGCAAGGCCGGCCTGGCGCATGAGCCGTTCACCGCGTTCGCGGCCGACGCGGACGCCTTCACGCTGGAGGACGGCGTGCACGCGGGGTGCGCCGTAGGTCCCCTCCGGAGTCGGCGTGGACCTGCCGGATCTTTCCTGTGAGCTCGGCGTCCCGGCGGCGTCGCTCGCATGGCCTCCTTCCCGGCCTGGCGCCCTCGGCAACAGGTGGAGGAGGGGATGGAAAGTTTCCGGAGTGCCGGCTCGCCCCCAGGTGCGGGTGCGCACGACGGGCGCGGTCGCCTGGGCCGGGTCGGGCCGAGGTGGCCCGCGAAAAAAGGCCGAGACCGCCCGCAAGACCTCGTTCGCCCGCTCAAGCGGGGCCGAAACCCACTGGTGGCTGGGAACCAGCTCACGCTGTCAGGCCACCTGGAAGGTCCGGAACCCGCGGGCTACCCTGCCGCTAGGAGCTCAACCACCAGCCGGTTCCTCGGGTTTCCCTCCAGGAATCCACAAACCCGTCAGCTTGGCGCCGTGCCGACTTCGACTTCGACTTCGACTTCGACTTCGACTTCGACTTCGACTGGATGGTGCGGCTCGGGTGGATCAGCTCGCCGCAGCCGATCGAGGTCCGTTTCGCCGTGATGCCGGGTTGACAGGTTTCACCCTGGGACACTGGTACTTGACTCTACAACTAGTCATGGCATGATCATGCGCCTGAACAACGCGTTTGGTCAGCGCTCAGGGACGGCGGCGCTCTCTTGCTGCCGCCGCCACACCACCCGGGGAAAGAGAACCTGATGAACGCTCAGTCCGACTCAACTCGTGTCGCGCTGGTCACTGGAGGATCCCGCGGCATCGGCGCGGGAATCGTGCGCAGGCTCGCGAAGGAGGGCGTGCACGTCGCCTTCACCTACATCTCCTCCGAGCAGCGGGCCAAGGAGCTGGCCGAGGAGGTGAGCGCGGAGACCGGCGTGCGCGTGGAGGCGCTGCGCGTCGACGCCGCCAACGGAGAAGAGATGGCTCGCGCGGTCGACCACACCGCTGAACAGTTCGGTCGCCTCGACATCCTGGTGAGCAACGCGGGCATCTCCGTCACCGGGTTGCTACAGGATCCCGAGCGTGACGGGGACACGGTGGTGACGCGGCAATTCAACACCAACCTGCATGGAGCGGTGGCCGCGGCCCGGGCCGCCGCGTCCCACCTCACCGAGGGCGGCCGGATCATCATGATCAGCTCTGTGGGAGCGGCCCGCAGCTTCGGCTATCCGGCCGGCGACTACGCCGCGTCCAAGGCCGGGCTGGAGGCCTACGGCCGCGCATGGGCCCACGAGTTCGGACCGCGGGGGATCACCGTCAACAGCGTTCAGCCTGGCCTGGTCGACACGGACATGATGGAAGCGGACACCGGCGACATCGCGGCCGCCATCCCGGCGCGCCGAGTCGGGCGCCCGGAGGACATCGCCGCCGCGGTCGCATTCCTCGCGGGTCCCGACGCGAGCTACGTCAACGGAACCACCATCGTCGTCGACGGCGGCCTGTCCGCCTGACCCTCAAACCGGCCCGGCGGGAGCATAGGTCCGGGCGTTGCCGTCCCTGACGGGAAGAGAACCCGCCCCATACTCCCGCCGACGCCAGGGTATGCGCCTACGCCAATGCACTGCCAGCGGGGCCAGTGCCGGGCCAGGCGGAGGATGCGGCGCCGTCCGGTGGTGACCAGCTGGGCGGCGGCAGAGAACAGCCGCAGGCGGCGGGGCCCCCACAGCCGGGCGAACCCCGCATTGCCGGCATCGGCATCCACATCAGCAGGTCCAGTGCGATCTGGACGATCTCCAGCCAGACCTGGTTCTGCGCGACACCGTTCAGCGCCAGATTGCGCAGGCCGGTGGCTCGGGCGGCCCGGAACCGGTCCTCGGTCCTGGCCCGTTGATGGTGCCGCAGCTCCAGCGCAGTGATCGCCGTGTCCTTGGTGTTGGTGGCGAACGCCGTCAGACGCATGCCGTCGGCACCGGTGAACCGCAGTTGGGCGCCGCGGTGGTTCAGTCGGCCCGCAGCGCGGTGCCGGTGTCGCCACCGGTCCGTTTCTGCGGGCCGCTCGCGGAACCCGGCGTGCACGTTTCCACGCACCGGGCTCTCCGCGGTCTCTGCCGTCAGGCGTGGTTGGCCAGGGCCCAGGGATTTGCGATCTTGTTGCCGCGGTACCGGTATCGCTCGGTTGGCACCCGGCCGAGGCTGAACAGTTCGCCCCCTTACATCCGCCACCGGCCGGTGTGGTCGGTGAGGTGCCTTCGCGGATCGGTCCAGCTCCATCGGTGCAGCCGCATCCACCACCGGTCAACTCGCCGCCAGACGAAAAGGGCGAGGGCTTGCATGGTGCTCTTGGCGACTGCGTATCTGAAGTAGTGGGACCAGCCGTGCATGATCCGGTTGAGCCGTCTCAGCACGTCCCTGGGTGGTTGTTGCGACAACCTGTGTGTCAGGGCACGAATCTTGCCTTCAAGGACCGGACTTGCCCCCGCGGTCGTCACGGACGCTGCCCGCACCATTCCTTCACTGGAGCGCATACTCGGCCCGCGACCGGACCACCGGACCGGCACGTGGCTCCTGGAGCGCTACGGACCCGGCCGCCCTACCCGAGGCCGGCCGGCGCAGACGCGTCGAACTCATCGCCCCAAAGCCCCACGGACGGCAAGGAAGCCGATCACCGAAGCCTTCGGCAGGCACGGAGAGTGTGTCTTCCGAGTCGCCGGGGCAACCTCTCAACGAGCCCAGAGCTCCGATCCCCCGTTGCGATCGAGATCTCACGGGGTCTGCCGGTGGCCTGCCCGCGAGCCGCTGGCCGTCCCGTTCAATGCCGGGCCTCACGTTCCGGGGGCAGTCGATCCGTTCCCCGGCTCGAGGGGCGCCTCTTCCTCTCCTCCAAAGCGTGAACTCTTCACCTGCGTCATTACGTTTAGGAATCGGAGCGTGGTGGAGTCATCCATCCCGCCGCTGGACAGCAGAACAAGGCAGAGAATCACCCAAACCGGCCAAAGGTCTCATCGAGTAACTTAAGCGATACCTGTACATCCCCGCCCCGCCCTGCGTGTAGGCGCGTGCCTACGAGGAGCCGACCGCATGCTTGACCCGTCACCACATGTTCCGGTACTTCGGTTTGACATACTAGGTGAATTCAAAATATATCGGGACAATGAACCCTTCCGGGTGGGCAGTCCGCAACAGCAGGCAATGCTCGCCGTACTGCTCTTGAGCAGGGGCCACACAGCCACAGCAGCCGACATCTCCGAAGGGTTATGGGGCCCGCACGCACCGCGATCGGCCATCACGACAATTCGGACATATGCCTGGCGATTGCGGAAGATCGTAGAGAGTGACCGGACCACGCCGCGCGTGCTGCTGTCGTTGGGTGACGGTTATCGGCTCGACCTGGACGGATGCAGCGGTGACTTCCTGCGGGCTGAGAATTTGGCGCAAGAGGCGAAGCAGTTGCGGCGGGTCGGCAACTTGGAGGGCGGCCTGCGTCATCTGGAGAACGCACTGTCACTGTGGCGCGGGACACCGCTGACAGCAGTTCCCGGCCCCTTCGCCGAGCGGGAGCGGAAACGTTTCGCCGAGCTGTGGCTGCGTCTCCAGGAAGAGCGGATCGACACCGCGTTGGCCATGGGCCGTGCCGATGACTACACAGCGGAGCTCGTGTCGCTGGTCCAGACACATCCCATGCGCGAACGGCTTGTCGGCTTGCTGATGCGGGCTCACTGCCAGAGCGCGCGCCAAGCAGAAGCGCTGGCGGTCTACCGCCGGACCCGACGCCTGCTCGTCGACGAGCTAGGCGTCGAGCCCGGGTCTGAACTGACGGCACTGCACGAAGCCGTCCTGCACGGCAGCTTGGACCAGATGCCCGTTGGACAGCAACAACCCCTCACGAAGCACTCGGCGCAGAGCCTGCCTCTGACCTCGCCTGAGGGGGCTTCGGACAACGCATTCCCGGCGGACGTCTCGCCCCCGCCCACCGGTGGAGGTGAGGTGACGTCGCCTCCGGTTCAGTCGTCGATCCCCGCTTCTCACCAGGCCTTGAGTCTTGCACCGGCTCAGCTCCCGCCGGCGCCAGCGGATTTCACGGGCCGAGCGGACAGCGCTGCAGCGCTGTCCGCGGCACTCGACACACAGACCAGGTCCAGCCTCCCGGTGGTGACGTTGATCGGCATGGGGGGCGCGGGCAAGACAAGCCTGGCTCTTCATGTTGCTCATCAAGTGCGGGCCTCCTACCCCGATGGTCAGCTGTACGCAGATCTGCGGGGGGTCGGCGAGCCAGCAACACCGGCAACGATCCTCGCACGTTTCCTGATTGCTCTAGGGCTCGCTCCGACGGCGATTCCCGAGGGAGTCGAGGCCCGAGCAGCGAAGTTCCGTAGCGTGACGGACCGTCGCCGTATCCTGGTCGTTCTGGACGACGCCGGTGACGCCGATCAGGTGCTCCCTCTTTTGCCCGGGGCAGCAACATGTGGCGTACTCATCACCAGCCGCACCAGACTGGCCGGTCTTCCAGCAGCCCTACAGGCCGAAGTGTCGCCCTTGTCCACCGAGGAGGCCCTTGACCTCCTGGCCGTGATGATCGGCGCTACCCGGTTGGAAGCGGAACGCGATAGCGCGGTGACTCTCGTCTCCCAGTGTTTCTTCCTCCCCCTGGCCATACGCATCGTGGCCACCCGGTTGGCCGCGAGACCACGGTGGTCGATCGATTCGATGGTCCAGCGGCTCGCTGACGAGCACCGTCGCTTCGATGAATTCAGGGTCGGAAAACTGACCCTCGACACGGTCTTCGAAGCGGGCTGCCGACGATTGTCCGATGAGCAGAGACTAGTGCTGAGAATGCTTGCCGCAGTGAGGACGCCCACCCTTTCCCTGAAGGCGACTGCCGCGTTGCTGGGATCAGACGAGCCACAAATAGAAAGGACGCTCGAACATTTCGTCGACATCGGACTGGTCGAGTCTCCAGCGCCAGGGGTGTACCGTCTGCATGAAATAACGCGCGCTTTCTTCCTTCGGGAAACCCCGGAAGACGTCCTGCCTCTGCTGCACCCTCTCATGGAATTCCAACTGGCCTCGGCCATTTCAGCGTTTGAGTGCGCGGTCCCCGGAAATCCAGTGCGGGAAGTCCTTCAGGGAGGGATGGGCAGCGGAATCAACTTCTCATCGGCCGCCAGAGCACGGGAGTGGGCCATTGCGGAAGGTGAGAGCGCCCTCATGCTGTGCAGTCAGATAGCCAGCGTGATCCTGTCCCGATCAGCAGACACGGGGGACCGTGACAGCCAAGGACGTGACCTGCTGCGCTCGGCCACCTCTCTGCTGCTCGCTCTCAGCCCGTTCCGAAGGGACCTCCATTTCTGTGATTGGGCTGGTGTTTCCAGGCTCCTCTCCTCCGCCGCTTTGCACTACGGCGATCCGAGAAGTGAGGCTAGCGCGCACTTCTTCAGCGCGAATTCCGCGCCGGCAGCCGGTCGGCTACGGGAAGCCGAGAACGATGCCTTGCTTGCCATTCGGCAGTGCGAACTGACCGACGACGTTTTCATCCGAGGACAAGCGCTGAACGGTCTGGGGCACGTACGGCAGCTGCCAGGGACGTTACGAGGAAGCGTTGGATTGCTTCGAAAGGAGGGCCGGCCGCTGCACGCGACTGCGCCGCCGTCCACGGGCACGGCGTCCTCGCAGCCACCGCCGACTACAGGCTAAGGACTGTCCTACCTTCCATACGTGGGTCTGCTCTGGTCGTTCGTAAGATCGGAGGGCCCGGGGGCCTAGGGTATGGCTGTAAAGGTTGAGCCGCTGGATGGCTTACGGGACTTGGCCGTTCGGAGCCCCGCGACGACTCGACCGCTGATTCGGAGACGCGACTCGATCGCTGCTGTAGGACAACGCCGGCGAGGTCGTCTGCGGGATCGATATGGGCCGAGCTGAAGGAGGCGAACGTGCCCGAGATCTGGGTCGGGGTGGACATCGGCAAGACCCATCACCCGCCGTGGTGATCAACGCGGAGGGCGAGCTTTTGCTCTCGCGCCGGGTCCAGAACGACGAGGCTGAACTGCTGGCACTGCTCGGCGACGTGCTCGCAATATCCGACAATGTGCTGTGGGCCGTCGACCTCAACCATGGTGGTGCTGCCCTTCTGATCGGCCTGCTCACTGCCCACGATCAGCCTGTCGCCTATCTCACCGGCCTGGCAGTGCACCGCGCCTCGGCTACCTATCGAGGTGAAGGAAAGACCGATGCGAAGGACGCCTTCGTCATCGCCGACCAGGCCCGCATCCGCCGGGATCTGGGGTTGCTCAGACCCGGTGACGAGATCGCCGTCGACCTGCGCACCCTGACGACTCGGCGCCCGGACCTCGTCTTCGACCGCACCCGGCAGATCAACCGTCTGCGGGCTCAGTTGCTGGAGATATTCCCGGCCTTGGAGCGGTCGCTGGACTTGACCAACAAGGGCCCGGTCATGCTCCTGACCGGCTACCAGACTCCGGCAGCGATCCGCCGTACAGGTGCGAGACGAATCGAGACCTGGCTGAAGAACCGCAAGGTGAAAGGCGCCGCTGCACTCGCCCACACCGCAGTGGAGGCCGCCCAGGGCCAGCACACCGCGCTGCCCGGAGAACAGCTGGCCGCGGCCATGGTCGTCCGCCTCGCGAAGGGGGTGATGGCCCTTGATGAGGAGATCGCGGAACTCGACGCTCTCATCGAGGCCCGTTTTCGCGAACATCCGCACGCCGAGGTGATCCGCAGTCTTCCAGGCATGGGCGCCAGGCTCGGCTCTGAGTTCATCGCGGCCACGGGCGGCGACATGGACGCCTTTGGCAGTGCTGACCGCCTGGACGGCTTCGCCGGCCCAGCCCCGCAGCCCCATGACTCGGGCCGCGTCAGCGGCAACCTTCGCAGGCCCCGCCGCTATCACCGCGGTCTGCTGCGGACCATGTATCTGTCGGCGCTGGCCAGCCTCAAGTCGTGTCCCGCTTCCAAGGCGTACTACCAACGAAAGCGTGGTGAGGGAAAGGGACACAAGCAGGCTCTCCTTGCTCTCGCCCGCCGACGAATCAACGTCTTGTGGGCGATGATCCGTGACAGAGAGTGCTATCACGCTTCGCTCTCTGCCCCAGTCGCCGCTTGACATCAGCATTGGGAAGTCCCGTAAAGATCTCGAAGTCGCCTCGGGCATGGTGGGCCGCCGTGCGGCCCGCTTACCTATCCGGCGAGAGCAAGGTTGTGTATCCGGGCGATGCCGAGCATGGCGTGGTGGACGCCGTCGCCTTTGAGGCGACAGTCGCGAAGGATCTTCCATGTCTTTATACGCCGCGCTGTCGGCGGTGCGGGATGACGAGTCCGGTGCCTGGGTAGCCGCCGTCGGCGATCGTGACAGTGTTACACGGCGGCCCTGGCGCCGGACTCCTCCCACGCCTTGCAGTCGTTGCGGTTCCCGGCGAGCGGCCGGCCGACCATCACGATCAGCCGGGTGTCGGCGTCGATGACGACCTGGTGGTTTGTGGAGTACCGGTAGTTCTAATAGCTCATCGGTGAGCCCGAGCACGGCAGTGCAAGGGCCCCGATGCGAGGTGGACGCCTGCCGCCGTTCTGGGGCTTTGATCCCTGTGTTCAGACCGGCTCTGCCTCGCCCGCGCCCTGCCGGGCGGAGACCTTCGGTAGTTCCGGGACCTGGATCTCTCGTCAAAGACCGGTCCTGCCCGGCAGGAGCTCGGATCCCAGGTTTCATGTCCTCAGCCCGCCGACAGGGGCCACCTCTCAGCAGTTCGTGAGCCATGAGCTCTCCAGCAGACCGAGGTCCCTGTCGGTCGCTGGAGACACGAACGGCTCATGAGATGGCGTGCCTCGAGCACTTCTATTAGAGCGCCGCGTGCTCCGCACGGGCCCAACCTGCAGATTCATACGGAGGCACAGGGTTGAACAAGATCTTCTGCGGCATCGACTGGGCGGAAGGGCACCACGACATAGCCCTGGTCGACCAGGACGGACCCAAGTTGCAAAGCTACGGATCAGCGACGACAGCGCCGGCTTCCACGCGCTGATGGAACTTCTGACCCAGCACGGTGACAGTGCAGCAGAACCGATCCCGGTCGCCATCGAGACGCCACGCGGGCTTCTCGTCGCCTCCTTGCGGGCCACCGGCCGTCAGATCTACGCAATCAATCCATTGGCCGCGGCCCGATATCGCGACCGTGCCAGCGTCTCCCGAGCCAAGTCCGACGCAGCGGACGCCCGGGTTTTGGCCAACATCCTCCGGACCGACCGGCATGCCCACCGGCCTCTGCCCGACGACAGCGAGGCGGGGCAGGCCGTCGCCGTCCTGGCCCGCGCTCACCAGGACGCCATCTGGGACCGGCAGCAGATGATCAACCGGCTTCGGTCACACCTGCGTGAGTACTATCCAGCCGCCCTCACCGCCTTTCACGGCGCTGGAAAACCCGGACTCGACTCGCCGCGTGCCCGCGTGATCCTGACTGCCGCACCCACGCCGGCCGACGCCGCCAAGCTCACCCGCAGCCAGCTGCGCGCGCTACTCAAGCGCGGTGAACGTCCACGTTGTGGGATCGAAGCCGAGGTCGAGCGACTTCGGGCAGTCTTTCGCGCGGACTCCCTGCGGCAGCTGCCGCAGGTCGAACAGGCTTTGGGACAGCAGGCAGTGGCGCTCATCCGACAGGTCGACGCCGCTTGCGTCAGCGTGGCCCAGTTGGCGGTGGCCACGGAAGAGGCATTCCTCGCGCACCCGGATGCCGAGATCATCACCAGTTTCCCAGGGCTCTCCGTGCTCTCTGGAGCACGCGTCCTCGCCGAGATCGGAGACGACCGCGAACGCTTCGCGGACGCCAGAGCCATGAAGGCATACGCCGGCGCGGCCCCTGTCACGCGGGCTTCCGGCCGCAGCCACGTGGTTGTGGCCCGGACCGTCAAGAACCAGCGACTAGCCTCAGCCGGGCACATGTGGGCTTTCGCAGCCCTGCGCACGCAGGCTCCACGCGCCCACTATGACCGCCGGCGCGCTGGTGGGGAACGCCATACCGCAGCTCTCAGGAACCTGTTCAACAAGCTACTCGGCTGCCTGTACCACTGCTTGCAGAACCACATGACCTACGACCCTGAACAGGCCTTCGCTGCACCCGTCGGGCTCGCTGCCTAGAGCTTCGGGCCCACGAAAATGTCGACTGCGGCCGCGCTCCAGCCGGGCTCGTTCACTGAGACACGGATTCGCCGCCTACCCGCTTCGCCGATGAGGCTCACGAAGCGCGTCACCCCCATGACGTCACCGATGACCAGCCGTCCGTCAGCCAACGACATCGGCCCCTCGAAGACAGTCGTGAAGGAAGGATCCGGCCCCAGCCCCTCGTCGAGCGGCTCGGTGAAGAGCCGGACCTTGATGAGTCGAACCTGAGCCTGAACCCGGACCACCACATGGGTGTCGCATCCGACCGCGGCCTCGCCTCCCAGCTCCAACACCGGCAGCCAGTCGGTCGACCCCAGCGCCAGAACCGGGTGGTTCACCCGAAACTCAACGCCAGCGACCTGCATGTTCGGTCCTCTCTGATTTCCGCCTAGTGGCGCGCGGCGATGCTACCGGGCGGCTACGACATGTCAGGCCCATTACCTCCGATCACTGGGGCTGGACGTCATACCAGCACCCACCGAGTTGACCTCCAGCGACATGAGATGTCTTCGATCGCTCGGCGACGGTGTGGTCCCGGGTGGGGACCAGGGTGCCGTCCACGATGAGCACGGTGTCCTTGGCGAACCGCTTGCGGGGCTGGAGCGCGAGCAGGGGTCCGAGGTGGTTGATGACTCGGCTGACCGTTGACTTCGAGACGCCGAACAGCGGGGCGAGCTGCCGCAACGTCAGATTGGTGCGCCAGTAGGCCGTGACCAGCAACACCCGGTCCTCCAGCGGCAGACTCCACGGCCGGCCTCGGTGATCACATCTGCTCCATCGCGCCGCAGCGTGGTCAGTAGTCTGCCGAAGCAGCGCGGGCTCAGCCCCGCGAACGGGGCTATCCAGGACGGTTCCGATGCCGTGATCACACTCGCCACATCATGATCATCACTCAAGCCGACTCCATGCCGAGACAATCCCACCGCTACGCTGATCAGGGCAGTCCACAATGCGCAAGACCGGGGGAAACCGTGAACCGACCACTGCTGTTCCTCGTCGTGGACGGGCCACTCAACCCCTATGCGGCCAAGCCGGAGCGGCGTCCCGACGGCTACACCACACTCGGGGTGCCCCGGAACGACGCCCATCGGGACGACAGGGCCTATCGTCCCGACGGCGGCCCCTGCGAGTCTGGCTCAACCCAGAGCATTGACACATCCTGCTCCAGCTCGGCTTCGAACTGTGCTGGGCCACCACATGGATGGACGACGCCAACCGGTGGATCGCACCGGTCCTCGGCCTTCCAGAACTTCCCTTCGTCGCCTTCGGCGACGCCCTGCTCCAAGAACGCCCTGATGGAGTCCACTGGAAGACCGGACCGCTGGTGGACTACGCGGGCGGCCGTCCTTTCGCCTGGATGGACGACGAGCAGAGCGAGCTGGATCAGACCTACGTGACCGCCCACCACCAAGGGCACGGACTCCTCCACCACGTCAACCTGCGGATCGGCCTACGGGAGAACGACTTTCACACGCTCGCCGACTTCGCCCGGTCCCCGGACACCTCACGAACCACCGGCTGAGCACCTCGCCAGCTCTTCAGGCTGCTTCGCACTCGGTGGGTCTGTAAGACGTTCGGTGTAACTCCCGATCATGGAAGTTGCACCGATGAGCAGTGAGAATGTGTCCGGATCCGAGGGTGTCGAGCCCGTGGAGGCTGTGCAGGCAAAGGCCGTGGACGACCAGTTGATCGACAAGCTGGTGGGCCGAGCCCAGGCCGAGGGTCTGCAGCTGACCGGTGAGGGCGGGCTGCTGCAGCAGCTGACGAAGCGGCTGCTGGAGTCCGCCCTGGAAGGCGAGATCACCGACCACCTCGGCAGTGCCGGGATGCCGGTGGGCGGGCACCGGCGGCCGGCTCCTGCCGCCTCACCGGCACCCGGGTGAAGCGCGTGCCACGGCGGGCCAGCCTGGACACACCAGCGTCAGGAAGAGGCGAAGGACGGGAGCTTCTTGCCGCCCCGCGGTTCTCTCAGGTTCCGTCCCAGAGTCCCAGGCGCTTGAGTCGGTGCTGCCGGAGCCGTTCCGAGACGGCGGTGAGGTAAAAGACGAGTCCCATGATCAGCCCGAAAAACACCGCGAGCGCGAAATCGTCGGGTTCCTCCTCACGCGAAAGCGTCAGGAGGAAGAGCGTGAAGGGCATTGCCGCTCCCAGGCCGGCACCGACCGGGTGCCGGGCCACCCACTTCTGGACCCGGGTCGGACGCCGCTGCCCGCCCAGCGCCCGGTCAACAGCCCACAACGCGTCAATCACAGACCGCCGCCGGTTCGCCACGGCAGAAGGATAGAGCAGCTGACCGGTGAGCCTGTGGCCATGGGCGCAGGACAGGCCACCGTTGCCGCACGCAGGGGGTGCGGACCTGTCAACAACAGGGCAGCTCAACGTATGCCCTCGCCGAGGCATCCGAACCGTCGTTGCAAGGCTGCGGACCGGATCGGCCACCACATGCGCCACAGGCCGCACCAAAGGCCGCCGGCCGCCTACGACGGTGAGACCTTCACGGAAGAAACTTGGTGGTCCCGGCCTGAAGACGCCCCTAGCATCCTTCTGTGACCGAAGACGTCAGGACCGCGGGCGACGAGCAGGGCGCAGAAGCAGAAGTGGTGAGAGAGCTTTCCTGGCGGTCCCAGTCCGTCGGTCTCGCGGCTGTCGACGTGGAGGACGCCGGGCTCATGCACGGATGGCGGTCCGACCCGGTAGCCGCCCACCACCTGGGAATCTGGCCACGCTCGCTCACCGCCGTGCGCGAGCGCATCGAGCGCGACATGGAAGACGACGACCGCGACGACTTCCTCATCCTCCCGCCCGACGGCCCTCCTGTCGGATACGTGGCGCTGACCGGCCAGAACATGGTCGACGGCACAGCTGAGATCGAGCTGATGCTTGCCGCTGAACATCGCGGGCACGGCCACGGCACCGCTGCCCTCGACGCTGTGGTGGACCTGGCCTTCGGTGAGCTGCCGATGTACCGGCTCACCGCGGCGACCCACATCGACAACGCCCCTGCACGCGCCGTCCTTGCCAGATCCGGGTTCACCCAGGAAGGGATCAGCCGCGCCGCCTGTCTTCACCGCGGCCGCCGACATGACCTCGCCGTGTTCTCCCTGCTGCGCCCCGAATGGGAAACGCTGAACCGTCCCCGTGCCTGGGACGCCTGAGCCGGCAGAGCATGTGTCCCATCCTCAGCCCGTGCGTGGTGCCGCGCCCGTCACGGTGCCGCATCCGAGCTCTTTCAGCGTGCCTGCCCGAAGCGGCGGCGGTCGAGGCGCTGGGAGGTGCGGCGTGAGCGCCGTGCGGGTGCGGCGGTGTTCTCGGCCGGGGTGGCGGAGAGTGGGGAGAATCCGCCCGTCACGATGACGGGCCGGGCAGGCGCCTGCGCCGGTGCGGTCGTGGCGGCTGGCCGGCCGGGCAGCGCGGGCCAGGTGGCGTTGGGGATGAGCGGGGCGCAGGTCTCGCCGCAGAAGTGTCACGCGGTGATGGTCATCATTGCCCTGGGCAGCTCCTCATTTTGTTCAAGGCTTACCGGATACCTTCGAGGATTTCGTCAAGGATGAGGCTCCATTGCGACTGATCATCCTCGAAGGGAGTCGCATCGAAGGTCTCCACAGTTGCACGCAGTTGCTCGACTTGCTCCTCAACATCGGCGTCGTCTCGTTCCTGATCTTCGAACTTCTTGAACAGGTTCAGGGTGTAGACGAGGGATTCGGTGTCGCGGTGGAGAGGCGTGTAGGCGTTGAGGGGTTCGCCTTCGCCGAATGCGTATACCTTGCCGGTGTGGGGGTCGAGGGCGATGACGGAGGCTGCGAGGTATCCGAGGACGAGCCATGAGTGGCATTCCTCGGGCAGAGGTCCGTCTTCGGGTCGGAACCATTCGGTCAGGAGGACCGACTCTTCCTGGACGATGCTGGCTTGGGACTTGAATGTCTCGTCGTGTGGGAGTCCGACCTGACTGAGGAAGTTTGCGGTTCGTGTGTCGAGTTGGTTGTCAGGGGATTCGTAGCGGGGGAAGTAGACCACGCCGGAGAGTCCGAAGGTGCTGCGGAGTTCGTCGGGTGTGACAGCGAAGCTCATCAGGGGAACCTTTGTGTTGCGCGGCTGTGCCGCGGCAGTGCGGTGTCGCATGCCAGCAAAGCTCGGGGCCGGAGGGCTCGCCACGTGCTGGGTTGCGTGCGTACTGACCGCTCAAGCCTGCTTGTCTTCCGTCAGAGGAGAATCCTCGGGATGGTCCTGGATCCAGGAGAGGCATCTCCGGCCGAGACGCTGACGGGTGCGGGTGCGGGGGTGGCGGCTACGCAGCCCAGGCGGCCTTCAGCGTCATCGATGGGGTCGGACGGTGAGGTGGCTGTCGTCTGGCCGCTGACGTGACGTTGTTCTCCTTCGGGTGGGCGAAGGCGTCTGCGACGAAGTAGGCGGGGTCAGACAGTCACCTGCGTGCGGAGGTTCTTCTGCCGGGGAAGGGCAAGCGGGCTCAATGCCACCGCCATTCGTCGGCCGCGATGCAGTCGAACATGGTGTTGACCCAGTCGTTGGGCCTGCCGAAAACCAGCCGCGTGAGCAGAATGTCGCCAGCTCGCTGCGCTCGAGGGTTCATCCCCAGCTCCTGCGAGCCGATGTCCCCTCCTGTGGTGATCTCGATGCCCCTGCCGGTTTTCTCCAGGTAGGCGGTGAGCTCAGCTGACAGCTCTGAGGGGGGTCGACCTATCAGCCGGATTCCCTCGAAAGTGACCTGGGGTCCGGTCAAGGCGTCAACAGCGGCGCAGGTCAGCCCCATCGGCCCGACGAAGTAGGCCACAACGGCCACTTGGTGGCACGGGGCGCCCACTGCGGCAAATCGCGTGCGCAATTGCCTGAATGGGCCGAACTTGCCGAGCTCCGAAACGGTGTCGGAGGCGAATCCGCATCCCTCCATGGCGATGGTCGCCTCCTCCACGCTCATACCGAAGCGCAGTGGGCGGACCCGCTCAAGTGGCGCATAGTCCCATTGCGCTCGGTCGGATTCGGCTACTACTGCCCACGAGTCCGGCCACACGTCCAGCAGCCCCTTCCAGCGATCACCCGTCATGGATACGGCGCCGCTGACCCTATCCCCTGCGATGATCACCATGATCCGCCGGACAGGGCCCAGTTCTCCTGGGTCGGCCTCTGCGGGCTCAGAGAAGCGGCGTTGTCAGCGGGCTCTGCCAGGGTGTGCGTCGTGGATGAACTGGTGGAGCGTGTCGACGATCAAGATCGTGTGCTGGGGATGGTGGTCAGCCGCCGGCAGGCCATCCGGCAGGGTTGGCTGCACCGAGTCGCCGTGACGGTGTGTCGTGATCAGCGTGGACGGATCCTCGTCCACCGACGGTCGGAGCAGGTATCGCGCTTCCCCGGGCTCTATGAGGTCGAGGTCGGTGGCGCCGCAAACGTCGGCGAGTCCTACGAACAGGCCGCCGCGAGGGAACTGGCCGAGGAACTGGGCATTCGTGCGCTGCCGCGCCTGCTTTTCACTTTCATCAACCGCAGCGGTTTGAGCCCTCACTGGCTCGGCGTGCACGAAGCCGTGGTGCCGGACGCCATGGTCCCCGATCCCGATGAGGTCGCCTGGCATGGCTGGCTGACCGAGCCGGAGCTGCGGTCGGCCCTGCTGGAGTGGCGCTTCACCCCCGACAGCAACGAAGCCTTCAGCCGGTATCTGGCATTCCGGACCGCGCGGGCCTGACCTTGCCCATCCACGCACAGGCTCAGCGTCTGTCGATCTCCTTGGCCAGGTGCTCGGCGTGATCTTCGAGCAGCGGCTTGAGGGCGCCGTAGTAAGGCCGTGTCCTGCATGGTCAGTTTGAGGAGGCGTTTGTAGCAGCAGAGAGCGGCTGCCAGTCCGAGAAGGGCCAGGTAGTTGCCGGGTTTTCGCTCATAGCGGTGGTTGAGGCGGCGGTAGCCGGTCAGCCAGGACATGGTGCGCTCGATGACCCACCTGCGTCGGCCGAGCCGTTCGCTGGAGTCGATGCCCTTGCGGGCGATGCGGACGCCGATGCGCTTGCCCCATAACCATCGCCGCAGGTGAGGCACGTCGTACGCCTTGTCGGCATGAAGGCGCTGGGGCTCGGAGTCGGCTCCATGGAAATTCGTGTCCCATGTGGAAAGGGGACAGCATCGGCTTCAGGGACTGGCTGTCGTGAGTGTCGGCCGCGGAGACTCCGACGCGTAGGGGCAGTCCGTTCGCGTCCGACAGGACGTGCATCTCGGAACCGGGCTTACCCCGGTCCACGGGGCTCGGACCTGTGTTCGCGCCCTTTTAGCGCGCACGTGCGCGGAGTCGTGGACCGCACGGGACAAGTCGACCAAGTTCCGCTCGTTCAGGATCTGCAGGACCTTTTGATGCAGTCGTCCCCAGACTCGCGCACGCGACCAGATGGCGAAGCGGCGGTGCACGGTCGACTTCGACGCTCCGAAGCACGGCGGCAACGCCCGCCAGGCGCAGCCACTGACCAACACGTAGATGATCGCGGCGAAGACCGCCTCATCATCGATGTTGGCCACCCCGCCACCTTGCGGCCTTACCCGTGCCGGCGGCAGCAACGGCCTCGCAATCTCCCACAGGCCGTCCGGTGTACCACCATCCGAGGGGGGCGGACTCCACGAGCGAGGTGCGTTCGGCGCCGCTGCCGGTGTCGCCCGCCGGCGTACGCCCGCAGAGCACGGCAGCGATCGCGACGAGGTGGTCGGTGGCCACGACGTGTGGCCCCAGCCTGCGGGCGACGCGGGCACTCGCCCCGGTGGCATCGAGGAGGTAGCGCATGACGACCTCGGTGCCGGACAAGGACACGCGCCGCAGCTGCCCGACGCGGCTCACGGCGGTGACACTGTCGTCGTGACGGCGCACCCCCGCCTCGCGGGCGGCGTCACGCAACGAGACGTCGAAAGCGCGCCGGTCGAGAAGCCAGCCCGGGCCGTAGGGGCCGCCTTTGAAGTCGGACGCCGTGAGGGTGCTGTCTCCCCAGACGGAGCGGGTCCCGTACCACGGCTCGTGCCCGTGCGACACGCCCCTGTCCAGGATGCCGAGCCTGTCCAGCAGCGGCCGTGCGGTGGGTGCGAGGCTCTCTCCGACATGCCATTGGCGAGGTGCGGCCGGTGCGCGAGGACAGCGTCGGCACCGGTGGCCGCCAGGGTGAGGGCGGCGGCACAGCCGCCTGGACCGGCGCCGGCCACCAGAACGTCCGCGTAGTCGCCCCCACGCGTCAATGGATCGTTTGCCGTTGATGAGCGGCCGCAGCGGGTTGTCGGCATCGGTGGCGGCCTGCGCGGTGGACATGCTCACCCGGCTGAGGGGAGCTGTTGCGTCGGGCAGCGGGCAGCCTGCCTCGACCCAGTCGCAGACGATGTCGCGTACCGGCTTCGGCACCGGCAGGTCCTTGGTGAGATCCGTGTGATCCGCCCGGTCGAAGATCGCGTGGACGAAACTCCCGCCGGGCTGGGATGAGGCCTCCCGCTCGGCGGGCGGCGGACCGCCGCCGCCGGTGCCGGCAGCGGCGTCGAACAGGGCGTTGGCGGGATGGGCGATCGCGGCGAGCAGTACCGGGGCGGGCTGGAGTGCCCACCAGGCGACAGGCCTCTCGACGAGGTGGTCGGGGTCGCCGGGCTGCGGGCCGATGAGGGTGCACGCGTCGGACAGGTGGGCGGCCGGTCGGGCGCGCACCGCGTCCGCCAGGAGGACCATCGCCTCCAGCGGGGAGTACGCCCGCTCCTGCGTGCGCTGCTCGACCAGCGCGCGGATCCAGTCCCGCCAGAGTCCGGTCACCTCGGTGTCGGAGACCTTGTACATCGGACCGTCCCAGGCCAGGAGCCGGAAGAACGCGCTGGCGTCCGGATCTCCGGGGCAGACCCAGTCGGACTCGCTCAGCGCGTTCAGGAGTCCCTCCGGGTCGGCGAACCAGTCGTTGAGACAGGTACCGGCGAGCTTCTTCCCGTCGTGGTCGAGCGCCGCTCTCGACGCCTTGTCCCGGATCGAGGTGAGCAGGCGCTCCTCGGCCCTGGGCGGTGTGGTGAGCCGTGCCACCAGTTCCTCACCCAGGTTGCCCGTGCTCTGGAAGGCGACGTAGCCGTTCCAGATCCGCTCCCACTGCTGCTGGACGGCTCGTTCGCCGCCCAGGGTGTGGACCTGGTCGAGATGCTGCATCACGGCCTCTCGGGCCAGGGCGCCGTGCCCGTCCGCCGCGTTGTCGATGCCGATGTGCATGCGGAAGAACCGCGAGTCGATCCCGAGGTGGTCCAACAGCTGCGCCACGGGCGCGACTCCCAGGACTTCCCATTCGAGGAACAGGGTCATGCCGAGAAGCTCGGACACGTACGCCTCGGGGTGAGCGGAGATCGCCAGCTCGAACGCCGGCACGGTGTGGGCGGAGTCCAGGAGATCGGTGCGGGCAGCGAAGGCGTACGAGTCGACGGACGGCAGGTAGATCCCCAGCTGTTGCAGCAGGTGCGGTAGAGGTTCGAGTGGTTCAGGGCCGGGTTGCCGTCGCCGACCTCCTCCTTCCAGATCCGGAAGAGCAGAGCGTGCACCTCGTCGATGGGCTTGCCTTCGGTGAGGTAGCGCAGCCGGACACCGTCGAGGAGGTTGAAGGGGGCGAGCTGCTTGAGCCGTTCGAGGACGGAGTCCCGGGTGCGGAAGACCGGCTCGATGTCCGGGTCCGCCGGGTCGTACGCCTCTGCGTCCTGGGCAAGGCTGGTGTAGATGAGGTCGAGACGCTCTTCGAGGTTCTCGCGGGTGTAGCGGAAGGGGCGCAGGGTCTGCGGGGCACTGGGACTGCGCTGCGTGGATACGGCCGCTCTCAGAACGCTGTCCACGCATGCCCGTGAGGCCATGACCTGCTCGGGGAAGCGGTCGGGATGCTGCGAAGGCCCCTGGCCGCCCTCGGCATCACCGGATGAATCCGGACAGACGTCGATCATGCAAGGGGACCCTGACTCGGCCCTGGAGATGCTCACTCCGGTCGAGTACGAACTGCGTGCAGCACCTGCAGGCACTCCTCCATCGCGCCGTGCCGTCCCGCGGCCCACCGACGAAGACTTCACGGCCCTCGGTCAATGGCTGCGGCTGGATTGAAGGATCCTCACGACGCCCCGCGGAATCCATCCGTCGAATACTCGCCCCGGCGCGACGGCGGATCAGGTGATTTTGCGGGCGGACAGCGGGCTGGAGCCGGGGACGACCCGTAGGCCGGGGACGTTGTCGCTGTTGAGTCTGGCGTTCACCGCGCCGGCGCTGATCTCACCAGCCTCGTACTGGCTGGTGCGGGCCGCCACGATCTGCGCGACCGTCAGGACGCTCCCGACCGGGAGACCCGCGAAGGCCTCGCGCATGTGAAGGGCGACGTCACGGCGGGCCTGGGGCACCTTGACCCTCGCCGGCCTGGCGACGGGTGTGTTCGTCTGTGCCGCCGCCCCGGAGGCCGAGAGAGGTGCGATTGGGAGAGCGGGTGCGCCTCCCTCCGGACGCTGCCAGCGCCGGCAGAACGCCTCCGTCAGGTGGTCCGCCCGGGCCACGATGGCCTCCTCGTCCCACTGCGCAGGCAGGGAACGGTTCAGGGACAGCGCGCTGTGCTGGAGGATTTCGGCGTGCTTGCGCTCCCAGGGGCCGTTGGAGACCGCCGGATTGAGCCTGCTGGTGAGCAGGGTCAGGTTCCCCAGGGTATGGACGAGTGCCTCCCGGCGCTGATGAGCCTCCACGCTCCCGCGGCCCGCGTCGTCGGGAAGCGGCCAGTGTGCCTCCCACGACTGGGGCAGCAAGTGCTCGATCGTCAGTTCTCCTTCATGGACGATCCGCTCGGTTTTGCCCGAGTACAGCGTGGCCTCCAGCTCGGCCAGCACCAGCCTCAACCGGGCGCGGGTGAGGTGCTTGTACAACGGTTGCGAGCGGAGGACGTACTGGATGTCGTGATCGCGGGGCCAGTAGCCGGAGTCGGCGTCCTGCCGCAGCAGGAAGTCGGTCACCACCGCCGGGTCGTCCTTGGCCTTCAGCTCCTTGAGCAGTTCCAGGAAGAGCCGGTTGTAGTTCTTCGTCGTCAGACGGCAGACCGTGCGGCGCACCAGGTAGGAGTCCAGGGCCCTCATCGCACCGGCCCGGTCGTCCTCGTCGAAGCGGGTGACCAGCCACAGCAGGACGGGCAGAACGGTGTTGGCGTCCAGCACGCCGACGGTGCGCAGGACCCGGCCCTCCGGGGTGGCCGGCTGCTCCTCGGCCGTCAGCTGCCGGTAGGCGCCCGCCCGGTCCACCATGCGCCGCATCAAGTCGGCCAGGGGCGACTCGGAGTCCGCGACGTACCTGCGGAAGGTCAGGAAGAGCTCGGGAGTCAGCACCTCCTCGGCAAGCTCGCAGGTGAGGTACTGCGTGAGGAAGACATCCAGCCGAGGGCGCTTCAGCCTTCCCTGTCGTACCTCTTTGCGCCAGTCGGGCGTCTCGAGCCGGGCCCACACGTCCCGGTAGAGCTCCTCCACCGGAAGCCCCTGTTCCTCCGCCTTCTGGAAGACGAGGTTCTTAACAAGGTCGGAGGCCTGCAGCGGGGTGCCGCGGTCGTTGAGCGCTTCGAAGATGACCTGGGCGTTGTCCTCGGGCTTGAGATCGATGACCACGAGCTCGAACTTGTCGCGCACCACGCGCACCAGGGCGTCGAAGCCCTCGTCCGCCGTGCTCTCGTAACTCAGTTCCTGTGCCCACTCGAGGGTGCGGTCGCGGAAGAACCAGTACGCCTGGACGATCGCCGGGGCTCCGGGAGCGGCGGGGGCCGCCACGTCGGCGGCCCGCCGCAGCCGACCGTCCACGATGTCGCGGAAGGACGCCCGGTCGATGTGGGTGGGCCACACCTTGTAAAGGGCGTGCGGGTCGTCGGCCATGTCGTCGTCGTTGACGGTGAGCTTGGCGAGCGCGCGCACGTACTTGTCGTGGACGTCGAGTTCCCTCGCCACGTCGCGGATCGCCGCGAGGAGCACCTGCAGCGTCGTCAGCCGTTGCTGGCCGTCGATGACCTGCCGGGCGGGCATCGCCCCCGTGGGGGTCGGCAGCTGGTCCAGGACCACGGCGCCGAGGAAGTGCGGATGGACCTCGTCCCCCGCCAGCCTCCGGCGGACCAGAGCGGTGACGTCCTCCCACAACGGCCGCCAATTCCTGTCCTCGGACCAGACGTACGGTCTCTGGAAGACCGGTACGACAAGACGCCGGTCCGGTCCGAACAGTTCGCGCAGCGTCATCGATGCCGCATCCACCGCTGCCCCCGTCTCTCGTTTCCCCGCCTGCCCCGTCGACCGGGACAAGCAGGCAGCGGCCGGATGTCTCGTCCTTGCCCGACTGCCGCTGTCCCCGCCTGCCATGCCTGAAAGGCCGTCAAGATCTTACCGAGTAACGCTCTTCTCCGTCCTCTCCGCGCGAGGAATGCCCGGGCCCTCTTGCCTCCTGCCGCTGTGTCCCGGCGCTTCCAGGCCGCGAAGAACGAGTGCGGCCCGGACCAGTACGAAGTCCGCCGCTACGTCGGCTGGTATCGGCACATCACGCTGGCCATGCTCGCGCACGCCTTCCTGGCCGCCACGGCACACCAGTCTTGGGGAAAAGGGGCACAACAGGTGGGACAGTCGGGGCCATCGAGCTCACAGTGGCGGAGGTTCGGCGACTCCTGGCAGCGTGTCGTGTCCGGCCCCCGCACCTGAGCGGACGCCGAGGACGACATCACACGCTGAGCTGGTCGAGCTGGCGCCGCCGACGCCAAGCAGTCGCCGCCGCTGTCACTACCAGCGGCGTTGTTGCACGATCGAGGGGCGGTCTCCGTGAGACCGCCCTCACACGACCAAAGTCCCGCTACACTCCCGCCACCCGGTGAAAGGCCAGGTCAGACGGCGAAATCCGGCTGGAGTACCAGCCGGTACAGGCGACGCGGGTCAGCGCTCGCGGATCGTCGCGGTCGCAGCGACGGTCAGGGTGTGCGCGGGCAGCGTTGCCCGGCCTTCGGTCATCGCCCGGTACATGCGGTGGACGCCGTCGATCAGCAGGATGGCCGAATGGCCGCCGACCTCCATCGTGGCGATGATGACCGGCTCGTTCAGGTCGGTCTGCAGGGCGTGTTCGGCGTTGAAGGCGGATTGGTCCGGGCCGAAGACCGGGCACCAGCACGCGCCTTATTGCCCGGCTGGAGCAGGCTCAGGTGGCAGGCGGCTACCCAGTCGGCATCAGAAATCTGTACGACGGCGCGGGGCTGTTCTTTCAACAGGTTGTAGGCCCTGCCGATGTTGAACACCCGGATCCGTAGCGGAACGCCTGGGGGTGGGCAGCGGGGGTCAAGGCCCCGGTCCGCACCCCGTACTGGGGCCGCTGGGAGACGCTGTCCGCCGGGCAGAAAGCCGTCAACCGCTCCCCCGCGAAGATCCGGTCCCTGGTCGAACAGGCCGTCGCCACCCTCGAGACCTGGCGACTCCTGCGCAAGCTCCGATGCTCGACCACCCGGATCACCAGCCTGGTCCAAGCCGTCCTCTGCCTGCACCTGGCCAGCTCAGACCGAGGATGGAGAACGCTCACTGCTCATCGAGGGGTGCCTGGCGGGCAAGGAACTCCTCCAACGCCGCTTTCTGCTTCGGATCCATGAAGAGGTGGCCGACGATCACCCCCGCAGTGATCATGATGCTGACCGGCAGGAGTCCGTCACTCCCGGACCACACCAGCCCCGCGAGCTGCGGAATCAGGATGAAACGGTCCCGCTGGTCGTTCGCGGTGTTCGCTACCTATCCAGTACCTGAGCGGCGAGCGTCGTCCAGGACGTCACGCAGTGCCCAGTAGGCGGGTTTCACCTCGTACGTCGCGTCCCAGGGGAGAGCGTTTCCCGGACTCGGGGGATAGTGTCGCAGGTCAGCCGTGGAGCCGTACTTGTCGGTGAAACCCCAGGTCGAGAACGAGGTGCAGTTGGGTTCTTCGCCGCAGACTGCGAGTTTCCCCGCCAGCTGGCGGGCCTGGATGTCCTCTTCGTCCTCGTCGACGAGGACGTCCGCCTCCGAGACCCGGGCCTTCAGGCCGAGCCCGGCCAAGGCCCGGACCTTGCGTCGGAAGACCTCGGGGTCGGTACGGTCGCCGACGGCGTACTCGTGGTCTTGGAAACCGACGCCACCGATCGGAACGCCCCGCTCCTTCAACCGGATCAGCAGCGCGTAGAGGGCATCCCAGCGTGGACCGTCCTCCTCCACCCCGTACTCGTTGAGGTACAGCACCGCGCGCGGGTCGGCCTCGCGGGCAGCATGGAAGGCGATGTCGATGTACTGCTCACCCATCGCTTCGAACCACAACTGTGGCCGCACGCCCCGGTTGCCGTTGGAGTAGTCCTCGTCCTCGTCGGACATGGGCTCGTTCACCACGTCCCATTCCGCCACCTTCCCCCGGAAGTGGCCCGCTACCGCGCGTATGTGCTCCACCATGACGCGCCTGCGTTGCTCGTGCGTCATCTCGGCGCGCATCCATGCGGGCAGGGCTTCGAACCAGACGAGGGTGTGGCCGTGCACCTTCATCCTGTTGGCCTCGGCGAAGTCCACCAAGGTATCGCCTTCCGCGAACGCGAACACACCGCGTCTGGGATGGACGAACTGCGGCTTGAAGTCGTTCTCCGGCGTAAGCATGGAGAACTCCTCACCCGCCGTCCGGCGGTAGGCGCTGTCAATCAGCAAGGGGCCCGCGGCCAGGGCGGTTCCCATACGGATCGGGCGTGGGAGAGCCGCCGCCAGATCACGCATCGCATCGCTGGACCGGGGTACTCGCAGGCCAGGCGCGTCCACGACGGACATCCGGCCCCGGCCCAGTGACTGCGCGTGGAGATCGCTGAGGGTCCAGCCCTTCCCGCGGGCTCCCGCGTCCGCGCCGAACCAGATGCGGCCGTGTCCGAAGACGTCCCGCGCGGGAACGGTCCCCACGACCCTGCCGTCGGCCTCCAGCACAAGCCTGTTCGCGCGGACTTCGACGGCGAGGCGGACTTCGGGCCCCAGGCCGCTCCCGAAGGTCCGGGTCATCGCGGGTCTGTCGGAGTCCCCGTCCCAGCGGTCGATCCGGAGGCTCCCGCCGACCACGCCGATGCGCACGCCGCGCCGTTCGTAGCGCCATTCGTCGTAGATGACCGGCGTCTCACCGTACAGATGCAGGTAGGCATCCGTGTCATTCGCACGCCGCAGGCCGGCTTCGATCCGGACATCCCCTCGGAACACCATGTGGGGACCGCGCAGGTTCACCGGTGGGTTCGGCTGTCCGCCGGTACCGTCCTGGCGTGTGACGCGCCGGTCGAGGGGGGTGACCCGTACCCCTGCGTGCGTGGGCTTCGCGCCGGCGAAGTGAGCCCAGTCCCTGCCGTCCAGGAGGTTCTCCACAGGTCCCCGCACGGGCGCGGAGGTGCCGGCACGGTCCCCCGAGACACCAGCGACCAAGGCACACACAACCGCGATGACAGCGCTCTTCTGAAACCGCATGAACAGCAGCGCTCCGTATCCTCAGTCCGTCTTCCGACGGTATCGCCGCCCTCAGCCACACCGCCGCCGAGCACCGTCCTCCCCGGCCGCGGCAAGAACGGTCCCAACCGATCGCGCCGCCCCCGCTGTGACTGATCGCCATTGTCTCAGGTGCGAGTGAGGACCCGTCGGCCGAGGAGCGTTCGGGAACGACGGCCGCAAAGCGGTCGGTACGTACGGCCTCTCGCCACTCGTCCGGCAGCCGAGGAACAGACCCGCCAGGAGGGCGAGCTGGTCGCCGAGATCCGGCACCTCCACGACGCGTCGCGGCGGGCCTGCGGAGCCCCGAGGACCACAGCCGCGCTGAGTAGCAGTAGCCCCCGGACCGGCGCCGCCTGACAGCGGCAGCCGAAAGCGGCGAGATGCTTGCACCTGCCCACCGGGCGGCCCTGGACCTGAGCGGCGTGCGCCTTCCGTTCGGCAGTTCTGGCAACACGGGATTGTTGCGCATTACGGTGGCCCGGGCGTGGCTGCCGTACTGGCTGCCATCGGGGAGGAGAAAGCCTTGTTACCGCATATTGGACTTTACTACCCATACATCCATTTCCGGGATGAAGGCTGGCTGAAGACCGCAGCGCTCTACTGGCGAGAGCTGGCGCGAGTCGTCCCTGAGGATTATCGCCTGTCCGATTCCAGGACTGCCCGTGTCCTCGCCCAGGAGATCGGCTTCGTCACGAACTTGGGGCCGACCTCCGCGGCACGGCAGGTGGCGCCCATGTTCCTGGACCTGCTCGACCGTTACGCGGACGCACTACGAGCTGCGGGATACGGCGTGTCGGAGTCATGGGAAGAGAGACACAGCCACAGTGCGGCGCTCTTTGATCCCGCGTCCCCGCATTCGCTCAGAGCCTCATCCGGTAGCAACCGCTCCATGCGCCCCTCTCAGGCCCGGGCAGCAGCCGCCTACTGGGAGGAGTTCACCCCTGAGGTACGGGAGGCGCTGTTCGCCGCCGGTCTCGCCACTGACGGACGTCGTGCTCTCGGTCTCCAGGCAAGGCGGTCCCTCATGGAGGGACGATGGGTCACCATGAACGCCGCGCTCGCCTGGGTGTACAAGTGCGCGTTCACCGAGGCGCTTGCCGCCCAGGGCCGGTATACGCCCACGACCGACCAGCCCGACGCCCACCTCGCGTCAAACGGCTGGAACGCCGACCGCATCGCTGAGGTCCTCCTGCGCACACCCGTGGCTTCCGCCTCGTCCCTTCCGCCCGCCCCTTCCGCTGATGTCGTCGGCTTGCTGGCCATCCGCATCGCCGTCCCGGCCGATCTCAGGGACGTGCCCGTCGAGAAAATCGTCAAGCTACGCAAGGACCACCGTGACGAGTTCGCCGCGTTCACCAGGACAGTGGCGGAGACGGTAGACCTGCTGCAGCAGGAACTGGCCGGGGCGACCCTGCCCGAGGCACGCGAACGCTACCTGCACATGGCGGTGGAACAGCGCTTCGAAGCTCCCTTGCGAGCGCTGCGGGCGGCCATGAAGGGACAGGGAATCACCACCGTCTACAGCGCCCTCAACGTCAAGTTCGAGATCCCCGCGCTGGCCGCCGCGGCCGGTGGAGGCGGCGTCCTCGCCGGTCACCCACTGCTCGGCGGTGCGGTAGGCGCAGCCTTATCCCTCACGAGCCTCCGCCACACCCACGTTCAGCAGACTAAGGCCCTGGAGGCACAGAGCCCGGCTGCGTACCTCTTGGCCGTCCAGCGCGGCCTCACACCGCCGTCCCTCCTCCGCCGGATCACCCGCTTCACGTGATGCGCGACAAGGCGGGGCGCTGCCAGAGGCTCTTCTCGAGGGGCGAGCCGGCCCGGGCCACCCGCCTTTCGCCGGCCGACGGTTCCGAACTGCCCTGGCTCGATGACCAGTGTGACGTCGGTGTCGATGCCTGGCAGCTCAGCGCCCCTTCATGATTCGGAGCCCTCGGCTGGCGCTGTCACGTTGTCGGGGTGGGTACCTGACGTGGTGCCAGGGTGTGGCTGGCCCTCGCCCTGTCGGGGGTCAGCGGGAAGACCGCTGCCTCGTACATCGCGATACTCCACAGGACCGTGTCGGCGATCCCTTCCGCACAGCCGTCGCCGCTGACGGCCTGGACGGAAGCCACCGCGGGCCGGGGCGGACAAGCATGCCGAATCTGGCGCCCAGGCTGGTGGTAGTCGCGCCCACCACGGCGCCCACCAACCAAGGCCGTCGAGACCAAGGACGGCTCCACCACCGCCGGCTGGGCCCACTGCTACGACAAGGCCAGCAACATCACCGGCCGCTCCACCGGCACCAGCCTTCCCGCCTGCGACAACGCCCAGTCCGTCCGCGAGTACAACAACGCAGGCGAACTGACCTCACTCGACGGCAACACCGGCTTCGGCTACGACGGTGACGGAAACGAGACCTCCGCAGCATCACCCACCGGCAGCCGCTCCGGCGGCCAGTGGCCCCCCCTTCACCCAGCTGTCCGACCTGACGGCCTCCGGTGCTGCGTCGAACTACACCTACGCCGGACTGGACAACAACGACCGTCTCACGCGCGGCAGTTCGACCTTCACCAACGCCGCGACCGGCATGACGCGGGAGAACTCCACCGGTTTCGTCCGTGAAGCCTCGGGCACGTTGACAGCCATGACGACCGGCGGGGCGAGCCAGTACTACCTCACCGACGTCCAGGGCAGCGTCATCGGCCTTGTCGACGCCGGTGGCAAGCGCACCGCGACCTACAGCTACGGCCCCTACGGCGAAGCACGCACCACCACCGGCACCAACCAGCCCTGCCGCTACACCGGCACCTACCTCGACCCGTCCGGTCTGTACAAGATGGGCGCCCGCTACTACGACCCCCAGCTCGGCCGCTTCACCCAGCCCGACCCCTCCGGCAAGGAAAGCAACCCCTACGCCTACGCCGCCAGAGACCCCGTCAACCGCATCGACCCCAGCGGCCTGGACTTGCTCGGGTTGTCCGGGGGTGAATGGCTCAGCCACGGCGGCCAAGCGCTGGGGTTTGCCTCCGTCTTCACACCCGGCGGCGCGCTCGTAGCGGCCGGCCTCACCGCTGCATCGATCGGTATGGAGGCTGGCAGGCGGGGCCATGCAAGGAAAGAGCGGGTCTTCGATTGCCGCCGGAGCTCTTGTGGGTGCGGTAGGCGGAAAGGTGGGAGTCGGAGCAAAGCTGCTCGGCGCTTCCAAAGCAATGGATCAGGGCATCGGCGTGGCCTACTGGGCCATGGGCGCGGGTGCCGGCCCATTCATGTGACCGGCTTGTGACAGGCTGAGGAGAAGAACATGTCATCACCGCTTGCTCGTTCCGGCGCCGCTGTCGGGGGCAGCGTCGGAGCCACCATAGCCATCATCATCATCGGGCTTCTCATCTTCGCGATCCTCACCCTGCGGCGCCGCAGGAGAGGCGGAAAATGATCCGCAGGTGTTGGCCATCGCGGCGACGTCCTTGGCCAGCTCGTCCCACCGACCCTCACGCGGGGGCCGGGGAAGCTGCTCCTTCCGGTCCAGGTCGTCGGACTCGGCCAGGTTTGCATCTGCAGCACTTTTGAGGTCAGCAGGCCGGGCGGGGCACCGAGATGCTCATGCAGTCGCGTCCACACCGCACTCGGGACACGCCTGTGTCCGCTCCGCAGCGATCTGCGATCCCATTCCCCTGTCCCCACCCTGGTAGCACCTCGGAGGCGCCCACGTCCCCTGCCGAATGCGGGCGGGAGGGGCGGCTTGCAGGCGCAGCGAATGGGATGGCGGGCTCCCCGCACTGCCCGAAAGGAACCGGAAGCCGTCATTTCAGTGGGCGCCCCGGTGTCGTTCACCGGTGATCGCGCCGCACATCGGTGATCGCGTGGTACGAGAGGGCGGTGGGTGTGGGACCCGGGTCTTACGACGTTCCTCTGCGCCAACGTACAGCCCGGCGGACGTGCCGGGCAGCCGGGCGGCGTATGCGGGGTCCGGGTCCGCGTACGCGCCGGCCAGCCCCTCGAGGGCGAGTGCGACCGCTCGCGGGTCGCCTGTCCGGCGTGCCGCGTCCAGTCCTTGCAGGTGCAGCCTCTTCGCCTGAGGCACATTGCCGCGCTGCTCGGCGACGAAACCGAGCTCCGCCAGGATGAGGGCCATGCCGGAATCCACTTTCTTCTCGCGGTTCCACTCCAGCCAGGGAAGCAAATACGCCTCGGCTTTCTCGAGGTCGCCCTGCCGACGGGCACCCAGGGCGAGTCCGGTTACGGCGAACTGCTCGGCGGGCCGGTGCAGTTGTGCCGCGGCCAGGCGTCTGGCCCGCTCGTGGTACGTGGCCGGGGCGGTGTAGTCGCCGGTGAGCAACGCGATCCTGCCGAGCCTGGACCATCCGAACGAGACGTCCGTCCACAGCTGGAGTTCCTCGGCGACGCGCACGCCGTCGCGGTGCAGACGGGCGGCTTCGGCGTAATCACCGGCGATCTCGGCCAGTACGCCCAGCTGCTCGCCCGCCCGCAGTTTCCCCCGCCCCTCGTCGAGCTCGTCGAAGCGCGCCGCGCTGTCCACGGCGTACCGTTTGAGATCCGCCAGATCGCCCCGGTACAGGGCCTGGGTCGCGCGGGTGCTCTGGGTCGCGGCCATGCCCCAGCGGTCGTCGGCGGCCCGGAACTCGGCCAGCAGATCCTTGGTCAGGTCTTCACCCGATGGTTCGCCGAAGCCGCACCGGGCGAGGGCCAGAAACAAGCGGGCCCTGGCGTCCGCCCCCTCGTACTCCCTGTGTTCCTCGTACTCCGGGTACTCCTCGTCGAGGGTGTGCCGGTGTCGCGTGGTGTCGCCTGCCGGCAGCGCGAAGGCGGCCTGGCGCGCCTGTGCGCTGCGCCGGGCCGCGTGGAAGCCCTTGTGGCGGGCGGCGGCCTCGTGGTCGTCGGGGGCACCAGGGCCCAGTGCCATGGCGAACGACCGCCGGGCCTCGCCGAGGCGGCCGCGCAGGAACCAGTACCAGGCCAGCGCGTTGACCTGGCGTACTGCCAGCTCGGGATCGGCATCCGACGGGCCGTCCGCCACGCTGTCGCTGTCGGTCGCGGCCGAGGTATCCGTCGTGTCCGCCCCGGTCCCCGCCCCGAACGCGGTCTCGGTCCCCGCCCCGGTCTCCGCCTCGGTCCCGGCCGCGTAGGCGAGTGCGGAGCGCAGGTTGGCGCTGTCGCTGTCGAGGCGTCGCAGCCAGTGGCGCTGCTCGGGGCCGTACAGCCACGGCTGTGCCCGCTCCGCCAGCCGGACGTGATGAAGCCGGTGCAGGCGGCGGGCGAGCCGCGTCTCACCGGCCTCCTCCAGCCGTTCGAGGCTGTACGCGGCAACGGACTCGAGCATCCGGTAGCGGGGGCCGTCCTCGCTGTCCACCATGGTGACCAGCGAGCGGTCCACCAGGCGGGTGATCACGTCGAGGACGGTGCCGGCGGGTACGTCCGGCCTGGCCCAGGCCGCGCCCGACGGCATCGACGTCTATCTCGACAGCGTGGGCGGCGGCCATCTGCGTGCGGCGATCGGCCCGATGCGCACCGGTGGCCGGATCGCCCTGGTCGGCGCCATCGGCGACTACAACGCCGCCACACCGCCCGCGGGCCCCGACAACCTCTTCCAGGCGGCGGCCAAGGAGTTGAACCTGCGCGGCATGCTGGTCAGCAGCTACTTCCACCTCTTCCCCCAGTGGATCGAGCGCGCCGCGGGCTGGCTCGCCGACGGCACGCTGCGTACTCAGCAGACCGTGTTCGAGGGGATCGAGCAGGCTCCGGCCGCCTTCCTCGGCATGATGCGCGGCGCCAACACCGGCAAGATGCTCGTCCGGCTGGGCGGGTGAGGACCGTGGCACAGCGCGCCCTGCTGGTGCTCGCCCACCCGCGTACCGACTCCCTCACCGCCCAGGTCGCCCACCGCGCCGGGGAACGCCTGACCGGGGACGGATACACCGTCGACCTGCTCGACCTGTACGCCGAGGACTTCGCCCCCCGCACCGGCCCCGAGGACGAGCCGGACTGGGGGAACCAGGACAAGGAGTACTCCGCCGAGGTGCGGTCCCACATGCGGCGCATCGACCGCGCCGACGTCATCGTGGTGGTCTTCCCCGTCTGGTGGTTCGGACTGCCCGCCATCCTCAAGGGTTGGATCGACCGGGTTTGGAACTACGGCTTCGCCTACGGCCGGAGCCGCCAGCGCCTGAGTGGCAAGCGGATGCTCTGGCTGGGCCTGTCCAGCCACCCGCGCGAACGGTTCGCCGAGTTCGGCTGGGACACCGCGATCGAGCGCCGGCTCAGGGTGGGAATATCGGAGTTCTGCGGCATCGAGGACACCACGGTGGAGTTCGTGTACGACTCCCTGAGTGCCGGCCCGCGCGGGCTCACCGCGGCACAGACGGCACTTGCCGCGTTCCTGGACGCCTCTGCCGGACGCCTTCCCAGCGCTGGTCGGTGAAAGATCGCTTCCTGCCGGCATCCGCCCCTCAGGTTTCGAAGAACGAGTGCGGCCTGGACCAGTACGAACTCCGCCGGTATACGGCCGGTACGGCACATCACGTGGTCCATGCTCGCCCACGCCTACCTCACGGTCATGTCGGCCGACGCTACAGGAAAGGGGGTGCAAAACGGTTCCGGCGTCGTGGCTTCGCTCACCGTGGCAGAAGTCCGCCGGCTCCCTGGAGCTTCGCATCAGGGGGCACTCGGCGAAGGACTTCCACCGGCGCCCGCGCTCACCCACTACACTCCCCACGGCCCTTCTGACCGGGCCGGTAAGCGAAACGCTGCGGGAGTACCAGGCCATGCGCCGGTCGGCCCAGGCGCAGGGTCCCAGGGGGCGGGGAACATGATGTCCGTAGAACGTCACATAGCGGGGATGCTCCGGCAGATCGCCCGTCAGCAGGCCATCGTTGAGATCGCCCCCCAGGGCTCCACGCTGAAGGCGGCCGCCCTGGCGCACGTGGCGGAGCAGTACGGCTACACGTACGGCACGGCGTACAGGACCGGGTTCAAGAACTCCCTCGTCCAGGTCCGGATGTACCGGGACCCGCGGCCCGACGCGCGCGTCCGCGAGGCGGCCACCATCACCGCCCATCCGCAGGCGGGCAACGGCGGGACAGTGCCGGGGCTGGAGCAGGGCTCGCTGAAGCCGCTCCCCGAAGCGGTCGGTGCCGTGGCCGTGCTGAAGGACCTCGTCACCTTCGACGTCATGGCCCAGTACGTCGCCGACCGGAAGCAGAAGGCGCTGGGCTACCTCGCCTGCGCGGTCCTGACCGTCCTCATGCTCATCGACAGCTCGCCAGTCGAAGCGGTCGCCTCAGGCGGGGCGGTCGCGCTGCTCTTCACCGTGGCGTTCAAGGTGGGCGCGATCCGCCGCGAGAGGATCGCACAGCGGCTGACGGACGCCGGGTTCCTCACGGTGCGCGACGAACACGGCGCCCAGCGGTTCCTGCGCCCGGGGCAGCAGTTGCCCGGCCACACCAACCCGTTCGCCGCCTGAGGCCCTGGGCCGGACAGGCTCCAGCCAGTAGAAACCTTGCCAGGCCTGGATCTGCAGCAGAGCCAGGAGCTGGTGGCCGAAGGCGTCCTGGAGGGCCGGGAGTTGATGGGCGTACCGGGAGCGGAAGATGTCCCGCGGGCGTGTGGTCCCGGTATCGAAGGCAGGGGTGCGGCCGCTGCGCCTGAGGGCGGCGCGCAGCTGGGCGAGGGTGAGTTTCGCCCCCTTGGCCGGGGCCGGGACGAGGATGCGGACCTTCCGGGCGTCTGCCCAGGTCAGGCCACCGTCCTCGCTGCGCCCTCCCCCGCTTCTCGAGGTGGCGCCCCGGGGTGATTGAGCCGCGTGATGTCTGATCACGTGTCCTCGGTGAGTTTCCGCAGCGATCGCAGCAATTGCGCGCGTTGCGCCTCGTCGAGAGGTGCGAACAGGTCCTGCAGCACGCCGATCGACAACTGTCGCCCCTCCGCGAGTGCGGCATGCCCCGCCTCGGTGAGAACGTGCTCGAGGCGTCGCCCGCGGCCTGTGGACCGGGCGATGAACCCACGATCCCCGGACGCAACCTGGGCGGCGATCGACCCGTTCCTGGCACGGTCTTATTGGCTCTAACAAAAGCCGTTGATCATGTGACTGTCGGCTCGCTGGATCGTTGGTGTGGTCGTGGGGAAGAGACAGTCGCGGCCGTGGATC
>NZ_JBVIQK010000038.1:0-43215 GCF_055577115.1 Streptomyces sp. NPDC033216 | reverse complement strand
TCGGGCCAGGGGGGGGGAAAGGGGGGAGGGGAGGGGTGGGGGGTCGGGGGGGGGGGGTGGGGGGGGGGGGGGGGGGGGCGGGGGGGGGTTCCCCCCCCCCCCCACGCCCACGACGACCACCGGGGCGGGGACGACGACCACCGGGGCGACGACGACCACCGGGGCGGCGACAACTCACGGGACACCCATCACGATCGGACGGGTGACGCGGACGGGGCCACCGGTCACGGCCGGACCGGCGACGCGCACGGGGCCACCGGTCACGGCCGGGCCGCCGATATCCAGTGGGCCGGCCTCGTACCGCCGTGCGATGCTCGCCCCCGTGGAGAACAGGTCCGTCAGCCCCGTCTTCGTCGGCCGCACCGACGAGTTGGACACCCTGGACAACGCGCTCGCCCGCGCCGCCGCGGGGGAGCCGCAGGCTCTGCTGATCGGCGGCGAGGCCGGGGTCGGAAAGACCCGGCTCGTCGAGGAGTTCGCCACCGCCGCCGACCGCCGGGGAGCCGTCGTCGCGCTCGGCGGCTGTGTCGAGATCGGCGCCGACGGACTGCCCTTCGCCCCGTTCTCCACCGCCCTGCGCGCCCTGCGCCGGGCACTGCCGGACGAGCTGGCCGCCGCCGCGGCCGGCCAGGAGGAGGAACTCGCCCGGCTCTTGCCCGAGTTGGGGGAGACGAGCGGAGGCAGGCACGACGAGGAGAGCATGGCCCGCCTCTTCGAGCTCACCGCCCGCCTCCTGGAGCGCGTCGCCGCCGACCGCACCGTCGTGGTGGCCCTGGAGGACCTGCACTGGGCCGACGCCTCCACCCGCCACCTCCTCTCCTACCTGCTGCGCACCCTGCGCACCGGCCGCCTCGTCGTCCTCGCCACCTACCGCTCCGACGACATCCACCGCCGCCACCCGCTGCGCCCCCTGCTCGCCGAACTCGACCGGCTGCGCACCGTCCACCGCCTAGAACTGGCCCGCCTCACCCGCGAGGAGGTCGGCCGCCAGATCGCCGGCATCCTCGCCGCCGAACCCGACCCGGCCCAGGTCGACGACATCTTCGAACGTTCCGACGGCAACGCCTTCTTCGTCGAGGAACTCGCCGTCGCCGCCCACGAGGGCTGCTGCACCGGCCTCACCGACACCCTGCGCGACCTGCTGCTCGTCCGCGTCGAGACCCTGCCGGAGAGCGCCCAGAAAGTCGCCCGGATCGTTGCCGAGGGCGGCTCCACCGTCGAGTACCGACTGCTCGCCGCCGTCGCGCGGCTGACCGAGGACGACCTCATCGAGGCCCTGCGTGCCGCCGTCGGCGCCAACATCCTGCTCGCCACTCCCGAAGGCGACGGCTACCGCTTCCGCCACTCCCTGGTCCGCGAGGCCGTCGGCGACGACCTGCTGCCCGGCGAACGCTCCCGCCTCAACCGCCGCTACGCCGAGGCCCTGGAGGCCGACCCGACGCTGGTCCCCGCCGACGAGCGCGTCACCCGCCTGGCCAGCTACTGGTACCACGCCCACGACCCGGCCAAGGCCCTGCCCGCCGTCCTGGACGCCTCCGTCACCGCCCGCTCCCGCCATGCCTACAGCGAGCAACTGAGGCTTCTGGAGCGCGCGATGGAACTCTGGGACTCCGCCCCCGAGGACGTACGGAACCGGTTGCGCCCCCTCGACTACGCCGAGGCGTACCCCGCCTGCGGCTGCGACCCCGAGACCACCCCGCTGCGCTTCCTCGACCTCATGGCCGAGGCCGCCGTCGCCGGCCGTCTCTGCGGGGAACGCGAACGCGCCCTGAAGATCACCAAGCGGGCGCTGCGGCTCCTGGAGGACGAGGACGACCCGCTGCGGACGGCCTGGTTCTGGGTGCAGCGCTCCCGGCTGGTGCGCTCGTTGGGCCGGGGCAGCGGCCGGGAGGAACTGACCACCGCACAGGACCTGGTGCGCGGCCTGCCGCCCAGCGAGGTGCACGCCGAGGTGCTCACCCATGTCGCCAACTGGTCCATGCTGCACGCCCCCGGACCCGACGCCTACGCCGCCGCCGAGCACGCCGTGGAGTACGCCCGCATGATCGGCGTCCGCGAGATCGAACTCGACGCGCGCCAGATCCTCGGCGTCCTCATGGTCGACGCAGGCCATGTCGAACCCGGCCTCACAGAGCTGTACGACGTCAAAGACCAGGCCCTCGCGGCGGACATCCCGTCCGTCGCGCTGAACGCCTACGTCAACCTCCCCTCCGAACTCGAGGCGGTCGGCCGCTCGCGCGAGGCCCTGCCGATCCTGGAGGAGGGCATCGCCTACGCGCGACGGCACGGACTGTCCGAGACGGAGGCCTGGATCTGGGGCAACCTCGCGGAGTCCCTCCTACCGCTGGGCAGATGGGACGAGGTGGACCGCGCCTGCGCCGCCGTCGGACGCATCGGCCAGGGCGTGGGCATCCGGGGCGGGCACGCCACCCTGCGCGCCGAACTCGCCCTCCAGCGCGGAGACCTCGCCGAGGCCGGGCGCCGACTGGCCGAGGCGCGGGCGTATTTCAGCTCGCACGACCGCGCGCCCCAGCACGACCTCCCCCTCACCCGCCTCGCCGTCGCCCTCGCCGCGGGCGAGGGCCGGCTCCCGGACGCCCGCGCCCACCTCGCCCGCGCCCTCGACCAGGGCTTCCCGCCCGGTGCCCAGCGGTACGCCTGGCCCCTGCTCCTCATGGGGGCCGCCGTCGAGGGCGACGCCCGCGCCCTGCCCGCCGCCGAACCGGGCCGCGCCGAACTCCTCGAACGCATCCGGGAGGCCGCGAAGAAGATCGTCGCCGTCGTGCCCGTCTGGCAGGCCCATGAACGCTGGCTGCGCGCCGAGCTGCTGCGCGCCGAGGGCCGCGGCGGCCCCGAGGACTGGGCCGAGGCGGTCACCGCCTTCGAGAGGATGGAGCGTCCCTACGACCTCGCCCGCGTCCGGTACCGCCTGGCCGAGGCCCTGCTGACCGAGGGCGGCGAGGACGAACGCGACCGCGCCGCCGAGCTGCTCCGCCTCGCCCACGCCGTCGCCGCCCACCTCGGCGCCCGCCCGCTCGGCGACGCCGTCGCCCGGCTCGCCCAGCGCGCCCGGCTGGCGCTCACACCCGGTTCCCGCCAGGTCCCGGCCGCCACCGACCCGGTCGAGGCCCTCGGTCTCACCAGCCGCGAGCGCGACGTGCTGCGCCTGGTCTCGGCCGGCCGCACCAACCGCCAGATAGCCGAGGCACTCTTCATCTCCCCGAAGACGGCGAGCGTCCACGTCTCCAACATCCTGGCCAAGCTCGGTGTCTCCGGGCGGGGCGAGGCGGCGGCGGTGGCGCACCGGCTGGGACTCTTCCCGGCCGGGTCTCTCCAGGCGCCGCCCGTGGGGTGAGGCGTACGCTGGCGGGAACCGGCAGGGGAGGCGCCGTGTTCAACATGTTCGACGAACTGTTCGCACCCGGCCGCAAGCACACCCGCGACGAGCACAACCGCCTCGAGCTGACCAGGCAGGACGTCGGTGACGCCGACCCCGGTCACGGGCCGATAGACCTGGCGTCCGGGCAGGTCGTCGTCCGAGCGCCCGACCCCATGGACGAGGAGGCCGACGGGGCACCCGCGCGGGAGCCCCGCCACTGACAGCGGCGCCCTCTGGCGCCTGAGCCCTCAGCTCACCTCCAGCTCCAGGATCCGGTCGTCGCCCTCCTTCGGCGTGCCACGCCCGTCCGTGTTGCTCGTCGTCACCCACAGCTTGTCCCCGCCCGCCGCCACCACGGTGCGGAGCCGGCCGTACTCACCTTCCAGGAACGGCTGCGAGTCCGCCGACGCCGTCGTCCCCTTCAGCGGGACGCGCCACAGGCGCTGCCCCCTGAGCCCGGCCATCCACATCGAGCCCTCGGCGTAGGCGACACCGCTGGGCGAGGCGTCGGCGGTGTCCCACTGCGCCACCGGGTTGCGGTACTTCCCGTCGTCGGACCTGCCCTCGGCCTCCGGCCAGCCGTAGTTGCCGCCCGGCACGATCGCGTTCAGCTCGTCCCAGGTGTTCTGGCCGAACTCGGCGGCGAACAGGCGCTGCCTGGCGTCCCAGGCGAGGCCCTGCACATTGCGGTGGCCGTACGAGTACACCGGGGAGTCGGGGAAGGGATTGCCCGGGGCCGGCTCGCCTTCGGGGGTCAGCCGCAGGATCTTGCCGCCCAGGGATCCCTTGTCCTGCGACAGGCCCTGCTGTCCGCTCTCACCGGTGCCCACGTACAGCATCCGGTCCGGGCCGAAGGCGATCCGCCCGCCGTTGTGGATCACGCCCTTGGGGATGCCCCGGAAGACCGTGTCCGGTGCGCCCAGCTGCTCGCCGGCCGGCCGCTCGGCGTCGTACAGCATGCGGACGACGCGGTTGTCGGACGCCGAGGTGAAGTAGGCGTAGACCATGTGGTCCGAGGCGTAGTCCGGGGAGAGGGCGATGCCGAGCAGGCCGCCCTCGCCGGCCGCCGAGACGCCCGGCACCTCGCCCAGCTCGGTCTTCCTGCCGCTGGCCGCGTCGACGAGGGTGATCGTCCCCTCGTCGCGGGAGGCCACGAGCAGGCCGCCCCCGGGAAGCGGCGCGAGGCCCCACGGCGTGTTCATGCCCTCGGCGACGGTGCGCACCACCTTCACGGTGCCTTTCGCCGGCGGGGTCTCCTCGGCCGCCGGTGAGGAGGTCGCGGCCGTGGGACTGGCGGACGGGCTCGGGGCGGCCCCGGGGGAGCCTCCGTCGTCCGAGGAGCAGCCTGTCGTCAGCAGGAACACACTCGCGGCCAGTACGGCCGTCACTGCGCGACGTTGCACGATCTTGGTCCCTTCGACGCGGCGGTCCTGCGGCAGGTTCTCCCTGTCATACACCGCTCGCGCCCCATGAGTTCCCGATCTCCGGAACCCGACTCGGTGCGGTCCTCAAATTCTCCGAGGTCGCGGCTTCCCCGTGGCTCCGGCTTCTTGCAGGTCACGGCTTCTCCGCGGCCCCGGCCTCCCGCAGCCGGGATTCTCCGAGGTTCGGCTTGCCCGTGCCCGGACTCCGCGGTGCCCGGACTCCGCCGTGCCCGGACTCCGCCGTGCCCGGACTCCGCCGTGCCGTGCCCCCGACTCCGCCGCGACCCCGGACACCCCAGGGTTCGGGCTCGCCGGCGCCGGGCGCCACGGTCCTCAGTCAGTCCCACGAGCCCTGGGCCGCCGGTAGCTCCGCCAGCTCCGCCAGATCCCGCCCGGTCAGCCGCAGAACGGCCGACCCCGCGTTCTGCGCGACCCACCGCTCCTGCTTGGTTCCCGGCACCGGTACCACGTGCGGCCCCTGCGCCAGCACCCAGGCCAACGCCACCTGCGCCGCCGTCACGCCCTCGCCGTGCCGGGCGGCCACCCGGCGCAGGCCGGCGACGATCGGCTGGTTCGCGGCCATCATCTCGGCGGTGAAGCGGGGGTGCCGGGCGCGCATGTCATCGGGTTCGAAGCCCTCACCCGGCGTCAGCGTGCCGGTGAGGAAACCATTCCCCAGGGGCATGGCCGCCAGGAAGCCGATACCGCGGGCCTCGCACCACGGCAGCAGCGCGTCCAGCGCCTCCGGCGACCACACCGACAACTCCGCCTCCACCGCGCTCACCGGAAAGACCTGCTGCACCCGCCGCAGCTGCCGGATCGTCGCGTCGTACAGCCGCCCGCCCGCACGGCGCCCGCCCCGCGCCCCCACCGCGCACAGCCCCAACGCCCGCACCTTGCCCGCCCGCACCAGGTCGGCCATCGCTCCCCAGGTCTCCTCGACCGGGACCTCGGGGTCCGCGCGGTGCAACTGGTAGAGGTCGATGACGTCCGTCTGGAGCCGTCGGAGTGAGGCGTCACAGGCCCGTCTCACATACCCCGGACGGCCGTTGGCGACGATGTGCTGCTCGCCGACCAGCAGACCCACCTTCGTCGACACGAAGGCGTCACCGCGCCGCTCCTTCAACACCCGCCCCAGCAAAAGCTCGTTGGTGAACGGGCCGTACATGTCGGCCGTGTCCAGCAGGGATACGCCCAGATCCAGAGCCCGGTGCAACGCCCTCAGCGACTCGTCACCCCGCTGCCGCGACCCGCTGTAGCCCCAACTCATCGGCATGCAACCGAGTCCGACGGCCCCCACCGCGAGCGCCGCCGCGCCGATCGTCCTGCGCTCCACCTGCTCGTGACCCTCCCTCGCCCGGCCCACCAACCTAACCTCTGCACGCGGGCGTGCCTGACATAGCCTCCTGACCATGACTGCTGACGTGTGGCTTCCCGTCCCGCCGGACGAGATCGAAGGGCTTCCCGAGGGGCTCAACCCCCTCTTCTGGGACGGAGGCCCCACCGGGGAACAGGGGTTCCCCGGCGACCCCGCCGACTGTGTCTTCTACGTGGTGCCTTACATGAAGCGGCAGCCCGTGAAGGTGCGTCCGCTGGCGCGGATGCGCAACGTCCGGGTCGTCCAGACGCTCACCGCCGGCGTCGACGACGTCACCGCGCACCTGACCGACCTCCCGCCGGGCGTACGGCTGTGCAATGCGCGCGGGGTGCACGAGGCGAGCACCGCCGAGCTGGCGCTCACCCTCACGCTGGCCTCCCTGCGCGGCGTCCCGAAGTTCGTGCGCGCCCAGCAACAGGGCCACTGGCGGAGCGAGTTCCACCCCGCGCTCGCCGACAAGAACGTCCTCATCGTCGGGTACGGCGCGATCGGCTCGGCGATCGAGGACCGGCTCGTGCCCTTCGAGGTCGCGCGGGTGGCGCGCGTCGCACGCTCCGCGCGCACTACGGAGCGCGGTCCCGTGCGCCCACTCACCGAACTGTCCGCACTGCTGCCCGAGGCGGACGTCGTCATCCTCTCCACGCCCCTGACCGAGACCACCCGCGGGTTGGTGAACGCCGATTTCCTCGCCCGGATGAAGGACGGCGCGCTGCTGGTCAACGTCGCCCGCGGCGCGGTCGTCGACACCAAGGCCCTGCTCACCGAGCTGGAGAGCGGCCGCCTCACCGCCGCCCTGGACGTCACCGACCCCGAACCCCTGCCGCAGGAGCATCCCTTGTGGCAGGCGCCGGGCGTCCTGATCAGCCCGCACGTCGGCGGGCCCACGTCCGCCTTCCTGCCCCGCGCCAAGCGTCTGCTGGTGGACCAGTTGGGACGATTCGTGAACCGTGAGCCCCTGCGCAACGTGATCCTCACGACGGGCGCCACCGGCGAGGCGTGACGGCCCCGGCACCCGCGCGACCCGGTTCGAGCACCCTCCGCAGTCCTTCGCGCGCGGTCCGACCGGCATAGTCGCTGGTCGTCACTGAGCGTAGAGAAGCTATGTCCCTGAGTGACGATCCTGGTGTATCGTCCCGACAGGGGCTGCGCCGTGCACCGTTCGGCGCCGGGGTTGGACGTTTCAGACTGTGAGGGGGGCGACGGGCGATGCACGGCCTACGGACGAACGACCTGACGCGGCGGAGCCGCCGACGACGGCCCTGGTGCACGGCGACGCGCGCGAGCGAGGGCCCCACCGGTCTCGGGAGCCGGCCCGGCGACCGTCACCACCGCGGTCGGAGCGGCCGCCGCGGTCCTACGCGCCCGGCGCACCGGGGCGGGCGGGACGTGGCAGCGGCACGGACCGGGAGGCCCCGGTGAGTTCGCCGCCGACCTCCACGACCCTCCTCGACGGAGCACTGCGGACGCAGGCCCCGACGGGAACGCCGCCGACCAGGCCGCCGTCCCCCGGCGGCCGGAGATCGAACACGGTCCACCAACTCCTGCTGGCGCTGGTGTGCGCGGGGTACGCCGTCGGTTCCGCGCTCGGCTGGGGGTCCGACCTGGTCGCCCGGATCATGGGCGACTTCGGCCTCTCGGCGGCCGCGGGCGCCGCCTCCGTGTCCTGCTTCCTCTACGCGCGCACCCGCCGCGTCAGCCTGCGCCCGGCCTGGCTGCTGTTCTCGTTCTCGTCGGCGATGGCGGCCCTGGGCAACCTTGTCTGGGGGTGGTACGAGGTCGTCCTGGAGCGGCCCGTGCCCAGCCCCAGCTACGCCGACGTGTTCTTCCTCTGCTTCGCGCCACCCGCGATCGTGGGGCTGCTGGTGCTCGCCGCCCGGCCCGTGACCAGGGCCGGCTGGGTCTGCCTCGCGCTCGACGCCTGGCTGATCGCCGGCTCGCTGATCACCCTCGCCTGGAGCCTCGCGCTCGCCCAGGCCGCGGACCTCGACGGACCGAGCGTGGCCCACGCGGCGCTCACCCTGGCGTATCCGCTGCTCGACATCGCCCTGGTCAGCATGGTGCTCGTGCTGCACTTCCGGCGCTCGCCGGTCAACCGCACGGCGGTCAACACCGCCGTCAGCGCTCTCGCGCTGACCGTCATGTGCGACGCCCTGTTCACCTCACCGCTGATGCACAACAACTACCGCTCGGGCCAGCTCCTCGATGCCGGCTGGTTCGCCGGTTCCCTGCTGCTCGCCTACGCCCCCTGGGCCGCCGGCCGGCACCGGCGGGCGCGCGCCACGGGGCACACGCGCGTGGTGCACGAGCATGTGCCCCGGCAGCACACCGGCGTCCGGCCGCCCCAGCCGCCCGTGCGGACGCCCGCGCCCGGAGCCGACCCGAGCCGTTATCCGGCCACCCGCCCCATCACCGGCTCCCTCGCCGCCCTCACGCCGTATCTCGCCGCCGCCGTCTGCACCCTGGGCATCCTCTACAACGTCCTCAACGGCCGCAGCGTCGACCGCGTCGTCCTGCTCACCGGCGGCGCCGTGGTGCTGGCCCTCGTGGTGCGCCAGGGCATCATGCTGCTCGACAACATCACCCTCACCCAGGAACTGGCTCAGAAGGAGAACCACTTCCGCTCCCTGGTGCAGGGCTCCAGCGACGTCATCATGATCGCCGCCCCCAGCGGCGTCCTGCGCTACGTCTCCCCGGCGGCCGCCGGTGTCTACGGACGGTCCGCCGAGGACCTGGTGGGCATCGAGCTGGCCGACCTCATCCATCCGGAGGACCTGGGGTGCGTGGTGCACGAGGTGCGCCGCTTCCTCGCCGCCAGTCCCCAGGAGGAGCCCACCACCCGTATCGAATGCCGCTTCCGCTCCGGCGGGGGCGGCTGGCTCAATGTCGAGTCCACCGTGAACCGGCACCACGGCGGCCTGATCTTCAACAGCAGGGACGTGACCGAGCGGGTGCGCCTCCAGGCACAGCTCCAGCACAACGCCGAGCACGATCCGCTCACCGATCTGCCCAACCGCGCCCTGTTCACGCGACGCGTGCAGCAGGCGCTCTCCGGCCGCCGCAGCTCCGACCGGGGCACCGCCCTGCGCAACACCGCCGTCCTGTTCATCGACCTCGACGGCTTCAAGGCCGTCAACGACACCATCGGCCATCAGGCGGGCGACGAACTCCTCGTCCAGGCCGCCCGCAGGCTCCAGGACGCCGTGCGGCAGGGGGACACCGCCTCCCGGCTCGGCGGTGACGAGTTCGCCGCCCTGATCGTCGGCGACGCCACCCGCGACCGCGGCGCCCACGAGGGTCACATACTGGAACTGGCCGACCGGCTGCGGCTCACCCTCTCCCAGCCCTATCTGATCGACGGCACCGAGGTGCGGGTGGCCGCCTCCATCGGTGTGGCCTTCGCCGAGGCGGGGTTCGGCGCCGGCGAGCTGCTGCGCAACGCCGACCTCGCCATGTACCGCGCCAAGGCGGGCGGCAAGGGCCGGGTCGAGCTGTACAGGCCGCAGATGCAGCAGGACGTCGTACGGAAGGCGGAGCTGGCGACACGGCTGCGGGCCGCTCTGCACGACGGCGAGTTCGCGCTGCTGCACCAGCCCGTGGTGCGGCTGGAGGACGGCCGGATCTCGACGGTCGCGGCCCAGCCCCGCTGGCGGTCCTCCCAGGGGGTGCTGTTCACCCCCGCCGAGTTCCTGCGGGTGGCGGCGGACGAGGGCGACCGGACCGCCGAGCTGGGCCGTTGGGTGCTGGAGCAGGCCGTCGAGCAGGCCGCGGACCGGTCCGCGACCGGGCTGAACGTACCGGTGGTGGTCCAGGTGGGCGCCCGGCGCCTGCTGGACCGCTCGCTGCCGCTGGGCTCCGTCGAGGCACTGCTGACCCGGCACGGGCTGCCGTCCGGGTCGCTGGTGATAGAGCTGTCCGACATCGATGCCAAGGTGTCGCTGGACGACCTGGAGCGCCGGCTCGCCGCGCTGCGGCGCCTCGGTGTCCGGATCGCGCTGGACGGCTTCGGCGGCGGCGTGGCCATCACAGCACTGCGCCGACTCCCCGTGGACGTGCTGAAACTCGACCGCGCCCTGGTCGAGGGGGTCGTGGAGTCCGCGCGGCTGCACAAGATCACCAGTGGGCTGCTGCGGATCGCCGGCGATCTCGGGCTCCAGACCGTGGCCGAGGGCGTGGACCAGCCCGAGCAGGTCCTCGCCCTGCGCGCGATGGGTTGCACGCACGGGCAGGGCATGGCGTTCGCCGGACCGCTCGACGAGTACCGGCTGCGCCGGGCGCTCGGCCGGGGCAGTTGTCCGGTGCCGCACGGCCCCGCCGAACCGGCGTTCGCCGGAGGCGGGACGGGGGTGTACACCGGGGGTGTGTCGGCGGTCCTGAGCGGCGGAAGCCTGGGTGGCGGGACGGCTCTGCGTTCACATGATGAGACCCCCGTCCCACCCACTTGACAGTCGATGCGTGCCGGGGGGAGGGTCAATGCCATGCGCACCCGAATTCTCGTACTTGGACAGCGCGTCGGCTGAGCTGGGACCCACCGGAGACGATCCGGAATCCCGGCGACCACCCCGGCGCGCTCCCCTCGCTTGCCTTTCGGCACGAGGGGTTTTTTGTTGCACCAGCACCTGTCGTCCAGCAGTCGAACACCGCACGAACCTCGCAAAAACCCTCAGCATCGAGAAGAGAATGCCGATGACCGAGCAGGCCACCGGGGCCCATCACCCGCAGCCGCGGCCCCGATCCGGAGGACAGAACTCCGTGTCCGTCGAGCACGTGACGGGTGCGCAGTCCCTCATCCGTTCTCTCGAGGAGGTCGGCGCCGACACGGTATTCGGCATTCCCGGCGGTGCGATCCTTCCCGCGTATGACCCCCTGATGGATTCGACGAGGGTCCGTCACGTCCTGGTCCGCCACGAGCAGGGTGCGGGCCACGCCGCCACCGGCTACGCGCAGGCCACCGGCAAGGTCGGCGTCTGCATGGCCACCTCCGGCCCCGGCGCCACCAACCTGGTCACGCCGATCGCCGACGCCCACATGGACTCGGTGCCGCTGGTCGCGATCACCGGCCAGGTCGCCTCCAAGGCGATCGGCACGGACGCCTTCCAGGAGGCGGACATCGTCGGCATCACCATGCCGATCACCAAGCACAACTTCCTGGTCACCAAGGCCGAGGACATCCCGCGGATCATCGCGCAGGCGTTCCACATCGCCTCCACCGGCCGCCCCGGCCCGGTCCTGGTCGACATCGCCAAGGACGCCCTCCAGGCGCGGACGACCTTCTCCTGGCCGCCCACCATGGACCTGCCCGGCTACCGCCCGGTGACCAAGCCGCACGCCAAGCAGATCCGCGAGGCCGCGAAGCTGATCACCGCCGCGAAGCGGCCGATCCTCTACGTCGGCGGCGGCGTCCTCAAGGCCCGGGCGACCGCAGAGCTGAAGGTCCTCGCCGAGCTGACCGGCGCGCCCGTGACCACCACCCTGATGGGGCTGGGCGCGTTCCCCGACACCCACCCGCAGCACCTGGGCATGCCCGGCATGCACGGCTCGGTGGCCGCCGTCACCGGACTCCAGAAGGCCGACCTGATCGTCGCCCTCGGCGCCCGCTTCGACGACCGCGTCACCGGAAAGCTCGACAGCTTCGCGCCGTACGCCAAGATCGTCCACGCGGACATCGATCCGGCCGAGATCGGCAAGAACCGCGCCGCCGACGTGCCGATCGTGGGTGACGCCCGCGAGGTCCTCGCCGACCTGATCCAGGCCGTGCAGAAGGAGCACGGTGAGACCGGTCCTGGCGACTACAGCGCCTGGTGGAAGGATCTGAGCCGCTGGCGCGAGACCTACCCGCTGGGCTACGACCAGCCCCAGGACGGCTCGCTCTCCCCGCAGCAGGTCATCGAGCGCATCGGGCAACTCGCGCCCGAGGGCACGGTGTTCGCGGCGGGCGTCGGCCAGCACCAGATGTGGGCCGCGCACTTCATCCAGTACGACAAGCCCGCCACCTGGCTGAACTCCGGCGGCGCCGGGACGATGGGCTACGCGGTCCCGGCCGCGATGGGCGCCAAGGCCGGCGTCCCCTCGAAGACGGTCTGGGCGATCGACGGCGACGGCTGCTTCCAGATGACCAATCAGGAACTGACCACCTGCGCCCTCAACAACATCCCGATCAAGGTCGCCATCATCAACAACGGCGCCCTCGGAATGGTCCGCCAGTGGCAGACCCTCTTCTACAACCAGCGCTACTCCAACACGGTGCTGCACAGCGGCCCCGACGCCGACGGCAGGCAGCCGAGCGCCGGCACCCGCGTCCCCGACTTCGTGAAGCTGTCGGAGGCGATGGGCTGCTACGCGATCCGCTGCGAGGACCCCGCCGACCTGGACAAGGTCCTCGAAGAGGCGAACTCCGTCAACGACCGCCCGGTCGTCGTGGACTTCATCGTCCACGAGGACGCGATGGTGTGGCCGATGGTCGCCGCCGGCACCTCCAACGACGAGATCATGGCCGCACGGGACGTCCGCCCCGACTTCGGCGACAACGAAGACGACTGAGCGAGGAAGACCCAAGAGACATGTCCAAGCACACGCTCTCCGTCCTGGTGGAGAACACGCCCGGCATCCTCGCCCGGATCGCCGCCCTGTTCTCCCGCCGCGGCTTCAACATCGACTCGCTCGCGGTCGGCGTCACCGAGCACCCCGAGATCTCGCGCATCACCATCGTGGTGAACGTGATCGAGGAGCTGCCGCTCGAACAGGTCACCAAGCAGCTCAACAAGCTCGTCAACGTGCTGAAGATCGTCGAACTGGAACCCGGATCGGCCGTTCAGCGCGAACTCGTTCTGGTGAAGGTGCGCGCCGACAACGAGACGCGTTCCCAGATCACCGAGATCGTCCAGCTGTTCCGCGCCAAGACCGTGGACGTCTCCCCGGAGGCCGTGACCATCGAGGCCACCGGCGGCAGCGACAAGCTCTCCGCCATGCTCAAGATGCTGGAACCGTACGGCATCAAGGAGCTGGTCCAGTCCGGCACGATCGCGATCGGCCGCGGCTCCCGATCGATCACCGACCGGTCACTGCGCGCACTGGACCGGTCGGCGTAACGACGGAGAACGGGCGGTCGCCGACACCGGCCGCCCGGATACCGAGACCCCGAGACTTCCCTTCCGCCCGCCGTCATACGGTGGGACGCAACACCTGCACACCAAGGAGAGAACCCAAAGTGGCCGAGCTGTTCTACGACGCCGACGCCGACCTGTCCATCATCCAGGGCCGCAAGGTCGCGGTCATCGGTTACGGCAGCCAGGGCCACGCCCACGCCCTGTCGCTGCGCGACTCCGGTGTCGACGTGCGGGTCGGCCTGCACGAGGGCTCCAAGTCCAAGGCCAAGGCCGAGGAGCAGGGTCTGCGCGTGGTGAGCCCGGCGGAGGCCGCCGCCGAGGCCGACCTCATCATGATCCTGATCCCGGACCCGATCCAGGCCCAGGTCTACGAGGAGTCCATCGCCCCGAACCTGAACGACGGCGACGCGCTGTTCTTCGCGCACGGCTTCAACGTCCGCTTCGGTTTCATCAAGGCCCCGGCCGGCGTGGACGTCGCCCTGGTCGCCCCGAAGGGTCCGGGCCACCTGGTCCGCCGCCAGTACGAGGAGGGCCGCGGCGTCCCCGCGATCGCGGCCGTCGAGCAGGACGCCACCGGCAACGCCTTCGCGCTGGCCCTGTCGTACGCAAAGGCCATCGGCGGCACCCGCGCCGGTGTCATCAAGACCACCTTCACCGAGGAGACCGAGACCGACCTCTTCGGCGAGCAGGCCGTGCTGTGCGGTGGCACCTCGGCGCTGGTGAAGGCGGGCTTCGAGACCCTGGTCGAGGCCGGCTACCAGCCGGAGATCGCCTACTTCGAGTGCCTGCACGAGCTGAAGCTGATCGTGGACCTCATGTACGAGGGCGGCCTGGAGAAGATGCGCTGGTCGGTCTCCGAGACCGCCGAGTGGGGCGACTACGTCACCGGCCCGCGCATCATCACGGACGCCACCAAGGCCGAGATGAAGCAGGTCCTCGCCGAGATCCAGGACGGCACCTTCGCCCGGAACTGGATGGACGAGTACCACGGCGGTCTGAAGAAGTACAACGAGTACAAGACGGCCGACTCCGAGCACCTGCTGGAGACCACCGGCAAGCAGCTGCGCAAGCTGATGAGCTGGGTCGACGAGGAGGCGTAGGCCTCACGCCGGGGGCCGGAGCGGATCGCTCCGGCCCCTTCGGCTAACCCGGGGTAACGCCGTGTGTCATGGTGTTGTCCAACCCGTCCGGCCACGGACGGGTGATCCTTCCGCAGAGGCGCAGGACGCTCCTCGCCCCGGCACTACACTGCTGCATTAATACGCGTCAGGCCCACAGCGTCGTGCGTCTTCCACGCGGCTAGCCCCTCCTCCGCCTGCGGCCGTCGGGACGGCCGTCCGCACGCTCTGGACTTGTGAGGACTCACGTGAGCTCGAAACCTGTCGTACTCATCGCTGAAGAGCTGTCGCCCGCGACCGTGGACGCGCTTGGCCCGGACTTCGAGATCCGGCACTGCAACGGAGCGGACCGGGCCGAACTGCTCCCGGCCATCGCCGACGTCGACGCGATCCTGATCCGCTCCGCCACCAAGGTGGACTCCGAGGCGATCGCCGCCGCCAACAAGTTGAAGGTCGTCGCACGAGCCGGTGTCGGCCTGGACAACGTCGACGTCTCCGCCGCCACCAAGGCCGGCGTGATGGTCGTCAACGCCCCCACCTCCAACATCGTGACCGCCGCCGAACTGGCCTGCGGCCTCCTGCTCGCCACGGCCCGCCACATCCCGCAGGCCAACGCCGCGCTGAAGAACGGCGAGTGGAAGCGGAGCAAGTACACCGGCGTGGAGCTGGCCGAGAAGACCCTCGGTGTCGTGGGCCTCGGCCGCATCGGCGCGCTCGTCGCCCAGCGGATGTCCGGCTTCGGTATGAAGGTCGTCGCCTACGACCCGTACGTGCAGCCCGCGCGCGCCGCTCAGATGGGCGTCAAGGTGCTGTCGCTGGACGAGCTGCTCGAGGTCTCCGACTTCATCACCGTCCACCTGCCCAAGACCCCCGAGACGGTCGGGCTGATCGGCGACGAGGCCCTGCGCAAGGTCAAGCCGAGCGTGCGGATCGTCAACGCCGCCCGTGGCGGCATCGTCGACGAGGAGGCGCTGTACTCGGCGCTGAAGGAGGGCCGGGTCGCCGGCGCCGGCCTCGACGTGTACGCGAAGGAGCCCTGCACGGACTCCCCGCTGTTCGAGTTCGACCAGGTCGTCGCCACTCCGCACCTCGGTGCCTCCACCGACGAGGCGCAGGAGAAGGCCGGTATCGCCGTCGCCCGCTCGGTGCGTCTCGCCCTCGCCGGTGAGCTGGTCCCGGACGCGGTGAACGTCCAGGGCGGCGTCATCGCCGAGGACGTCAAGCCCGGCCTGCCCCTCGCGGAGCGCCTCGGCCGCATCTTCACCGCCCTCGCCGGTGAGGTCGCCGTCCGCCTCGACGTCGAGGTCTACGGCGAGATCACCCAGCACGACGTGAAGGTGCTGGAGCTGTCCGCCCTCAAGGGTGTGTTCGAGGACGTCGTCGACGAGACCGTGTCGTACGTCAACGCCCCGCTGTTCGCCCAGGAGCGCGGCGTCGAGGTGCGGCTGACGACCAGCTCGGAGTCGGCCGACCACCGCAACGTCGTCACCGTGCGCGGCACGCTCGGCAACGGCGAGGAGGTGTCGGTCTCCGGCACGCTGGCCGGCCCGAAGCACCTTCAGAAGATCGTGGCGGTCGGCGAGTACGACGTGGATCTCGCCCTGGCCGACCACATGGTCGTGCTGCGGTACGAGGACCGTCCGGGTGTCGTCGGCACCGTCGGGCGCATCTTCGGCGAGGCGGGGATCAACATCGCCGGCATGCAGGTCGCTCGCGCGGCGGTCGGTGGGGAGGCGCTGGCCGTTCTCACGGTGGACGACGCGGTTCCCTCCGGGGTGCTGGGCGAGGTCGGTGTGGAGATCGGCGCGACGTCCGCCCGTGCGGTGAACCTGGTCTGAGTGAGGGCGGCTGGGGGCTGCTGCCCCCAGACCCCCGCACCGGTCCCGAGGGACCTTGTCGTCACACCGCCCCGGACGGGCTGAGACGCTCGTCCGGCGCTTCGCATGCCTGCTCCCGTACGTCGACCCGCCGCAGCGTGACCGCTGCCAGCGCTGCCGCCGCTGTCAACAGCACGGCCCCCGCGACCGCCGCCCCCTGCATTCCGCTGGTGAACGCCTCGCGGGCGGCCGTCGCGAGGCCCGGCACCCGGTCGGCCACCGCCAGCGCGCCGCCCAGGGTCTCCCGTGCCTCGGCGGGAGACGAGGGCGGCATCTCGTGGCGGTAGACCGCCGTACCGATGGAGCCGAGGACCGCCATGCCCAGCGCACCGCCGAACTCGGCGCCGGTCTCCATCAGCGAGGACGCGGTGCCGGCCCGTTCCACGGGGGCGGTGCCCATCGCGAGGTCCATGATCTGGGACATCACCACCACGCTCCCGACGGCGAGCACCGCGCAGGAGACCAGCACCAGCCACATCGAGTCCGTACCGGCGAGCGCCAGCAGACCGAAGCCGGACGCGGCGATCAGGAAACCCGCGGTCACGACGTGGGCGCGATCGGCGCCCCTGTGCACCAGCCCGGTCGCGACCGGTGCCGCCGCGCCGATCGGTACCGAGGGCAGTAGTGCCCACAGGGCCGCCTCCAGTGCGCTCTTGTCGAGCACGGACTGCAGGTACTGGGTGGTGAAGTACGCCGAGCCCATGATGCCGAACGCCGAGACGAGGTTCAGGGCGACCGAGGGGGCGAAGCCCCGGCCACGGAACAGGTCCGGGGGGATCATCGGTGAGGCGGCGTTGCGCTGGCGGTGGACGAAGAGCGCCGCGAACAGCAGACCGAGGGTGATCGAGACGACGTAGCGGACGTTCCAGCCCTCGGAGGGGATCTCCTTCAAGCCGTAGACCACGGGCAGCACGGCGGCCATCGACAGCGGCACGCTCAGCAGGTCGAAGCGGCCGCACCCGGGCTTCTCGGACTCGGGGAGCAGGAGCGGGCCGAGGATCAGCAGCAGGGCCATCGCGGGCAGGTTGACCAGGAAGACCGAGCCCCACCAGAAGTGCTCGACGAGCACCCCGCTCATCACCGAACCGAGCGCGATCCCGGCCGTCATCACGCCGGACCACAGGCCGATCGCCTTCGCGCGCTGGCCGGGGTCGGTGAACATCGTGCGGAGCATGGCCAGCGTCGACGGCATCAGGGTCGCGCCGCCGACGCCGAGGATCGCGCGGGCCGCGATCAGGGTCTCGGCGCTGTTCGCGTACGCCGCCACCAGCGAGGCGGTGCCGAAGGCCACGGCTCCGATCAGGAGCAGCCGGCGGTGGCCGACGCGGTCGCCGAGCGAGCCCATCGTCATCAGCAGGCCGGCCAGCACGAACGCGTAGATGTCGAAGATCCACAGCTGCTGGGTGCCGGTCGGCTCCAGGTCGGCGCTGATCGCGGGGATCGCGAAGTACAGGACGGAGACGTCCATCGAGACCAGCAGCAGCGGCAGCATCAGCACGCCGAGCGCGGTCCATTCGCGGCGGCCGGCCCGCACGTCGCCCATCGGGTTGGTTGTCATGCCGGCGAATGTACGCTCGTCCTATACGTTTGTCTATGACAAGCGTATAGGACGGACGTATGGATCCGGGATAAGGTGGCGTCATGGGACACCGCGAGGATCTGCTCGAAGGCGCCAAGCGCTGCCTGCTGGCGAAAGGGTTCGCGCGCACGACCGCGCGCGACATCGTCAAGGAGTCCGGCACCAACCTGGCCTCGATCGGCTACCACTACGGCTCGAAGGACGCGCTGCTCGCGCAGGCCTACGTGGAGATGGTGGAGGGCATGTCCGTCGCCTTCGAGGGGGCCGAGGGGCTCCGGGGGGAGCCCGGCTCGATCGAGCGGTTCGCCGAGGTGTGGTCGAACATCGTCGGCACCATGCGGGACCCCGGCTCGATGTGGCGGCTCAGCATGGAGATCACGGTCATGGGCGACCAACTGCCCGAGTTGCGGGACCATCTGGCACGGGCCCAGCGGGAGGCCGCGCGCGGCATCGTCACCATCTTCCACGGGGGCCGGGAGGAGGACGTCACGGACGACACGGTGGACACCCTCGGCTCCTTCTACCTGACCCTGATGATGGGCCTCCTGGCGCAGTGGACCTTCGACCCGGAGAGCGCCCCCGAGGCCGAGCAGCTGGCCGAAGGCCTGCGTCGGGTGATCGAGGGCGTCACCCGGAAGTGACCCGCCCCCGGCGCATCCCGATCACCCGGTCGGCGAAGTGCCGTACGAGCACCCGGCCGGGGCGGATGAACAGGCGGCCGGGGCCCGGGTGGTCCCGGAGGACGGCCGGCAGGTTCACGACCCGGGCGCGCCGACGGGTCCGGGGCCGACACCGCTCGTCCCGGACGTGCAGCCGCTGGTCGGAGGCCGGCGCGCCGGCACCGACCGCGAAGGGGGTGCGCCGACCGTGACGCGATGACGATCGTTGTCGACGACGATCCCTCGTGTCGGTGCGGGGGTCTCAGAGCCGCCGCGCCTTGAGGGTCATGTGCAGCAGCAGCCGGTCCTCGCCGTCGTCCAGGTCCAGGCCCGTCAACTGCTCCACCCGCGACAGCCGGTAGTACAGCGTCTGCCGGTGGATGCCCAACTCCGCGGCCGTGCGGCCCGCCTGGCCCGCGCAGTCCAGGTACGCCTCGGCGGTGCGGGCCAGTTCCCGGTGGGCGGGGGCCAGCAGGGCCCGTACGGCCGGGTCGTGGGCGGAGTCGGGGGGCAGCGAGGTCAGCAGACGGTAGGGCCCGATCGACGCCCAGTCGGCGGTCGGACCGAGGCGGGGCTCCGCGAGCGCCGCCCGTGCCGCCCCCGATGCCTCCTGCCAGGCCGCCCCCAGCTCCGCGAGGCCGGCCCGTCCCGCCGCGATCCCGGCGGCACCCGCCCCGCCGGTCCGGTCCAGCAGCCGTGCCGCCGCCGAGGCCGCCGGGGTCAGGGTCTCCGTCGAGCGCAGCCGGACCAGCACCGCGAGGCACTGGCCGCTCAGCCCCCACGGCACGGTGCACAGGGCCTCCGCGCCGGGCAGGGTCCGCAGCGACGGCGCGTCGTCGGGGTCGGCCGACGGCCAGGGCGCGACACACACCACCGTGTGAGGGCCGTCCGCGCGGGCACCGAGCGCGGTGCGCAGCTCCGCCACCGCCATGTCCCGCCGCCAGCCCCGGTCGGCGGCCAGGACCGCCCGCAGCTCGCGGGTCAGGTCGGCGCCGTGCTGGGCCTCGTCCGCGAGCAGCGCGCCGATCCGGCCCGTCACCTCCATCGCGCCCGCCAACTGGTCGTCCGAGGGGCCCGGATCGCCGTCCAGCAGCCAGACGTAGCCGAGGACGACCCCCCGGTGGCGCACCGGGAGGCAGACGCGGCCCCGGTGGACTCCGGCCTCGGGGGTCGGCGGGATACGGACCGGGGCCGTGGCGCGGGTGATGCCGAAGCCCTCGAACCAGGTCCGGACCGCCGGTGTGGAACGCCGGGTCAGGATCGACCGGGTGCGCACCGGGTCCAGCGCGGCGGCGTCCAGCTCGTCCTCGCTGTCGTAGACGCCGAACGCGATCAGCTCGAAGTCACGGTTCTCCAGGGTCGCGGGGACGCCGAGCAGCTCCGAGATCTCGTCGACCAGCTCCTGGTACTCACCCTTGAAATCCGCCGTCACCCGGTCATTCTCCCGCATCACACCCCCCCTTCATACATCTGTCTGAGATACGCGGCATGGATGCGTGACAGCTGTCGATGGCCGAGGATCGGAGGGATCCTTAGGTTTCACGGTGGTTCTCCGTGCCGTTCCCGAATCGTCGGGAAGCGGCCTCGTATGGGTTGGTATGTGGAGGTGCCCCGTGCTGGGTCCCGTGATTCTCGCCGCGTCGCGCAGCGACCGGATGCGACGCCTGATCTCGGCGGCCCCGGTGACGAAGCAGGTCGTGGACCGCTTCATCCCCGGTGAGACGGTGGACGACATCGTCCCGATCATCGAGGAGCTGACCGCCAGGGGCCTGGAGCTGACGATGGACGTCGTCGGCGAGGACATCACCACGCCCGAGCAGGCCGCCGCCGCCCGTGACGCCTACCTGGAGCTGGTGGACCGCCTGAAGGAGCTCCGGCTCGGCGAGCGCGTCGAGATGTCGGTCAAGCTGTCCATGTTCGGCCAGGCCCTCGCGTCGCCCACGACCGCCCCGGCCGACGGGACCGCCCCCGCCTTCCACGGCGGCCACGAGCTGGCCCTCGCCAACGTCCGCCCGGTCGTCGAGGCCGCCGCCGCCATCGGCACGACCGTCACCCTGGACGCCGAGGACCACACCACCCTCGACTCGATGTTCGCCATCCACGAGGAGCTGCGGAAGGACTTCCCGCAGACCGGCTGCGTCATCCAGGCCTACCTCTTCCGCACCGAGGCCGACGCCCGCCGCCTCGCGGGGAGCGGGAGCCGCGTCCGGCTCGTGAAGGGCGCCTACAAGGAGCCCGCCGAGGTCGCCTACCAGCAGAAACACGAGATCGACAAGGCGTACGTCCGCATTCTGCGCACGCTGATGGAGGGCGCGGGATACCCGATGATCGGCTCTCACGACCCGCGCCTGATCTCCATCGCCCAGGAACTGGCCCGCAAAGCGGGCCGCAAGCCCGACGAGTACGAGTTCCAGATGTTGTACGGCATCCGCGGCGACGAGCACCTGCGACTGGCCGCCGAGGGCCACCGCATGCGCGTCTACACCGCCTACGGCACCGACTGGTACGGCTACTTCATGCGGCGGCTGGCGGAGAAGCCGGCGAACCTGCGCTTCTTCCTCCGCTCCATGGTCAGCAAGGGCTGAGCCCGCACCACCCGCTCAAGTCAAGGAGTTACGGATCTCATGGACGCTGTGACCCAGGTCCCCACCCCCGTCAACGAGCCGGTGCACGGCTACGCCCCCGGCTCTCCCGAGCGTGCCCGGCTGGAGGCCAAGCTCAAGGAGCTGGCCGACAACCCGATCGACCTGCCGATGACCATCGGAGGCGAGAAGCGGATGGGCGGCGGCGAGCGCTTCGACGTCGTGCAGCCGCACAACCACAAGGCGCGCCTCGGCACCTACGCCAATGCCACCCGGCAGGACGCGCAGGACGCGATCGACGCGGCCCTCGCCGCCGCGCCCGCCTGGCGTGCGATGGCCTTCGACGACCGCGCCGCGATCATCCTGCGCGCCGCCGAACTGCTGGCCGGCCCCTGGCGCGAGACCCTCGCGGCCTCCACCATGCTCGGCCAGTCCAAGACCGCCCAGCAGGCCGAGATCGACACCCCCTGCGAGCTGGTCGACTTCTGGCGCTTCAACGTCGCCTACGCCCGCCAGATCCTCGCCGAGCAGCCCCCGGCGAACTCCCCGGGCGTGTGGAACCGGCTGGACCACCGCCCGCTGGAGGGCTTCGTCTACGCGATCACGCCGTTCAACTTCACGGCCATCGCGGGCAACCTGCCCACCGCGCCCGCGCTGATGGGCAACGTGGTGGTCTGGAAGCCGTCCCCGACGCAGACCCACGCCGCCGTGCTGCTGATGCGGCTCCTGGAGGAGGCCGGACTGCCCAAGGGCGTCATCAACCTCGTCACCGGCGACGGCATCGAGGTGTCCGAGGTCGCCCTCCAGCACCGGGACCTGGCCGGCATCCACTTCACCGGCTCGACGAAGACCTTCCAGTACCTGTGGAAGACGGTCGGCGCCAACATCGAGAAGTACCGCTCCTACCCGCGACTGGTCGGCGAGACCGGCGGCAAGGACTTCGTCGTCGCCCACCCGAGTGCCGACCCGGCCGTGCTGAAGACCGCCCTCACGCGCGGTGCCTTCGAGTACCAGGGCCAGAAGTGTTCCGCGACCTCGCGCGCGTACATCCCGGCCTCCATCTGGAACTCCGGTTTCAAGGAGGAGTTCGCCGCCGAGGTCGACTACCTCACCATGGGTGACGTGACCGACCTGTCGAACTTCATCGGCGCGGTCATCGACGAGCGGGCCTTCGCCAAGAACAAGGCCGCGATCGACCGCGCGAAGGCGGACCCGACCTGCACGATCGTCGCGGGTGGTACCTACGACGACTCGGTCGGCTACTTCGTGCGCCCCACCGTCGTCGAGTGCACCGACCCGGAGAACGAGGTCTTCACGACGGAGTACTTCGGCCCGTTCCTCGCCGTGCACGTCTACGAGGACGACCGTTACGACGAGATGCTGACCCAGATGGAGTCGGTGTCCGACTACGCCCTCACCGGTTCGGTCATCGCCAACGACCGCGCCGCGGCCGCCTACACGATGGAGAAGCTGCGCTACGCGGCCGGCAACTTCTACATCAACGACAAGTCGACCGGCGCCGTCGTCGGCCAGCAGCCCTTCGGCGGCGGCCGCGCCTCCGGCACCGACGACAAGGCCGGCGCCCCGCAGAACCTGATGCGCTGGACCCTGACCCGCGCCATCAAGGAGACGCTGGTCCCGCCGACCGACTACACCTACCCGCACATGGGCTGACACCCCGCGCACCCGGACGGGCCAGGTCTTCCCCGACCTGGCCCGTCGGCGTGTCCGGGCGGGCAGACTGGCCGTATGACGTGGACCCAGGAGAAGGTGACCGCCGACGACGGGGCACGGCTCTGGACGGCGCGGGCGGGCGGGGGCGAGCCGCTGGTGCTGTGCCACGGTGGGCCGGGCCTGTGGGACATGTTCCACGACGTCGGCGGCGAACTCACCGACCGGGCCACCGTGATCCGCTGGGACCAGCGCGGCTGCGGGCGCTCGCAGCGCAGCGACGGCCCGTGGACGACCGAGCGGTTCGTGGCCGACCTGGACGCCGTACGCGACCACTTCGGCCTGCCGGCCATGGCGCTGCTCGGCCACTCCTGGGGCGCCCAACTGGCGTTGAGGTACGCCCTCGCGCATCCGGAGCGGGTGAGCACGCTGATCTACGTCAGCGGGACGGGCATCGGGCCCGACGCCGACTGGCATCCCGACTATCGTGAGAACTTCCTGGCCCGGCTCGGCGAACATCCGGAACGGCTGCACCGCTGGCGGGAGTTGACCGGCCGCCGACTCTTCACCGACGAGGAGGCGCGGGAGCGCGCCGTGCTCCAGTGGTCCGTCGAGTTCGAGGACCGCGACCGGGCCCTGGCGCACGCCGGGCGGATGGCCGACCCCTGGTTCGGCGTCGCCGCCGGGTGCAGCAAGGTCCTCAACGAGGAACGCAGGCGCCGCTGGGGCACGCCCGAGCTCTTCGCCGCCTGCGCGTCCCTCGACGTACCCGTGCTGATCGTGGACGGGGCACGGGACATCCGCCCGCGCTCGGCCGTGGACTCCCTGGAACGGGCCCTGCCGGCGGTGCGCCGGGTGACGCTGCCGACGGCCGGGCACCTGCCGTGGGCGGAGGATCCCGACGGCTTCCGGGAGGCGGTCGCCGCGGCGATCCACTGACCAGCCGGCCGGGTCCGGCCGGCGGCCGTCACGGTCACTGCCGGCCCGCTCGTCCGGGCGCTGCGCTCGCCGGGTGCCACGATTCCCGCCAAGTGCAGGTCAGCGCGGTGCGACCCGGTACGCCGTCTCAGATAGTAGGAAGTCCGAGTAATTGTGGAGACAGGCGCGGGCTCCTCCCTTAGTTTTGTAGGAGCCGAACGTCTCGCTCGACCCAGCGAATGGCGGTCGTGAGCCGGGCCCGTGCAGGCAACCCCTGCGGCACCGCTCCCCGGCCCCTCTGGTGCCACCCCCCCGCCGTTCAGGCAGTGGGGGAGTCTCGCAACCCCCGCCGCACTCCCTGGTTCCTCGAATGGAGTCGATTTCCCATGGCCGAGACGACCGTCCGCAGCCGAGTCCGCCACGCCTCCCGTACGACCGAGTCCGACCGCAAGAACGCCGCCGCGGCCCTCCAGCGTGCCCTCGACCGCCGTGACAACGGCGGCGAAACCGGCCACTGATCGAACCGGTGCCCGCCGACGGCCGACCGGGTCGCCCCGGCCGCAGTCCAGGCCGCGCCGGGCGGCCCCGTCCAGGCACGCCGGGCCGGACCGGGTCGCCCCAGGGTCCGGGAGCCGCTCCCGGACGGGGCGCGGTGTGGGATCCGCACGGGACGTCCGGCCCCGCGCCGCGCCTCGGGCCGGGCACCCGTCCGGCCCCGCGCCGCGGGCCGGTCACCCCGTCCATGTCCGTATCGCGGACGGTCCATGTCATCCCCTGGGACGGCGAGTAGGGTGCTGGCATGTCTCGCAGCATCAATCTCGCAGTGATCCCCGGTGACGGCATCGGCCAGGAGGTGGTGGCCGAGGGTCTCAAGGTCCTCTCCGCCGTCCTCCCGCAGGAGGTGAAGCTGGAGACCAAGGAGTTCGACTTCGGCGCCCGGCGCTACCACGCCACCGGTGAGACGCTCACCGACGCCGACCTCGACGCGCTGAAGAAGCACGACGCGATCCTGCTCGGCGCGATCGGTGACCCGTCGGTGCCGTCCGGCGTCCTGGAGCGCGGCTTCCTGCTCAAGCTCCGCTTCGCCTTCGACCACCACGTCAACCTGCGTCCCTCGAAGCTGCTGCCGGGTGTCGCCACCCCGCTGGCCGGTGAGCCGCAGATCGACTTCGTGGTCGTCCGCGAGGGCACCGAGGGCCCGTACACCGGCAACGGCGGCACCATCCGCAAGGGCACCGAGCACGAGGTCGCCACCGAGGTCTCCGTGAACACGGCCTTCGGTGTCGAGCGTGTGGTGCGGGACGCCTTCACCCGCGCCCAGGCCCGCCCCCGCAAGAAGCTCGCGCTGATCCACAAGAACAACGTGCTGACCTTCGCCGGTCACCTGTGGACCGACGTCTTCAACAAGGTGGCCGAGGAGTTCCCCGAGGTCACCACCGAGTACATGCACGTCGACGCGGCAACCATCTACCTGGTCACCCAGCCCGAGCGCTTCGACGTCATCGTCACGGACAACCTGTTCGGCGACATCATCACCGACCTCGCCGCGGCCGTCTCCGGCGGCATCGGCGTCGCCGCCAGCGGCAACATCAACCCCGCCGGCGACTTCCCGTCCATGTTCGAGCCCGTGCACGGCTCGGCCCCGGACATCGCGGGCCAGGGCAAGGCCGACCCCACCGCCACGGTCCTGTCCGTCGCCCTCCTGTTGCGCCACCTGGGCTACGAGTCCGAGGCCGCCCGCATCGAGGACGCCGTCTCCGCCGACCTCGCGGAGCGCACCGGCAGGCCGGCCCGCAGCACCACCGAGATCGGCGACGCGCTCGCCGTACGAGTAGCCGGCTGACGCCCGCGCCACCTCGAAACCATTCGAAGCCGCCGGGTCGCATCCGCACCCGGCGGCTTTCGCACGTCCCCGCCGGGTGCAACCATCGACCCCGGGCCGCCTTTTTCCCTGTTTCTTCCACCGCCGAACGCGCGCGATAATCGAACGCGGAGCCGCGGAATGAGGGAATGCTCGGACGTCCTAGCACTGGGCGTACAGGAACGGAAGCGGCCCGTCACTACAACACCGGTGAAGGACAACCACTCATGACGACGCCCACGATCGAGCTCAAGCCCTCCGCCAGCCCGCTCTCCGACGCCGAGCGCACGGCGATCCTGACGAGTCCCGGGTTCGGCCGCCACTTCACCGACCACATGGTGACGATCAAGTGGACCGAGGGCCGCGGCTGGCACGACGGTCAGCTCGTTCCGTACGCGCCGATCCCGCTCGACCCGGCGACCAACGTCCTGCACTACGCCCAGGAGATCTTCGAGGGCCTGAAGGCCTACCGCCGTCCCGACGGCTCGGTGGCCACCTTCCGCCCGGACCAGAACGCCAAGCGCTTCCAGCGCTCCGCCCGCCGTCTCGCCATGCCCGAACTGCCGGTCGAGACGTTCATCGAGGCCTGCGACGCGCTGGTCCGCCAGGACAAGGACTGGGTGCCCGCGCACGGCGGCGAGGAGTCCCTCTACCTGCGCCCGTTCATGATCGCGACCGAGGTCGGCCTGGGCGTGAAGCCCGCCAACGAGTACCTCTTCCTCGTCATCGCCTCCCCCGCGGGTGCCTACTTCGCCGGCGGGGTGAAGCCGGTCTCCATCTGGGTCTCCGAGGACCGCGTCCGCGCCGTCCCCGGTGGCATGGGAGACGCCAAGACGGGGGGCAACTACGCGGCTTCCCTGCTCGCCCAGGCCGAGGCCGCCGCCAAGGGCTGTGACCAGGTCTGCTACCTCGACGCGGTCGAGCACCGGTGGGTCGAGGAACTCGGCGGGATGAACCTGTACTTCGTGTACGGCGACAAGATCGTCACGCCCACCCTCACCGGCTCCATCCTGGAGGGCGTCACCCGTGACTCCCTCCTCCAGGTCGCCCGCGACCTCGGCTTCGAGTCCGAGGAGAGCCGCGTCTCCCTCGAGCAGTGGCAGGGCGACGCCGCGAACGGCACGCTGACGGAGGTCTTCGCCTGCGGCACGGCCGCGGTGATCACCCCCGTCGGCACCGTCAAGCGCGCCGGCGGCGAGTGGCGGCACTCCGGCGGCGAGCCCGGCCCGGTCACCGTGAAGCTGCGCGAGGCGCTCCTCGACATCCAGCGCGGAAAGGCCGAGGACCGGCACGGCTGGATGCACACGATCGGCTAGCCGCCCTCCTCACCGTCAGGGCCGCCTCGGACTCCGCGTCCGGGGCGGCCCCTTTTCGTGCCGCCGGTCGGGCAGCCTTTATTGAGCAACGTTCGATGTGATCAGCCGCTGTCACGCTATCTGGGCTTTCATGGCCTGGGATTCGTGGTTAAGCTCTTTTAGAATGGTGCTCTAAGTCAGAGGATGAGAGGAGGTGTCGTGACGTGAGACTGACCCCGACCGAACGTGACCGACTGCTGCTGTTCGGTGCCGCCGAGCTGGCCCGTGCCCGCCGCGCCCGCGGCCTCAGGCTGAACGTGCCGGAGGCGACCGCGTTGATCGCGGACACCGTGTGCGAGGCGGCCCGTGACGGTGCCCGGCTCGCCGAGGCGATCGAGCGGGCCCGCGCGGTCCTCGGCCCCGACGACGTGCTGCCGGGCGTCGCCGACATCGTCACCGAGGTGCATGTCGAGGCCGTCTTCGAGGACGGCTCCCGGCTCGCGGTGGTCTCCGACCCGGTCGGAGGCGGCCTCGGCGCCGCGGCCCCCGGCGCGCTGCTGCCGGGCCCCCGACACACCGAGCCGGAGGCGGCGGTCCGGGTGACGGTCACCAACACGGCGGGCGTGCCCGTCTCCGTGACCTCGCACTTCCACTTCTTCGAGGCCAATCCCCGCCTCGACTTCGACCGCTCGGCCGCCTACGGCATGCGACTCGCCGTCCCCGCCGGCTCCTCCGTGCGCTTCGGACCGGGCGAACGTGGCGAGGTCGGGCTGGTCCCCATCGGGGGCGACCGGATCGCCATCGGCTTCGCCGGACTGGTCGACGGCCCGCTGGACGCGCCGGGGGCCCGGGAAGAGGCCCTGCGCCGGGCCGCCGCCTGCGGATACCTGGGCGCGGCGACGCCGGGGACGGGGTCGAGGGACGGGACAGAGGGAGAAGAGCTGTGAACCCGTACGAGTACGCCGCCACGCACGGCCCGCGCGCGGGCGACCGCCTCCGGCTCGGCGACTCCGGGCTGGTGATCCGCGTCGAGTCCGACTCCCAGCGCCCCGGCGACGAGTTCCTCGCCGGGTTCGGCAAGACCGCCCGCGACGGACTGCACCTGAAGGCCGCCGCCGTGCGCGAGACCTGCGACGTCGTGATCAGCAACGTCGTCGTGATCGACGCCGCGCTGGGCATCCGCAAGGTGTCCATCGGCATCCGCGAGGGCCGCATCCACTCGATCGGGCGGGCCGGGAACCCCGACACCCTCGACGGGGTCGACGTGGTCGTCGGCACCGGGACCTCGATCGTGTCCGGCGAGGGACTGATCGCCACCGCCGGCGCGGTCGACACGCATGTCCATCTGCTGTCGCCACGGATCATGGAGGCCTCGCTGGCCTCCGGCGTGACCACGGTCATCGGGCAGGAGTTCGGGCCGGTGTGGGGCGTCGGCGTCAACTCGCCCTGGGCGCTGCGGCACGCGTTCGACGCGTTCGACGCCTGGCCGGTCAACATCGGCTTCCTGGGCCGGGGGTCGTCCTCCTCTCCGGCCCCCCTCGTCGAGGCGCTCGCCGAGGGCGGCGCGTCCGGCTTCAAGGTCCACGAGGACATGGGCGCCCACACCCGGGCACTGGACACGGCATTGCGGGTGGCCGAGGAGCACGACGTCCAGGTCGCCCTGCACAGCGACGGACTGAACGAGTGCCTTTCCGTCGAGGACACCCTGCGCGTCCTGGAGGGCCGCACGATCCACGCCTTCCACATCGAGGGCTGCGGCGGCGGACACGTGCCGAACGTGCTGAAGATGGCGGGCGTGCCGAACGTCATCGGATCCTCCACGAACCCCACCCTGCCCTTCGGCCGGGACGCGGTCGCCGAGCACTACGGAATGATCGTCTCCGTCCACGACCTGAAGACCGACCTGCCCGGCGACGCCGCCATGGCCCGCGACCGCATCCGCGCCGGAACCATGGGTGCCGAGGACGTCCTGCACGACCTGGGCGCGATCGGCATCACCTCCTCCGACGCCCAGGGCATGGGCCGGGCCGGCGAGACCGTCCGCCGTACGTTCGCCATGGCCGGGAAGATGAAGGCCGAGTTCGGCGCCCCGGACGAGCACGACAACGAGCGGGTCCTGCGCTACATCGCCAAGCTGACGATCAACCCGGCCGTCGCGCACGGGCTATCGCACGAGGTCGGCTCCCTCGAGAAGGGGAAGCTCGCCGACATCGTGCTGTGGCGTCCCGAGTACTTCGGGGCCAAGCCCCAGCTCGTCCTCAAGGCCGGCTTCCCGGCGTACGGCGTCGTCGGCGATCCCAACGCTGCCACCGACACCTGCGAACCCCTCGTCCTGGGACCGCAGTTCGGCGCGTACGGCGCCACGCCCGCCGACCTCTCGGTGGCCTTCGTCGCGCAGGCCGCGCTGGACCAGGGCAACGACCGGATGCCGACGCGCAGGCGCCGGGTCGCCGTGCGCGGCACCCGCGGCATCGGCCCCGCCGACCTGCGGCTCAACTCCCGTACCGGAGCCGTGGACGTCGACCAGCGCACCGGCCTGGTCACCCTCGACGGAGAACCGCTCCGCTCGGAGCCGGCCGACTCCGTCTCCCTCAACCGCCTCTACTTCCTGTGAGGACCCCCCGGATGAGCAAGGCTGCCGCCGACGGCTTCCGGATGCCCGCCGAATGGACTCCGCACGAGCGCACCTGGATGGCGTGGCCCGGCCCCAACCCCACCTTCGACGACCCGGACGACCTCGCCGCCTCCCGTGTCGCGTGGGCGTCGGTCGCCCGCGCGGTCCGCCGCTTCGAGCCCGTGACGGTGGTGTGCGGGCCGGGGCGGTCCGCGGAGGCACGAGCCCTGCTCGGACCGGGCATCGACACCGTCGAGCGCGAACTCGACGACGCGTGGATGCGCGACATCGGTCCCACCTTCCTCACGAACGGGCGGGAACTGGCCGCCGTGGACTGGACGTTCAACGGCTGGGGCGCCCAGGACTGGGCCCGCTGGGAGCACGACGCGAAGATCGCCGCCTACGTCTCGGACCTCGCGGGGGCGAAGACGTACGCCTCGAGGCTGGTCAACGAGGGCGGGGCGATCCATGTCGACGGCGAGGGGACGGTGCTGCTGACGGAGACCGTGCAGCTCGGTCCGGAGCGCAACATGCACTGGACCCGCGAGGAGGTCGAGACCGAGATCCACGCCCAGCTCGGCACCCGCAAGGCGATCTGGCTGCCGCGCGGCCTGACCGGCGACTATCCCCCGTACGGCTTCGGCACCCTCGGCCACGTCGACATCGTCGCCGCTTTCGCCCGCCCCGGTGTGGTCGTCGCCCACCACCAGCCGGACCCCGCGCACCCGGACCACGAGGTGACCAAGGAGATCGTCGGCCTGCTCAAGGCGCAGACCGACGCACGCGGGCGCCGGCTGGAGGTCGTGGAGATCCCGGCGCCCACCGTCCTGGAGGCCGACGGCCACTGGGCCGACTACTCCTACATCAACCACTACCTGTGCAACGACGGGGTCGTCCTGTGCGGCTTCGACGACCCGCGCGACGAGATCGCCGCAGGGATCTTCCGCCGGCTGTTCCCGGACCGGACGGTGACGCTGGTCGACGCCCGTACGATCTTTGCCGGTGGTGGTGGCATCCACTGCATCACGCAACAACAGCCGAGGATCTAGAGGAGTCCCCCATGGCCGGTGCGGCACGTGAGCGCAGACCCGCCCCGCCCCGCGAGGACGTCCTCGCCGCCGCCATGGAGATGATCGCCGAGCGCGGCCTGGAGAAGCTCACCATGGCGGCGCTCGGGCGCGAGGTCGGGATGAGCAGCGGGCACCTCCTCTACTACTTCCGCTCCAAGGACGAACTGCTCCTCGAGACCCTGGAGTGGAGCGAGGGCCGCCTCGGCGCCGAACGCGGCCGGCTGCTGACCGCTCCGGCCACGGCCCGCGAGCGGCTGGACGCCTACGTCCACCTGTACGTCCCCGACGGCCACCGCGACCCGCACTGGACCCTGTGGCTGGAGGTCTGGAACCGCTCGCAGAGCGCTGCCGCCGATGCGGTCGCCCGCGACCGGCAGGCGGCCATCGAAGGCGCCTGGCACCGCGACCTGGTGGCGCTGGTGGCGGAGGGCGTCTCGCGCGGGGAGTTCCGCCCCGTTGACCCCGACCGGTTCGCCGCCCGGCTGCGGGCACTGCTCGACGGCTTCTCCATCCATGTGGCGATCGGGCTGCGCGGCACCGACCGCGAGCAGGTCATCGGGCATGTGACGGAGTTCGTGACGGACGCCCTGCTCGCATCCTGAGACAGTCGGTGAGCAGGGGGCTGCCCTGTGTCAGACTCCCCTCGTGCTCTCGTTCGCCACGATTATTGGCAGCAGGCGCGCCGGTCCGCAGTGACCGCCACGTACGACCAGGTACGGGCGGCCATCGTCGTCCTCGACCCGCGCGCAGACCTCTCGCACCCGCGAGGGGTTTTTCGTTTTCCTGGCCCACCTTCAGCCGGGAGGCAGGCGCGGGGGACCATGGGGGGACGGTGGAGCCGGTCATTCCGGTAGACCGAGATCCAAAACAGGAGCCTTGAGACCATGACGGAAACCAGCGAGCTCGACGACTCGTTCCACGTCTTCGACACCACCCTGCGCGACGGCGCCCAGCGCGAGGGCATCAACCTCACGGTCGCCGACAAGCTGGCGATCGCACGGCACCTGGACGAGTTCGGCGTCGGCTTCATCGAGGGCGGCTGGCCGGGCGCCAACCCCCGTGACACCGAGTTCTTCGCCCGGGCGCGGCAGGAGATCGACTTTCAGCACGCCAAGCTGGTCGCGTTCGGCGCCACCCGCCGGGCCGGTGCCAAGGCCTCCGATGACCCGCAGGTCAAGGCGCTGCTCGACTCGGGCGCCCCGGTGATCACCCTGGTGGCGAAGTCGCACGACCGGCACGTCGAGCTCGCGCTGCGCACCACGCTGGACGAGAACCTCGAGATGGTCCGCGACACCGTCTCCCACCTGCGCGCCCAGGGCCGGCGGGTCTTCGTCGACTGCGAGCACTTCTTCGACGGCTACCGCGCCAACCCCGAGTACGCGAAGGCGGTCGTGCGGGCGGCCTCGGAGGCGGGCGCGTCGGTCGTGATCCTCTGCGACACCAACGGCGGCATGCTGCCGGCGCAGGTCCAGGCGGTCGTCTCCACGGTCCTGGCCGACACCGGCGCCCGGCTCGGCATCCACGCCCAGGACGACACGGGCTGCGCGGTCGCCAACACCCTCGCCGCGGTGGACGCCGGCGCCACCCACGTGCAGTGCACGGCGAACGGCTACGGCGAGCGGGTCGGCAACGCCAACCTGTTCCCGGTGGTGGCGGCGCTGGAGCTGAAGTACGGCAAGAAGGTGCTGCCCGACGGTCGGCTGCGCGAGATGACCCGGATCTCGCACGCCATCGCCGAGGTCGTCAACCTCACCCCCTCCACCCACCAGCCCTACGTCGGCGTCTCCGCCTTCGCCCACAAGGCCGGCCTGCACGCCTCGGCGATCAAGGTCGACCCGGACCTGTACCAGCACATCGACCCCGAGCGGGTCGGCAACACCATGCGGATGCTGGTCTCCGACATGGCGGGCCGCGCCTCGGTGGAGCTCAAGGGCAAGGAACTGGGCGTCGACCTCGGCGGCGACCGGGAACTCGTCCAGCGGGTGGTCGACCGGGTCAAGGAACGCGAACTCGAGGGTTACACCTACGAGGCGGCCGACGCGTCCTTCGAACTCCTGCTCCGCGCCGAGGTGGAGGGCAAACCTCTCAAGTACTTCGAGGTCGAGTCCTGGCGCGCGATCGTCGAGGACCGCCCCGACGGCAGCCACGCCAACGAGGCCACGGTCAAGCTCTACGCCAAGGGCGAGCGCATCGTCGCCACCGCGGAGGGCAACGGCCCGGTCAACGCCCTCGACCGGTCCCTGCGCGTGGCCCTGGAGAAGATCTATCCCCAGCTCGCCAAGCTGGAGCTGGTGGACTACAAGGTCCGCATCCTGGAGGGCGTGCACGGCACCTCCTCCACGACCCGCGTCCTGATCTCCACGTCCGACGGGACGGGGGAGTGGTCGACGGTGGGAGTGGCGGAGAACGTCATCGCGGCGTCCTGGCAGGCGCTGGAGGACGCGTACACCTACGGACTGCTGAGGGCGGGGGTGACCCCGGCCGAGTAGACCGGAGTCAGGCCGGAGTCACCCCGTTCACCGCAGGTCCCACTTCTGGTTGGCGGCGCCCGTGCAGCTCCATATCTGGGCTCGGGCGCCGTTGACGGAGGAGTTGTCCGTCACGTCGAGGCACTTGTTCGCGGCGGTGTTCACCACGTCCCCGGTGGACGCGGTGTACGTCCACCGCTGCGCGCCCGAGCCGTTGCAGTCGTAGAGCTGGACCTTCGCCCCGTCGGCCGTGGACGCCGAGGTCACGTCCAGGCACTTGCCCAGGGCCTGGAGGGAGCCGTCCGGCTGGACCGTCCAGCGCTGGGCCGCCGTACCGTTGCAGTCGTAGAGCTGTACGGCGGTGCCGTCGACGCTCGAACCGCCCGCCACGTCGAGGCACTTGCCCGCGAGTCCGACGAAGGAGCCCGCGGCGGGGCCGCCGCCCGACTGGGTGCCCGACCAGGTGAACGTCGCCGAGGTCCGCGCGGGCAGCGAGTAGGTGGCGTGCTGCGCGCCCCAGTTGACGGTGATCGTGCGGGCCGAGGTGGAGCCGTTGTAGGCGATCAGGGCTTTCGAGCCGTCCGGGTTGCGCCAGGCCACGTTCGGCACGGCCGTCGACGCCGTCGACGCGATCCGCTGCGCGCCCGGCCGGACGAACTTGGTCAGGTGGCCCATCGTGTAGTACTCGACGGTGTAGTCCACCTGGCCGTGCCGGGAGTCCCCGTTGTGCACGGTGACCAGGCCGTCGCAGGTGCCGCAGCCGCCGTTGTGCGGGCCCCTGTTCTGATCCACGGCCAGCGACCACTTGGTCACCGACTTCGCCCAGTTGCGGGTGTAGTCGATGATGTTCAGCATGTCCTCGCGCTGCTGGTCGGCGATCCAGGTGCCGCCCGAATGCTCGGTGCCGAACGCGTCCAGCTGCGGGTACCGGTCGTGCACGGCCGTCTGCTTGGCGACGTCCCCGCCGTAGCCGTGCCAGGCGATCCCGCCGAAGTTGGGATGCGAGCGGACCGCCGCGTCGTCCACGGTCTGCGCCGCGTAGGCGTCGTAGGTGTCCCAGTTCCAGTCGTGCGCCAGCACCTTCGTCGACAGGCCCGCCGCGGCGAGCTTCGGCAGCAGCTCGCTCTTGGTGAAGTACGCGAGCCCGGACGCGTTCCAGCTCATCGACGGATACCCCGAGCAACAGGTCGGCTCGTTCTGCGCGGTGACGTACGCGACGGGCACGCCCTGATCGCGATAGGCCTGGAGGTACTTCACGAAGTACGACGCGTAGGCGCCGTAGTTCTCGGCCTTCAGCCAGCCGCCGTTGAGCTGACCGCTGTCCTTCATCCAGGCGGGCGCGGTCCACGGCGAGGCCATCACGGTCAGGTCCGGGTTCAGCTGACGCGCCTGCCTGGTCAGCGGCAGCACGTCCGCCAGGTCGTGCGCGATGGAGAACCGTGTGAGCCCCGGATCGGTCTGCCCGGCGGGCAGGTCGTCGTAGGTGTATCCGAACCGGGCCAGGTCCGAGCCGCCCATCGGGTTGCGCAGGAACGACAGCCCGATGCCCTCGGTCGGCGAGAACAGCCTGCGCATGGTCGCGTCCCGCGTGGCCTGGGTGAGGGCGCCGCTGCCGTTCATCAGCCAGGCGGCGGTGTCGGTGAAGGAGGCGCCGCCGCCGGTGAACGTCTGGTAGCGGGTGTTCTCGTCGACGGTGATGTTGTCGCCCGTGCCGCCCGCGCCGGACGTGAAGGCGAACGGGCTCTGCTGCTGGAGGCCGCGAACGACGTGGCGTCCGCCCGCGTCGTCGGTGGTGGTCAGCCAGGCGGTGACCTGCTCGCCGGCCGCCTGCGCGGGGGGCACGGCGGCGCTCAGGCCGACCGTGGTGAGCAGACCGGCCAGCAGCAGCCGGGCCCAGTGGGGGGAACTCCTCATGATGCCTCGCCCTTCCCTGACGGGACGTCTTGACGGGTGTGCGGGCCGCTAGTTAACTCACGACGTGATCTAAGTCATGAGTGAACCGCGAGAGTTCAGAGTGAACCAGAGAGCCGAGGGAAGGTCCATGCCGAGAACCGCCCTGCTCGTCTCAGCCCCGAGAACCGCCCTGTTCGCCTCCGCAGCCCTGCTCGCCACCCTGCTGCCGCTGTCCTCGGCCCGCGCCGCCGACGACCCGGCTCCGCCCGTCGTCGCCGTCGACCGCTTCGAGGGTGAGGTCCCCTTCGCGAACCCGCCCGCCGAGGGCCTGTTCACCTGGGGCAGCGACACCGACGACCCACCCGCCCTGGAACTCGCCGCCCGGCCCGACGCCCCCGAGGGCGAGAAGGTCCTCGGCGGCAGCTACGAGATCAGCGGCTGGGGCGGCTTCACCCACGACTTCGCCTCCGACCGGCCGGCGCACGACTGGTCCGCCCACCAGGGCGTCCGCCTCTGGTGGGAGGGCCACGCCACCGGCAAGAAGATCGCCTTCGAGATCAAGGACGGCGGCGCCGACGGCGAGGCCTCCGAGCTGTGGACGACCTCCTTCACCGACGACTTCACCGGCTGGAAGCGGATCGAGCTGCCGTTCACGGGCTTCGTCTACCGGACGGACCACCAGCCCGTCGGCGGCATCGACCAGATCCTCGGCCTCACCGAGACCTGGGGGTACGCCGTCACGCTCCCGGTGGGTGTCAAGGGCGAGTTCGCGATGGACGGCGTCGAGCTGTACGGACGGGCCGACCAGGCACGTACCGCGACCGTCACCACCGCCGCCGCCGTCGTCCCCGTCGACGAGGGAGCCACGGCCACCGTCCGTCTCACCGTCGCCACCACCGGCGCGGTTCCCCTCGAGGAGCCGGTGACCGTCGCGTACGAGACGGCCGGCGGCACCGCCTCGGCCGCCGACTACACCCCGGCCACCGGCACCCTCACCTTCCCCGCCGGCACCGCCTCCGGCACCAGCCGCGCGATCCGGGTGCCCACCACGAGGGACCGGTCCGCGGAGAACGCCGAGACCGTCCCGGTGAAGCTGGCCGTCACCGGCGCGAAGGCCCCGGCCGAGATGCCGCAGGTCGTCATCGACGCCCACGGACTGCCCTACCTCGACGCCCGGCTGCCCGTGCGCAAGCGGGTCGCGGACCTGCTCTCCCGGATGTCCCTGGAGGAGAAGGCCGGCCAGATGACCCAGGCCGAGCGCGGCGCGCTCACCGCCCCCGGGGACATCGCCGCCTGGGGCCTCGGCTCGCTCCTGTCCGGCGGCGGCTCGACCCCCACGCCCAACACCCCCGAGGCCTGGGCGAAGATGATCGACGCCTTCCAGCTCCGGGCGCAGGCGACCCGACTTCAGATCCCGCTGATCTACGGTGTCGACGCCGTCCACGGGCACAACAACCTGGTGGGCGCCACCGTCATGCCCCACAACATCGGCATCGGCGCGAGCCGCGACCCCCGGCTCGCCCGGCGGACGGCCGCGGTGACCGCCGCCGAGGTCCGCGCCACCGGCGTCCCCTGGGACTTCGCCCCCTGCCTCTGCGTCACCCGCGACGAACGCTGGGGCCGCTCCTACGAGTCCTTCGGCGAGGACCCGGCCCTCGTCGAGTCCCTGGAGACCGTGATCCAGGGTCTTCAGGGCGCCCCCGACGGCAGCGACCTCAAGGACGACGACAAGGTCCTCGCCACCGCCAAGCACTTCGTCGGCGACGGCGGCACCACCTACGGTTCCTCCACCACCGGCGCTTACACCATCGACCAGGGCGTCACCGAGGTCACCCGCAAGCAGCTGGAGGCCGTCCACCTGGCGCCGTACCAGCAGGCCGTCGACCGCGGGGTCGGCTCCGTGATGCCCTCGTACTCCTCGCTCGACATCGCCGGCGACGGACAGGGCCCGGTCAAGATGCACGCCCGCGCCGACATGATCAAAGGCGTCCTCAAGGACCGGATGGGCTTCGACGGATTCGTCATCAGTGACTGGGCGGCGATCGACCAGCTTCCGGGCGACCAGGCGAGCGACGTGCGGACCTCGGTCAACGCGGGCCTCGACATGATCATGGTCCCGTACGCCTACAAGGACTTCCGCACGACTCTCGTCGACGAGGTGCGGGCCGGCCGTGTCAGCGAGCGGCGTGTCGACGACGCCGTCTCCCGCATCCTCACCCAGAAGTTCCGCCTCGGCCTCTTCGAGAAGCCGTACGCCGACACCTCCGGCGCCGCCGCCATCGGCTCCGCCGCGCACCGGAGCGTCGCCCGCCGCGCCGCCGCCGAGTCCCAGGTGCTGCTGAAGAACGCGGGCGGCCTGCTGCCCCTGAGGAAGTCCCAGAAGGTCTACGTCGCCGGCTCCAACGCCGACGACATCGGCAACCAGACCGGAGGCTGGACCATCACCTGGCAGGGCGCGTCCGGCCCCGTCACCCCCGGCACCACCATCCTGGAGGGGATGCGCGAGGCGGGCGGCGACGTCGCGTACTCCAAGGACGCCTCCGCCCCGACGGCCGGGTACGACGTCGGTGTGGTCGTCGTCGGCGAGACCCCGTACGCCGAGGGCGTCGGCGACGTCGGCAACGGCCACGACCTGCGACTCTCCACCGCCGACCGGACCGCCGTCGACACCGTGTGCGCGGCCATGGAGTGCGCGGTGCTGATCGTCTCGGGGCGCCCCCAGATCATCGAGGACCGGCTCGGCGCCATCGACGCCCTGGTGGCCTCCTGGCTGCCGGGCACGGAGGGCGACGGCGTCGCGGACGTCCTGTACGGCAGACGCCCCTTCACCGGACAGCTCCCCGTGACCTGGCCGAAGTCCGAGACCCAGCTCCCGATCAACGTCGGCGACACCTCCTACGACCCGCAGTTCCCCTACGGCTGGGGCCTGACCACGCTGACGAAGGTTCCCTCCGGCGGCACGGCCACGCTGCGTGCCCTCGCCACCGCGGCCGCGGCGGCCGAACGGGCGGGCGCCGACCAGGCCGGCCGGACGCTGGTGAACCGGGCCCGGCTGATCGTCCAGCAGAGGATCGGCCAGTCCGTCACGGCCGCCGTGGCCGCGCCCTTCGCGGACGCCGACCACCTGCTCCTGACCGGCCGCTACGGAGAGGCGGTGCGGAAACTGACCGAGGCGTACCGCAAGAGCTGAGCTTCCACTGCCCTTCTTTGCCCCTGTACGGGGTAGCTTCGAAGTATGAAGGTCGCACTTTCGACCCGAGGCTTCGCGGGACTGCTCCTGGCGCTGGCGCTCGCCGCCCTGACCCTGGTGTCGGCGGGCGCCCGGCCCGCCGCCGCCGAAACGGGTGTGTCGACGATCGCCGCGGCCCTGCGCGAAAGCCCCGTGTACGTCGACCCGGCGGCATCCGCCCAGCTCTCCCAGGCGGACGCGCACGCCCTCCAGAAGAAGATCGAGGACGCCGACAAACCCGTCTTCGTCGCCGTCCTCCCGGCCGGCTACCCGACGGAGAACCTCTTCACCGACCTGCGCACCGCCACCGGCGTGACCGGTCTCTACGCGATCCGCCTCGGCGACCGCTTCGACGCCCGCGCCGACTCCTCCGTCCTGCCGACGGCCGCCGTGCGCAACCTCGTCACCAGCGTCCAGGGCGAGAGCGACGCCAAGGCCCAACTAGACGACTTCACCGACCGTGCCGTCGCCAACATGGGCGGCTCCGCCCCCACGGGCTGGGGCTCCCCGGACGGCGGTGGCGGGGTGTCGACAGCCGGGCTGGTCACCGGGGGCGTGCTGGTCGCGGCCTGTGGCGCCGGCGCGTACACCCTCGTCCGGCGCAAGCGCAGGCGGCACGCGGAGGAACAGCGGGTCGCCCTCGAACGGCTCCGCGTCGTCGTCGACGAGGACATCACCGCCTTCGGCGAGGAACTCGACCGGCTCGACTTCCACCCGTCCGAACCCGGCGCCGACGACGCGATGCGCGGCGACTACGAGCACGCCCTCGACGCCTACGAGAAGGCCAAGTCGTTCATGGCCGACGCGACGAGACCCGAGGACGTGCGCCCGGTCACCGAGGTCCTGGAGGAGGGCCGCTTCGCCCTGGCCCGGCTCGCCGCCCGCCGGGCCGGTGAACCGCTGCCCGAGCGCCGCCCGCCGTGCTTCTTCGATCCGCGCCACGGCCCCTCCGTCGCCGACGCCGCCTGGACCCCGCCCGGCGGGGCCGCCCGCGAGGTCCCGGTCTGCGCGGCGGACCGCACCCGCCTGGCGGACGGCCGCGAGCCGGTGGTCCGCCAGGTGGACACCGACTACGGCCGCCGCCCCTACTGGGAGGCGGGGCCGGCCTACGGCCCCTGGGCGGGCGGCTACTTCGGCGGCGGCCTGCTGCCGGGCCTGCTCGTCGGCACGATGCTCGGCGGCCTGATGGCCGGGCCCGCCTACGCCTCCGACTACGGCGGCGGCTACGGCGACTTCGACGGCGGCTACGAGGGCGGAGACATGTCCGGAGCGGACTTCGACGCCGGCAGCTTCGGCGACTTCGGCGGCGGGGGAGGGGACGTCGGAGGCGGAGGCGGGGACTTCGGAGGCGGCGGCGGGGGCGGGGACTTCGGCGGAGGCTTCTGAAGACCGGCACGCGCACGGGCCCGGCGCTGGGCGCGCCGGGCCCGTGGACGTCGTACGACGGGATGGGGGAGCGGGTCAGAGAGAGGCCGCCGCCGAGGCGATGGCCGAGGCGAACGTGGAGACCTCGCTGTAGACGCCGGGCGCGTTGGGCCGGGCGCAGCCGATGCCCCAGCTGACGATGCCGACCTGGATCCAGGCGTTGGCCGAGTCCCGGCGGAACATCGGGCCGCCGGAGTCGCCCTGGCAGGTGTCGACGCCGCCGGCGGCGTATCCGGCGCAGATCTCGTCGCTCGCGATCAGGCCGCTGTAGCCGCTGTAGGAACGGCAGGTGGCGTCGCTGACGAACGGCACGGTGGCCTTGAGCAGGTACCGCTGCTGGGCGCCGCCCTCGGTGGCCGCACCCCAGCCGGCCACGGTGAAGGTGCCGGTGTTGTACTGCGTGGTCGTGGCGATCTTCAGCGTCGGCAGGTTGATGGGCTGCGCGAGCTTGATGAGCGCCCAGTCCTTGCCGTTGCCGTTGTAGCCGGGGGCCCGGTAGACGTAGGTGGAGCGGACCTGGACCCGGCCGGTGGTGGACTGGAGGTCCACGACGCCGGCCGTGGCGGTGATGCTGGTGTTGGCGCCGGTCGAGCCCACGCAGTGCGCGGCGGTGAGCACGATCTGCTGGGTGTAGAGCGCGCCGCCGCAGCCCATGGAGAGCCGGACCATGAAGGGGAACTCGCCCTGCGCGGCGCGCGTTCCGCCCACGACGGGCGAGGGGGCGGCCTGGGCGGACGAGACGGGCTGAAGGCTGGCGATCGCGAGGGCGGCGGCGCCGACGGCCGCGAGTCTCTTCATCGCGGTGAGGAGCTTCATCAACGTGATGCCTTCCGTGGGGGGTGACCTGGTGTCGGGGAGATCGGGGTGGTGCCCGGGACACGGAATTGACGCGCACATGACAACAGCGGCAACAAAAGAATGCCCATTTGCTGGCATGGGCAGGTCAAATCTGTTGCTGGATTATGAGAACGCCGCAAGCCTTCGCACAAGGGGTGCGATTCGGCCACGCGCGACCGCCTCGACGCCCGGGTCCGCGGCGTCGTCCGGAGGCCCGTCGGTCCCCGGCGGACGGGGGGCGCGGCGGACGCCTCGCAGCGGGACACCGTCCCAGCGGACCTCGCGGCGGCGCTGGGACACAACCCACCGACCCGCGCGGTCCTCGGCGCGCCCTGCGGCGCCGACCGACCGGTGCCTCACCGTGCTCGACGTGCGGCGGACCCGCTCCCGCGACGGCGGACGGCTCGGGCGGCGACCACCGCCGCCGCGTCGCAGGCGGCGGCCGACCGCGGGTGACGCGCCGCCGGCTTCGGCCGCCCGTCGGCGGGCGGTCAGCCCTTCACCGCCGCCTTCGCCAAACGGATCAGCTCGTCGAAGTCGATGGCTCCCGGATCGCCGTGATCGTTCTCGGGCACGTGCATGTGTCCGCACACGCCCTGGAAGGCGTTCCAACGCGCCGCGCTCATCCGCTGCCCGGCCCCGTTCCCGTAGGACCTCGGGTACGCCGGCCACAGCGCCGGGCCACGCAGCGGTACGTCGTGCTGCTCGTGCGCCCACGCCAGGAAGCCGGCGAGTCCGAGGAGCGCCCACCGGGGCGCCTGGGGCCAGTAGACGTGGGCCTTGCCGCTCGTCCGCCACTTGGTGTGCAGCTCGGGGTCGCAGGTGCCGGCCAGCTCCACCTGGCAGACGTTCAGCGTGTTGGTCTGCACGCCGCCGGGCCTGTTGCGCAGGGCGCGGGAGGAGATGTCGATGTCGAAGTGCTGGTACCACGTCAGCTTCTTCGCCCTGAGATCCGGCACCGCCGTGAGGTTCGGTGCGGACGCGCCGCCCTGGTAGCCGGGCAGCGAACGGCCCTCGGTGGTGTGCAGGACGACGACGTTGACCTCCATCCGGTCGCCGCCGAAGTCGTCCTGGTACCAGTGGTCGCGATGCGCCCCGGGGTAGTGCTGCGGTCCGGTCCTGGTCATGGCGTCTCCTCGGTCGAGGTCCCCGGCCGCGTCGGCAGGGGTGCGCCCTGAAAAACGACCGACCCCCACCCCCCGTCGCGCACCCAGCGCCGCCCGCACCTGTGTCCGGACGACGCTGTGCCCCGACCCGACCCGACCCGACCCGACCCGCTCCGCTCCGACCCGACCGACCCGAGATACGTCCAGCCCCGACCCGACCCGACCCGACCCGACCCGACCCGCTCCGCCCCGCTCCGACCCGACCGACCCGACCGACCCGAGATACGTCCAGCCCCGACCCGACCCGACAGGTCCGGCCCCGATCCGACCTGCCCCCGGACATGCCGAGCGCCCGCCCTCCCCAGGGGGAGTGCGGGCGCGCTCGGGGGGCGTGGCGGTGGTGGCGCGTCACGCGTTCTTGATGGCCGAGATGTCGAAGTTCAGCTTGATCCTGTCGGAGACCAGGACGCCGCCGGTCTCCAGCGCCGCGTTCCAGGTCAGGCCCCACTCGGAACGCAGGATCTCCGCCTTGCCCTCGAAGCCGACGCGCTCGTTGCCGAACGGGTCCTTCGCGGCACCGTTGAACTCCAGGTCGATGGCGAGCGGCCTGGTGACGCCGAGGATGGTCAGGTCGCCGGTGATCCGGTAGTCGTCGCCGCCCAGAGCCTCCGCGCCGGTCGAGCGGAAGGTCATCGTCGGAAACTCGTCGGTCCTGAAGAAGTCCGCGGCCTTGAGGTGGCTGTCACGGTCGGCCGACCCGGTGTCGACGCTCGTCATCGCGACGTCGATGGTGGCGGTGGAGTTGGCCGGTTGGGCGCCGTCCAGGTGCAGCGAGCCGGTGAACTCGTTGAACTTGCCCTTGACGTTGGTGACCATCGCGTGCCGGGCGACGAATCCGATGGTCGAGTGCGCCGGGTCGATCGTGTAGTCGCCGGTCAGGGCAACGAGGTCCGGGTTCACGGCGCCGGCCGTGGTCGCGGTGGTCTCGGTGGTGTTCCTGCGGCCGAAGATACCCATGACGTGCTCCTTGGGGACGGATCGATGAACGGGTCGATGAGACGGGCGCTCATGTTGAATGTTCAACGAGAACTCCAACACGGCAGACCGTAGACCTATTCCGTTCAACTTTCAACTTCATGCACGAAAGTGTTCAGGATGATGCCGCACGTCCTCGCGTGAGCCCCCGCCGACGGCCCACCGCACCCCGTCACTCCACTGGACGGCACCCGGCGGGCGATGATGTGAAGTTGATCTCGCCGCGGCTCTTTGTGTGACCCCCACAAGCGGCACCGGCTCTGAGCAGTCGGAATGCCCGCATGCCGGCATGGTTCTGTTCAGGGCTACCAGGAAAACGCGCCGGAGACTGTACGGAGTCGACGTCTCACTTTCCTTGGTGGACTTCGTAAGGTCACTACATGACCGTTTTGGAAGAGACGACCGGTGAGCCGACCGCCGAGCTGACGGACGCGCGTGGGCGGGTCGCCGAGTTGCACGGGATCCGTGCGCAGGCGCTGGCCGGGCCGAGCGAGAAGGCGACTCTGGCGCAGCACGCGAAGGGGAAGCTGACCGCTCGGGAGCGGATCGGGCTGCTGCTGGATCCGGGGTCCTTCCAGGAGGTCGAGCAGTTGCGCCGACACCGGGCGAGCGGTTTCGGTCTGGAGGCGAAGAGGCCGTACACCGACGGTGTCGTCACCGGCTGGGGCACGGTGGAGGGCCGTACGGTCTTCGT
>NZ_JBVIQK010000037.1:37037-43526 GCF_055577115.1 Streptomyces sp. NPDC033216 | reverse complement strand
GGGGGGGAGGGGGGGCGGGGAGGTCTAAAAGTCAAGCTCGGTCCGGGGCGGTCTGGGGGGGGGAGGGAGGGGGGGCAAGCACCCCTTCTTTTTCCCCTCCCCCCCCGCGGCCGTCCCCGTGGGACGAGGGGAGGGACTCAGCCCTTGTTCTGCCCCAGGAGCTGGAGCTCCCAGGCGAGGCTGGTGCCGAAGCTGCCGCCGTGCTCCAGGAGGATCTCCGTCATACCGGGAACGGTCTCCTCGCGGGCCCAGTCCCGCTGCCACTCGGAGATGACGGTGCCGGAGCAGGTCGGTATGACACCGGCCTGGATCATGCGCTCGATGCCGCGCTCGTGGGCTTCGGTGGTGGTGGCACCCGAGGCGTCCGTCACGGCGAAGACCCGGTATCCGTCGGCGAGGGCGTGGATCGCGGGCCAGGCCAGGCAGATGTCCGTCCACAGACCGGCGATGATGAGGTCCTTGCGCCCGGTGGCCGCGACGGCGTCCACGACGCGCTGGTCCTCCCAGGTGTTGATCGCCGTACGGTCGATCGGCGTCTGCTCCGGGAAGACGTCCTGGAGCTGGCGGATGATGTGGCCGCCGCGGTCCTCGACCACCGTGGTGAGGATGGTGGGAACGTCGAACAGCTTGGCGCCCTTCGCCAGCGCGGTCACGTTGTTGACCACCAGGGTGGCATCCGTGCTGCGCATGCCCGCGAACTGGGCGCCCTGGTGGTCGATCAGCAGCAGCACCGACTTCTCAGGGGTGAGCAGGGCGTCGAGGCCGGTGTACGTGATGCCCTTGGCTGCCATGAATTCTCCGATGGGTGTCGAGTGACGGGCGACCCCGGATGCGGCCGCCTCGATCAAGGTCGCACCGGCGTGACCAGCCGCGCATCGGTGACGAGTACGTACGTGATGGCGCGCCCATCGGACGCGCGGTACGCACCTGGGTCTCCAAGAGGGCGGACAACTCGCCCAGCGAAGCGAGGACGCGGCGGCCGAACACATCGGGTGGGCGGCTCTTCGGCTCCGGCACCTTTTACTGGTGCCCCACCCCGCCCCGACCGAGCAGGCTGAAGCCCGTCCCCGGCATCGCCTTCCCTCCGACAACAACCTGCTGGGCATCGCTCTGGTGTGCCCGGTCGGCGACCCCGCACTGCCGGCACTGCGCGATCCGCGGACCTTCGACGACCTGGCCCGTCTCTTCCCCTCCAGCGCGGCCTGGCTGTCCCACGATCCGCAGCCGGTGGGCGAGGTGCATGTCATGGCCGGCCTCGACAACCGGTGGAGCCCCACCGCCGACGAGGCGGGTCCCGTCGTCACCGGTCTGGTCCGGGTGGGCGACGCCCTCGTCCACACGAACCCGACTCTGACCCAGGGGATCTCCCTTGCCCTGTGGGCGGCCGCACGGGTGGCCGAGACGGCGCACAACGCCACCCGCCACGGGCAGTTCGCCCGGTCCTACGACGAGTGGGCGCGCACCGTCCTCAAGCCCTGGTTCGACCCGCAGGTTGCGGCGGACCGGGACAACGAGAGACGGCTGTCCGGGGCGCCCGTGGACGAGGAGACACAGCAGAAAGCGGCCAGGTTTCCCTGCGCCCTGGAGGACCCGCTGGTCATGCGTGCCTGGGCCCAGGTTGCGCCACATGGCGCGGACGCCGGACGAGGCGTTCGGCTCCGAGGACGTCCGGCTGCACGTCAAGCGCTGGCTGAAGGGACGCACCGACGGGCAGCAGCCCCCCGCGGGGCCGCCGCGCGATGTCTGGGAGGCCGTGGTCGCGGCTCGCGAAGCGACCGGCTCCGGGCGCTGAGCCGCACTGCCCGCATGCGCGAAGGGCCGCCCTTACGGGGCGGCCCTTCGCGCATGCGGAGCGTGGTGGGGTCAGACGGCCTGAGCCGTGGGGAGGATGGTGATCTCCGTGAGGTTGACGTGAGGGGGGACGGCGGCCATGAAGGCGACGGTTTCCGCGATGTCGGCGCTCTGGAGAACGTCGATGTCGCGGATCAGACCGGCCATGAGCTGAGAGGCGTCGGGGTCGGTGACGTGGTCGGGGAGTTCGGTGTCGACCATGCCGGGTTCGATGGTGGCGACGCGGACCATCTTTCGACCGAGTTCGACGCGCAGGAGGCGGGTCAGGTGGCTGATGTAGGCCTTGGTGCCGGAGTAGACGGAGAACTTCTCCAGGATGCGGGTCGCCGCGATGGAGGAGGTGTTGATGAGGTCGGCCGGCTTGCCCTGGGCCGCGGCGTCGGTGAGGTGGGGGAGGAAGGCGGCGATGACGTTCATCACGCCGGTGATGTTGAGGTCGATCTGGCGCTGCCAGTCGTCGACCTTGAGCTCCTCGATGCCGGAGATCAGCTGGACGCCGGCGTTGTTGAAGACGAGGTCGGCGCGGCCGTAGGCGGCCGCGACCTGGTCGGCGGCGCTCCGCACCGCGACGCGGTCGGTGACGTCGACGGCAAGGGCGAGGGCGGTGCCGCCGCCCGCTTCGATGGTCTTGACGACCTGGTCCAGCTTGTCCTTGCGGCGGGCCAGGACGACGACGGTGGCACCGAGGCCGGCGAGGCGCTCGGCGGTGGCGGCGCCGATACCGCTGGACGCGCCGGAGACGACGGCGACACGGCCCGACAGCGGGGTACCGGAGAGAACAGCAGCGGACATGACGGTTACCTCTTCGAGTTCAGTGGATCTGGTTGGCACTTCGGGGACGGAACCCGGCGGGATGGACGGAGGGGGACACCCGGCAGGGCGGCTTGATGGAGGCATCGCCTCCGCACCGGCGACCGCCTCAGGCGGTGTCGTCGTGGGCGGTGGCGGCGGACTTGTCGCGCCAGGGCTTGAGGTCGTCCTGGACCTGCTGATACTTGACTTCGAGGCGGTCGAGGGTGTCCTGGCCGAGGTAGAGGTGGGTGGGGAGCTTCTCGGTTCCGGTGACCTCGACGATGAGGGCGGCGCCCTTGACGGGGTCGCCGAGCTGGGCGTGGTTGGCCTGGTCGATCCAGTCCAGGGTCACGTGGGCGGGCGTGTTGTCGTAGTCGGAGATGCGGTTCTCGGCGACGGAGAGGGAGCTCGCGTCGAGGAAGTCGGTGCGGAAAACGCCGGGTTCGACGACCATGGACTGGATGTTGAAGGGGGCGAGTTCCGCGGAGAGGGCTTCGCTGATGCCGGCGACGGCGAACTTGGAGGCGGAGTAGATGCTGACGCCGGGTTCGCCTTCGAAGCCGGAGCGGGAGCCGATGTGGACGAGCTTGCCGGAGCCCTGTGCGCGCATGTGAGGCAGGACGGCGCGGGTGACGTTGATCAGGCCGAAGACGTTGAGGTCGAACAGGGAGCGGGCCTCGGCGTCGGTGATCTCTTCGAGGGCGCCGAGCAGGCCGCGGCCGGCGTTGTTGACCAGGACGTCGATGCGTCCGAAGCGTTCCACGGCGGCCCGTACGGCGCGGGGGATGCTGGTGTTGTCGGTGACGTCGAGGGTGACGGGGTGGACGGTGGCGGAGGCCTTGAGGTCCTCGGGCACGCGTTCGGGGTTGCGGACGGCGACCACGACGTTGTTGCCGTCCTTGAGTGCGGCCCGTGCGATCTCCGCGCCGATACCGCGGGAAGCTCCGGTCACAAACCACGTAGCCATGAGGTGTTCCTCTTTCCTTGCTGAATGCCCGCGAAATTGCGGGAGGATTTCCTTACGAACTCGAGTGTGCCCGCCCGGCTGTTCCCCATGAAGGGCGGAACTTTCCTGGGTGTTGCGTTCCTATGAACGGAACAGGCGACGGTCCACAGGGGCCGGGGTGGGTCCTGATGCCCCGCTAGGGCTTCACAGTGAGTCGGCGACGAGACGCGAGGTGACCTCGCGCAGCCGGCCTTGGAACACGGGGTCCTCGACCTGTGGGTTGGGTCGGGCCGGCCGCCCGTCGTCGAGGTGGGCGCCCGAGTGCGGGATCGGCCCGCTGGCCGCCTCGATGACGTTCTTCGCACCATGGCCAGGGTCACGGCGAACGCGTTGTCGCGGGCACCGAGATCCTTGGTCTGCTCGGTCCTGCGGGCGGTGACCACCACACGGAAACCCTCGTCGAGCAGGTGCGCTGCGATGCTCCGGCCGAACCGGTCGAGCAACCCGTCACCAGCCAGACCGGCGCGTCTTGCCTGCCTTCCATGATCTCTCTCCTTCAGCTCTGCCAAGGATCCGATTGCCGGGTGCTCGGGAAGACCTGAGAAAAGAATGGCCGCTGCGCATTCCGATAGGCAGGCCACGATTTACCTGGGATAAGCACTCCCGGGAAAAGCAGTCCAGGACCGCCTGGAAAAGGAACGCAGCAGCGCACCGCCGGCCCTCTTGGGGCCGGCGGTGCGCGGAACGCCCTGTATCAGATGTCGATACCCGGCTCCTGCCTGCTCGGAAGCGTCGGTGCGCTGATGGAACCGAGCAGGGACAGCGCATCGGCCGACGCGGAGCCTGGTTCAGCTTGCAGGACGATGAGTTGCTGTCCGGGCGCGCTGCGGATGTTCAGTGCTTCGTGACGCAGTTCCAGGTCGCCGATGGCGGAGTGGTGCATCTGCTTGATCTCGTAAGGGGGGACCCGTGAGTACTCCCGTGCCCAGAGGGAGCGGAACTCGCCGCTGCGCACGGACAGTTCGCCGACGAGTTCGAGGATGCGCGGATCGTCCGGCGTCTCGGTGGCCGTCTGCTGCAGGTCGGCCACGGCTCGGTGCTTGGCACGCTGCGGATTGCGGTAGAAGGCCTTGGCCGCGGGATCGAGGAACAACATGCGCAGGACGTTGTCCCGCTGGGCGAAGTCGGAGTACAGGGCCTGCGCGAGGTCGTTGGCCGCCAGAATGTCCTGGGCGTGGCCGATGATGAAGGCGGGTGTCCTGGTCCAGCTCTCGATCAGCTGGCGCAGCGGAGGGCTGGCGTGCTCGACACGGAACGGAGACTTCATGCGGCGTGTGGTGGGCTGTGCCGTGCGGAAGAGCCGCAGCCGGTCCTCGTCGCTCAGTTGCAGCACGCGGGCCACCGCTTCCAGGACCCTGCGCGAGGGGTTGAGTTCGCGCCCCTGCTCCAGCCGCATGTAGTAGCTGGCGCTGACGCCGGCCAGGGCCGCGACCTCGTCGCGCCGCAGACCCGGCACCCGTCGGCGTCCGGTACTGGGCAGTCCTGCGGCCGCGGGGCTGAGGAGCTCCCGTCGGGAGCGGAGAAACCGGCCCAGCCCTTCCACCGTGTCAGGGTGCTTGTCCTTGTTCATGTCATTGAGGCTAGAGGGAATCAGGCTTGAAAAGGCGCGCTGAACGTGGGTGCGTCACTCCCAGGATCACGTGAGACAACCGTGGACGGCGGGGCAGATCGAGCCGATGCGTGGAAGCCGGGCCGCGAGCCGTCCCACCCTCGTTCCCAGCGGAAGCAGGCCCCGGTAGACGGTAGCGGACACTCCTATGAACAGGAGAAATACCAGAAGGTGAGACGGTCGGCTACACCTGGTGATGACTGTGCGACAAGGTGGCACCTTACATGTTCGGCACTCGAAATCAGCCACATTCGGTCTAACCTTTCCCCATGAGCAATGGGACGCCTTTGGGCGATTTTCTCAGAGCCCGTCGAGAGGCTCTCAAGCCGCATGACGTCGGTCTGCCCGAGCACGGGCGGCGCCGGGTCCCCGGACTGCGCAGAGAGGAAGTGGCGCTCCTGGCCGGAGTGAGTTCCGACTACTACATCCGGCTCGAGCAGGGCCGCGAGAGCAGCCCCTCTCCCCAGGTCGTCGAAGCGGTGGCGCAGGCACTGAAGCTGAACGCGGAGGCCGCCGACCACCTCAACCGACTGTGCCTCGCCGCCTCCCGGCGCCGGCGCGACCACGGCCACGCCGAGGTGAGCGGTCAACTGCTGCAGCTCATGGAGGGATGGCAGCACACGCCTGCCTTCGTCCTCGGACCCGCCCTCGATGTCCTCGCCGGCAACTCGCTGGCCACAGCCCTGCACGGCGGCTTCGACCGGTTCGACAACCTGGCCCGGATGGTCTTCGTCGACCCGGCGGGCCGGGACTTCTACCAGGAGTGGGAACGCGCGGCCCACTCCTGCGTCGCCGAGATCAGGGCCGCCTACGGCTTCGATCCGGACTCGGCGCGCATCGCCGAGGTGGTCGAGGAACTCTCGGCGCAGAGCGAGGAGTTCGCGGAACTCTGGCAACTGCACGAGGTCAAGAGCAAATCGCAGGAGGGCAAGCACCTGAGGCATCCACAGGTGGGGGACCTGCACATCGCGTTCGCTGCCTTCACCGTCAATGGCGCGCCGCACCAGCAGCTCGTGGTGTACCAGGCGGAGCCGGCCAGCCCGACGGCGGCCGCCTTTGAGGCGTTGCGCGCGATGGCCACCGCGCCCAAGCACGCGGAGCGGGTCACGTCCGAGCCGGCACTGTCCGCCCCCGAGGCCTGAGGCTGTTGCGGGGGGGGGGGGGGGGGGGGGGGGGGGGGGGGGGGGGGGGGGGGGGGGGGGGGGGGGGGGGGGGGAGGAGGGGGGGGGAG
>NZ_JBVIQK010000037.1:0-37028 GCF_055577115.1 Streptomyces sp. NPDC033216 | reverse complement strand
TCCCCCCCCCTCCCTCCCCCCCTCCCCCCCCCTCCCCCCCCCCCCCCTCCCCCCCCCCCCCCCCCCCCCCCCCCCCCCCCCCCCCCCCCCCCCCCCCCCCCACTCCGCCTGCGGGACGGCGCAGCCTGGCAGTGACGTACCCAGGAATGTCCCGGCCTTCCTGGCGCTCCGCGCCCGTCTGACCATCGAGAGGTGGCACGACGCCCCCCACCTTCCGCAGGGAAGGCGGCGGCGCACGGCGCGAAGGAGCAGACATGATTACAGTGAACGACCTGCAGGCCCACCCACTCGAGCAGGTGCACCGCCTGATCGAGCCCGGCCCGGTGATCCTGATCGGCACACAGCACCGGGGCGTACCCAACGTGATGACCAATGGCTTCAACATGATGGTCCGTCACGCCCCGCCGGTGATCGCTTGCACCGTCGGCCCGTGGGATCACAGCTACACGGCTCTGGTCGAGACCGGCGAATGCGTGATTTCGGTCCCGACAGCCGACATGGCCGCCACGGTGGTCGACATCGGCAACTGCTCGGGTGCGGACACCGACAAGTTCCAGCGGTTCGACCTCACGGCGGTGGCCGGCGAGGCGGTGCGGGCGCCATTGATCGCCGAGTGCTTCGCCAACATCGAGTGCCGTGTGGCCGACACCACCCTCGTAGGGCCCTACCACCTCTTCCTCCTGGAGGCGGTCCGGGCCTGGACCGACCCCTCCCGGCCGAGTCCCCAGCTGCTCCACCACCGCGGCGACGGGACCTTCACGGTGGACGGGCCGGTGATCGACCTCCAGGAGCGCATGACCAAGTGGCAGTACCTGCTGTAGGTAGCATTTTGTTGATGTATCAACAAAATGCTACGGTGAACTCCCCCGACCTCGGGATTCCCCTCGCGCAGCCACGGGTCTCCCATGATGTGAGCAGGAGCGACCATGCCCAGAGCAGTGAAGTTCACGCGATACGGTGGCCCTGAAGTCCTCGAGATCCACGAGGTCTCGCGCCCGCTGCCCGGCCCCGGCGAAGTCCTCGTGCGTGTCGTGGTGGCCTCCGTCAACCCGGGCGAGGCAGGCATCCGGCAGGGTGTCTTCGCCGATGTCTGGCCGGCGCACTTCCCTGAGGGCCAGGGCAACGACTTCGCCGGATGGGTCGCCGAACTGGGTGAGGGAGTCGGCGACTTCGGCATCGGGGACGAGGTCATCGGCTACCTCCCTCGCGCCGCACAGGCCGACTACGTCGTCTCGCCCGCCGCGAGCCTCACACCCAAGCCCGCTGACATCACCTTCGAGTCCGCCGCGCCCCTGTCCGCCGTCGGCGTGACCGCCTGGGCGGGCGTCGACGCCGTGCGCCCCGAGCCGGGGGACACCGTCGTCGTATCGGCCGCCGCCGGGGGAGTGGGATCGCTCGCCGCACAGCTGGCCCGCCTGCGTGGCGCCACCGTCATCGGCACCGCGGGACCGCACAACGCCGACTTCCTCCGCTCGCTCGGCGTCACCCCCGTGGAACACGGGCCGGCCCTGGCCGACCGGCTGCGCGCCGCCGCCCCGCAGGGCATCGACGCCTACATCGACACCTTCGGCCAGGGAAACGTCGACACAGCCATCGCCCTGGGGGTGCAACCGCAGCGCATCAACACCATCGCCGACGGCCGCGCCGCAGCCCGCTGGGGCGTTCATAGCGAGGCCCAGGAGGGCGCCTTCTCCCGGAAAGTCGTCACCGAACTCGCCGACCTCGTCTCCAAGGGCCTGCTGACCGTGCCCATCAGCGCCGTCCTGCCACTGGAGCAGGTGCAGGACGCCTACCGGCAGGTCCAGCAACGCCACACCCGCGGAAAGATCGTTCTGAGCCTCGTCCCCGAAGAGGAGCGCTCCGCTGAGGCCGCCCGCATCACGACCGGCCACTGACCCGCCATGGCGGCGGCCCCCTCACCGCCGGATGCCCAGGGGCGTCCTCGGGCCGAGACCACCAAGTTTCTCCCTGAGACTGGTGTGTCCAGGCTGGCCGGCCGTGGCACGGGCTTCAGCCCGGGGGCCGGTGAGACGGCAGGAGCCGGCCGCCGGTGCCCGCCCACCGACACCCCGACACGCTCCGGTTCTGCGGACGGTTCTCTTGTGTTGCCGCTTGGTCGATGACGCTGCCAGGGCGATGGCATCCTTGAACCAGCAACTTGACCGGATCGGCGCCAGCGACCTAGGTGTCCGGGTCCACGAACTCGACGTGGACAACCAGTACTGGGAACGCGATTCCGGCTACGCGAGGTTCCCACCCAACCCTTCTCGACAGGCCGTTGCCGACGTGCGGGCCCCCGACAGGCCAGTGTCGGTTCGGGCCTGTCGGAGGCCTGACGTCAGGTGAGGTTCTTGGTGAAGAACTCGTCGAGCCGGTTGAAGGGGATGAGGTCCTTGCGGTCGTACAGGTCGACGTGGTCCGCGCCCGGGACGATCACGAGGTCGACGGTGTCAGGGGCCTTTGCCTGGACGTCCTCGGAGTAGTAGCGGGAGTGCGCGTCGGCGCCGGCTACCAGGAGCGCTTTGCGCGGGGCCAACAGGTCGATGTTCGTCATCAGCGGGAAGGCGAAGAACGACATCGGTGTGGTTGCGGTCCACGCGGTGGTGGAGTTGATCGAGCGCGGGTGGTAGCCGCGCCTGGTGCGGTAGTAGTCGAAGAAGATCTTCGTGATCGGGTCGGCGTCGGCGGGGAGGGTCTGGGGCAGCACGCGGTCGGTGGGGGCGACGTTGCCGTTCTCGTCGAAGGGGACCTCGTGGGAGAGCCGCGCGTAGGTGCCGTTCTCGGCGTCGATCCAGCGCTGCCGACTGACGTGGTCCACGATCTTCTGGCGCTGCTCGCGCGTGTAGTAGTCCTCGTGGCCGCGGGATATGCTCCGCGACATGTCGTACATCGAGGTGGTGGCGACGGCCTTGATGCGGCTGTCTGCCGCAGCCGCGGTGAGCGCCATGCCGCTCAGGCCGCAGATGGCCTGCGCGCCGATCCGCTTGCGGTCAATGATCTTTTGCAGGCCGAGGAAGTCGACGGCGGCGCTGTAGTCCTCGGTGTGGATGTCGGGCGAGGCCACGTCGCGCACCGTGCCGCCGCTCTCCCCGGTGAAGGAGGGGTCGAAGGCGAGGGCGACGTAGCCGCGGCGGGCGAACTCGTTGGCGTAGAGCCCCGAGGACTGTTCCTTGACCGCGCCGAACGGGCCGCTGACGACCAGGGCGGGCAGCTTGCCCCTGGCGTTCTTCGGCACGTAGAGGTCTGCGGCGACCTCGATGCCGTATCGGTTCTTGAACCGCACCGGGGTCCGCCTGACGTTCTTTTCCAGTGCGAAGGTGTAGCCGCCCGTGGCTGCGGGCTGGCCCTGTCCTGCGGCGCTGGCGCCGGCGGTGCGGCCTGTCTCCGCTCCGAAGGAGGGCGCGGCCGTGAAGGAGGCGGCGGTGGCGGCGCCGGTGGCGGCGATCAGTCCGAGCGCTCTGCGACGTTCCATGGAGTGGACCTCATCTTCAGTCGGTGGAGGAAGTGCGCAACGGCCCGCGGGGGCGTGACCGAGGCGCGAGGTGCGGAGACCGCTTTCTGTGTCAGGCGTGGCGAGTCGGGTGCTGCGCGACCCGGACAAGCCCGAGTTGGACGAGGACGGCCTCTCGTGCTTGACGGCAGTGCGGGAGTTACTGGGCGGTTTAGCCGCCGTCGACGGGCAGGGCGATGCCGGTGACGTAGCTGGCGCCGGGGCTGGAGAGCCACAGGACGGCCTGGGCGATTTCGTCGGCGGTGCCGAGACGGTCGATGGCCTGGCCGGTTTCGGCCTGGGTGCGGTCGAGTTCGCCGCCTTCGATCATGGCGTCGACCATGGGAGTGGCGATGGTGCCGGGGCAGACGGCGTTGATGCGCACGCCGCGGGGGCCGTATTCGAGAGCGGCGCTCTTGGTCAGGCCGATGACGCCATGCTTGGTGGCGTGGTAGGTGGCGCGGCCGGGGTTGCCGACGAGGCCGCCGAGGGAAGAGCAGTTGACGATCGCGCCGCTGCCCTGGTCGCGCATGTGACGCAGTTCGTGCTTCATGGCCGCCCAGATGCCGCGCAGGTTGATGCTCTGGACGAGGTCGAACTGTTCGGCGCTCCCGTCGGCGGCGTCGGTGGGCGGGGGCATGATGCCGGCGTTGTTGTAGGCCATGTCGAGGCGGCCGAAGGTTTCGACGGTGCGGTTGACGGCGGCGGCGACCTGGTCCTCGTCGGTGACGTCGCAGACCAGGGCGAGGGCCCGGTGGTCGGCGTCGGCGAGTTCCTTCGCGGCGGCGTCGACGGCTGGCGCGTCGATGTCGGCGAGGGCGACGGCGGTGCCGGCTTCGGCGAAGGCGCGGGCGGTGGCCAGGCCCATGCCGGAGGAGGCTCCGGTGACGAAGGCGACCTGGCCGGTGAAGTCGTAGACGGGGTTCATGGGGACGGTTCCTCGCACGAGGTTTGGCGGGGTGGTCTTTCGGGCGGGGATGCCGGGAGGCCCAGGTGGTCTGGCCGCCGTCGACGACGAGGGCGGCGCCGGTGGCGAAGGCGGTTTTGTCGTGGAAGTCGTAGATGACGCTCACGTGTGTTCTCCCTTCGAGAAGGCGGCCCGCAGGCGTAGGGCCCGGAGGTGGGTCAGTGCCGCGGGGGCACCGGTGCGCTGGCGCCGGCGAGGAGGCGGTCGGCGGTCAGGAGGCGGCTTCGATGGTGATGCTGGCCGCCCGGCCGAGCTGGTCGGCGCCGACGTCGAGGTGGCCGAGGACGAGCAGGTCCGGGGAGGGGGCGGGCCCGTCCTGGTAGAAGAGGGCGAGGTTGCCCCAGGGGGCGTAGTAGGCGATGTCGCCGACGGTGGCAGCGACCGGTTCGGGGGCGCCGGTGGTGTCGAGTTTGCCCGGCAGGTCGGCCACCCGCTCGGTGCCGTGGAAGTCCTTCAGGTCCAAGGTGAGCGGCAGCAACTCGGCGAAGTCGCGGGCGGCGGGGCTGTCGTTCAGGACGGCGTCTACGGGGTGGCCGTCGAGGGTGACCTGGATATTCATGGACGCGTTCCTCCCGGAGGCGGACGACGAGGTGGGGCCCGCCGGCTCCCGCTGCTCCGCAGAGGCGGAAGCAGACGGGGTGGTAGCCGGGGTGGCCCCCTGTGTTCCGCTGGAGCAGGCACTGATGGCCAGCAGCAGGGCAGCCGCCGAAGCAGCCCGGCCCCGGCCCCGGCCGCGGCGGGCTGCGGGGTTCATGAGCGGTGTCCCGGGGGTGGTCATGTGGGCAGGGGCTCGGCGTAGTGCCGGAAAGCGCCGCGCTCCGTGTGGATGGCGTACAGGCGTTCGGCGAGCACGTCGGGGCTGGAGTGCTCGGCGTCCGGGCGGATCGCGCCGGGGACGATGAGCTGGGCGGCGTGGATGTTCTCGGGCGCGAGAGCGTCGTGAAGCATCGCGGCGTAGGCGCTCTCGGCGGCGAACGCGATCGAGGTGCCGGCCACCTTGGGGTTCGGGCGTACGCCGCTGGCGCCGTTGACGAACAGCAGCGTGCCCCGGCCCAGCCCCCGCATCCCGGGCAGGACGGCGTGCACACAGGTCACCGGCCCCTTGACGGAGAAGGCCAGCGGATCGTCCAGGTCGGCGGCACCCGTGTCCAGGACCGGCTTCATGAAGTCGCCGCGGGGCACCGGGCTGAACTGGAGGACCTCGATCGGCCCCAGTTCCCCGGCCGCTGCGGCCAAGGCCGTGGTCAGGGAGGCGGGGTCGAGGACGTCGGCGGTGAAACCGCGCGCCCGGATGCCGTCACCGTCAAGTTCACCCACCAGGGCGTCGAGGTGATCGGTGTCGCGGGCCAGGAGGGCGACGTGGTGGCCGGCGGCGCCGAACCGGCGGGCGGCGGCCAGCCCCAGTCCGGGGCCGGCGCCGACGAGAGCGAACGTGGTCACAGGGAGCCTTTCGAGTGACGGCGGTACAGGCGCGGACGGTGCGGGCGCGGTGTCAGCCGGCGACCGGGGCGGCGGTGTACTCGTCGTCGGTGACGGGCTCCAGCCAGTGCACGACGGCGTGGTCGTCGTCGCCCTCGTTGATGGCCACGTGGACCATCAGCCGGTTCGGGGCGGCGCCGTGCCAGTGCTCCTCGTCCGCTTCGAACAGGACGCGGTCACCGGGCCGGATGACCTCGACCGGGCCGCCGCGACGCCGGCACAGGCCCACGCCTTCGGTGACGAAGACGGTCTGCCCGAGCGGGTGGCGGTGCCAGTGGGTGCGGGCGCCGGGCATGAAGTGCACCAGGGAGGCGGTGACCCGGGAGGGGGCGGGGGCTGCGGCGACCGGGTCGATGTAGACGTCGCCGGTGAACCAGTCGGCCGGGCCCTTGGCGGTGTCGAGCGAACTGCGGGTGATCTGCACGGGTGCTCCTTGCCGGTGGAGGTGGTCAGGGCTTGAGGAGGACCTTGATCGCGCGGCGCTCGTCCATCGCCTGGTAGCCCTCGGCGACCTGCTCCAGGGGAAGGATGAGGTCGAAGACCTTGCCCGGGTCGATCCGGCGGGTGAGGACCCGGTCGATGAGGTCGGGCAGGTAGCGGCGTACGGGGGCGGGGCCGCCGCGCAGGCCGACGTGGGAGAAGAACAGCTCTTGGCCGTCGATGGCGACATCGTGGGGGACACCGACGAACCCGACGTTGCCGCCAGGGCGGGCGGAGCGCAGGGCCTGGCTCATGGCCTGGGCGGTGCCGACGCACTCCAGGACGCTGTCGGCGCCGATGCCGCCGGTCAGCTCCTCGATCTTCGCAACGCCCTCGTCGCCGCGTTCGGTGACGATGTCGGTGGCGCCGAACTCCCGGGCGAGCTTCTGCCGGGACTCGTGCCGCGACATGGCGATGATCCGCTCCGCGCCCATCTCCTTCGCCGCGATCACCGCGCACAGGCCCACCGCGCCGTCGCCGACGACCACGGCGGTCGAGCCGGGCCGCACCTCGGCGGCGTCCGCGGCCCACCAGCCGGTGCCCATCACATCGGAGACGGCCAGCAGACCGGGCCACAGCTCCTCGCCCGGCACCTCGTCGGTGGCCACCAGGGTGCCCTGGGCGTTGGGGATGCGCACGTACTCGGCCTGGCAGGTGGACATGAACTCGCGGTGCAAGCAGTTCGACGGGAAGCCGTTCTTGCAGTTCGCGCAGGTGCTGTCGGACGTGGCGAACGAGCCGACGACGAACTGCCCCGGCTTCACCGAGGTGACCTCGGAGCCGACCTCCTCGACGAAGCCGACGTACTCGTGGCCCATCGGGTGCGGGTCGCCGATCGGCTCGGCGCCGCGGTAGGGCCACAGGTCGGAGCCGCACACGCAGGTGACGGCCGTGCGAATGATCGCGTCGGTGGGGTGAAGCGGCTTCGGGTCCTCCAGGGACTCGAAGCGGACGTCGCCGGGTGCGTAGATGACTGCGCCGCGCATGAGAGAGCTTCCTTCGCGTGCCGGGCGGACGATCCCGGATGCCGGGGCCGTCGCCGAGTGCAGGGCCAGGTGCAAGATCCCGTCGTGGTGACCGGGAGACAAGCACCACGTCATCCAGGTAACCCGCTCCTCGCGCGGGGAGCGAGACATCATCAAAGGGTGTACCGCCAGTACATCCCTATGGACGCAGGCGGGACGTACCGTCGAAACCGTGGACAACCAAGCAGAGGTCCGCGAGTTCCTGACCTCGCGGCGAGCCAAGATCACTCCCGAGCAGGCCGGCCTGCCCTCCGGGAGCCGCCGACGGGTACCGGGCCTGCGCCGCAGCGAGGTCGCCGCGCTCGCCGATGTGAGCGTGGAGTACTACGCCAAGCTGGAGCGCGGCAACCTCGCCGGCGTCTCCCCGGGCGTCCTCGAAGCCGTCGCCCGCGCGCTCCAGCTCGACGACGCCGAACGCGCCCACCTGCTCAACCTCGCCCACGCCGCCGACGGCTCCGACGTCCTCACCCGCCCCCGGCGCCGCACCGCCCAGTGGAAGGCGCACCGGAGCCTGCAATGGGCCCTGGACGCTGTCACCGCCGGCCCCGCCTTCGTACGCAACGGCCGCATGGACCTGCTCGCCGCCAACGAACTCGCCCGCGCCTTCTACACCGACGTCTACGCCACCCTCGGCAACCAGGCGAACCTGGCCCGCTTCCAGTTCCTCGATCCCGCCTCCCGCCGCTTCTACCCCGACTGGGAGCAAGCCGCCGACATCGCCGTGGCCATCTTGCGCACCGAAGCCGGCCGCAGCCCCCACGACAGGGGCCTGCACGACCTCGTCGGTGAGCTGTCCACCCGCAGCCATGCCTTCCGCACCCGCTGGGGCGCCCACAACGTTCGCCACCACGGCACCGGCACGAAGCGCTTCCACCACCACGCCGTCGGGGACCTCACCCTCGCCTACGAGGGCCTGGAGATGGCCGCCGCCCCCGGTCTCACCCTCACCATCTACACCGCCGAACCCGGCTCGGCCTCCGAGGAGGGCCTGCGTCTGCTCGCCTCCTGGGCCGCCACGCAGAGCACCGCCTCGCCCGCGGAACAGCGTCGCCCAGTCCGCGGCCGCACCGCCGGGGTCACGGCTGAGCGCAGGGACTCAGTCAACTGACCCCGCGTGGCACCACGGCTGGGAGACGGTCGCGGCCATGGTCGCCACCACCAAGGCGACCCTACGAGTTGCCGCACGAAGTCGGCTGCGGCCGCTGGGCGAGGGGCGTCACCCGTGCACGGGTGACGCCCCTTGTGGAAAGAAGGGGATCAGCAGTCGGGGACGCCGTCGATCCAGTTGCTGACGTTGTCGATGTAGTAGCTGGCCATCCAGCCGCGTTCGCCGTGCGTGGGGGCCACCCACAGCCAGTACGGGTTGCCGCCGACGCTCTGGCCGCCGTACTCCTGGCAGTAGACGTAGACGGCCTCGGGGGCGCTGACCTGGTTCACGATGCGGTCGCATTCCCAGCTGGAGGGCCAGAGGTGGCATCCTTCGCCACCGGCGCGGACGTTCACGTTCGTGCCCCAGACGCCGTACCAGCCCGGACCGTGGCCGTCGGCGTGGGCAGTGCCCGCCGTGCCGGCGAGGGTGCCGGCGGTGGCGAGGACGGTCGCGCCGAACACGGTGGCCACGCGCGTGCGCAGTGCGGCGGTGATGCGGCTGGTGGGGTTCTTGTTGGAGGACATCTTTCCTCGGGTCTCCGTTCTGTCATGGAGTTCTGTCGTCGGGGATGCGGAAGGTGCTCGGGAGGGGGAGAGCTGTTGCGCGTGCGGCACGGGCGTCAGAACCAGTCCGTGCAGGCGATCGAACCGCCCCTGCCGTTGGTGCCGCAGGCGCGCATCACGAGCCCGTTGTCGTTCCACTGCGTGGTGTGGGCGTCGCCGCCGGACGTGACGGTGGTGTAGCCGAGCATCGGGTCCCAGTTGTCCCCGCCGTCGCCGCTGCGGTCCACCCAGATCTCGTCGCCGATCGTGCCGCCGATGATGCGGCCCCAGGCGCAGGCCGTCGTGCTGTTGTAGCGGAGCTCGACGGTGCGGCCGAAGAGAGTGGTGGACTTGGCCGTCCAGGCGCCGGCGGAGTCCGGCGTGGTGCCGTCGCCGCAGGACGTGTTGGAATCGGCGCCGTCGAGCGTGCCGCCGATCCTCGGGTAGTCCCCGCACGACGGCACCCCTGGTGTGATGGCTGGGCCTTGCAGGAACAGATTGCTGATCCAGCTCCGGTAATCCGGTAGGTAGGACCAGACGTTGTTGACCATGCCGTCGACGGTGGCCCGTTCCCCGACGCGCTGGCACAGGGAGCGCACGGCTACCGATATCCCGTTCTTGATCTGCCAGTTGACCGCGCTGCCGGTCTGGGAGTCGTTGCGCAGGTTGGGCTGGCCCCAGGTTTTCACCTGCTTGCCGAGACCGTCGTACTCCCACACGGGGAACACACCCGGGACGTTGGGCCGGAACGCGCCCTGGTAGCGGTCCCAGTTGACGTCCGCGACCCGGATGGCCGCACCCGAGTTGGGCGCCTCGACGACCTTGCTGTTCCCCAGGTAGAGCGCGACATGGGTGATGTTGGCCCCGAAGTACATGATGTCACCGGGCAACAGCGGGGCCTCGCCCTGCGCCTTGGTGAGCTTCGTATGCGGGTAACCCGGGTTCTGCCAGGTGGCCTGTGTGGTGCGCTCGCTGACGATGTCCTGGCGAGTCGCCTTGTACCAGGCCCAGCGCACCAGGCCGATGCAGTCGAAACTCCAGAACTCGGGGTCTTCGTAGGAGTTCGGGTCGGGCAGGTCGATCATGCCCTGGCTGGGGCCCGGCAGTCCCTCGGCGTGGCCGCCGCCCCAGGCGTAGCGCCAGCCCACCGAGCGGCAGGCGACGTTCACGGCGTCCTCCGCGGCGATGCTCGCACCTGACTCCAGCGGTGCGCACGTGTCGGCGGCGGCAGCCGCGGGGGCCGCTGCTGGGGCCGCGGTGGCGGATGCTGCGGTCGGCAGGCCCAGACAGGCCACCGAGATGGCGGCGGCTAACAGCAGCCGCAGCGGGCGGAAGCGGCGGCGCTGTCTTCGGCCGCCGTCACCTCGGGTGCTTCTTCGCATGTCGTTCCCCGTTCTCTCAGGTCTTGCTTGGCGGCGTCAGGACGAGACAGGACCGGCGCGGGCACCACCCCCTGGTGCGCTGCAAGCCCGACCCCGTCGAACCGCACGCGTCGGAGCGCACGTTGACGTCAGTTCTGGTGCGCTGTGCGGCGAGATTTCTCCAACCGGCGTCCCCAACTCTCCGGCAGTGCACCGCAAGACGTCCACAGGAGCGCTGTTGCCTGCTGGGACGGGCAACGGGAAACCCCTCGCGAGCTGGCTGGTTCAGCGCTGCTCGCACACCTCGCGGTAGGGGCGACCCGGCACCGGTCTCTGCACAGGGCGTGCTGCGTGACTGTTGTCGACACGTCCACTGACTCTGACGCGCGGGAACGCAGGATACGGGCACTGTTCAAGTGAGTGGGTGGGACAGACCGGGCGCCGCCGGTGCTCCCTTGCGCGTCGGCCGCGTCCCCCCTGATGAGCGGCGGTTCCCGCACGCGCCTGGACCGGGTGCGCGCCTCGCTCGGCATCGCCCAGCTCGCCCTCCAGCAGCTCGAGGACGACCTGAGCGCCGACGATGTCAACGCCCGCGAGCTCGCCGCGATCCTGCGCGAGCTCCAGGAGACATCCATGTCCCCGGCGGCCTCTTCCCAATGCTTGCGCAGGTGGTCAGCCCGACAGCTCGACGTCCAGCGACGTGCCCTCCACCTGATGCAGCAGGCAGTGTCGGCAGGCACGGCCAGCCCACGTGAGCTGGCCTTTCTGCGCGACCGCACGCTGACCAGCGAGGGGCGCAAGCAGTCCTAGCCGGGGTATCGGCTTCATGCGGCCGAGCCCCGCCTGCCAGAGCCGTTACAGGTCGAGGACGGCTCGCAGGGCATGGTCGACGCGGTTCATCGCCTCGCGGTCGACCGCGCCCAGGCACTTGGCGCCTTCGAAGCGGGTGGCACGCAGCTGCTGGAGGTTGACGGCCACCGCGGTGCAGGGCAGGGGATCACCGATGGTGACGGACATGGCGGTGTCGGGATAACGCCCCGCAGGGTGCAGCACGATACCGACAACGACCCCGAACGCCTCTTCCAGCCCGCTGAGGGAAACGACCAGGACGTCGCGGCCGTCAGCGAGCGTCCAGATCTCACCACGCTTCACAGGCTGTCGCCCTCGCCCGCCAGGTCCTCGTTCAGACCGAGCGCGGCAAGCTGCTGCGCCGCGTCGAGAACAGCCTGGCGGCGCACCGCGCGCACCACATAGGCATTGAGGCTCAGGCCGGCCGCCTCCGCGCTCGCGCGAAGAGAGGGGGCGAGTTCGTCGGGCACGCGCAGGGTCATCGTGGTCACAGACATGCCACCACTTTAGCCACCAGAAAGTGATGGCGTCAGGTGGATGCAGATCCACGTATCGGCCGGTCTCGGTCACCCAGCCGCCCCAGCCGCCCAGCCGTCACCTGATGGCCTCGCAACACGGCCCACGCCGCGCCCGGACCGCGTTCTCCGCCGCGCTCGCCCTGCCATGTTGGCAGCCCTTGCACTTCAAGATCCCCGACAGGGGCAAGCTCAACCCAGGCGGTACCTCTGCCGCGCCCCGCCGGGCCGGAGGGCCGGTTCGACACCCATGAGTCTTCTGTTCTCGCAACCTCTCAATCTGAGTCGGCGGTAGCCGGACGGCCAGGAGATCGACAGGGGACTGTTTGGCCAGGGGTGCCTGGCACGGAAAGGGCATCCGAGGCGGCCCAGGCCGGAGGGGTCCGGCATGCTCCGCCGGGAGCTGAGCGCGACCGGCGGTACTGATTCGGCAGCAGAGACCCGATACGGCAGCAGGGCCCGGACTGCACGTCGCAGTCCGGGCCCTGCCCCGCGCGGCGCCGCCCTGCGGCGGCGGTACGTCAGTTCTGTGCGGTGTCCTCGCCCGCCTGCCCGGCGCCTCCAGCTGCGCCTGTCTTCTCGCGCATCTTGCGCACCAGTTCCGCCTTCTGGTCGGCTGCACCCTGGCGGTCACGGTTGCGGTGCGGACCGTTGTTCTGCCGTTCGGCGCGGGACAGCTTCTTGCGCTGGCCACCGCCCATGCCCACGGGGTTGTCGATGTTCTTGCTCACGGTCACGGGTTCTCCCGGTAATGATGTGAAGTGATCTAGGGATTCATCGGTGGGGGACGGGCGGCGACATCGAAGGACGTCAGCAGGGGCCCATCACACTCTCACTCGTAAATCGGCGTCTGGAAGAACATGACAAAGACGTTACCCGGTTCCGTCGGCCTCGCGCACCAACCTTTTCACCGCCCCGTTGTCGCCCTAGAGGTTGTCCCGCTCGGGTGTGGGTTATCCGGTGAGGGCCAGGTTGTGGAGTCGGGCGATGCGGAGCATGGCTTGCTGAACTCCGTCGCCCTTGAGTCGGCAGTCCCGCAGGATCTTCCAGTTCTTCAGCCTCGACAGGGCGTGTTCCACCCGTGCTCGGGCCCGGTGATGGACGGCGTTCTCTGCCTCCTGCGATGGGCTGAGGTGGCTCTGGCCTCGTCGTTTGCGGTGCGGGATGAGGAGACCAGTGCCTTGGTGTCCGCCGTCGGCGATGGTTGGGGCTCTGTGGCAGGTCCGGTCGATGCCGGACTCCGTGAAGGCCCGGCAGTCTTTGCGGCTGCCGGGCAGCGGGAGACCGATGGCCACGACCAGGCGGCTGTTGGCGTCGCTGACGACCTGAAGGTTGGTCGAGTACCGGTAGTTCTTGCTGGATGCGGCGACACTGCGGTCGCGGGTGGGCACCAGAGTGCCGTCGACGATGCAGACGGTGTCCTTGCGCGGCCTTCGGGCCGGCGAGATCGCCAGCAGCGGTGCGAGATGGTCCAAGATCCGGTCGGCGGCGGACTTCGAGACTCCGAACAACGGCGCCACCTGCCGCAACGTGAAATTCGTGCGCCCGTACGTCGCCACCAGCAACACCCGATCCTCGAGCGACAACCGCCACGGCCGGCCACGCTGAACGTCGCCACCACGACGCCGCACCACGCCACCAACCTGGCGAACTGGACCTCGGTCAGACCCGCGAACGCCTCGATCCACTTCGGATCATCAGCTGAAATCACCCCACCCATGCCGACCAACGCCCCAGCCGCACCACTGGTTACGGGACAACCTCTAGTTGCTGCACCGCACAAGTTCCGCCGATGGCTTTCGGGCGTTGAGGTGCTTGTTGATGGCGTCCGGACCCGAATCGTTGGCAGGAGTACTTCGAAACCCGTATTACCTCGTCCGTGAGACGCCCGCGGCACAGGTACGAGCACGGACACAGCGTCGGCGCCTGCCTAAGCGTCGTCCCGTAACTCGGCGCAGGAGCTGGCGAGTCACCGCCGCCGGATCAATTTGTCCGGGTCTGCCCCAAATCGCAGCTCCAATGACGGCCTGGCCAATCAGGTCGAATCAGACGCTGTCAAGCGGTCTCCGGAGTTACGGGACAACCCTTTACGCCTGACTCTTTTGCACCCGAGCGCGGCGCGCCCCGTGCCGTAGAGATCCGTGAGGCCGCTGACTATCAGCCCGGCACAAGGCTGAGGTGAGGCCGTCTTGGTGTTGATCAGCGGGACGGCGGAGATGAGGCCACCACGGGCGGCTGTCGTGCAGGCCTTGTTCGGGGCGAGGGCAAACTCGTCGAGTCCGCACAGCAGCGGCGAGCCGTGAACGCACCCCACCTCGTCGCCCTCGTCCGCGCCGGAGCCCGCCTCGAACCCGGCCTCCCGGTCGAGCGGCCGAAGGCGGCCGCGTGATGCACGCGGAACGCACGGGACCCGCCCGGCGAGCATCGCGGGGCGGGTGCCGTGTACATGCAAGCTCAGGCGGGGGTGATGTTCTCCGCCTGCGGGCCCTTCTGGCCCTGGGTGACGTCGAAGTTCACCTTCTGGCCTTCCTGGAGCTCACGGAATCCAGAGCTGGCGATGTTGGAGTAGTGGGCGAAGACATCGGGGCCGCCGCCATCCTGCTCGATGAAGCCGAAGCCCTTTTCCGCGTTGAACCACTTCACGGTTCCGGTGGCCATGTGTCCTCCAAGGGGGATTAGGAATCGGTCCCGCACCGTGCGGGAACCGGAGGTGATCGCCCTGGTCCTCAGAGACTGTGAACAGAAAGATCGCCCATGAATGTTGTGCTCATGGGCGACCGGTACTTCGGAACCATGACAGCTACCTCCGACGCTACACGCACACTCCTGGACCCCGCCATCAGGACATCCCCACGGATGGCCGAAAGCTGCCTTTCGCCACCCGGCGGGCACATTCGCCAGAGCTGTCGGCTTCGGCGGGAGCTCCCAGTGCCGCAAGGGTGAAGGGGAGACACTGTCCGGCCGCGTCCGGCTGCTCGCCTTCGGAGCCGGGCCGGGGATCAACCAGGACGTCACCCGGCGGGCGACCGGCCGGTCGCCCGCCGCTTCCGCACGCCCGCCGACCGCAGGAGCACCGGCAGGCCCCGCGCATTCGGTAAGAGCCTGGCGTGTGGATCAGGACGCAGGGCGGCGGGCGCGGAGCCAGTGGACACCCACCCGTCAGGCGCCCCGTCGACACCGGGCCTGCCCCGCTGCCGGGCCCGTACCCGACCCCGGTCGCGGCCCTCCTGCAGCGCGCCCACCACCATCTGATCACCGGCGGCTGGTGCAAGGACGTCCTGGTCGACGAGGACGGCGCCCGCTGCATGCTCGGGCCATCCGGACCGAGGCCCGCGGCGACAGCGGCCTGGAGGCCAGCGCGGCCGCTGTGCTCCTGGAGGCGGTCCGCAGAGAGTTCGGCGACCACGTGGACTCCGTACCGCCCTTCAACGACGCACACGGATCGGCCCGCGTTCCCATCCGTAGGCTCGACCAGGCCGCCGGACTGGCCGACGTCCGCGGCCTGTGAATCCCTCATCACCTGGGCCGCCATCATGCTCATGACCCGACGGCTCCCGTCGCAAGACCCGTCTGGCCGAACGCCGTGACGTCACCCACGGCTACGTGATGCCAGAAGCGGCCTGACCAGTCTTCTGTACGCCTCGGCTCTCCGGGCTCAGCCCTCGGTCAGAAATCGAGAAGACTACCGGCGGCCGGTGTACCAAGATTTGCGAATGGAGATGTCCGACGTTACGTGTGCGATAGCGGCTGCGACTTCGGTCGCCGCATCGCTCGGCCTGCCAGCCAGCGGTGCCCTTGTGCTCCATAACTCGAACAAGCTGGCGCTGCGGCTGACGCCATGCGAGGTCTTTGCCCGGGTCGCCCGTGTGGGACAAGAGGTGGCACAGCTCGAAGTCGAGCTCGCCCAGCGGCTCGCCGGGGCCGGATGCCCGGTGTGTCCTCTGGAGCCTCGGGCGGACCCGCGTGTGTACACGCGCGATGGCTTCACCGTGACGCTGTGGACCTACTACGAGCCCGTGACACCTCACGTCTCACCAGTCGACTGCGCCAAGGCGCTGGAGCTGCTGCACGTCGGCATGCGCAAGGTCGATGTGCCGACCCCACGGTTCACGGACCGGATCACGGAGGCGGAAGAAGTCGTTGCCGACCCGGATCGCTCGCCGGAGCTCGCCGACGCAGACCGCGTCTTCCTCGGCGGCAGACTGGCAAGCCTGCGACGAGCGATCGAGGAGCGCGGCGCCGTGGAGCAGCTGCTCCACGGCGAGCCGCATCCAGGCAATGTGCTCAGCACGAAAAACGGCCCGTTGTTCATCGACCTTGAGACGTGCTGCCGTGGACCCGTCGAGTTCGACCTCGCCCATGTTCCCGAGGCGGTCTGCGAGCACTATCCGAACATAGACCAAGGGCTGCTGGACGAGTGCCGACAGCTGGTCCTCGCGATGGTCGCAGCGTGGCGTTGGGAGCTTGGCGACGAGTTTCCGAATGGGAGGCTATTTGGAGAAGGATTACTGCGCGCACTGCACGACGGTCCTCCTTGGCCGACACTCGACACGATGGACAAGCGACTGGGCGGCCTGCAGAAGTCGCCGAAGGTCATGTGAAAGCGGCAAGGAACCAAACGGCGAGGTTCCCAAGATCCTTCAGCCGGCGTCGAAGCCTCGATTGACTTGTCATGAGCGCCGCGTTCGTCAATCGACGTAGCCACCTTCTCGATGGCGTCCGCGATGCGAGCAGCGTGGTCGAGCGCGAGCAGCGGAGCCTGGTGGACAGGAGGGCCTGTTCTGCCAGCTCATGAGCGACGGGCCTGTCGAACAGGATCCCCTCGAACGCGATGGCTCCGCCGCCGTTGCCGCTGCTCCTGGTGATCGGACCGCTTCAGTAGTCCAGGACTGACTTCGTGATCGTGTTGGCAGTGCGGCCGGAAACCGGTGGTGAAGTCGGTTGCCGCGACTGGCATCCGTCTCCTGGCCGCCAGCAGTCTCCCGACTGTAGGCGGCCTCGCGATGGTCCTGCTGTTCCTCTTCTTTGCGCGACTTCTGCGAATCTGGGAACTGCCCAGCTTGCCAGGCTGTGACCACGGAACTGCAGACATGAGACCGGCAACGAGGGTCCAGGCGAAGCACCACTTCTCGTCTGGGGCCCTCAACGCGTGATCTCCGCGAGCTGTGTAATCCGGAATCCGACACCCGCTGCTCGGCCGACTCGCACACAGTCGTCGACCATTCCACCCACACGCCGCCCCGGCCGGAGGCCGCGCCGCCGCCACCGGGCTCGCCGCCCTGATGTCGCGCTGCCCAGCATCTTCGCGCTGCGCGGCCTGACCCTGCGGCCCATCATCCACAACCACCCGCCGCAGTTCATGCCGCAGTTCAACCCCATGCCGCACCTCCACGCCACCATCCCCGCGCCGACACCGGCGGGCGACAACTTCGACGACGAAGACGACCACGTCCACCTGCTCCAGCGCTGACCTGACGTCCTGTCCGGCCTTCGCCCGCCCCGCACCCAGGGGCCGGGCGAAGACCGGACAGACACCTCAGGCGTTTAACTCGTCAACCCGGGCGGCTGTGAGTGTCTGGGCAATCGAACACTGTCGGCTCATTGTCTTGGGTTGCGTGCGGATCCCCGGTCGCGCAAGAGTGCGGGTGACGCGGAGCTCAGGCTCATGGCGACGGGGTGGGAGACCAGACAGGTGTGCACATTGGATGTGGCCGCCAAGGATGCGGCGATCGCTCGGTTCCTCCACGAGTATCCGAATGCAGCTGATGCCGGCCGTGGGCATCCTGCCCTCAACGGGTGCGAGGAGGTCCGCTGGTCAGAATTCTCCGGGTGTCCTGCCGCGCTCCCGGTCCTGCTGTACGGCCTTCTCGATCAGGCCGCCGCGGCCGAGGCCCAGCGTGTGCTCACCAACACCATGTTCAGCATCGCCGAGATGAACCCGGCCATGCCGGAGGTCCTGCCGTTTCTGCTTCGTCTCGCAGGCGACCCGCAGGTTCCTGAGCGGTCCGGACTGCTAGATCGTTTGGTCACGGTCGCCGACTACTCCGAGCCGATCGATTCTGGCAACGAGGCCATGGCGCTGTGGTTCGGCAGCGACAGCGATCATCCCGAGCGCGAGCAGTGCAGGGCCGTGTTCGCGCAACACGCGAGTGTGGTGGCGATGCTGCCAGAAGGCCTGATCAACCCGGACAGCCGGGCGAAGCTTCGGCAGGCCGCCGGGCTTCTGTGAGATTCCCGCGTTCAGGCCACCCGCACGACCGCAGAAGCTGGTGCCAGGAAGGCCACTGCTTCGTCGAAGCGGTGGCCGTTCTGGAGACAGTGGTAGAGCTGTCCGAGCAGACGATTGAAGAGGTTGCGCTGGGCGGATGCGAGCTGGCCGGTGATGCGGGAAGTCAGAACGCACGGGCGTCAGCGCGACCGTCCGGGCACCCGGGCCAGCAGCGCCGCGGTCGCGGCCGGATGCGTGTACGGAAAGGCGTGCGCCCCCGGCATGCGCACCGCCCGGCCCTCTCCTGCCCGGCGGGCCAGCTCGCGGGTCCAGTCGGGCGGGCAGAGGGCGTCGTTCTCTCCCGTCACCACGGTGACCGGGCAGGAGACCGAGGCGATCACATCCTCGGGCGCGTCCGTCTGCGCCGAGCGCACGCAGATCGCCAGGCGCCGGGGACCGGCGGCCAGGTAGGAGGGCAGCAGGGTCGGGACGACGCCGGGGGACTCGTGGACGGCCGTGCGGGCGAACGCGGCGAGCAGGGGCCGCACGCGGCGCAGCCGGGGCGGGAACGTGGGAGCCAACAGCACCAGGGCCCGAACCCGTCCGGGTCGGCGCAGGGCCGCGTGCAACGCCACCTGGGCTCCCGTGGAGTGCCCGGCGAGCACCACCGGCCCGCCCGGAACGACGGCCAGCCACCGGGCCACCAGGTCCGCGAGCCCATCCAGCGTCTCCGGGCAGGCCGGTCCCGAAGGGTCGCCGAAACCCGGGACGTCCAGCACGCGTACCGGCCGGGAACGGGCGCAGCGGGCCCCCGTCCGCAGCAGGTAGCCCGGCGCTCCCAGGCCCGGCACCAGGACGAGCGGGCCGCCGTCGCCTTCGCCCTCGTCGAGGCGGGCCGAGCCCATGCTCCTCACGCTCGTCGGCCCGACGAGGTCATGGCGGACGTACGGCGGGGACCCGGCTCGGTGCGACATGACGGGCGGGTTCCCGCTCCGCGCCGGTCTATGGATCACCCGCCTGTTCCCCAGCGCTGACAGTGGACAGTGCGCGGTCCGGGGAGGTGAGTCGCGCGGAGTCTGGGCGTTCGCGGCGCACAGGCGCTCACGGCGATGCGGCCCCGGCAAGAAGGCCACGACCATGACCACACGTCCGCGACCGTCCAGGACTCGACGGCGGCCTGAACCTGGAGCACGCGGGCGTAGGCTCTCAGGGATGCGGATAGGCGAGTTGTCCAAGCGCACGCGCGTGAGTCCGCGCTCACTGCGGTACTACGAAGAGCAGGGCCTGCTGACCAGCTCACGCTCCGACGCGGGGCAGCGTCACTATTCCGATGCTGCGGTCCAGCGCGTGTCACTCATCCGACAGCTGTTCGACGCGGGTATGTCCAGCAGGGTGATCGCGACTGTGCTGCCGTGTGTGGACGTCCCGGATGACCTGGGCGTCGCCGAGGAGACGTTCACGGCGATGATGCGCGAGCGCGACCGGATCGACGCCGACATCGCGCACCTGATCGAGACCCGGGATGCACTCGACGTGCTGATCAGGGCCAACAGCCGACACCGGGCGGAGCTGTCCACGGCCCCGGAACCGGTGGCGCAGTCGGCCTGATGTTGTGATCTGCATCTCAGCCGGTTGCCCCTCACATCAATGTCAGAGGTGAGGATGGCGACACCGCCCGGAATCACCGGGTCGGTCATACGAGAGGCGGCGGACGATGGGGCAGGCGTGGGGTTTCGGCAGGTACGGCGGGCCCGAGGTGCAGGAGTTCTTCGATCGTCCCGACCCTGTCCCCGGTCGCGGCGAGGTGCTGATCCGGGTCGAGGTGGCTGGCGTGAATCCCCTCGACCACCTTCTGCGCTCGGGCCTGGTCGACGGGCTCGACGGCGGGCGTCCGTTTCCCCGCGTGCTGGGCATGGAGGCAGCCGGAACCGTTCTCGCCCTGGGCGAGGACGTCAACGGGCTCGAGGTGGGTGACGCGGTCTTCGGCTTCGCACTCACCGGTGGCGGCACCTACGCCGAGACGACAGTGCTGTCCGCGCCGAACACCGCGCGCATCCCGGAGGGTCTGTCCGCGACCGTGGCGGCAACGCTGCCAGTAGCCGGGACGACCGCGGTGGACGTGCTCGACCAGCTCAGCCTCCCGGCCGGTGCCACGGTCCTGGTCAACGGAGTCGGGGGCGGGGTCGGCCTCGCCGTTGCCCGGCTGGCCATCGGGCGCGAGCTGCGTGTGATCGGCACCGGGAGTACCGCCAAACGCGAGCACGCCGAGGCCATCGGGGTGCGGTTCATCGACTACACCGCCGAGGACGTCGCCGCCGCGGCACGCGAGCTGGTTCCGGACGGCTTCGACGGGATCGTCGACCTGGCCGGAGGCACCTCGCTGCGGACGGTCGCTCCGCTGGCCCGGGATCCCCGCAACGTCATCGCTGTGGGTGATATGTCTGTGCCCGATCTCGGTGGGCGTTTCGTCGAGCGTCGCGTCGACCGCGAGAACCTGGAGCGGTCGGCCCGGCTGGCCCTCGACGGACTCCTCGCACCCGTAATCACCGCGGTCCATCCGCTCTCCGACGCCCCGGCCGCCCTCGCCACCGTCGAGAACGGTCACACCTCGGGCAAGGTTGTCGTCAAGGTGGCATGAGAAGTGCCCGGCCGACTGACGCTGTCGACCGCCCACTGCGGACTGACGAGAACCCGTGGTCAGCGCATCATCAACTGAGCACGTTCACCTGTACGGGGTTGAGCACGTTCAGGCGTACGCCGACACTGTGTGGTGTCAGCTGACGTGGATCGGTACGCCCATTGTCAGACGCTGCTGGCAGCATCGCCGCTGTGAACGCCATCTTCACCACCCCACCGCGGCCGTTCGACATCACTGCGCTCTTCCCTCAGCTGGCGCCTCTGACGCGCACGGCGATCCGGCTGCACCCGCGGCCGGGGTCGCCGACCGTGCACGACAGCTCCGTCGGCGGGCCACTCCTGTGGCCCGCCGACGAGCCGTGGCCCCACTGCGTAGAGCCGCACGACAGTGAAGCGGCAGACGAGATGCACTCTCCGGCCGAGATCCGGATCCTGCGTCGCATCCACGCGGCAGCGGCCGAGCGGCGGCTCCGCGCCCCCCAGGCACCCGCGATCACGCCCGAGGAACGGGAGATCGAGCAGCCGCTCCGCGAGGGCCACCCGTGGTTCGACGGCCCGATTCCCATGATCCCCGTGGCCCAGCTCTACGCCCGCGACGTCCCTCTCCCGGCCAGCCCTCCCGGAGCCGACCTTCTCCAGGTCCTGTGGTGCCCTTGCGACCACGAGGAGTTTGCACACCCCCGAACCGCCCTCTTCTGGCGTTCCTCCGCGTCCGTCACCGACGTCCTCGAGGCCCCGCCCGAGCCGCCCGTGATCCAGTTCGACTGGTACCTGCCAGAACCGTGCTTGCTCGCACCGGAACAGATCACCGAATATCCCAGCCCCCTGGAGCTGAGCAAGGAACTGCGGCAGCAGTTGGGCGACGTGAACCTGTGGGAGACCGCCGGATCCGCGTGGGACAGCACCGGCGCGTTGGACCCGCAGGAGTTCTACTTCCGCAACCTGTGCCACGCCCTCGGGTGGAAGACCGGCGGCTGGACCCGCTGGGGCCTCACCGACCCCATGCCGCGCCCGTGCCCCGAATGCGGCACCGAGACGACCCCGCTCCTCACCATCGCGTCCTCGGAATGGAATTCCGGCAGCAAGAGCTGGATGCCCGAGGAGGAACGGACGAACCCGACTCCGCTCCTCCTCGGCACCCCGCCCTCGAACTTCACTCTCCTCGACATCGCCGGCGCCTACAGCCTGCAACTCCACGCCTGCCCTGCCTCCCCGGACCATCCCCACATCGAACTGGTCCAGTGAGCCCTCGGGGAAGTCCTCCGCACCGACGCGTACGGCGAACGCCTGCAGCTGATCATCGCCGGCCGGGGCGCGGGGCGTGGAGAACTTCAGCAGGCTTGGCGGGGGCGCTGTCGCTCCCGGAGCCCTCACCGCTCCCGCCCCGTGCTCTTTCCGCGCTCGTCCTTGCTGACGGGCTTGTAGCGGCTCGGGACCTGCTGCTCCGCGAGGCTCTCCACGATCCGCGCGTCGTGCGCCCGCAGCGCCTCCAACAGCTTGGCCAGCCCGCCGAACGCCCGGGAGGTGAGCATGTGGTCCGCCGTCTCACCGGGCATGAGCAGCACCGGCACCACCAGGCTTGCCACCTTGTCCTCGCCCGGCTGCATCCGCAGCACCCGGCCCACCGCCTGGACCAGGTCCGGCATGGAGCCCCGCACATCCGCCCAGTACACGGAGCCACATTTTTCGGTGTCGACCCCGTCACCCAAGACCTTCACCGAGCTCAGGAAGCACTTCTTCACGACCGTGCCGCGAGACATGCTGCGCGCCATGGGCTGATCACAGAACAGATCCGCGGCGCCGACCGGAAGCCGCCCCGCACACGCTGCGCCCAGGGAGAGGAACGAGCGCTGATGCCGACCTACGAGGTCAAGTCGATCGCAACGGTCGTCGGCGGTCACACCCGCGCGCAGGACGACTGTCAAGGCGGGGTCGAATCGATCATCAGGCTCGGCGACGTGTACCCCCTCGAAACGCTGCAAGGGATCGAGGAGTTCTCCCACCTGACCGTGACCTGGCGCTTCCACCTGGCGCGCCCCGAAGATGTTCAGCTCTTTGCACGCAGCCCACGAGGCAACCAGAACTGGCCGGCGACCGGTACGTTCGTCCACCGCAACCACCGACGCCCCAACCGACTGGCGGTCAGCTGTCCGCGGCTGCTCAAGGTCGAAGGTCGGGACCTCCTGGTCACCGATCTCGACGCTGTCGATGGGACACCTGTGATCGACCTGGCGCCGTACTTCGTGCACATGGGTCCCCGAGGGGCGGTGCGCCAACCTGCTTGGCCTGGTGAGATGCTCGACCCTTGCTACTGGTCTGACGCGGCCGACCGAACCGGGGATGCCGAGACCCCGTAACGGATCGCTCGTGTCGGCCAGGAGACAGCCGCAGTCAGGAAGGTCCGGATCGCACGGTGGCTCGCGGAGTCAGGTATCCCTGCTGTCCGCTTGGCTGATATCGCCCAGCCCGTAGCCGTCGAGGGACGCCCAGCGACATGGTGACGTACGCCGCTCGGCACGCCGCCGGCAATCCCGAGTGGGCAGCGCAGGCGCAGTACCGCATCGACTGCCTGCGTGGCCGCCGCGGGCCGTGGCCGTGGAACTGGAAGGGGATCATTTAGCCGTTCGAGACGGCAACGGGGGAAGTCGTTCGAGAAGAAGCACTCCGCCGACCACGGCAGTACCGAAGTCCTGTACCCCCGCAGGATGAAGGACGAGCTCAAGAGGCCGTGGCCATACGACCTGGCCCCAGATGGTATGCCGACGCCGCGTTGGCGATGATCTACGCACTACCGGCCCGGTCGACGCCCGATGGAACCCCGCATGCGTGTTCGACATCAAGCAGGGGGACAGGTCATCGAACGCGTGAAGGACTCGGGGGCGGCAGGATGGACGGGCGGATCGGGCGGATCGGGCGGGCGCTGCTGGCCTGGGGGCTGCTGACGGCGGTGGCCGTCACCGGGTGTACGGCGCAGTCGTCGGCCGCGCCGGAGCGCACCACGCCGGACCGCCCCGCGGCGGACCCGTCCCCCACGGCCGGTGGCGGGCCCGACCGCGCGGCCGCCTACCGCAAGTGGGGGATCGAGCCGCTGGCCGCCCCGCCGGGTCCGCCGGCGACCAAGCCGGCAGTGCCGGGCGCCGGTGCGGGGCAGGTGCCGGTGATCCGCGAGATACCCACCAAGGAGAAGATCGTCTTCCTCACGTTCGACGACGGGGCGGAGAAGGACCCCCGGTTCCTGACGATGATGCGAGAGCTGGGCGTCCCCTTCACCATGTTCCTCACCGACGCCGCCATCCGGTCCGACTACGGCTACTTCAAGCTACTCCAGGCCCTCGGAAACGGCGTCCAGAACCACACCCTGAGCCACCCGAACCTGCGCACCCTGGGGCCCGCCGCCCAAACGCGGGAGATATGCGGTCAGCAGAGCCGGCTGAAGGACCACTACGGCACCGCGCCCAGGCTGTTCCGGCCGCCCTACGGCAACTGGAACGAGGCCACTCGCACCGCCGCCGCGTCCTGCGGCATCGAGGCGATCGTGCTGTGGCGCGAGTCCATGCAGATCAAGAACATGCAGTACCAGCTGCCCGGCGAGAAGCTCCGGCCGGGCGACATCATCCTGGCGCACTTCCGCGGCCCGTCCGAGCTCAAGGGCACGACGATGACGGAGATGACCGCCAACCTCCTGCGGCACATCGAGGAACAGGGTTTCACGGTGGCCCGCCTGGAGGACTACCTCTGACGATCACTGTGCCGCCCCCGGTCCTTCTGCGCGGCCACGGCCGAGGCGGACACGAGCGTCGCCGAGCCGAGGCCGCCCCACAGCGCGGCCGACCCGTGCGGTGCCAGCGAGGTGATCACCACCGGGGACCTGGCGAGACCGAACCCCGTGGACAACTGGAAGCGGGCCAGGGGCCGCCCCAGGGCATGGGCCGGCGTCGGACGGGTGACGAACGCGGTGGCAGTGTCCGCACAGACGATCTCGCCCAGGGTGCACACCACGGACACCACGGCGACCGCCCTCTACGCTGTCGTCGGCCCGGACCGCAGGAGCATCGACGTTACTGACTTCGGCTCGTCAGGGTGAATCGTCGCGAAGTCCCTGAAGGTCTTCGGGTGGTGGCTGTATTCCGTGGTGTGTGAGGTATGCGGATGGGGGTGGGCTGACCGCTGCGGGACGTCGGCGCCGGGAGTCGGTACGGCTGCCGGCGGCCGAGTTGTTCGAGCAGGGGATCAAGCCGTCGGAGGTGGCACGGCACCTGCGGGTGAGCTTGAAGTCGGCCTATCGGTGGCAGCAGTTGTGCCATGTGCGGCGCCTTTGTCAGGGCACCTCACGAGGTCAGCGGTCGGCACTTCAGTGCTCGAAGACCGCCGTTGCCACGGGCACTGCGAGCAGCAGGCTGAGTCCGACCAGGGGGAGGCGGTCCAGCCACAGGATGGCGGCGAATTCGCGCAGTGTCGCGGCCAGCCAGTAGGCGGGGGAGGTCGGCGCGCCCACGACGTGCACGGGCACGCCGACGCGGCGGGCCAGCAGGGTCGTGCGGTAGACGTGGAAGCCGCTGGTGACCACCGTGGCACGGTGGCCGCGAGTGGTGCCGTCCACGAGGGCCGCGCTGAAGCGGAGGTTCTGCCCGGTGTTGACGGAACGGCCCTCCCGCACGATCCGGTCGGCGGGCACTCCGCGTCCGCGCAGATAGTCGGCCATAGCGTCCGCCTCGGAGCGGACCTCGTCGTTGCCTTGGCCGCCCGAGACGACGAACACCACACGAGGCGTGTCCGGTGCGCGGGCGGCGTCGATCGCGAGGGCGCGCTCCAGCCTGCGTGTCAGCAGCGGGCCGGGCCGGTCGCCGTTGAGCCCGGCGCCCAGGACGACGACATGGGTGGTTTCCGGCAGGGGGGTGTCGCGGCCCCGGACGAACACGTAGCCGGAGAAGACGAGGAAGAGCAGAGTGAGATATCCCGCGGCCGCGTTCACCGCGACCACGAGGGCACCTAGCGTCTCGCCGCCGACCACGTGGAAGACCGCGTCGAGGACGAGCACCGCCAGCACCGCGCAGCCGGCGGCCCCGGTCGCCAGCAGGGCTGCCTGTGGTCCGTAGCGCCGGACCAGGAGGACGCCGTCGGCCAGCAGCAGCAGGCCGAGCGCGAGCCCCAGGAGCAGGGCGGCGACGGCGAGGACGGTGGCGATGGCCGGGTGGGCTGCCGCGCTGCGACCGGCCACGCCGAGTCCGGCAGAGGTCACCGCGAGGCAGAACAGGACGGCGGTGGAGAACCGGTGCGGTGCCAGCAGGGCGTTGACGCCGCCGCCCGCGGCGAACACGACCGCGGCGAGGTACTCCGGGTACTCCAGCATGTGCCGCACCGCTCCGCTCTCCCGCCCGCCGGGCCGCTGCCCGTACCCGCCCGCCTCTCGCCGCCCGCGGGATCCCGGACCCGGTATGGACGGCTGCCGGCCATCCTCCCCGATCTGCTGTGGTGCGTCGAACGCGCGGGAGCCTCGGCCCGACTACTTCGCGACCACGAGCTACACCTTCGACTGGATGCTCGGCGGGCAGTCCACCCCGATGCGGCTCTGGCGTAAGCCGTTGCACGCAATGATCGACGCTTTCACGACTGCGGGCTTTGGCCTGTCCGTCATCAGCGAGCCGCAGCCTGACCCAGCCGCCCGGGCACTGTTCCCCGACGGCTTCGAAGACCTTTCGACCAAGCCCTGCTTCCTGTTCTTCGTCGTCGAGGCGCTGCCGTCGGTCACTGGCCCGGAGTAGCGAGTCGAGGCCGCTGGAGACGCCGAGGTCGCCCAGGTGAGATGACGTCAGGTGCCTGAGCAACCCTGCCACCTCACCTGGGCCCCTCCCTCGGCGGCAGGAGGGCAGGTCTGTTCCGTCAGATGGTGCGCAAAGCCCGCCGTATCGCCGATGGGGGAGCTACTGGCGAGCCTTCCTAGGCCGTTGTCCAGGGGCGCCCGTCATCCGGCCTCTGGTGCGTCGTAGGAGAACCTGTATCCGGCGAAGTCGGCGAGATGGACGTAGCCGATGCGCTGGTAGAGGGCGTTGCTCGTGGGGTTGTCCGGCTCTGTGAACAGGACGACGTCCGTTGCCCCCGCGGCCTGTGCGGCCCTGCTCGCCTCGACCGTCACCGCTCCGGCGTAGCCGCGGCCGCGGAGGTGGGCCGGGGTATAGACGGGATCCACCCGGACCATGCCGCCGACGACCGAGGTCGAGGCCGCCATCGAGACGGGGACGCCCTCTGGGGTCTCCCAGAACATGAAGTGCCTGTCGCCGAAACGCGAGTCTTCCCAGGAGCCGGCGTCGATCAAGTCGATGGAACGCTGCTCCCTGACGTCGACGCAGAACTCACGGCACCAGCGCACGATTTGGTCACGGTCCCTACGGCCCGTGAGGCGGCCCTGGCCCTCCGGGCGCGGCTGCGGCGGGGTGAGCGTGCCGAGACGGTAGAGGTGCGTCCTCCAGAAAGGTTCCGACGCCGCGCCCGTGTGCTTCTGCCATGACTCGGAGAAGGCGCCAGCGGTGTCGTGCTCCGCGATGACCTGGGCGGGGGAGTGACCGAGGCCTGTCAGGTGTGCAGCGAGGGCGTCGGTCTGCTCGGCAGAGAGCGGAGTGAGGCCCAGGCGGCCGAGGGGGGTGACATAGAAGATCGCGAGAACCTCACCCTGTGACTCTAGTCGGCCGAAAAGGGCGGCTTCGTCGTCGGCCTCGGCCGCCCTGCGTGTCCGCAGCTTCTCGATGTCCGTCAGCGGCGTGTTATGCAGGGCAGCGCGCGAGCGCAGGAAGTGCCCAGCTTGGGCGAGGAAGGTGTCGACGTCCTGGGTGAGGTGCCAGTCATCCGGATGCATGCTTCATGTTCCCGGACGACCTCGACTCGGGGGCCGCTCCTTCAACTCCTTTCAGCCACGTCCCGCCTTATCGTTCAGTGCGGGCGCGGGTGAGTCGCGGCCAGATAGTCGGACCAGTTCTCGCCGGCCATGGCTGCGAAGCGTTCCGCGGTTCTCGGCTGGATGCCGATCAAGTCGGAGAACACGACGTGTGGCAGGTCGGCGAGCGCTTGCATCATGGCCGTGTTCCGGGCTGCATGGGCGGGCAGGCCGTAGCGCTTGAGTCTGCCGAACATTCCCGCAGGGTTGCGGGGGCGCCCGGGGGCTCGGCCCGGCAGCAGGTACCTGGTGGCTTCGTTGCCGTGGCGGGATCCGTCTTCGAGGTGGTCGTCGATGAGGCGGGCGCGCTTCGGTGGCAGGACGATGGGGTGGCGGATGATCGTCAGGTAGGTGTGATCCGCGTCGTGGTGGAGGTGGTCGGTGGTGAGTTCGACGATGCGGTTCAGAGGGAGGGCGTAGAGGCGGATGAGGGCTGCGGCGATGCGAACGTCCGACGGAAGCGTGGAGTCGTTCAGGCACCGGTGACCCTGTATGGCCCGTTCCATCGGCTCGGTTCGCCGACCCAGACCCTGGAGAACTCCCGGGCCATCGTCGAGTCTGGCGAACTGTGGGGCATGACCCCGCGGTGGGGCGGCAACGCCGGCTCAGGCGCACCGCGGTTCGCTCCCGCAGGAGGCCAAGCCGGGAAGCCTGGACTTCTACACCGCCGTGAAGCCCGAGCCGCAGGACCGTACTCCGCCCGGATACGTTTCTTGGGAGGCTGATGTGGAGGAGGGCGTCAACTCCTTCATCAAGGACGGCGAGAACTGGGCCTCGATTCCGATCATCGTCACAGAAGCGCGGTAGGTAATGGATCCGAGAGAGCTGGCCACGACAGGGCTGAAGAGGATTCCGGTCGCGGTCGAAGGCCGGTGGTCTGCCGTCGGCTCGGCGGCGCCGCATCCGGGTGGCCTTCTGGTCCGCTCTCTCCGGGATCACCGCGCGGATGCCCCGGCGCCGCAGTGTCTGGCGGATCGCGCGTGACGCATACGCTCTGTCGGCGATGACAGCGTCGGGCCTGCGGCGCGGCCGGCCGACGCCGGTCCGGGGCACTGTCACCGCGTCCAGGACCGCGTCGAAGGCGGTGCAGTCGTTGACGTTGCCCGGCGTGGCGAGGACGGCCAGGGGCAGGCCCCGGCCGTCACAGGCGAGGTGGGCCTTGGTGGTCAGCCCGCCGCGGGACCGGCCGAGCGCCTGGCCGGCCTGAGCGCGTTCCGGATCTTCCAGTTCGTCCCCCGACGTCGCCCCTTCTTGCGGGCGCCGGCGGCGTGCTGGTGGGCACGGTTGATCGTGGAGCCGACCGACACGGTCCACTCCACCGCCCCGACCGCACGGTCTCGCCGCGACGGTCCGGTCACCGCCGCACGGTTGATCGTGGAGCCGACCGACACGGTCCACTCCACCGCCCCGACCGCACGGTCTCGCCGCGACGGTCCGGTCACCGCGCTCGTCGTACGGGTCACGCCGTCCCCCTGTCAGGCGCTCGGCCGGAAGCCATCGGCCGGGCGTTTTGCGCGGGCGGCGGCCGTCGAGTACGGCGAGGGGCATGACGGTGAGTTTCGAGGGGGTCCGCCTTCGCCCTTTCGTCTACTGCGATCGCAGTAGACGAAAGTGTCTGCGGACGGCCAACGACGAGAGGCCGGAGAACTGCGAGCGTGAGGGCAGGCCGTGATCGTCGGCCCGACCTCATGGCATTTCTGGAAAGGCGCGTCGATGTCCCCTCTCGCCCGCTGGTGCCACCGGCACCGGCTCGCTGTCGTCCTGGCCTGGGTGGGCCTGTTGCTCGCCCTCGGCGCCGGTGTCGGCGCTGTCGGCAACGACTTCGGAAACAGCCCGACCTCCCAGAACACCGACTCGGCCAAGGCCACGGCCCTGCTTCAGCGGGCCTCGAACAGCGCCGCGGGCAAGAGCGGCCGGGTCGTCTGGCAGCTGAAGGACGGCAAGGTGTCCGAGCCGGTGGCCGAGCGGGCGATGACCGAGGCGCTGCGGCACATCGCCGACGCGCCGGGGGTCGCCGCAGTGACCAGCCCCTACGCACCCGAGGGCAAGGGGCAGGTCAGCAAGGACGGCGGCACGGCCTACGCCACGGTCGCGTTCGACGAGAACGTCTCCGACCCGCAGATCGACCATGTGAAGGAACTCGCGACCGCTCCGGAGTCGGGGAGCCTGCACATCGCGCTCAACGGGCAGGCGTTCACCGTCAACCCGAAGCCGAACGCCGTCGCGGACGCGATGGGCATCGTCCTCGCCTTCATCGTGTTGCTGTTCGTCTTCCGGGCGGTGTGGGTGGCGGCGCTGCCCATCATCACGGCCGTCGTGGGTGTCGGCACGTCCGCGGTCGCGGTGATGCTGCTCAGCCATGCCATCACACTCTCCGACACCACGCTGACCCTGGGTTCGCTGATCGGTCTGGGCGTGGGCATCGACTACGCCCTGTTCATCGTCAACCGGCAGCGCGCCAACCTGATGGCGGGCATGGGCGTGGCAGAGTCGACGACCAAGGCCCTCAACACCTCCGGCCGGGCCGTGCTCTTCGCCGGACTGACCGTCGTCGTCGCGCTGCTGGGCATGCTCACCCTCAATGTCGGGATCATCAACGGCATGGCCATCGGTGCGGCCGTCACCGTCGTTCTCACCGTGCTCGCCGCGATCACCCTGCTGCCGGCGCTGCTCGGCATGATCGGCACCCGGATCCTCAGCCGCGCCGAGCGCCGTGAGCAGGCCGGTCAGGCGGTACGGCCGTCCACGGATCGCCCCGGCCTGTGGGGACGATGGGCCGCCCGGGTCCAGGCCCATCCCAAGGCGCTCGGCCTGGTGGCCCTGGCCGTTCTGACAGCGCTCGCGTTCCCGACACTGTCGCTGCGCCTGGGTGCCTCCGACGACGGCAACCTGCCCACCACCTCGACGAACCGCCAGGCTTACGACATGATCGCCGACGGGTTCGGCCCCGGCTTCAACGGCCCGCTCGTCCTCGCCGTGCAGGCCCACAGCGCCGCCGACCAGGCGGCGAGGACCAAGCTGGTCACCGCTCTGGAGCAGGTCGACGGTGTGGCCAGTGCCACCGCGTCACCGATGGGGGAGGGACAGACGGTCGGGGTCATCTCCGTCGTCCCGACGACCTCACCCCAGTCGGCCGACACCTCCGACCTGATCCACCACCTGCGTGACGACGTGATCCCCGGGGCGGAGGAGGGCACGTCGATGAAGGTGTACGTGGGCGGTCTCACCGCGAGCAACGACGACTTCGCCTCGGTCCTGATGAGCAAGCTGCCGCTGTTCGTGCTCGTGATCGCCGCCCTCGGGTTCCTGCTGCTGACCGTCGCCTTCCGCAGTCTGCTCATCCCCGCGGTCGGCGCGTTGCTCAACATCCTCAGCATCGGGGTGGCCTTCGGCGCGATCGTGGTCGTCTTCCAGTACGGCTTCGGCGCCGGACTGCTCGGGCTCGGCGCGGCCGGTCCCATCGAGTCGTTCGTGCCGATCCTGGTCGTCGGCATCATGTTCGGCCTGTCCATGGACTACCAGGTCTTCCTGGTCAGCCGGATGCGCGAGGAATGGGCCCACACCGGCGACAGCCGCCGGGCGATCCGGGTCGGGCAGACCGAGACCGGCAAGGTGATCGCCGTCGCCGCCACCATCATGGTCTGCGTCTTCGGCTCCTTCGTCTTCGGCGGCATGCGGGTCATCTCCGAGTTCGGCGTCAGCCTCGCTGTAGCTGTAGCTGTGGATGCCCTGCTGATCCGCATGGTCGTCGTGCCGGCGCTCATGCACCTGTGCGGACGGGCCAACTGGTGGCTGCCCCGCAGCCTGGACAAGGCACTGCCCCACGTGTCCGTGGAAGGCCCCGTGGACGAACCGGCGCAGCCGCAGCCTGCGGTGCGGGAGCCGGAGACCGTCGGCGTGGCCGACCGGGGCCGGTAGCACGACGTAACGACACCCCCGCGCGGGCCGGCCAGTCGGGAATCACCCCGGCCTTCCGCCGGCCCGCGCTGCTTACAGTGAGGAAATGCAGGTGAGAACAGTGTGGCGGCAGTGGCTGACCCGTCATGACCGGGTCAGAGACGTGCTCCCGGCGGTGCCCCTGGTCGTGGTCGCCGCGGCGGCCACCGCAGTCGGCACGTCCGACTGGCACGAGCCGCGTTGGGACGCAACGGCGTGGACGGCTCTGTCCTGCCTGCCCCTGGCCGTCCGCAGCCGCTGGCCACTGTGGGTCGCCCTGTTCACGCTGGCGGGCGACCTCACGTTGATGGCCTTCGCCACGCACAGCTCCCTGGCCCCGGCGTCGAACCTTGTCGCCCTGTACACGCTCGCCGTTCTCGGCGGCCGCCGCACCGCATGGGCCGTCGGAGCGGCCGCCGCCGTGGCGATCACGGGTGTCTATGCCGCCACCCACGTGGAGTCGCTGGTGGGCGGGGCGAGCCTGCTGCGGTTCGACTTCGCGGTCGCGGCCACCGCGCTGGGCCGTGCCGTCCGCAGCCGCCGCGACAACCTGGTGAAGGCCAGAGAACGTGCGGTGCGCGCCGAGCGCACGCAGGAAGAGGAAGCCCGGCGCCGGGTCACCGAGGAACGCGTGCGTATCGCGCGCGATCTGCACGACGTCGTCGCCCACCACATCACCCTCGTCAACGCCCAGGCAGGGGTGGCTCACCATCTCATGCGCGCCAACCCCGACCAGGCCTACGAGGCACTGGCCCACATCAAGGAGACCAGCCGCGCGGCGCTGGACGAACTGCGGGCCACGGTCGGTCTGCTGCGCCAGCCCGACGACGCGCCGGGCTCACGTGCCCCCATTCCCCGCCTGGCCGATCTCGACGCCCTCGCCGGTGGGTTTCGTGCCAGCGGGTTGTCCGTGCGGGTGGCCCGCACCGGCACTCCTGTTCCACTGGCGCCCGCCACCGAGCTGACCGCCTACCGCATCATCCAGGAAGCCCTCACCAACACCCGCAAGCACGCCTCCGCGACCCAGACCGAGGTGATCCTGGACTACGGTCCGAACTCGCTCCGGGTCACCGTGACGGACGACGGACCCCCCGGCGCGCCCAAGGGCGCGGGCACTGGTCATGGACTGATAGGCATGCGCGAGCGGGCCGACGCCATCGGCGGGATGGTCACGGCCCGCCCGCAGCCGGAAGGCGGCTTCCAGGTCGTCGCCGAACTGCCGATCACGCTCGGCCCGCCACCGACTGACACCCTGTGAGGAAGTCTCTCCCATGCCGATTCGCGTCCTGCTCGCCGACGATCAAGCGCTGCTCCGGGGCACCTTCCGGCTGCTCATCGACGCGCAGCCGGACCTGGAGGTCGTCGGGGAGGCCGCCAACGGAGGGGAGGCGGCTCGGCTGGCCCGGTCCGAGCGTGCCGACGTCGTGGTCATGGACATCCGAATGCCCGAGGTCGACGGCATCGAGGCCACCCGTCTGATTGCTCAGGACGAGGACCTTGCGGGCGTCAAGGTCCTCGTCCTGACCACGTTCGAGGAGGACGAGCTCGTCATCGAGGCGCTGCGGGCCGGCGCGAGCGGCTTCCTCGGCAAGGGCGTCGAACCGGCGCAGCTTCTCGACGCCGTCCGCCTCGTCGCCTCCGGCGAGGCGCTGCTCTCTCCCGCGGCCACCAGGGGCCTCATCAGCCGCATCCTCGCCCAGCCCGCCCCCAGCGACCTCGTCGACCCCCACCGGCTGGCCACGCTGACTCCCCGGGAACGCGAGGTGATGGCCCTCGTGGCCGGGGGCCTGTCGAACGACGAGATCGCCGAACGCCTCTTCGTCACCCCCGTCACCGTCAAGACCCACGCCAACCGGGCCATGACCAAACTCGGCGCCCGCGACCGCGCCCAGCTCGTCGTCATCGCCTACGAGTCCGGCCTGGTCCGCGCCGGAGGACAGCGGGACTGACCGGGCTGCGGACCCGGTCAGCCGGCGACTACGGGCGCGCGCCGCCCGTCGTCTGTGCCGTGGCGAGCGCCGCTTGGGGTGACGGTCTGGTGGCTGCGGGGCTTGACGGAGACGTCGTGGTCCCCCGCGGCCCTGCGCAGGGCGCCCACGGTGGCCTGTTCGCGGGGGACGCGAGCAGTCGAAGGAGCACCAGCGCATCGCGTTCTCGTCATCGTCGCCGGCAGCCGCCTGGTCGTGGCCATCGGCCTGCCACTGCCCGGGAGCCGCGACGACTGCCGGGCGTTCACCGAGTCCGGCGTCGACCGGGCCTGCCGCGGCGCCCCGACCATCGCCGACGGCGGGTGATCGAACCAAAATCGGAGGACCGACTCGAATTCCCGGCGGACCTCGGCATTGTTCCAGTTGAGGTCGGGCTGCTCAGGCGTGAACAGATGCAGGTACCACTCTCCGGGCATGCCGTCGGGTTCGACGACCCGGGCCCACGCGGAGCCGCCGAAGACGCTCCGCCAGTTGTTGGGCGGCAGCCCGTCGCCCGGCCCGCGGCCCGGCCTGAAGATGAAACGGTCCCGCTCGACGCAGCCGGGGCCGCCGGCCAGCGCCTCGCCGAACCAGGGGTGCTGCGAGGAGGTGTGATTGGGCACCAGGTCGATCAGGATGCGCAGCCCCAAGGCGTGGATCTCCTCAACCAGCGCGCGGGCCTCGGGCAAACTCCCGAACAGGGGATCGATAGCCCGGTAGTCGCTGACGCCGTAACCTCCATCGGCCATCGGGGAGGGATACCAGGGATTGACCCACACGGCGTCCACACCCAGCTCGGACAGATAGCGCAGGCGTCGGCGCAGCCCGGCAAGGTCCCCGACCCCATCGCCGTTTCCGTCGGCGAAACTACGCAGGTACACCTGATAGCAGACTGCGTCACGCCACCACTCCACAGCCCCGCGGCGGCCACCGTCCCGACGCTGCGACATCACCCAGGGCAGAGCAGGATCAGGGAGACCAGTCATACGGCAGCCAACGCCCGCAAACCAGCACGAGTCCGGCGAGTGAAGATCAGAATGCCCAACGCCAACCGCCACGATCCCGGCGGACAGGGATCACCACACGCACTACCAGTCGTCGCCACGGCCAGTACAACGCAGATCACCGTGCAAAGACACTCCATTCCGGCCTCTCGCACAGCTCAGCCACGATGACAGTCCAAGCACCTCCAGCGGCCTGCGCGGCCTTGCCGGCCCCGCGGCGATCAGGTCACCGCCCCGGCCACTACCGGCATGTGATCACTCGCCGCGCGCACGGCTGGCAGCGATCACGCCCACGCATGCCAGCAGCACGTTCAGGCTGTCTGGCACGGCGCCCGCCTACGGCGTCCCCTCCCCGGCCCTACTCGCCCGCGCGCCGCGGCGATCTGGAGATCAACTGCCCTACATCACACGGGCTCCCACGCTGTGCAGGGTCTCTCCGTAAGCGGAGGTCAGCAGTAGACCGGCGGACACGGCTTGCAGAAATATGGTCAGCGTCTGCAGAGCGACTGCGGTCCTGAGGAAATAAAGAGTGACGACGTCCGTTCACCGTCGGTGACACCTGAGTGGCCATCTCACGATCTCCATTTCTGCCCCCGTTGGCAGTAGAGGTGTGCTGATCTTGGTCCTCGGTCGCATGGCGGATCGCCCTGTACAAGGCAGGCGAAAGGTGGCCAAAGGCGGGCGACAAGAGGGCAGTCGGCGCGTAGTCGGTCCGCGGCGGCGAGGTGGGAGCGGTTCCCCCTCGCGCCACCTCGCCCTGCCTGTCGTGGCCGCGCAGCGGCACCGATCAGGTCGCTCGTGCCTGCTGGGTGGAATGCAGTACCGCGGTCAGGAAGCTACGCACCGTCTCCAGCTCGCCCGTGTCGAAGCCTTCCGCGACCGCCACCACCTCGGCGATCACCGGCCCGAAGAAGGACCAGCCGAGCTCCGTCGCCTTCGCCTCCACCTCCAGCAGCACGCGTCGCCGATCGACGGTGTCCTTGGTGCGCCTGACCAGTTCGAGCCGCTCCAGCCGGTCGACCAGGGCGGTGGTACCGGCCGAGTTGAGGCGCATCTGACGACCGAGCCATCCCGGCGTGGCAGGGATGTCCTCCCGCGCCGCGTCCAGCAGGTGGATCAACGCGCGTACGTCGGTGGGGTGCAGACCGTGACGCGCGGCGAACTCGGCGCCGAGCAGGTCAAACTCCACGGTCACCGCACGCAGCACGTGGACCAGCTCCATCACCGGACTCTGGTCGTTCATTCACACTCCCTGGGACCCATGCGTAGTATCTCGCTCACCGAGATTATCGCTCGACGAGAGGAAAGCCCAGTGTCCCGGACCGCTTTCGACCTCGCCTACGACGAACTCCGCGGCCACTGGCCGCACTCCACCGAGGAGCGCGACATCGTCACCCCCTACGGGCGCACCCGGGTCCATGTGTACGGTCCGGCCGACGGCGCCCCGCTGGTGCTGCTGCACGGCGGCTCCGCCACCGGTCTGGTCTGGTTCGCCAACGCACCGGCTCTGGGCCGGCGTCACCGCATCCATGCCGTGGATCTCCTGGGCGAGGCCGGCCGCACCGACCGGAGCGGCGGCACACCTCTGAAGAGCGCCGACGACCTGACCGCGTGGCTGGACTCCTTGCTGGATGGGCTGGGCCTCACCCGTACGCACATGTGCGGCCACTCGTACGGCGCCTGGCTGGCCGTCAGATATGCACTCCACGCACCCCAGCGGGTCAACCGCCTCGCCCTCCTCGACCCCACCCAGGTCTTCGCCGGTTTCAGGCCCGGCTACCTGCTGCGCGCACTGCCCCTTCTCCTCCGCCCCAGCCAGGCCCGCGCTGCCGCTTTCCTGGCATGGGAGACGGCAGGGACCCACCCGGACAAGTCCTGGCAGCGCCTGTACGCCCTGGCCGCCACCGCTCCCGGCCGCAAGCTGATCACAGGCTCCCGCCCCCGGGTGGCCGACCTTCGTATGCCCGTCCTGGTCCTGCTCGCGGAGCACAGTCGCGCCCACCATGCCGGGAAGGTCGCCGACCGAGCCTGCCGGAAGCTCCCGCAGGGCAAGGTGGTGGTACTGCCCGGAGCCACCCACCACTCGCTGCCCCTTACCGCGCCGCAGCAACTGAACGAACACCTGACGGCGTTCCTGGGCTGATGCGGATCCAGTCGCACTGGTGTCATCCATCAGTCATCTGCTGGATGGTCTTGAGTGTCTGACCTGCTCCGGCGACCCTTGACCGGTCCGAGATGGGCGGCGGGGTCGTCGTAGGGAAGCAGGGAGCTCTGTTCGACGAAGGACGTGATGGCGGGCCACAGATCCTCGCCCACGTCGGAAGGGTTGCCTTCATGGCGTTCGGTGACGGCCGCGGCCGCACCGGCCCCCCGGGGGGGGGGGGGGGGGGGGGGGGAAAAAAGGGGGGGGGGGGGGGGGGGGGGGGGGGGGAGAGGGGGGGAGAGGGGGGAGGGGTGGGCAACACAAGCAGGTGGTGTTGGGGGAACCCC
>NZ_JBVIQK010000036.1:0-44717 GCF_055577115.1 Streptomyces sp. NPDC033216 | reverse complement strand
CGTCCCTGCGGCCACAGCGCGCAGCCACGCGGACACCTGGCGGGCCTCATCGGTGAGCAGACACGGATCGGCGAAGGACCAGCTTCCCTCAGGAGGATGATGTGACACAACGTGGTGCCCGATGGAGCATGCGCGGCGGGCAAGTCCAGTTCGAGGGATGGCTATGAGATCGTTCTCCGTCCAAGGGCGTGAGTTCATGGCTCTGGTGATCCTGAGTGATTACAACGACTACGAGTCGATGGAAGTCGTCGAGATGATTGACGGGAAGCGGGGAGACCTCCTGCTGGAGTTCCGCATGGACGACAACTCGGCCAGACTGAGCTACGTCCGCCCGGAGATCGACATTCCTCTGCTCAGGGCTTCCCTGGACGTGTTCCGGGAGGAGTTCGTGGACCCGAGGAAGGCGAGTGGCGCGCCGTGCCCACCCTGGTGACAGGGCCTGACATGGGGCGCTGACAGCCCCTTGCGAACGAAGGTGAAACGACGGCTCCCCCGTGGGTTCATCCGGGGGGCCTCACAATCTGGACCGCTCGACTATGACAGCGCCGACACTCGCCCGGCGCTGCTCCTTCGGGCGGCACTGCCGCTCCCCTACCACCTGAGGACACCACAACGTTTACACGGAATTCTGGGTCGCCTTCGGCACTGGAGTCGTTGACCTCATCGCACTGATCACCAGCTCAGCCGGCGCCGCCAAAGCCCGCGTCAAGACCATAGAAGACGCCTACATCGCACGCTACTGGCAAATCCTCGACCGCTTCCCTGTCCCGGCCCTCGTCGCCGATGACGGCACAGCATGCAGCGACGAGGAACTCCGGCGCGGCGTTGGGGTCGGCAGGGTCGATGGTTTGTCACCCGCCCAGTGGCAGCGGCTGGAGGGGGAGCTGAAGCGGGGAAGCGCGTGGAGTTGCTGATTGGCCGGCTGTTCCACGTCGGCTACGCCGTCCAAGTGTGTGGCGGCTGCTGCGGCGGCATGGCTGGGGTTGCCCGGTGCCGGCCCGTCGGGTGCTGGAACGCGACGAGGCGGTGATCGAGGTGCGGAAGCCCGAGGTGTGGCCGCGGGTACAAGTCCGCGCACAACCTTGGCGCCAACGCCACCCCCGGGCCCATGAGTCCGACCAGTAGCTTTCCGCCAAGGCCCAGAGACACCTCCCCTCGGCGTGATGTCCCTCGGCGCCGCTGCGATGAGGCCGTAGACACGCTGCCCGCGGACTCAGCAGCAGCCGCCCGGCGGCATTCCCAGCCCCGGGCCCGGGCGCCCAACTCGTACCCGAACGACTCTTAAGGCTTGCGCTCACGTCGCGTCACCCATAGAGTCTTAAGAGTCACATTCTGCTAGGGTTCGCGGAGGACCTTCACGACGGCCGCCGCTCCTCGCCTTTGGAGAGCCGTATCGATGAGCACCGAGATCAAAATCAGCGAGTACACCCGGGCCGCCGACCAGGCCCTCACTCAGACCCGTGCCTGGGAGACCCTGGCGACGTACGCCACCCAGACCCCGGACCTCGCCGACGCCCTGGCGGCCATCGACCTCACGGATCTCGACGGTTCCCTCGACGGCACCGCCATCGAGCTCGGCCTGAGCGAAGCGCGCAAGGAGTTCGAGCGCAACCAGGCTCTGGCGGAGGTCGAGACGCGCCGCATGAAAACCGGCGTCGCTCCAAATGCCCGCTGTACGTGCGGTCACCTCGGCCCCGTCCACGCCCGCCGGGTCGTCGGCGGCCGACTCCCCTGCGGAATCGCCGGCTGCCGCTGCGAAGACCTCACCTTCGGCTCCTGAGCACCGAACTACGAACGTGAAGGAGGCGGGACCGTCATGACGAACAGCCTGGTGCGGACGATCGCACGCGAGGATGCACTGGGGGGGGGGCGGGAATGCCCGCCGACGAGCGGACCACCTGCTACGCCCACAAGGCCTGGGCCTTCGAGTACACCGACCAGCACCTGCCGCTTACCGCTGGGCGAGTGCTCGCGGCGCTGCGCGAGGTCGACCGCGTCCGGTGGCACGCTGCCGGGGCCAGGCGCCGGCCGTAGCGGACCAGCGCTCGGCCAGGCCGGTCCCCGCCCTGCCGGCGGAAGCGTTCAGCCGGGGCCCCAGCCGGCCACCAGACCGAGTCGGCCTCGGCCCCGCCGGGAACGAAGCACCCACAGTCTGTCGTATCGTCGACCCGACGCAAGCTATAAGAGACAGGATTGTTAGAGATGAGTAGCACGGACGACGTAGACGTTATCGACCTGACCAAGCGGACAGAACCGCTGAGCCTGAGCGAGATCAGTCGAGCGCTAGGGCTGAAGTCGCGCACAGCCGCGCAAAAGTGGCACAAGCCGCCGGCGCAGAAGGCTATGGAGGGCAAGGCGCCGGCCAACGAGCCAGCTCTGCACGTGGTTGCCGAAGCGCTGGGGATCGACCTAGGCAACGACATCCTGGTGACCTCAACGCCGCGTTTCCCGGTGAAGGTCGTTCTGGCTCTAGGCAAAGCCCTGGGCTACCTCGACCACACCGGTCACATCGTCGAGGAGATCGCGAGCAAGGGCCGCGGCCGCTGGCTACCGGTCGCCCCGACGATCGACCCTGCTTCGGGCCGGCGCCGGGTTTACACCAACCACCTGGCCGCGAAGCTGGGCGTCAAGAACTCGTCGATCGAAATGGCTCTCCACAGGGGTCACTTCACAGCCTCGGACGGGACAGATGAGATCGGCCGCGTTTTCTGGTGGGTGCCAACCGCCAACAAGATCCTCAAGGACAAGAACATCGCGGACCGGTTCTGAGTACCAGCTCGAGCGCGCTTCAACCTGCGGTGGAGAGGGGGCCGGAAGCAGGCATTCGGCGCTCGGAGTGACTGGCCTGGCTGCCCGGGCCGGGGTCAGCGCAACCTACCGTCCTCCGCGAACCACCGGGGTACACCTTCCCCTCGGCCGGAGGTGAATCAGGCGGACGCCCGTCCCAGAGCACCCTGGGACGGGCGCCGGTGTTTCGCCAGAGGTCGTCACAGCGCCGTACCGTTCACCGCGAGGAGTGAACATGCTCCCGCTTGCGGGGCCATGGTTCCCGAACGCCAGCCCTATCCTCCCGTCCCGTAGCACACTGACGCCCCAACGTCCGTGCTACACCGAGGGAGATGTTCGAATGATGAGGCCGACCACCACGTCTGAACGACGGACGGGCCGTTGCCAGTGCGGCGACATCGCTTACGAGGTGGCCGGCGCCCCGCACGACCCCCACCTGTGTTCCTGCCAGCACTGCACGCGTATCTCCGGCTCGCCAGCGGTGGCGTGGGTCGGATTCCGCGTCGAGGACCTGACCTGGACGGGCCCCGCCGGCGAGCCGACCTGGTTCGCGACCTGGCCAACCCTGCGCCGCGGCTTCTGCCCGCGCTGCGTTATGCAAGCAGAATGTGTGTCCATGTGTCTCGTGTCTCAAGCCGTGCACGTGACCGGCATCGTGTACGGGAAGATCACAAATACACGGGCCAAGCCCCTCGAAGCTCTGCGCCAGGGGCGGGGGCTATTAGCAAGTCGCAGGACTCGAACACACGACAGAGGCAGTCACCCACCTGGTACTACAGCCGTGGTTCGCGATCTCGCTTGTCGCGGGTGGCGTAGTGGCAGCGTTGCGCGCGGGCCTGGTCGGCTCGGCGCCAACGTGACTGGATGATCACAGTCTCGACGAGCGGCGGCCTGCCCTGCACACGCGCCCCAAGCAGGAGCCGCTGTTCACCATCCGGCGGGGCTGGGCCCCGGTGCTGGCCCGACTGCGGAGCGCACCGGCGGGCGAGCCGCCGTTGACCGCGACCGCCCGCCACCTCAAGGGCATCCCGAAGTCGATCCCCTCCGACCTGCTGATGGGACTGCTCGACCAGGCGGCGACACCGCTCGGCCGCCTGGTGGTGGTCCTCGCCGCCGTTCACGCGCTGCCCGGCAAGGAGATCCGGACCCTGCACACCACGGGCCTGGATCTCTCCCGGGGAACGCTCGAAGTTCGGCGCGGTCTGCTGCGGCACACCCTGTCCCCGGTCTTGAAGATGGCTCCCGAGTAGGCCGGGGGGCAGCGGCGCGGCCTGCGCCCGGGAGGCCGCGGTCAGCATCTGCAGGGCTCCGGCCTGCTGGGATACTGTCACGGGCGTCTGGGACGGCGAGGTCTGGGCCTGGGACGACGAAGCGGCCAGGATGGCGGCGGAGGGCCACCGCTGTAGCGAGAGCGGTGCGCTTGAGGGTGAGACGAGATGCCACCGCAGGTGCTCTTCGGATGAAGGCGAGATGATTTTCGGGCGCGGGGCGGCCCGGATCGCCTAACGAATACAGATCGGTGGAGACACGGACGAAACTCCCCATACGGGTGTGGGGCGTTGACTGTGGGCACCTCGGCTGGCGCAACCGGCGCGTTGCTGCGTCGTTTACTTCTCGGGTGTAGTCGGCACTGGTGGCAGGACTGTGTCCTTGGGTGATGTTGTCGTGCTGACCTGCCACAGGCAGGAAGATCGAGGAGTCCCGTGCGCTGTTCCACCCTGTTCAAGGTTCCGATCACCGCGCACCTGATGGGCGACTGCCCCACCGGCACCGCCCCCGACCGGCATGTCGCCGATCCCTACCACCGCGTACACGGCTACCCCACCCTCCACATCACCGACGCCTCCCTCATTCCGGGCAACCTCGGCCTCAACCCCTCGCTGACGATCACCGCCATGGCAGAACGGGCCCTCGCCGCCTGGCCCCCCACCGGCGCCCCCGATCCACGTCCCCACCAGGACGAGCCCTACCGCCCGCTGCACCTCATGAAAGCGTCCGCATGCCGCACCCACTCATCTTCCGCATTGGCCGCACCCGCCTGTTCACCGCCCTCGCCCCCCGCCTGCTCCCCGCATACGACCTCGCCGTACACCGACTCACCGGCGGACGGCTGCTCCCCAGCAGCCTGCTCATCGACACCGTCATCCTGATCACCACCGGACACCGAACCGGCCAACAGCGCGCCACCCCCCTGTGCGCCCACCACGGTAGGGACGGCAGCTGGCTCGTCGTCGCCAGCAACTTCGGCCAACCCCACCACCCCGCCTGGAGCACCAACCTCCTCCACACCCCCACCGCCCGTCTCACCCACCAGAACCGCACCATCACCGTCACCGCACGACAGCTCACCGAGGAAGACAAAACGCTCCTCCGGAACCGCATCCTCACCACGGTGCCGATCTACGACACTTACGCAGCACGAGCCCGCCCCCACCGCGATATCCGCGTCTTCCACCTCGCCCCCCACCCATGACCGCCAACGGCACCGCAGGCCGACGGCAGGCTCCCCGGGGCCACCACCTTCGTCCAAGGCCGCAGCATGAGCGTCTTCGACCCCGCCCGCGGTGCGGAGCGCGGTTGGTCGGTGCCCAACAACGGCGGCGATGAGCTCCGTGGTGAGGCACCGCTACAGATCGGGTGGCCGTCGAAACCAGCGACGGCCGACGTAACCATCCTGCGCCAAGAGCACCCCGACTACGCCCCCTCCACGGCTGCGCCACGCTTGCATGCCAGCCCGTGACTGGCGCGCGGCGCCTGCACCAGGACGCGGGTGAAAGGCGGTGTCCCGAACCCTGCGTCCTGGACTATCAGGCCGTCATGTTCTCAGCTCACATCCGCCTTGAGGACCAGGGAGAGCCCCGGCGTCGCGGTACGCATGACAGACCGCTCAGGGTCGCGTGTGGAGGATGACGCGGCAGCCTTGGCCTGGGTAGATCTCCGAGCCCGATCGGTGCTTGACCTCCTCGTCTCGGCGTGAGGCCGGCTCGAGGCTGCCCCGGCGAGCAAGGGTGTGCATGAGCTCCCGGGCCTGGACGAGAGCAAGTTGGGTGGCGACGCAACCGTGCGGCCCGGTCCCGAAGGGCAGCCAGGTGCCGCGGGCCGGAGGGTCCTCCAAGAACCGTTCGGGGCGGAAGGTCTCGGGATCAGAGTGGAGATCGGGGCGGTGGTGCAGACCCCAGATGCTCAGCACGACCCACGTGCCGGCCGGTACCCGGTAGCCTCCGACATCACAGGGCTGGTGAAGATAGAAGGGGGTCGTGGGGATCGGCGGACGCAGCCGCAGAGCCTCGTTGATGACGGCGTCCGTGTAGGGCGTCGGGTTTCCGTCCTGGGAGGCCCCCTCCGCGGAAACTTTGGCCCATGCGTCCGGGTGCCGGAGCGCACGTTCCACGGCCCAGGCTGCGGCGAGGCTCGCGGACTGACCACCAATCAGGTACAGGGTGACCTGGTCGATCACCACGTCCTGCGTCATGATCCCTTCCTTCGACGCCAGCATCTGCCCCAGCGTGTCGTCGCCCGGTACACCCGCGCGATGCCGACGGGCGATCTCCCCCCTGATGAGCCCGCTCAGTTTCTGACGTGCCCAGCGCGCCGGCGGATAGGGAAGGGGAAAGCCCACGGCATGAGACGCAGCCAACGGGTTGGCCGCTTTCCTCCGCACGCGCTGGACAGCGTCGCTCCACACACGCAGTTCACCAGGATCGTCAATGCTCACGCACGAGGCAATGTTGGCTTGCAAGACAGCCCTGTCCAGCAAAGGCAGGAGAGGAAACGGCACACCGTCGGGGCAGGAAGCCGCCATCTCCCGGGCCGCTACCGCGATGCTGTTCCGGCAGCGGCCAAGGGCCTGGCCACGCACGCTGGCCGCGAACACGCGACGCACAGCACGATGCTGCTCTCCATTGAGCTGCAGCAACAGCGTCGACGCACCGACGGCACGTCCGATGCATCGCCCCATCGCACTCGTCTCAACCCCTGGGCTGCGAAGGACGTGTGCCATGTGCTGCGGATCGCGCAGCCACACGATGCGGCCCGGGCCCGGAGCCCAATCAGGGACGACCTCCCCATGCCGGGCGAAACGGCGCTCCATGTACCGCGGCCCGACAAGCAAGTGCCCAAGGGCAGCCGGAAATGCGGAAGGAGACGGCAGCGGCTGGATCAGCAATTGGGACAAGTCGGCTCCTCGCAGGCATGAACGGTAAGGCCGCTGAGCAGCAACGCGTCAGTGGCGGGACAGGCTGCAGGACTGCACGCCGAGCGCAGGCGTGGTGCACATCCTCGGCTCCAAGTCCGTCCTCTCCGCATGCCGGAACCGGCCCTGTCCGATTCCATAACGACGTCGGGGGTGAGATCGACACGGCCCTCCGCTGCCAAGGGCGTGGCCGAAGAGGGTCGGTTGGGAAGAACGTTCGCTGCCGCCGCGCGGCCCGAAGACGATTCTTCAGCGGGTGCCCCAAGGCGGCAGCTCAGGCTTTCGAAGCACGCATTTGGATGGCGGCGAGGCGGGCTGGATTGCAGCGGGAGCGTTCCGAGGTGCTGGCGGCCGCCGCCAGCACCCGCTCGCGGTCCGGCGTGCACAGCACGGTGAACGCGTTGTGGTTGCAGGTCAGAAAGGCCGGACCCGGTGGGGTGAGATGCCGTGCCCATTCCGCCTCGTGATCGTTAGGCCATTCGGTCGCGGTCGGTTCAGGTGTACGGGGGGAAGACGGGCGTGGCAGTCAAGGATGTGCACCATGCCTACCGGCGGCGCGTGGTCTTGCAAGGCGTTGATCTGCGGCTGCAGGCCGGGACACTGTGCGGGATCGTCGGAGAGAACGGCGCCGGCAAGTCCACGCTGCTGAAGATCCTTACTGGTGAGCTGCGGCCCACGCGCGGCTCCGTCCGTCACGGCGACCGGTTCGGGTACTGCCCGCAGCACGTGGTCCTCAATGACGCGCTGACCGTCCGGCAGCACCTGACGTTCTTCCAGACGGCGTACCGCCTGGCCGATGTGCGGTACGCAGAGGAGATCATGGAGGTGCTGGGCTACACCGGGTACGCCGATGAGCGGGCCGGGGTGCTCAGCGGCGGCACGCGGCAGAAGCTGAACGTGACGCTGGCGCTCATGCACCAGGGACTACGCCATCCACTTGTCGAGCGAGGCCAGCATCCGGTTCCAGGTGACGACCTCGATCCGTTCGTCGGGGTCCGCCGCGAAGAGTCGGGCTTGCTTGAGAGCACGCAGGTCCGCTCCGGTCATCTCCCAGATCGTCTTGCTGCCCCTGCCTTCGTGGAGGAATCGGCAGACGAGCGTCAGATCCGAGCAGTACGCCTGTTAACCGTTGGCCGAACGCACACCCCAACTCGGCAGGTCTCGGATCATCCGATTCAGATCCAAGTCGTAGGAGCCGTCCGGCCCGAGGATGAATCGCTGCCCCTCCTCCACACCGGCCCGGTGCAGAACCCCGGCTGCGTCGGCGCGGTCCACGGCTGCCAGACCCACAACGGTGCGATGCCTGTCAACCACCGCCTCGGCGACTGCTTCCTCCACGGCGTGGGACAAGCCGCTCTCCTGACTTCCGGTGAGACACGTAGAGAGACCGCATAAGTTCGCGATCTCTGAGACACCTCATCATGCCGAGATAAGCTGCGGGACGCACCTCGCATCTGTCGCCGACGGATCAGAAATGATCATGGTGACGATCTTCAGCCTCGCCGAGTCGACCGGCCTGAATCCCGTAGGGCACAGCTTCCGCGATGCCGCCGTGCCATGGATGGCCGTCACGCTGCCCCTCGACCCGCTCGGCAAGTAGCGCCGCAGGGAGCCGGCGCCGGCGGATGACCATCCCCTCCGGCGCGATCGCGAACATCACTTGACCGTCTATGCGGCACGCAGAGATAAGCGCCTCGCTGTCGGACCGCATGCAAGATTCCAGTGGGCGAGGCTGTGACCTGAGCGCTGAAATCTTCCGCGCGGCGGTTCATGACGCGCCGGGCGCACTGGTTGCTTCAGTGTCCGATTTGGCTGCCCGATTCTGCCGAGCCCTGCCGTGGAAGCGCTGGGGTCAGCGTTTGACGCGGTTGCGGACGGCCAGGACCGCCAGGCCCAACAGGGCTGGCTCGGTCACGCGGGACGCCATCTCGATGTAGGTGCCGGCGGTGGTCAGGTCCTGGCCGGAGGAGCGGAACACCACCGAGTTGAGAGTGACGTTCAGGGCCTTCTCGAAGCGCTCGCCGGTGAACCTTTTCCCTGTGGGGTTTTGGGGATCAGCCTTGTCGATCTCGAATGTGACCCTGCCGCCGCCGGACGGCACAGTGCCGGTCGCCTCCTGCTTCGGGGAGTCCTTCGGGAGCCCGAAGCCCATCAGCAGCATGATGGTGATGAGCATGGCGGCAGCGAGCCAGCCCAGGGCCCGGGAGGCGCGCAGGCCGTAGCCGGACAGCATCCAGTAGCCGTGCAGCAGTCCGCGTTCGGCGGGGGAGGTGCCGGTGCGGTCGTGGCGGCGCATCTCCATCTCGCCGTAGTAGAAATCCGCCGCCCCCGGCTCGTCCTTGCTATCCTCGAACGCCTTGCGCAGCGCCCGGTACACCGGCGCCAGCTGCGCCGGTCCGACGCGTCGGGCGTCGAACACCGCCACGTTCCAGCCCCGGACTGCTGTCGGCCGGCTCGCGCGCCAGTGGTGTTCTTCGGCGAGAGTGCGGCGCTGGGTGAACCGTACGGGGTGCCGGCGCATCGTGTTGAGCGGGACCTTGTCGAAGGAGCAGGTGCCCTCCAGCCGCAGCTGGTCCAGGTGCACGGTCCCGGTGAACAGGCAGCCCGACAGGTCGACGCCGGCGAGGACCAGGTGGGCCGCGTCCACGCCACGCAGCGAGGCCATGCGCACCGTGGCGTCGGGTGCGCTGGCAAGAGGCTGCTCTGCCACCGGCCTTCCGTTGGGGAGCACGAAGGGGTCGGCCTCCGCGGCTATCGTGAGGGGGTACTCGACGCTTCACGCGGTATGTCCCGCCGCCGTGCCCGGTGGCGCCCAGGATCGCGCGGACCGTCCACCGTCGCTTCCCGCGCCCGTCGCGAGCGATGACCCCCGACGGGGTGTCGCTGCCGTCAACATAGACAGGCGTGCGCCCGTCCTCGCCGGCCTGTCCGAACCGGTACCGCTCCGTCGTCGTGGTCATCGCACGCGCTCTTCCGATGTGGGGTGTTGGGAGTCCCCGGCGGGTGTCGGCGGCCCGGAGCGCCGTGCGGCTCTAGCCGTGGTCAGTCACGCCCGGCCCGTCGCTGCGCGCACCGAGGCCGGCCAACTTCGCCGCGATCAGATGAGGTCGGGGATAGCCCGCCATCACAAGGCGCCGGTCGAATTGGCTGCCGTTGAACGTCGCGGCGAACATCAGGGATCCGGTGATCAAAGTGACCGGCGTTCAGCGCACCGCTGACGGTGGTGAGCTCATTGCCATGGGGTGCCAGGAGCTCCCTTGTGGCCTGGAGCCGCACAGCGCCTCCAAGAGCGGCCTTCGAGGGCGCCGACGAACACGGCACCCCTCTGGCGGACTGGCTGCGCTCACGGAAGGTGGAAGAAGTCGACGTGGTGGGCATCGCCACCGACCACTGCGTGCGCGCGACCGCCCTGGACGCCGTCAAGGCCGGATTCCGTGCCCGCGTGCTCCTGGACTACTCGGTCGGCGTCGCCCCGGACACCACAGCGTCGACTCTGGAGGACTTCCGCCGGGCAGGCGTGGCCGTCTCCGGCCAGGCACCGGTCCCGCAGTAGCAGCCGGAAGCCGCGCCCCCAACGGGGTATGAAACCAACGGGCTCCCAGGATTGCCTGAAGGGGGCGCGGGAGCCCGTCTGGCGAGCTGCGATACGCGCGCCACCGCCGGCGGCCGCACCACTGACCCGGGCCCATCAGTCATCCGTCCCCTTCGCCCGGTCCTGGAGAAGCCTCCGCATCCCCACGACCGGTCCGGGCCGGCCACGCAACACGCCCGACGGCCCGGCCTGGTGGCCGCCCGCGTCGATGTGAGCGGCCGGTGCCATCTGAGCGTGACACCGGCCGCTCACCTCGGTCACCTGAGTCCGAAGGCCCGAGTGATGGTCTGGGTGATGCCGCCGCCGTTGTGCTGCTCGGCCACCACCCGGATGGAGACGTACCCGGTGCGCGGGGCCGCCTTCAGTGACGTGTGCCAGGTCCCGTTCTTCTCCCGCAGGGCCTGATGCCGCCAGGTCGCCCCGTCGTCGTAGGACACCTCCAGCTCGAGCGAGGAGACCGCGTCCCGGGGGGAGCCGCCGCCGAGCACGGTCGGGGTGACGGAGAAGGGTGATGTGCGTCGGGCGCGTCCTGCCGGGTCCAGGTCGGCTGCGTAGTCGAGTTGCACCAGCGGGACGGGCTTGTTCTCCGCGGCGCCGGAGATGAAGCGCCACTCCGTGTGGGTGGTGGTGGAATAGCGGAGCGAGTCGCTGTTGCCCGCCGTGTCGACAACAAGCCGGTAGGGAAGGTTCTGCGGTTCCAGGTCACCCACTCCAAACTCGGGCCGTGGCCCGCTCTGTGCCAGGAGCCTGTCTCCCTGATGGAGCGAGAAGCTGCGCGACATCAGGAAGCTGTCGCCGCTGTGGGCGGATCCCCCGTCTCCGAAGCCCGCGATCATCCCGCCCATACCGTTGCCGACCCGGTGCGGGACCTCGAAGCTGACCATGCGCGGCCTGATGACGGGCCCGAACCAGCGCTCGTTGTGCACACTGCGGGGCTGATAGCCGACCACGTCGGTGAACGTGGACCAGCCGTCGACGGACGCGTACTGCTGCCATTTGACGCCGTTCCCGGCAGACACCCAGTCGGTACGGTGCCCCGGCGCGACCGGCTCCTTCGGGAACGGAGGCACGCGCGTCATCCCATAGCCGGCGTAAGGGTAGGCGGCAGGCCAGTGCTCATACGACGGGCTGTCTTCCCTGCTCTCCCTGATCTGCATACCGGCGGGCGGGGCGAAGTCGTTCTCGATACGGGCGAGGCTGCCGGGATCCGTGGCCGCGGAGGGGTCCTCGGGCACACCTCCCCGGTGATAGTCGGCCAGGTCGTACAGGTAGCGCGGGGTGGGATGGGCTTCGACCGCCAGCTTTGTCCGGCTCTTCGCCGCGGTCGTGATCCTCTTGATGAGGTCCTCGCCCTCGTCCATCGTGAGCGAGGCGACCGGAAGGGAGCCGGCTGTTGTGCCGTCCGGCTCGCCGTACCAGGCGCTCTTGCGCCCGACGCCGTCGTTGACCACCAGGAGCATCGCCGCCCCGGCGCCGCGTGCCGCGGCTGCCTGCTCCCTCGGTGTCACGGTTGCGCTGCCGCGGACGACCACGGCCCTGCCGCGGGCGGCCAGGCCGGCGTACGCGGCCTCTTCGCCAAAGCCGGCGAACACGGCGTCGACATGCGTGGTTCCGTCACGGAACGGCGCCGATCCGGGCTGCACCAGCAGCGTGTCGTCGAGATGGTGTCCGCCGTAGGTGATCTTCAGCGGGGTCTGCTTGGCACGAATGCGGGTGGTGAAGACGAAGCTGCCCTTCTTCACCCTGCTCTTCGTCGGCAGCGCCCACAGGCTGTCGTACTGGTCGGACGGCATGAGGATCTGGTGCAGCGCCCGCTCATCGTCGGGAGTGGGCTCACTGGAGGTGAAGGAGCGGTAGAGGTCGAGCCTGCTGGCGGTGACGGCCGCGGGCTCAGGGGTGTCCACCTTGACCCGGCGGGCGCGCGACGCGTCCAGTTCCACCACACGGTCGGTCGTGAGGTCGACTTCGGGAGCGGTCAGCACCGCGTATCCGAGAGAGTGCGGACCGCGGCGTCCTTCCACGTCGAGGACCGAGACCACGGTGTAGGAGCCGGGAGCCCAACGGCTGGTCAGCGTCCCGTTCCTGACCCACATGACGGTGGTCTGTCCGTCGCTGCCGGTGATCTCGACCTCGCCGTCGACGGGCCTTCCGGCCCGGTCCTTCACGTGGATCGTCAGGTTGTGCCTCTCGGACTCCACGGAGAGCCCCGCGACCGTGTGCACGGCCCCGAAGGCGGAACGGGCGGTGACCTGGGCGGCGTACTGGCCCGGGGCGAGCCCTTCCGGTCTGGCCACGAGGCCGACCGTCGAGACTCCCCGTGCCGGTACGGTGACGCTGTCGGCCGCCGGCGTGAAGACCCCCGCGGGCGAGGCACCACGGTCGACCGACAGCCGCAAGGTGACAGGACGGTCCGTCGTGTTGGTGTAGGAGATCTTCCGCTTGACCGGCTGCCGTTGCCCGCCGGGCGCGTAGCGCACCAGCCCCGCGTCCACCGATCCGCTCGCGATCACCTGGCCCCCGAGAGACGCGGAGCCGATGTCGAGGCGACCGCTGCCGGCCTCGTAAGGGGTGTACGCGGGGGTTGGCGCACTGGTGCTCATCAGCGCGTCCTTGACCTGGCGTCCGGTCCACCCCGGGTGCTGCTGGACCAGCACAGCCGCCGCCCCGGCGACATGGGGAGCGGCCATGGAGGTGCCGCTGTCCGAACGGTAATAGCCTTCCCCGCCCCCGTTCATGTGCTGGGAGCGCGCGGCGAGTACGTCCACACCGGGAGCGGTCAGATCGGGCTTGAGGCCTTCGTCCATGAAGCGCGGCCCGACGCTGGAGAACGGTGCGAGCCGGTCGGAGGAGTCGACGGCACCCACGGTCAGCGCGGCGTCCGCGGTGCCCGGCGCGCTCACACTGTGCGGGCTGCTCCCGGAGTTTCCGGCGGCGACGACGAAGAGCGCACCCGTCTCGGCACTGAGCCGGTTGAGGGCCTCGCTGAGCGGATCATCCTGGGTGTGCCAGGCGGGTACACCCAGACTCATGTTGATCACCTTGGCGTGCTCGGTCCGCGCCGCCCACTCCATTCCGGCGATGATCCCCGATATCGCACCTGATCCGTTGTCACCGAGGACCTTGGCCACGACCAGGTCCGCATCCGGAGCAACGCCCCGTTCCCTCCCGTGGGAGGCTGCGCCGGTCCCACCGACGGTGGACGCGGTGTGCGTGCCGTGGCCGTTGCGGTCGATGACGTCTTCGTCCGCGACGAAACTGCGCGAGGCCACGATGCGCGGGGCGAGGTCCGGGTGCGTGAGGTCCGCCCCGGAGTCCAGCACCGCGACCCGTACACCTGCGCCTGTAGCCCCCGCCGCCCAGGCCCGAGGGGCGCCGACTTGCGCCGTGGTGTCGGCCAGGGTTGCCGTCGCTCTCACGTCGAGCCACACCTCGTCGATACCGGCTGCGAAGGACGGGACGCCCTCGGCGTCCGTGGTGGTCCCCGCGCCGGCCCGGGAACCCGGCTGCCCGCCGGTCAGAGTGGACCAGAAGGCGGCGGCCTTCGACCGCTGGGTCCGAACAGCTGCTCCGCGGACGGACGGAAGGCTCAGCACCTGCTTCGTTCCCGGCAGCGCAGTGCCGAGGGATGAGCGGGAGGAACCTTGGGAAGCACCGTGACCTGGGGGAGCGGCGTGCTGGGAGCGGATGACGAGCAGGGGGAGGCGACTCGCGTGTGCGTCGTCATAGCGGTGGGACACCAACTGGGTGATGTTGAACAGCTGCTTGTCGAGCCGTCCTGCCGCGACGTAGGCCATGGCCTCGTCGGGATAGACATAGGTGTCTTTGCCCTCGGTGACCACCCGCACCGACCCCCGCGCTCCCGGCGCGCGTTCCACATTCACCAACGGAGCCGCCTGAGGGCCGTCCTGAGTGAATGTCACCTTGTCACCGGTGATCAGCGTCACCGCGATGGGCTCTCGCCGATCGCTGCCGTCGCTGCCGTCGCTGCCAGAAGCAGCCGCCGCACCGGCGGCAGGACCCGCGTGAGCGGCCACCGGGGTGACCAGCGCGGCGACAAGCGCAGCGGCAACTGCCATTGCCGGTCTTCGGGTTGCGGACTGCACCGTGCCTCCAGAACAGTAGATTGACCGAATCCGATCATCTCCGGCGGCACAATGTAAGTACTTGACATGGCAAGCGAACTGCTTTACGGGTCAAACGGGTTCCTGTCCTGAGCGGGCCATGGACGTGTTGTGGCAGCTCCAGGGCGAACCGACTCATTCCAGGGGCCTGGTGGTACCCGGACCCCGGCCAGGTGGACATGTTCCGCAAGGGGGTGGCAGTCGAGGGGAGCGGCCGTGAACTGCCCTCCGTCGTCGAGGACTTGGGGAAGACGGGATACGACAGCTGCGGGGACGTGATGAAACGCCCCTCACGCGGCTACCCGACGAGCCACCCCCGTACGAACCCGCTGTGAAGCGCGACGCCTGACGGAAGCCGCACCGTTGACGCGCGTAGTACTTGGGCTCAGGCTGGGTCGACGGCCGCGCGTGAGCGGTGGACGCACCGACGACCCGGAGGTCTGGATGTTCAGACGGTTCGCACGCCTCTGCACTGTGATTGTCATGTTCGCGTCAGGATTGGTGGTGGGTGTGGGCGCCACCGCGGGCACCGCACACGCCGACGAGTGCTACACCTGGAGCCGCCCCCTTTCCCAGGGCACCTCCGGAAGCGACGTCACCCAGTTGCAGATCCGGGTCGCGGGCTGGGTCACGTCCGGGGAGCGCCTCTCCTACGACGGCCAGTACGGCGCCCGCACGGCCGCCGCCGTGCGCACGTTCCAGTCCGCGTACGGCCTCGCCGCCGACGGGGTCGCGGGGCCGGCGACCTTCAGCAAGCTCTACGCGCTGCAGGACGCGGACTGCACGCCGATCCACTTCTCCTACGCCGAACTCAACCGCTGCAACTCCGACTGGTCGGGCGGTGCCGTCCCAGCGGGCACCGCCAAGGCGAACGCGCTGAAGACCATGTGGAAACTGGAGGCGATGCGTCACACGCTCGGGGACGTCCCGCTCACCGTCTCCAGCGGCTTCCGCTCCCACGCCTGCAACAGCGCCGTCGGTGGCTCCTCCACCAGCCGCCACCTGTACGGCGACGCCGCCGATCTGACCGGCGCGCCCACCCTCTGCCGCCTCGCCCAGCAGGCCCGCACGCACGGCTTCTCGGAGATCCTCGGTCCGGGCTACCCCGATCACAACGACCACACCCATGTCGCACTCGACCCTTCCCCGTACTGGTCCGCCCCTACCTGCGGCATCTGAGCCGCGTCGTCGGTGCCGGCGGACGTCAGTGCCCGTGAACGAGGCTTCTCGGGACAACCGTCCGCCGCCGCCGGCCGCACAACCGCCCGCGGCGCCCTGCTGATCACCGGCGCTCCCACACCGCGCTGTCCACGTCCGGCCGGGCAGCACCACCACCGGCACGCATGCCAGCCGTCGAAGGCACCACCACCCGCCCGGCTTCGGCGCACCACAGCGGGTCTGGGAGGATGGCCGGCAGCCGTCCCTGAGCGGATCCCCATAGTGCACGGATCCGGAAAAGCCGCGGGGCGGCGCGAGAACGGGCGGGTACGGGCAGCGCGGCCCGGCGGGCGGGAGAGCGGAGCGGTGCGGCACATGCCGGAGTACCCCGAATACCTCGCCGCGGTCGCGTTCGCCGCGGGTGGCGTCCTCAACGCTCTGCCGGCACCGCACCGGTTCTCCACCGCCGTCCTGTTCAGCCTGGCGGCGACCTCTGCCGGACTCGGCGTGGCCGGTCGCAGTACGGCAGCCCACCCGGCCATCGCCACCGTCCTCGCCGTCGCCGCCCTGCTCCCGGCGCTCGCGCTGGGCCTGCTGCTACTCGCCGACGGCGTCCTCCTCGTCCGGCGCTACGGACCGCAGGCAGCCCTGCTGGCAACGGGAGGCGCCGGCTGCGCGGTGCTGGCGGTGCTCGGCCTCGACGCGGCCTTCCACGCGGTCGGCGGCGAGGCGTTCGGTGCCTTCGTGATCGCGGTCAACGCGGCCGCGGGATACCTCACTCTGCTCTTCCTCGTTTTCGCCGGCTACGTCTTCCTCCGGGGCCGCAGCACCCCCCTGCCGGGAACCACCCACGTCGTCGTCCTGGGCGCCGGCCTCGACGGCGACCGGCCCGGCCCGCTGCTGACCCGCAGGCTGGAGCACGCCCTCGCGATCGACGCCGCCCGGGCACCGGACACGCCTCGTGTCGTGTTCGTCGTCTCGGGCGGCCAAGGCGACGACGAGACCCGCTCCGAGGCGGACGCGATGGCCGACTACGGCCGGGAGTGGTGCCGTCCATGAGGGCCGCGCTGAAGCGGAGGTTCTGGCCGGTGTTGACGGAGCGGTCCTCCCGCGCGATCCGGTCGGCGGGCACTCCGCGTCCGCGCACTCCTGCGCGACGGTTGAGTCATACTCCACGCGTGACTATGCCGACCGGCGCGTGATCCTCTTCGATGACGATCACCACATGTACGTCCTGCAGGATCACGCCTCGGCCGAAGGGTGGTGGGAGATGCCCGACGAGTACGCCTGCGGGTTCGATGCTCTGGCCAGGCCGTTGCGCATGACCGGTGAGCCACATCGAGTCACTCTCGAACTTACGGGCGATGGACCGGCCGAGTCGGACCTGCGCCGTCTCGTCACCAACCACTACCAGCGATTTCTGCATGGGCAGCTATGGGGACGCACCACGGCGGCCGCCTCGTCTGCCTCGCCCGCCTGCCCCTCGGTTCCGGCGTGCCCAGTGCACAGCGGCCGCCAGTCGGCCCCGTGGTGCTCCTGCAGCAGCACGGCCATGCGGCCCGGTTCCGGCTGGGCGGTGCGCTCGGCCCGCAGGCGGGCGGGCCCGCTGCCGCACTGCGGCAGCTCCTCCTCGGCGGGCTGCTCGTCGCCCTGGTCCTTGACTTCGGCGGCAGCGGCGGCGGGGAACTCGGCGAGTAGCTCGGCCTCGGCGTGCGTGCGGATCAGGGCCCATGCCGCGCGAGCGTGAGCGGTCGCGCCCACCTTCGCGCCCGGCTCGCGGTCGTTGAGCACATGGACCACGAACGGCGACTTCCGGCGCCCGTCGCGGTCGACGCGGTACCGGTACCCGTACGCCGTGGTGACGTCGATTGCGTACCCGTCGGCCTCCCCGTGCTGGTACGTCGACTCATCGCACTCCGCGCCTTCCGGGCCCTCCTCGACCTCCGGCACGGCCGCGCACCACCATGCGCAGTAAGACAGGCGCTGCGCCCGCTCGTGAGCGGCCTGAGCGCGCCGTACCTCGGTGGCCGTGTCCATTGCGTCCGAGATCCCGCTGTACCCGCCCACGGCGAGGGCGAGAATTTCGGCGTCCTGCTCGCCGCCGGTCAGCCGGCGGGCCACGTCGTGAGCGTCGGTGTAACGGCCGAGGCACCACCGGTCAGCCTGCCAGGGCGTCCCGTCGTGCTCACCCGTGATCAGGAATCCGTACCGCTTGCCGCACAGGTCGCACTTGCCGCCCCACTCGAGCACGCCCGTCGCAACGGTGTTCGCCGCAATCGGCGTTTCGTCGCTGGCCTGGGCGGCCGCCTGCAGACCCTCCCACGACGCGACCGGCACACGGTCAAGCGGGACCACGCTGCCCGGGATGAACTCCGGGCGCGGCGCGTCGGCTTCCGGCGCCGGGCCCTCTTCGCCCGTGATGTGCCACACCCACAGCGCAAGCGCCGCGTCCAGCGTCGTGCACCAGCCGATACGGCGGCCGCCCCGGTAGATCTCCAGACCCATGCAGTCCTCGCACATGCAGCACGCCGCGTACTTGCCGCGGTGCTGCGTCGCGATCCCCTTGTACGTGCGCCCCCGCCACTGGCCCCACTGCAGCCGGAACGCGGAGCGCTTGGCGTCGGCCAGCTCGGCATCCGTGACCACCTTCACGCGGTCGATGGACTCGCACAGCCACGACTCACGCTCGGTGCCCTCGTGGGCGCCGGCGCGCACCATCCAATTCCCGTTCTTGAACAGGTCGACGACACGGTGCGCGGTCTGCTGCTCGTGGAAGTCCTGAATCACCCACGCCCCCGGCACGACTTCCGGGCGCAGCTTCCCGCCGTACTCCTGCGGCTGCTCGTTCACGTCGTAGCCCCCGGCGCGGACCTCCCAACCGTCCACCGTGCGCGGGTACTTGGGCGCAGCCTCTGCCTCGTCGCTATCCGCCGCCCCCGGGCCGGCCGGGACCTGGAGGGTAGTGACGGGCCCGGCGTCGGCGGCCTCCCGCGCGGTCACGATCGCCTCACACGCGGCCCGCGCGTGCTCGTTCGCCTTGTCAGCGCGCTCGCGGACCTCGGCCACGAACACGCCCGCGTGCTCGGCGGCCTCGGCCGCGTCCAGGGCGTCTACGGCGTGCTCGGACGCCTGCCCGGCCGCCTCCTCGGCCTTGCTCCACTCCCCAGCCTGGGCCGCCTCTACGGCCGTCTTAGCGTCGGTGTGCGCGCATATCTCGGCGTAGCTCGCAGCGTCCAGGGCGAACGCCCCGGCGACCAGCGCGGCACGGTCGGCGCGCTCCTCGACTGCGGCGGCCGCCGCCGCGTCCTGGACCTTCTTGCCTGCCCTGGGCTGCTTTTCGCGCACTGTCGCGCGGGCGGCACGCTTGGCCCGCTCGTCGCCCTCTCGCACGCTTCGGCGAGCAGCTGCTCCACCATGTCTGCGGACGGCCACGGCGCCACCTGCCCGGCGCTCAGAGCGTCCGCGAGCATCTGCCCGGCAAGCTCTGATGCGCGGTCGCACCACTGCTGCCAGTTGAGCTTGCACAGCTTCGGCGACGGGTCACCCCCGGCCAGCCGGCCCACGACGTCCAGCGCGGTGCGCCCGTGGCGACGCTCGCCGTCGAGCATCCAACCGGCCAGGCATCGGCCGCACGTGACGATCTCGCCGCGCTCCCCGTCGGGCCCGACACGGCCACCCGGAAGAACTCTCCGGACCGCTTGCGGCTGCACTTGCCGACGAACGGCGCGGACGTCGCACAGGTGGGCTTCTCGTCCTCGGCCTCGGTGACGACCGCGAGCACCTCGAACGGCCGCTTCGAGAGCGACGTGAGACCGGACGACCACGCACACCACGACCGCGTGTAGAGCGCGTGGTCCACCTGCCGCCGCTGCCATGTCTCCGGCGTCGAACCGTCCATGTCGCCGCCGCGCGCGTGGTCCCAACCCCACCGCGCTTCGACCAGCAGACCGGCCACCCCGAACCGTGAGACGAGCATGACGCCCGCCTCCACCTCGGTGCGCTTCTCGTCGGCCGACCAGTCGACCTCGCCCGTACGGTCGCCGTACCGGGCCCACACGTCGGCGAACCGCGCCCGGGTCTGTGCGTCGCACCGGATACGGCGGAGCAGGGCGGAAAGCGCGCGGTCCTCAAGGTCACCGTTCCACCAGTAGGTGTCCTCCCCGTGCCCGGCCTCCCACAGGTCATCGCTACCCGACCAGCCACAGCGCCGCACCCGGTACACGTAGCCCTCGACCGTCACCAGGTGCCATCCCTCGCCCCCCGCGAACCCGGTAGGCGACAGGGTCTCGCCGGGTTCCAGCGCCCCATCAGGGAAGCCGTGCCCGGCCTTGGCGACCGGAGCCGTCTCCTCGTCGCTGGCCCGGCCCGGCCGTGGACGGGCCGGGCCGAAGAGCGCCAGTTGGGTGGTGTGCGGGGTGATCGGGGGTCATGCTGTCGATGCTCCAGAGATCGAATGTGCAGGAGGGGTACGGGGCGGTGGGCCGCTGGGAAGACCCGGACGATCAGCGCCGTGGAGCAACCGCCGTAGGCGGGGAACGGGGCATGCGAAGCGGGGACAACCCAATTGACTCTTAAGACTATACGTAACCGCGTGGGGTGATGCAAGTTTTAAGAGACGAGTAAGTGGTGTGGTCGGATGCGTACGGCTTGAGCGCCGGAACGAGCGCCGTGCAGAGCGCCGCTGAGCACGGGGTTCCAGCGGGACGAAGAGGCGGCGGCGTCTGCCCGGCACTGCGAGGATCGTCCGCATGGATCGCAGGGACTATCTCGGCCAGTCGATGATGACGCCGCCGTACTGCCGGCGCGTGCCGCCTATCTCATCCGTACGGGCAGCCACACCGGCTTCCGCCGGGCCGTACAGGAAGCGAGCACCCGGTGGGGCGGGATGACCGAACCCATCCTCGCCGTGCCGGACAACGGCGAGGTCCCCGACGAACTGCGCGAGACCGTAGCCGCGGCGAAGGTCGAAGCCGTAGTCAACGTGGACGTCGACGACGCCCTCGCCCAGCGCACGGCTGACGCCCTCGGCCTGCCCTGCGTCCCGATCGCCAAGATCGACCAGGCCGGCTCCGCGAGGTTCACCTGCCACCCGCTGCACGTCAACCTTCCCGTGCAGCCGTCCACCCTGCCGGTCGTCGCCGTGCGCGGCGCCCCGCTGTGGCAAGTCGCCGCTGCCGGCCTTCTCAACGAGGACCAGGCCGAAGAACTGCGGCCCACCACACTCGCCGTCCGCCCTGGCCAGCCTGACGAGTACGGCCGGAACCAGATGTACGGAGCCACCCATCTGCAGAGCACGATCGCGCAGTTTGGCGAGCACCGCAGCAACGCCATCGGGGCACTGCCCGCGGCGGTATGGGTCACCGATCCCGACGACATCGAGGACTGCGTCGCCTTCTGGAACGCCCGCGCGCTACGGCCGGTCAGCCACCCCCAGATGCCCATGCTGCTCCTGCCGACCGGAGAGGTTCAGCACTGGATCGGCCTCGCCCAACAGCTCGCCGGCATGCTCGCCCGACCCGCGGAGTTCGCCCCCGACGTGATGCTGCTCAGCAAGAACGTCCCCCAGGAGCACCTGCACGAGATCGCCGAGATCCTGGAACTCCAGCGCACAGACGCCGAGGTGAAGATCAGCGAACAGTTCCCCACCCCGGAACTGCGGCAGCCACCCTTCACCTACCGGACTGGCCTCGATCCGCGCCCGTGGCTCCTGCGAGACCGCGAGTACGGCTTGCCGACCTCGTTCGACGTGCACGTGTTCACCAGGGACACAAGCACACTCCGGTTCACCTCACCCGTCCACTTCCACACCCAGGGCAGCTGGACGCTGGTCCGGCTGTGGGGCAACCCGCTCGACGGCCTGGCCCGGCGCGACTGCGTCGCCTCGCTCGTCGAGCCGAACGCGCAATGGCGAGGTGACAGCATCCAACTGCACACTCGCGCGCAGAACGAGTACACCTTCGGGCTCACCGTGCCCACCCTCGCCCAGGCGACCGAGGCCGTGCTCGAGGAGGCGAGCGCCCGCCACGCGCTGTCGGACAAGGGCAAGCTCGGGGTCGCGTTGCAGGCTCAGGCTGACATCGCCGCTCTCCTCGAACCGGGCGTGCACGAAGCCGTGATCGCCCTCACGACGCCCCGGTCCAAGGAACTCCTCAGGGAACTGCGGAAGCTCAAGGCCGAAGGGACGGACGACGCCGCGCACCTGGTGGAGCTGGCCTCAACGTGGGGCGGCCGCGCCGAGCGCCGCTACCGCCCCATCACGAAACTGGACCTGCCGCCGCAGCGGGCCTCCGAAGCGGCTGAACGCCTGTGCGAACTCGGCTGGATCGAACGCGGGGTGGAGACCAACTGCGCCCAGTGCGGGGTCCGCACCTTCCACCCCTTCGAGCAGACGCAGCGCCGACCGGTGTGTCCGGGCTGCTCCGCATCATCCCGCTACGAGACCACCGCGGACGGCCTTTCCGTCTTCTACCGGCTCGACAGCTTCGTCGACCGCGCCAGCGACCAGGGTCTTCTTCCTCACCTGCTCGTGATCGCCGCGCTGACGAAGAAGGAGCCGAACTCCTACTTCCTCCCCGGCGTGGACCTGTGCTTCGCCGACCAGTCGCGCGGCGAGGCCGATGTCTTCGGCCTCTACGGCGGGCGCGTGTTGTCGGGCGAGGTCAAGACGTCGGCGTCCCAGTTCACGACCGACCAACTCACCCACGACATCGCGCTGAGCACCCGCCTGGGAACCGACATCCACCTCCTCGCCGCGGTCGACACCGTCCCCGAGGCGATCCGCGAGCAGGCCGGCGAGCTCTGCGCGGACGCCGGGCTGGAGCTCCTTGTCCTCGACGCGAAGGAGCTCCGCCACACCTAGCACCAATACGTCCGGCTCGCAGGGCGCATTGGACGAGCGAAGGCAACGGGCGTGGTGGCGCCGTGTGAGGAACACGCCGTGCGGGCCGCAGGGTAACGGCTCTCGGTGTACGCGGGGGACCCTGCGACCCCCGGCCGGCCGCCTCGCCCGGCCGGTCCGGAGTTGAGGCCGAACACGGGAGCGCCGGCGCCCGCTTCGGGAAAGGGGAGCGTGAGCCCGCAGCATCGGATGAGCCTCAAGAGGCGCTTGGTGTGGGTTCCTCGGGGTCGGGGAACCTGGGGGTGGGCCGGACCTCGGGCCGGCCGAGACGGATGCGCTCGCGCTCGCGGCGATTTCTGCCGAGCCTGAAAACATAGCGGTGGGCTCCGCGGTGCCTCAGAAGGCGTACGCCGACTGCCTCCAGGGCTTCGTTCAGCCACAGGCCCGGATCGCACCCAGCCGGCGGCACCGGAGCTCCGAGGGAGATCAGCTTCTCCTCGACGTACCGATGGCCCTGCTCCTGCCTGCGGACCTTCTGGGCCGCCCGGTCGTAAGCGCGCGGGTTCGTCGATTCCCGAACCTAGGAGTGGCAGAACCGGCACGACGTTCTGCTACTTGAGTGCGGTGACGCGTGGGTTCGCGCCGCTTGTTCCGACCGCGTATCTGCCGTCCGGCGTGACCATTGGCTGTCTGCGGCGTTCTTGGTGGGAGACCGGGTTTGATCACAGGGGGCGTTGATGAAGGTGGCGGGTATCCATCACGCCTATGGCTGCCGGGCGGTGTTGCGTGGGGTGGATGTCGAGCTGCCGCGGGGCGCGCTGGTCGGCATCGTGGGGGAGAACGGTGCGGGGAAGTCCACGCTGCTGAAGATTCTCGCCGGTGAGCTGCGGCCCGACCGTGGGGTGGTGCGGCACGAGGGACGGTTCGGGTACTGCCCGCAGCAGGTGGTCCTCAACGACGCGTTCACCGTCCTCCAGCATCTTGAGCTGTTCAAGGCCGCTTACTCGCTGCCCGACCTGCGTCGGGCCGAGGAGATCATGGAGGTGCTGCGCTTTCGCGAGTTCGCGCAGGAGCGGGTGGGGGTGCTCAGCGGCGGGACCCGGCAGAAGCTCAATCTGGCCCTGGCGCTGATGCACGATCCGGATGTGCTGCTGCTGGACGAGCCCTACCAGGGTTTCGATTGGGAGACTTATCTGCGCTTTTGGGAGTTGGCCGTTCAGTTGCGTGCCGCGGGCCAGTCCGTGCTGGTGGTCTCGCATCTCGCCTATGACGTCGATCGGTTGGACGTCCTGTGGCGCCTGGAGGAAGGCGTGCTGCGCGCCGGGGCGCTGGTGGCGTCGTGAGCCCCTCCCCCTCGCTGGCGCGGTTCGTGCTTGCCACCCGGTTCGCGGTGATTGAGCAGGTGCGCAATCAGTTCGCGATGGCGCTGGTGATTCTGTTCGTGCCCGTATGGATCTCGCTGGGGCAGTTCATGATCGTGGATGTGCGGGTGTCGTTCAGGCTCTGGGCCACCGGTCAGAACCTCGTCGCGCGCGGCAACGAACTCACGCAGATCAGCGGCGCGCTGAACGCGGTGACGCTGATCGTCGGCTTCGCGATGTTCTCGGCCACCTTCAGCTCGGGCATCTTCGACCGGCGGCTGGCCATGGCTGGCTACCCCCGCCCCCAGCTCTTGCTGGCGAAGGTCGCCTCTTTGGTTCTGGCCTCGGCTGTGGTCAGCGGCTACGCCACGGCCGTCATGTGCGTGTACTGGTCGCCCCGTCAGCCCGGTGTGCTGGCCCTTTCGCTGTTCAGTGCCGCGATGACCTATGGGGCTGTCGGCGTAGTCCTGGGCACGGTGGTGCGCCGGGAGCTGGAGGGCGTCTTCCTCGTCGTGATGATCAGCGTCATCGATCTCGCCCTGCAGAACCCCATCGCCAGCAAGGGGGCCGGCAGCGCCATGGTGCGCCTGCTGCCCTCCTACGGTGCCATGCAGTCCGCCTCGGCCGCCGGCTTCTCCGACTCCGTGGTCCTCAGCTGCCTGGGCGTTCAGGTGGCGTGGTTCGCCGGTGCCGCTGCCTTGAGTCTGCTCGTCTTTCGCTGGCGCACCCGGTCCGCGGTGACCGGCCAGCCCCCGCCCCCTACCCAAGGAGCACCGTGTTCGCTGCCGACTGCGCGCGGGCCGGAATCGACGATCCGGAACTGAAGGCCGCCTACCGGGTCTGCCGCGACTATGTGCGCTCGACCAGGGCCGATGACTTCCTGGCCTCGCTGTTGATGCCCTCGATGCTGCGCCCGGCGTGCTGGGCTGTGCTGGCCGCCATCAGCATCACCGATGACTTGGTGGACACCAGCGAAGGCAGCGGTTCCGAGCGCCTGCGGGCGTGGCAGGACGCCCTGGCGATCGATCTGCTGCGCGGCACCAGCAAGGACCCGGCCCGCCGGGCGCTGGTCCATGCCGCCCGCCACTGGAACCTTGATGTGCGCAAACTGGACGCCACTTTCGCGGCCTACCACTTGGATGCCTTGCGGCCCGCCTCGCTCGCGGTGCCGTGGCAGGAGTGGCGGACCAGGAGCCGGAATAGCTACGTGCCCTTCCTCGAGCAGTGCCTGACGATGGTGCGGCAGGCCGGCCTGGACGTCCCTCTCCACCTCACCCGCCTGGATGCTTATCAGCGCCTGTCTGACGGCTTGTTCCTCACCGATTCACTGACCGACCTCGCCGAGGACCTCGGCCAGGGCGACATCAGGTTTCCCGCAGAGGAACTGCAGCGTTTTGGCGTAACGGAGGAAGATCTCTTGGCACGTCGCTGGACCCCGCAGGTGCAGGCGCTGATCAGCAGTCACCTCCGCCAGGCCCGAAGTTGGCTGGACCAGCCCCAGATCTGGGGCAGCCTGCCCCCCGGCCCTGCCGTCATGCTGCGTACGGGCTGCAGCCTCTACCTCACCCGCCTGCGCGCCGCCGAAAAGGCCGGACCCGCGCTGCTGCACCGCCCCGTGGTGCGCCCCTCCCGGGTTACACGTTGGCGCACCGCAGGCCAGGCCCGTCTCCTGGCGGCCGCGGCCTGGCGCCTCTTCCCTCTTCCCACCTTCCCCACCACTGCCCCGCCCGCTCCCGTGACGCTCCCGTCGCCCCGAACGGCATCCTCCGAGCCCCTGCTCCCACCTCGACCCCACGAGAGCGGGGCCCGCCCCCCGCAGCTCCGTGCCGAGCGGATGCCCCGGCATGTCGCGATCATCATGGACGGCAACGGCCGCTGGGCCACCGCACGCGGCCTCACGCGCAGCGACGGACACAAGACCGGCGGGGACACGCTGGTCGATGTCGTGCACGGCGCGCTGGAGATCGGGCTGCCTCACCTGACCGTGTACCTGCTGTCCACCGAGAACCTGGAGAAGCGCCCACGGGAGGAAGTCGACTACGTGCTGACGGTCGCACGGGATCAGCTGCTGTCCAAGGAGTTCCTCCGCTACGACGTGCGGGTTCGTTGGGCCGGGGCTCCTGACGGCCTGCCGGGCGAGTTCGTCGACCTGATGCGCAGCACTGAGCAGGCCACCAAGGACCGCACCGGTCTCAGCCTGACGGTCTGCCTCAACTACGGCGGCCGCAACGAACTCACCCAAGGCGCCGACTCCCTGGTCAGCGACGCACGCGCCGGCCACCTCGACGCAACCAGGGTCTCGGAACATCTGCTGCGCTCCCACCTGCTCCTGGGTGACCTGCCTGACGTCGACCTGCTGTGGCGTACCGGCGGCGAGCACCGCATCTCCAACTTCCTGCCCTGGCACACCGCCTACGCCGAGATCCTCTTCTCGGACAAACTCTGGCCGGACGTCGACCGCCGCGACCTGTGGCAGGCCATGACCCAGTACACCCACCGCGCCCGCCGCTACGGCGCGGTCCCTGCGCCGCAGCCCGCGGAACACAACCACGACGCCCACGTTGCAAGCCACCCCTAGAAGCACGCCTCCCTGGCCCACATGGGTGCTGATCAGCACTGCCGCGGAGAACGTCACCAGCGGCAGTACCCCGGAGCTCCCCCGGAGGCACCCGCAGTGACCGGGCCTTCCTCTTCCGGGTGATCTTCCGTGTCCTGTGAAGAGCGGCGGCCGTTCTCCGACAGAGCAGTGGTCTGTATTGGGCCGGCGCTCGCCCTGTCCCTCCCACAAAGGAGCCTGCTGACCGCTATGAACCCCACCCGTATCCTCAAGCGCCCCGCCGTTGCCGCGACGGTCCTCTCCGCGGCCATCCTGGGCGCATGCTCCCTCGCCATGACCTCCACGCCGGCGGGCGCCCAGTCCGGCCATGTTCTGGACACCTCTCAGTTCCTGGCCAAGGACACGCGCCTGCAGGCGGCCCCGCTGCCGCCCGCCTGCCAGGAGGCGATCTTCAAAACCGGAGAGAAGTTCCCCACCACCCACTACGCCATTCCCGACGAGCCGTGGAACGCTACTCTGGCCGCCCTGGGCAACCTGAGCGAGGAAGAGCAGGCCCTGCTCACCGAGCCCGCGTGCGCGGCCTGGAACAAGTGGGCCGTCACCAACGGCCCCGCTGTGACCGCCGAACTCGACAACCGCTACCGCAACGCCGCCGCTCCGGCCTGCAACAAGTGGGCCGTATCCACCCTCGCGACGGTCAAGAAGCACGCCCCGGAGTTCCCCGCCGCGTACGCGGCACAGCAGACCCTGGCCAAGAAGGTCTGGAAGGACGTCATGACCAAGCTCTCCACCACGGCCTCCGACCCCGCCTGCCGCACGTCCTACAACACCGCCAAGGCAGGCTGGTAAACGCACAGGGAAGCGAGACCTGGCGAAGGGCTGCCCGCCGGCGCGGAAAACACCTGCGCAACGCATGGCGGTCTGCTCGGTGATGCCGAACACGCGCATCAGCCGCAGCCGGTCGGCGCTCGCACCCGCTCATCCCCACCGGGGTGAGCGGGTGCGGACCGTCGGCGGCACCGCTCACCGGCCCTCGCCTTCCGGTGGCTGCGGTTCGCTGAGGGCCAGGAGCTCTGCCGTGAGCGCGGCCACGGTCGTGCGGGCAGAGGAAGGTGACCTGGTCGTTGCGTCGCGTCGCGTCATGGCCGGCTGCGCTGTTCCAGGGTCATCGGCAGGGGGCCGGGGCAGAGGAAGATGCGGGGCGTCGGTCGGCGGATTCGTCGACCGGACCGGGGGCGCAGGCGCCATTGGGCGCCGATGGTGGCCAGGACGGTCAGCATGTGGGTCATGGCGAGGTTGTCGCCGATGCATCTGCGCGGCCCCGTTCCCAGAGCGAGGTAGGAAGAGGGGGCGAGGGTTCTGGCGCGCTCGGGCAGCCAGCGGTCGGGGTCGAAGACCTCCGGGTCGGCGTACACCTGGGGGTTGCGCTGCAGTTGGTAGGCGCTTAAGGCGATTTCGGCACCGGCCGGGAGGTGGGCGTCGCCGAGCTGGACGGGGACGAGGGTGCGGCGCGCGAGGATCCACACCGGCGGGTACAGGCGCAGCACTTCCTGCAGGACACGCCGCGCGTAGTCCAGGCGGGGCAGGTCATGGGGTTGGACGGGGCGCCCGTCAAGGACGGTGTCGAGCTCGTCATGGAGGCGCTGCTCGACATCCGGGTTGAGGGCTAGTTCGTGGAAGGCGTGGGGCAGGGCGTCACTGATGCCGTGGACTGCGGCGAAGAGATAGAAGGTGACCTCGCGGACGACCTGGACGTCCTCCAGGGGCTCGTCGGTGTCGGCGTAGCGGGCGCCCAGGAGCTGGGACAGGACGTCGGGGGTGTCCTGGTCACCGGAGGCGCGGCGGTCCTCGATCGCAGCGGTGATCGCCTTCTGCAGGCGGGCTCTTGCCCTGTTGAAGGCCCCGGTGCCCGGCACATGGGGGAGGGTGGCCACGCGGGGCAGGGCCAGGCGCCAGTACAGCCCGCGGGTGATCTGTGGGAGGAGGTCGGCCAGGGCGTCGGCCACCGCCTGGGCGGTCGGTCCCTCGCCGCAGAGGGTGCGGGCGTTGACCGTGCAGGCCAGCCGTCCCAGCTCCCGGTCCACCCGCAGGGTCTGCTCGGGCTGCCAGCGTGCGGTCTGCTCTTCGGTTGCTTCGCGGACGGTGGGGATCTGAGCTGCGATGCGGTGCCGGTGGAATCCGGACTGGACGGTGCGGCGGTGGCGGCGGTGGGACTCGAAGAGCGTCAGTCCCTCGAACCGCATGTCCATCCCCACGCTGAGACCGAACTGTGACCCGATCCCTTGCGTCATGCGGCCCTTGGCGTAGTCGCGCGTTTCGGTCACCAGGATGCGGTGGATCAGTTCGGGCGAGGTGACCATGTAGGTATCGGGCCCGGGGCTCAGCATGCGTACGACGGGGCCGTGTTGGTAGAGCGAGGCGGTGAAGGCCAGCGGTCTGAATAGCATGTGGTGTCCGTGGCCGATCAGCGGCAGCGCGCCCGGAGCTGTGGGAACGGGGTGGGTGGTGACTGGGCTGGTCATGGGTCCTCGTCGTTGACGCCAAATGGACTGTCACAGAAAGTTACGCCTAGTGTTCCCCGCGTGATGACCCTTCCTTGTTCTGCCCCGTTGCCGCCGCCGCCCGCTGTACTGCGGCATTGCGCCTACGCGGGCCTGCAAGGACAGCGATGAGCGGGAGCGATCCGGCCCTGCGCGTACGGGACGTGCACAAGAGCTACCGTCGCCGGAAGGTACTCCAAGGAGTGAACTTCGACCTGCCCCCGGGACAGTTGGCGGGCATCGTCGGCGAGAACGGCGCGGGTAAAAGCACCGACTTCGACTGGGAGACCTATCTGCGCTTCTGCCTGGCCCAGAACCTGCGGGACCGCGGCTGTTCAGCGCTGGACGTGTCCCACCTCGCCTACGATGCCTCCCGCCTGGACCGCATGTATCGCCAGCATGACGGCAGCGTGGGCGGCCCCGGCCTAGCTCTCCTTGCCGCCGGATCCCGGCCCGGCACCGGCCCGCGCAGCATCCTTTGCGACGAGCGGCCGGCAGAGGGGTACAGCCGTCACGATTCCCCTACCGGATAGGGCTTCAGCATGCCCAAGCCCTCGACCACCGCAGTTGCCGCACTGGACGTCCTGGTGGTCGGCTCGGGTTTCGGCGGCAGCGTCGCAGCGCTGCGCCTGGCCGAGAAGGGCTACGGCGTCACTGTCATCGAGGCCGGATGCCGCTTCGCCGATGAGGACTTCGCCACCTCACCCTGGCAAATTCGGCGTCTGCTGTGGGCTCCCCGGTTGGGGCTGCGCGGCATCATGCGGGTTCATCTGCGGCGCCGGCTCCTGGCGCTGACCGGGGTGGGAGTCGGCGGAGGATCACTGGCCTACGCTGCGGTCCACTACCGCCCCGCCCCTCAGACATTCGGTGCGGAGGGCTGGGATCCGGCGGTTGACTGGGCCGCCGAACTGGCCCCGCACTACGACGAGGCCGAGCGCATGCTCGGAACAACGACCGCCCCCGGGACGTCGGCGGGGGACCTGCTGCTGCGACAGACCGCCGTCGAGCTCGGCGTCGAAGCGACTTTCCACCCCACCCGGGTCGGCATCCACTTCGGACCGCCCGGTCAGTCGGCCGGCGACCCGTACTTCGCCGGACAGGGGCCCGCCAGGAAGGGCTGCACCCAGTGCGGGCAGTGCACCAGCGGCTGCCCCACCGGTGCGAAGAACACCCTGACCAAGAACTATCTCCACCTCGCCGAACGCGCAGGCGCCAGGATCCGCTCGCTGACCACCGCCGTCTCCCTGCACCCGCAGCCGGACGGCACCTGGCACGTCCACACCCGGCGCACCGTGCTCGACCACGGAATCCCGCGCCGCAGACGCGAGGTCCTGACAGCCGGCCAGGTGGTACTGGCCGCCGGCGCCTTCGGCACCACCGAACTCCTCCACCGCTCCCGGCCCCACCTGCCCCTACTCTCCCCCGCCCTGGGCACCAGAACCTGCACCAACCGCGAAGTGATCACCGCCGCCACCGCACCCGGCCTCGACACCGGCCCCGGCCCCGCCATCACCTCCGCCATCCGCCCCACCCCCACCACCCTCCTCCAGCTGTGCCGCGTCGGCCCCGGCACACACCCCCTCGCCGCAGCCATCCGGCCCTTCCCCCTGCCGTTGCGCAGCTTCGGCCGACGCACCGCACTGCTGTTCACCATGGAACTGGGGAACTCCGCCCTTACCAGCCACTACCGGCCCAGGCCCTTCGGCAGACGGCTCATCTTCCGCCCCGGCACCGCCCGCCCGGAACCCGTCCGCAGCCCCGCCGCGGAAACCGTCACGCAGACATATGCGGCGGCTATCGGTGGCCGCGCCCGCCGCCTGTGGACGACGCTGCTCCGGGTGCCGATCACCGCACATCTGATGGGTGGCTGTCCCCTCGGCACAGATCCCGCGCGCAGCGTTGTCGACCCCTACCACCGCGTGCACGGCTACCCGACCCTGCACGTCACCGACGCCTCCGCGATCCCGGGAAACCTGGGGCACAACCCGTCGCTGACCATCACCGCCATGGCCGAACGAGCCCTCGCCGCCTGGCCCCCGGCCGGCACCCGCGACCTCCGACCGCACCAGGACGACCCCTACCGCCCCCTGCCCCCGCTGAAAGCACCGACCCTCCCTTGCCAAACCACCCGCTCATCGTCCGTCTCGGCCGCACCCGCCTCTTCACCCGCATCGCCCCCCACCTCCTGCCGGCCTGCGACCTCGCCGTCCACCGCCTCACCCGCGGCCGCCTGCTCCCCAGCCGCCTGTTCATCACCACCGTCATCCTCCACACCACCGGCCACCGCACCGGCACAACCCGCACCACCCCCCTGTGCGCCCACCACAGCCCCGACGGCAGCTGGCTCGTCATCGCCAGCAACTTCGGCAAACCCCGCCACCCCGCCTGGAGCACCAACCTCCTCCACACCCCCACCGCCAGGATCACCACCGGCCAGCACTCCCACGACGTGACCGCCCGGCTGCTGAGCCCCGAGGAAAAGGCAACCCACCGTCACCGCATCCTCGCCGCCCTGCCCGTCTACGACACCTACACCGCCCGCACCACCCGCGACATCCGCGTCTTCCACCTCACACCCCGGCGTTAGCGGACCCTCTCGTCCACGATGGTGTGACCATGCCGAATGCGTCTCCCGCCTCCTCTTCCAAGCCCGACCTTGTGGTCCGCCATCCAGCGTTCGGGCTGCGGCTACGGGAGCTCCGTGCCCACGCCAATCGCACGCAGGCCAGCGTTGCCGCGGAAGCCCGGGTGGATCGAGCCTTCTACGATCGGCGTCGGGGTCGTCGGCCGGCGCCGGATCGGTCGGCCATGGTTGGGCCCCGGCCGGTCCGGCACCGTGCCGGCCGCTGTCACTGGTCAGGTCCGTCGCCGCTTCTTGTCGGAGCACGCCCGCACCAGCCCTGACGCACACTGGCACTCGGCCGACACCTGAACACCACCCCGTGCCCGGCGGCAGACAGCCGTACGGCGCACGCTCCGCCCAGCGCGCGGTTGGCGCTACCGGGGCAACTTCGCGGTGCGCTCAGGGTGGGCGGCGGTGACATACCGCATGGCGGTCTGCTCGGTGATACCGAACAGGCGCATCAGCCGGAGCGGGTCGGCACTCTCGGCTGCTTCGTTGAGGCTGCGGTCCTGTCTCAGACCGCTCAGAGTCAGGCCGCGGGGAAGGGCTCCCCTCAGGGTGCCGATGCTGACGGCGGGGTGGTCGGGGTCGACCGCGGTCTTCTGGCTGACCAGCAGGTGGGGGTTGGACGAGGTCGGCCAGCGGTGATGGCGGTAGGTCGTCCAGTCGGCGGCGAGTTGGTGGGTGAGCTCCTCCAGGTAGAGGGCATGTCGCAGCAGACCGCGCCGCACTTCGAGGGTGCCGCGGGAGAGATCCAGGCCCGTGGCGTGCAAGGTCCGGATCTCCTTGCCTGGCAGCGCGTGGACGGCGGCGAGGGCCACGATGAGACGGCCGAGCGGTGTTGTCGCCTGGTCAAGGAGGCCCATCAGGAGGTCTGAGGGGATGGACTTCGGGATGCCCCTGATGTCGCCGACCGGGAGGTCCCGGGCGGGGTTGCGGAAGATCACGCGTTCACGCTTCAGCGCGCGGAAGAGGCTGCGCAGTGCCGTGGCCAGCCCTCGGCGGGCGTAACCGGACACTCCGGCCACGGTGTCCTCCACCTGCTCCTTGGTGATCTCCCTCAGCGAGGTCACACGGGCCGTCGCGGTCCAGGCGGTAAGGGTGGGCTGGAGGCGGCTGAGGTAGCGGCGGATGCCCTCGTACCCGCGCGGCTCGCCCTCGCGGGGGCCCTGCTCACGCAAAACCTTCACCCAGGTGCGCACTTCGCCAGCGACCGGTTCCGGCAGCGCGGCGAGCGTCGCCTCGATCCACATCTGATCAGCGTCCCGGTGCAGGTCGGGGTCCCTCACCAGCAGACCGCAGATGCGCAGGAACTGGCAGACGGGCTTGGCCGCGAGGTTCACGTCGATCCGGGCGAGGTCGTACACGTCGCGCTCGAAGACGGCCGCGTCGGCGCCGAGCCAGTACAGCAGGATCGTGAGCGTGCGGGTGTTCTTCTTGTAGTCCGGCCGCTGTGCAGGTCGATCGCGGGTGAACTCCTCCACCAGGTGGCGAGCGTTCGCGGTGAGCGGTGGCTCGCCCGCAGGCGCGCTCCGCAGCCGGGCCAGCACCGGGGCCCAGTCCCGCCGGATGGTGAACAGCGGCTCCTGCCCGCGGCTCGTGTGCAGAGCAGGCCGCCGCTCGTCGTAATCCGGCACCTCCCTGTCGCCGACCGGAATTGCCTCGAACGGGCCTCCCTTGCCGGTGGGCAGGGAGATCACCAGTTGTGTGAACCGCCGGGAGGCAGGGCGGGCTTCGTCGAGGAGGCGGTAGGGGTGGCAGCTGCGACAGCGGTCGTCGCGCAGGGCCAGCCCGTCGCGGCCACAACGGCAGCACCGGCCCCGCCCAGTCCGCTCCCGCCAGTGCCGGCACGGGTCGCAGACGAACCCTGCCCGGCCGGCGGCGGGAATCCAGGCGTAGCAGTCCCTGCATTGCCGCGGCGCCCGGGGCGGCAGCGGCGCCGGCGAGGAGATGTAGGGGGTGCGGGAGGGCTGGTCCGTCCTGGAGAACCGCATGGGCTCGGGCGCCTCGTCCAGGAGCCCGGCCCGCAGCAGGACCAGGCGGACCGCGTCGCCGTTGCCCGGAAGGTCTCGCAGCATCGCCTCGGGCAGCCGCTCCGCGCCCTCGGCCTCGCGGACGGCCAAGGCGAGGCGGACCATCTCGGCGACCTTACGGCGCCAGCCCGCGGTCATCCCGTGCTCGGCCTCGATCGCCTCGATCACCTGCCGGGCCTGCTCCCACCCGTCGACCGGCCGGCCGACGATCGCGCTGACCGTGGCGTCGCCCAGCACCCGGGCACCGTGAAGAGCGGGATCTGACCCCGGACCTGCGCCTCAAGTACCGGCGGCCCGACGGGATCGGCCCGCTGCTTGCGGAGCTTGGTCCACCACTCGACCCCCACGCTCAAGCCGTTCTTGGTGGGCCGGCGCAGCGGTCGGGACGACACCGACCGGTCGCCGTACGTGCCGCCGACCGTGAGCTGCACCGGCCGCGGCCGCGCCTCCTCCAGGCCCAGGGCCCACTCGGCGTCGTCCTCGGCCCGGATCGCCGAGAGGCACGGCTTGCACAGCCCGTCCGTGTTGAGGTGCGCCTCGTGCCGACACCGCGGGCACACCCCGAGCTCGGGGTACTTCCTCACCCAGGGCCGGCACACGCCGCACACCCGGTACCAGTGCACCACCAGGCACACCGGGCAGCTCCGGGCCAGGCCCTTCCCACGGTTCACCGCCACCGGCCGTCCCTCAGCTCGGCGGAAGCGAGCGCGGACCGGCGCCACGACGGCCGCGCGGCACGGGCCGCACCGGACCCGCACCTAGCCCCTCCTCGGCGCCGACCGCGCGCTGGCCGGACTCCTGCTCGGCCTGGCCCGTCGCGAGCGGCTCCGCCTGGAGCAGGTCGGCGACCGTGCAGTTCAGCGCCGCACACATCTTGTCCAGGTCTTCGAGGCGCACCGTGACCGGCGTACCGCTCCATAGTGCGGCCACCTTGCTCAGCGACGGGTTGAACCCGACCTGCTGAAAGGCGGCGAGCACCTCGGTCGGCCGCCACAGGTCCCGCTGGGCGGCCACCATCCGCAGATTCCACTTCACCGAAGGTTCCCCTTGTCCATCACCAGTCGCTGAGCGGCCCGGGAGCTGGCCGCCAGATTCGCGACCTCCGGGTCAGCATGCGCAGTCGCTAATGGTGTGCTCGGGCATTGGAACTCTCGGAATACCCCGTGATCAGAGGGGATCGAGGAGCATCAGGACCTCGTCCCGGGTGTCGTCGGGCGCAAGGCGAAGGGCTCCGGGCCAGCGACCGACCTCACGCCATCCGAGCCGGCTGTAGAAGCTCTCCAGCCCTTCTTCTCCTCGGGCCGCGAGATGGAGCTGTTCGAGTCCCAGTTCGTCACGGGCGATCTTCCGCAGCTCACGCATGAGAGCGGATCCGACACCACGGCTGCGGAAATCGGGGTGGGTCTGAAGGTGGTGAACCGTGCCCCAGTGCTCGACGAGCCGGTAGGGATCACGGTTGAGGACGACCCACCCGGCAAGACCGTCACCGAATCTGGCGGTGATGAGTCGGCTGTGCTGCGGATGGAGACGGTCGAGGAGCTTGTCCGTGACGGCTGCGACGTCGTCGTCTTGGACCGGCGGGAAGGGGAATCCGGCGGCGCCGCCCGAGTTGGTGACCGCGATCCAGCAGTCGATCAGCTGGCGTCGAAGGTCGGGAGTGATCTCGCGGGCGTCGGTGATCTGGACGAGGTCGGGCTTACTTGCGTGTGTCATGAAAAGTAGCATGTCAGCGCGGTCTGACATCGGTATGGGTCAGGTTTTCGAGTTCCGGCGGCTGACCTCGGCTGCGTAGGCGGCCCAGTCTCCGGCGGCGGCTCGCTGCCATTTGACGGCGACGGTGATGTCGATGCCGAGGGTGCGGGCGAGGACGGCGGCGGGCAGCTCGGTGGCGAGCTGGAACAGCGCGATTGAGCGGGCTTCCGCGAGCCGGATGCCGAGTTTGCGGAGTCGTTCGCCCATGGCCCAGGCACTGATCGGCCGACCGGGCTGGCCGCCAGGGAAGAGCCAGCACGATGAGGTTCCAGATCGGGCAGCGTGCTGGTGAGAACCCGAACTCCGGCCGGGACGCCGAATACGGCGACGCCGCACAGCTGCCGCTGCTCTCCGGGCAACCGGGAGTACAGCCCGAGCCGCCGGGAGGCCGAAGGGATTATCTGCACCTGTCAAGCTCCGCTGCTGGTAGCAGCTATGAAAGCTGTGCAGGCACGTTAGGCACGGTCAGTGCGGTCCCTTGTCGACGTCACTGTGTGGGTCGGAGTGCGACCGAAGTACCACCCGAAGAGGTCACGAAGCGCCGATCAACGGGCCCTCGCGCTGCCGCAGTGTCGCCCGTGCTCTCTCGGGAATACGGCCTTCGGTAGTGGCACTAGGCCGTGTATCGAAAACGCTGTTCGCGGTGCTCATCGGTGGCTGCGGGCGGCCCTGGATGCACGAGCCGGGGGTGGTACGCGACATCCCTTCAGTCGCATATTTGAACACGTTCAACAAGTCTGACAAGGTATCCCTCCACGGCCCGCTCCTATCAGTTGGCCGAGACGGACTGAGGGCGGGAGGTCCTGGTGGCGGGCGGAAGCAGGCTGCGTGCGTGGGGGGCGGCTGTCGGTGGCTTGATGGTGGTTTTGGCTGCTCTGACTGCGTGCGCCGGCCCCTATCAGTACTACGAGGGAACAGGGATCCACGACGCCACGACGACCGAAGTCGCCGGAGGCTGGGAAAGCGTCGAGGGGATCCGTGTAGTGCTTCGCAAAGACCGAACGGCTCTCTTCGAAAAGCTCGACGGGCAGGACTTCGACTTCGAGGACGGCTGGCGCCTCTCCGGTACGGGAACTTGGCAACTGACGGACGGCGGCGGCGGACAGGTCGTCCGACTCGCGCTGACAGCCCGGACCCGAGTGGAGAGCCGTTCCCCCGCGACGGCCACTGGCACCTCGCCTCCTGAACCCCCATCGGCATACGCGTGGTCCTTCTATGTGGACCGCGATCAGCACGACGAGTTGAAGCTGTTCTTCTTCTACGGCGATCCCGACATCGGGAACACTCACGTGATGACGCGTGAGACAGGGTCATAGCCATTCGTTGATCGCTGCGACCAGCACAGTCGCCTCGTAGCGGATGGCGAGCTTGTCGTAGCGCGTGGCGACAGCGCGGTTCCTCTTGAGACGGTTTATCCCGCACTCGACCGCATGGCGTTCGCGGTAGTCGACCGGGTTGAAGCGGCGGCCGGCCGCCGCGGGAGCCGAGCTTCTGGCGGTTGCGGACCTGGTCGGCCTTGTTCGGGATGGTGCAGCGGATACCGCGGCGGCGCAGGTAGGCGCGGTTCTTGCGGGAGGCGTACGCCTTGTCAGCCCGCACGCAATTGGGCGGACGCGTGGCCGGCCCGGCCCGATGCGGGGCACTCGGACCTTCTCCAGCACGGGTTCGAACTGCGGCGAGTCCCCGCGCTGCCCGGCGGTCACCACGATCGACATGGGCTTCTGGCCCTGCTCAACTGCCAGGTGAAGCTTGGTGGTGAACCCGCCGCGCGAGCGTCCCAGCCCGTGATCACCGGGCTCGGTAAACAGGCCGCCCGGCGGTTCCTTCTGTGAAGGTCGCCCTCTTTCCGGGCCCCAGCCGCATGCTGATGAGCACGGCACACCGTGGAGTCGACGCTCAGGTCCCACGTGATAGCACCTTCCGCGTCGGCCAGGGACTGAAGACGGGTGAGGATCCGGTGCCAGGTGCCGTCCCGCTGCCACCTGCGGAACAGGTCGTAGATCCGTCCCCACGGCCCGTACTCGGCGGGCACGTCCCGCCACGGAACACCGGTCCGGACCCGGAACCGTATGCCGTCGATCAACCGCCGCCGAGGCCAGACCGGCGGCCGCCCCGCCCTGGCACCGTTCGGCAACAACGGCTCCAGCACCGCCCACTGCTCGTCCGTGAGATCTCCCCGCCCCATGAACCGTGATCATTCACAGCCCAAGATCCACTTTCGATACACGGCCTAGTGACCTGACCCCCATCGCAGGGATCCACCAAACACGCTGTGACCTGCGGGCCCTGGGATTAGGCATCGCGCCGGGCAGGACCACCCTGCCCGGCTGCTGCCGCCGCTCGGACGTCAGGCGGCGCTGAACTCGTGGGCGGGGCCGCCGCGCCACTCCACCCACTGCGGGTCGTCCAAGACGCCTCGGGTTCGGCTACGCCGTCGTCCTCGAGGAACACGACCAGGTCGTGGTCGCTGCAGGCGGTGCCGAGGATGCTGGAGGCGTGACCAGCGCGCCGATCGTCGTGCACCGCCCTTCGCTCTTGGGCGGCCGGAGAGTCACTGTGCACAGCAGCGGCCGGGACGACACCGACGCGGCGCCGCGGTGCTGTCCGGTGCCTTCACGCTCCGCTCCTTCGTCGGTACGCTCCGACCGTCATAGTGGGACTCCGATAGAGCCCAGACTCGGGGGATGCTTCGTGCCCGGTATCACACAGGCGTACGTTCAGGCTGGCGACAATCCCACGCCGGCGCTCAAGGACATCAAGGACCGGATCGCGACGGCGGTGGACTCAACGGAGGGCAGTACCGGTTTTGAGCGGCTCACGTGCTGGCTCCAAGTGCCGTGCGACTCCGCGTTCGGGAAAATGATGGACCGCGACTGCATGCCGCGCGCCAAGAAGGTCGGCGCTTTGCTGAGCCCTGGCAAGGGCGGACTTTTCACCCCCGCCGACCTCGGGTCGATGCTCAATCCCTCGGTCACGTGGGCTGGCATCGACACGGCCCTGAAGGCCGGGCGCGCCGTGTACGTCAACGGTCCGGCCGAGCATGTGGGCGGGGCCAAGAGCACGTTCACCACCGGATTCCACGCGATCGTCTTCCTGGCCGTCGGGAAGGACGCCGACGGCAACGTCTACTACCTGGGCTTCGACCCGGACGTCAGCGCCACGACGGAGTCCCGGGAGGTGTGGGAGGCATGGGTTGCGGGGGACCCTGAGAGGAAGCCGGAGGACTTCACCGCAGACGAGAGTCTGGGGGCGGTCAAGTCGCTGATGCTCGGCGATGAGGAGGATGGCTTCGGCCCGCTGGTCCGCAAGTACTACGTCATCACCACCGACAAGTTCCCTAAAATCAACCGCTTCGGTTGAACGCATCCGGCGCCGCCGAGCAAGACCTGACCGGGACCGGGCCGAACGCGATCGCGTCGACCACCTCACGGTGATCACGCCACCACCCACCCCGCTTCGGCGTCCTGTCCGGCAGTAGCGGGTCGATCCGCGCCCCACTGGGCATCAGTCAAGATCCGGAGGAAACGGTAGTGCTTCGTTACCTCGGGTGATCTCGCCTGGTGGTGGGCATCTTCCTGGCATGAGGTGGGGGAAGTGGAACGGCTCCGGGGTGAGTTATCGGAGTTCGTTGCCGATGTGTTTGGGTCGTTGCCGCGGCGGGATCAGCGGCGGTGGGGTGAGTGTTATCTGCGGGGGCTGATGCTGGACGGTCGGCGCAAGTCGATCCAGCCGATGGCAGATCGGCTGCCGGACGGGAACATGCAGGCCCTGCAGCAGTCCCAGCGGCTGTCCGAGGTGATCGCCCCTGAGGAGTGGGTGATCGACGACGTGTCGTTCCCCAAGTGCGGCCAGGCGTCGGTCGGGGTGGCCCGCCAGTACTGCGGAGCAGTCGGGAAACGGGCGAACTGCCAGGTCGCGGTCAGCGTCCACGCGGCCACGGACACTGCATCCTGCCCACTGGACTGGCAGTTGTATCTGCCTCGGGAGTGGACGGACGAGCCGGACCGATGCAGGAAGGCCGGAGTCCCGGACGGCGTCGGCCACCAGGAGAAATGGCGCCTCGCGCTCGGTCTGCTCGACACGCTCACCGAATGGCGGCTGAAGGCCCCAATCGTGGTCGCTGACGCCGGCTACGGCGTCAGCACCCCGTTCCGGGTTGCCCTTGAGGAGCGGGATCTTTCCTATGTACTGGCACTGACCGGCAAGGAAGTCGCCCATGAACAGGGGGTCGAGCCGCACCGGCCCGACTACGGTGGTCTCGGGCCGCCGACCCTGCCGCGTTACCGCACTCCGCCACGAGCAATCTCTCTCCACGCGGCCGAGACCGGCGCGGAGCAGTTTACCGAGGTGACCTGGCGGCAGGGCAGCAAGGGCAGGATGACCTCACGGTTCGCTGTGCTGACGGTGCGGCCGGCGGGCAAGCAGTCTCTGGCCGCCGCCCAGGAAGCAGGCGGCGGCCGCAACCGATGGGACGGTGTCCTGCCCACCCGGACGCTGCTGGTGGAATGGCCCGCCGGCCAGGACGTTCCGACCGGCTTCTGGATATCGAACCTGCCCGCCACCACCTCGATCGCCGACCTGGTGCGGTGGGCGAAGATGCGCTGGCGTATCGAACACGACTACCGCGAGCTCAAGCACGGCCTGGGCCTGGACCACTTCGAGGGCCGCACATGGCGCGGCTGGCACCACCACGTCACCCTCGTCACCACCGCTCAGGCATTCCTCACCCTCCGGCGGCTCGACCCAAAAGTCCGTTCACCGGCCTGACCCTCTACCAGGTCCCCGATATCCTTCAGGACCTGCTGAGGTGCTGGGCCGGTTCCTGCACCACCTGCGGCCGCCCCCTGCCGCGCACAAGAACCAGACCCAGAACCTAACGAAGCACTACTAGGGCCTGTCCGGCGGATCAAGTCCGCGACAGATGAGCCCGGGCAGTGATCCACCGGACGCGACCAGCAAGGGGGCGTCAGGCCATGGAGAACTTGGCGACGTACTCGTCGAAGGGCTCGATGCCGATTGCCGCACGGAGTACGTCCATGCGCTCGGGCTCTTCACAGGGCCACGGAACCGGCGCCCCGTCCTTCACGCCGGCGATCTGAGTGCCGTAGACCTGCTTGCGTCCCTCATTGACCAGCGTGCGGTCGCGCAGAAAGGCCAGCTCGCGCGGGCTGGCCGAGCCTGCCGACACCGCCTGCTGCATCAGATGGAGGGCGCGACGCTGAACGTCGAGCTGCCGGTCGGCATGCTGAGCGATGAGCCATGCCGCGCGTGCGGCCTCCTCCCCGACCAGTTCCGCCGTCGGCCAGCCGTACTCCTCCATGATCTCGTTGAGCCGGTCACCGTGCCGAGCGGTCAGCCGCCGCCACGCCAGCTGCTCGGCGGGGTCATCGCTGTTCGCGCGGACTGCGGACTCGTGATCGGCCGCAGCCATCTCCGTGAGTTCCACCGCCAGCGCGGCAACGTCGTGCGCCACTCTCAACTCCCAGGTCAGATCCGTGCTTTGTATCCGCCCGCAAGCCTAGAGGTGCAAATCGGATGTAAAGATCATTCCGGAGAACGGTGACAGGCGCCTCGCGCACCGGGATAATGGATCTACCCCCGGAGCCAGAGCCGGATCGCTGCGACGTTCACGGTGCCCTGGAAGACGTAGACACGCTTGTCGAACCTCGTGGCAACGGCCCGGAAGTTCTTGAGGGCGTTGATCGTGCGCTCGACTTCGTTTCTGCGCTTGTAGATCGTTTTGTCGAAGCCGGCGGGCCGTCCGCCCTTGCTGCCGCGGCGTTGCCAGTTGGCCCGCTGGTTCTTCGGCTCGGGGATGGTGTGCTTGATCTGCCGTCTTCGCAGGTAGCGGCGGTTACGCAGGGAGGAATAGGCCTTGTCGCCGCCGAGGTGGTCCGGCCGGGTGCGGGGGCGCCCGCCGCCGGGCCGGCCGACACGGATTCGTTCCATGACGGGGATGAGCTGCGGGGCGTCGCCCCACTGGCTCGGGGTGATCAGCAGGGCCAGGGGGCGGCGCCCGCCTTCTCCGGCCAGGTGAATCTTGCAGGTGAGGCCGCCCCGGGAGCGTCCGAGCCCCTCATCGAGGCGGTGCTGCCGGGGCGTGCGTCTTTTCCCGGCACTCGCGGTGGTTTCTTGCCTGCTCCGGCGGCGTGCTGGTGGGCCCGGCAAGTGGTGGAGTCCACGCTCACCATGGACCAGTCGATGCGGCCCTGGGCATCCGCGTCGACCAGGACGGCCGCGTAGACCTTGTCCCACGTGCCATCCGCCGACCAGCGCCTGTGCCTCTCATACACGGTCTTCCACTTGCCGAACCGCGCAGGCAGATCCCGCCACGGCACCCCAGTCCGGTTCCGGTACAGAATATGCGGTCCATCGAAGAGATCCACGAAGATGCCCGCGCCGAACTGAAGAACGCGGACGAGGAACGCAGCAAGGGCGAGAAGCCTACTGTCGGGCCAGCCATCAACCAGGTTGCTGTCCGCGCCGCGTTCTACCTCACATGCGGCACAGGTAACAAAGCGCCGCTGCTCGCGCGTAGCGCTCACGGCGCAGGCAAGGGTGAGGCCCATGAACCCGCCGAGCTCATGCGCAAGCTGGCGTCCACCCCCCGCGGCCTTGAGCAGCTTGTACAGGCTGTCCTCGACGGTCGCCAAGGACAGCCTGTACGACTGCTAGACAAAGACCAGACCGCTCAGGCGCTGCCGTCGGCGGCCTCGAAGGACGAGCAGTTGACCAGCGAGAAGCTGCGTGCTATGGCCCTGGAACAGCGGGTCGAGATCAAGGATCCGACCGCCTCCGCGCAGGTGGCTGAGGACACTGACGGTATTCGGGACAGCGTCACTGCCCTCGAGGGAAAGATCGAGGTGATGGCGCAGCGCAAGGACGAGGGCGCGGTCCTGCCGTACGTCGATGACCACGGTTGGGCCGACCCGCATGCCTCCATTCCGAAGCTGAAGGCGATCACCGGCAAGCTAGAGGACTGGGAGAGGCTGCACCGCGTCATGAACCGCAACCGGTTCCCCGGAACGGGCACCGAATGAGATCACTGGTGCGCTTCAACCAAGCCCTTGCCGATCACATCGACCGCCTCATGAGTATCGAGGTTCCCGGAATTGGTGATGGCCAGAGTGCCAATGGGGTCATCCGGGGCTGGACGCGACCACGGCTTGTGCCCATGATCGAAATCCTCAACCGGAACCAGTGGAACCAGATCCGCACGGCCGTTTATGTCGTCTGCACTGTCGAGGCGGCCGTACTCTACGTCGGAAGTGTGCGGCGTAGCCAGGCCGCGCTGGCCCCGCGGCTGCGGAAGCACTTCAGCGAGGATCCCAGCCGTGGGAGTAGGTGGAGCCATCTCGCGTTGATAACACTGCCCGACGCGTTAGACCTCCAAGCGGTACGACGTTGTGAGGGGCGGGCCGGCCGGGCTTTGGACCCACTGGACAATCTGCAACTGCCAGCAGTCCCGGGACGCGGTCCCTGGATCCCGCGGCAGCGTCAGACATAGCTGCGATCTGTTGGCTTCGGATTAGCGCGGCCGTGGAAGATCGCACATGAGAGGCGCTGCCTGGATGCGGCAGGCTACGTCGGGTCGGGATGCAGCAGGTGCATCCCGACCCCGGCGCCGGTCAGCCGATCAGCTTGTGCAGCACGGGAACGCTGCCTCCAGTGGTCACCAGGCCCGTCGCGACGGCCGCGGGCACGGACTTGTCGTGGAGGAACATGAGGCCGCCCATGACGAAGCCGATGATGACGGCCGCCAGGAACACCACGGCGGCGTGCACCGACAGCAGCGGGGCCTCCGACGACAACCCCGCGCTGGGCGGGCCGGGCGGTTCGGGCCGGGCGGGTACGGGGGAGTGCGGGGCGGGTCCCGAGCCATCGGGAGTCTCCTACGCGGCGGAGGAACAGAGACGGCGGACACCTGCGTGGTGTCGTCCGCGTGGGGGTGGCGCGCGCCTCGCGGTCGGCGGTCCTGCTGCTCTCTGCCTGAGAGCGTCCCTGCGGGGCTTCTGCCCGAGCCCAGGGTGGCATGTTCAGCGTAGCGGCGATCGGCACGAGTGCTGCCCCGGGTGCTCTGGCGGGTGGTCATGGGTACTGCCTCCGGGGTGAGTTCGGCTGAGCGAGCGGGACAGTGATAGGACTCAGGTGCTTGCGTCTTGTCCTGGCGGGCACGGCTCCTTCAGCCCGTAGGGTCGGAAGCCGGGACCCGGACAGCGGTGTCGGGGAGAGGAAGGATGTCGGGGCACGAAGAAGGCCCGGACTCCTGGTCCGGGCCACACTCTCTCGAGGTTCTTCTAGCGGGTCGAGTGCCAGTAAGAGAGTCGGCCTTCCCCTCCCGCCCTCAAGGCTTGTAGGCAGCCGCCGGTGTGAAGCGCTGTCCTTCAACGGTGCAGGCCGGCGTCAGCCTCTTGCGGCGCTTCCAACCGCTTGTCCACGCTGGGCGCTGAGTTCGGTGTGCCGGAGGGGGCGTCAGCCGCACTGAGCCATCACCGAGTTGGGCCTCCGGCTGCCCAGCACTCGCCAGTGTGCACGGTGTCGAGGTCCGTGCTGGATCAGCCACTCAATTGTCAGTGCCCACTGTCAAACTGGTGCAAGCGCCACACAGAGGAGATGCCCGAACACACCCCCTGAGCCTGAGGAGTAGATCCTGACATGCACAACAATTTGATCTACCTCACCGACGGTCGGGGAAAGACCGACGCTGCCGAAATGACGGGTGCCGACTGGGACCAACTTGTCTTCGACAACCGCAACTCCACCCGCCGCAGACTGGTGAAGTGCGCCTGGTGCTGGGACGACGACCAGATCACTCACTGGATGAAGACGTACAACAACGCCCACGGCAAGCGTGTCGTCTCCCACCAGCCCGGCGAAGCTGGCGACCACCCCTACCAAGCGCTGGAGAGCGACGAACACAAGGCCTACTGCGACCGCGTCGAACGCGTCGGTACCGAGGAGGGTTACCCGGCTCGCCGCGAGGCCCGAGCCGCCGACGGGCGCACTCGCTCCGACGTCCTCCTCCTCGGCACCCGCCACGTCGCCTACGAGATGCAGCACTCCCCGTTTAAGAGGTCCTAACAAAGGCGCTGGACGTGTCTGTGGGTGATCAGGCAGACGGCGAGGCCGAGGAAGGCTTCGTGGATGTCATCGCGTCGTTCCC
>NZ_JBVIQK010000035.1:18328-46470 GCF_055577115.1 Streptomyces sp. NPDC033216 | reverse complement strand
ACGAAGACCGTACGGCCCTCCACCGTGCCCCAGCCGGTGACGACACCGTCGGTGTACGGCCTCTTCGCCTCCAGACCGAAACCGCTCGCCCGGTGCCGGCGCAACTGCTCGACCTCCTGGAAGGACCCCGGATCCAGCAGCAGCCCGATCCGCTCCCGAGCGGTCAGCTTCCCCTTCGCATGCTGCGCCAGAGTCGCCTTCTCGCTCGGCCCGGCCAGCGCCTGCGCACGGATCCCGTGCAACTCGGCGACCCGCCCACGCGCGTCCGTCGGCTCGGCGGTCACCTGGAGAATGTCGTTGAGGACTGTCACTGTGCCTCCCTCCCTCATGAGCGCGGCCGGACTGCGCCCAGATTAACAAACCGCATATGCGGTTTACAGGGGGGCGTGCGGCGCGCACATGGAATCGGCCCTGGAAGAAGCGCCTGTCGGCCCACGGCCGGGCGCACTGGCTCTATCGCCAGCAGTACGGGGAGCGCCATCGCGTGCCGGCGCGCTCGGGACGGCGCCACGCCGGGACGTCGGGAAGGGGCTCCTGCCCGCGGGTCGCCGCCGTCCGCCCGGCGGCCAGTACAGAGCACAGCACGACGGCCACCGCGGCCAGTTCGTCATCGTCGGCCCGCCCGCGCTCGACCCGCAGCGCGAGGGGGGCGACATCCGCTTCGCCCATGTCCGCTCCTCTCGGTTCCGGCCACCGTGCGGCACCGCGCTCAAGAGACGCTTCAATGCCGCTCGAGAAGCGCCGAGGCGGGCGGCCGGAGCCGACGCCTGGGCTGTGAGCTGGAGAAACGTCGGAGAAGGGACCGATCGAGCGGAACCGAGCCACGGCTCGCCGACCGCGATGGCCCACGATCCCGTGCGGAGGCTCCGATTCCTCTGGAAACCAAACCGGTTGCCCTCTATTTTTCCCCTCAGCCCATCTCCGATCTCGTCCAGGGGGAGCGATGACTGCGACCACGTTCCAGTTCGAAGGTCCGTCGATCGAGCAGACGGCGGTACATGCCGCTCAGTCACCTTTTCGGACAGCCGCACTGCTTCACGGTCACCTGACCACCACGGTCCCCAGGGAACTGGTGCACCGGGCAGCCGTCGCGGAGGTCATGCTCACCGGCTGGCAGCGCCTGGACGACACCCACTTCACGGTGACCGCCCAGTGGCCGCGGGGCCACAGCTTCTTCACTGCCGTGAACGGAACCCACCACGACCCGCTGATGGCCGCTGAAACGATCCGTCAGACCGGCGCCCTGCTCGCCCACGCCGAGTTCGGCGTTCCCTTCGGCCACCAGTTCCTGCTGGAGGAACTGACGCTCACGGTGTGTCCCGAGGAGATCCGGGTCGGCGGGGCGCCCGCCGCGCTGGACATCGACGTCACCTGTTCGCAGGTCAGGAAGCGCGGCCACCGGCTGACCGGCATGTGTTACGAGACCAAGGTGCTGCGCGAGGGGCGGCTCGCCGCGTCGGGACGGATCTCCTTCAGCGTCATCGCTCCCGCCGTGTACCGGCGACTGCGTCCGCAGCGCGTCTTCGACGCCGGGCACCGCCCCCTCCCGCTGACGGCTCCGGTGGCCCCGGCGACCGTGGGGCGCCTCTCGCCCACCGACGTGGTCCTCTCCCCCACCGGCGAGCCGGACCGCTGGCAACTGCGCATGGACACCCGCCACCCCGTCCTCTTCGACCACCAGGTCGACCACGTTCCGGGCATGGTGCTCCTCGAGGCCGCCCGCCAGGCGGCGACCGCGGTCCTGGGCAGACCCGCGATCCTGCCGCTCGGCCTGGACTGCGAGTTCATGAAGTACGCGGAGCTGGACCTGCCCTGCGTGATCGACGCCCTGCGCCTGCCCAAGGCCGCACCCGACGACCCGGAGACGGTTCTCGTCACCGGCCACCAGGACGGCCGGCCCGTGTTCACCTCGACCCTGCGGGCGGCCCCGTTCGACTGACCGCAGGAAGCAGGGGCAGACCCGCGGGCCTGCCCCTGCTCACCACGGCCGGAGGGCACGCACGCGCCCTCCGGCCCACGCGTCTGTCCTCGAAGCTGTCCCCACGTCGTGCGGCGCCGGCGCCGGAGCGGCCGGAGCGGCCGGGGGGCGCGGTGGCGCGCCCTCCGGTCCTTGGACGGGCCCCCGCCCCGCAGGCCGTCCGGCCCTCATCCGGCACGGGGGCCGCGTGGGGGGCCGTGCCGTCCCGCGTCCACCTACCGCGGCACGGCACCGAACGCCGCGAGGTGGTCCTCGGCCCATGTCCCGAAGGACCGGGCCGGACGGCCGGTCAGACGCGGGACGGTGTCCTCCACGCCCACCTTGGCCCCCGCCCGCTGCCGTTCCGCCGCGGCCAGCAGCGCCTCGACGACGGCCGCGGGATAGCGCTTCCTCAGCAGGACGCGCGCCTGGGCCGGGGAGAGCTCCTCGAAGCGCAAAGGGCTGCCCAGCAGCCGGCCGAGCTGGGCCGCCTGCTCGAACGCGCTGATCGGCTCGGGTCCGGTCAGGGTGTAGACCCGCCCTTCGTGTCCGTCCTCGGTCAGCGCGCACACGGCCGCGGCCGCGACGTCCCGCGGGTCGACGCACGCGTTGGCCGACGTGCCGTACAGAGCGCGTACCACCCGGTCGGAGGCGATGGACGCCGCCCAGGACAGTGTGTTGGACATGAAGGCACGCGGGCGCAGCAGCGTCCACCGCATCCCGCAGCCCAGCAGCAGCTCCTCGTTGGCGCGCTGCCAGCGGGTGACGAGGTCGCGCGCATCGCTGTCCGCGACGGCGGCCGCGGACACCTTGACCAGGTGCCGTACGCCCGCCGCCCGCGCGGCGCGCAGGAAGCGCGCGTCGTCGTCGCCGCCCACCCGGTTGGTGAGGAGAAACGCGCGGCTCACCCCTCGAAGAGCGCGGTCCAGCGACCGCGGATCGCTGTAGTCGCCGGCCACGATCTCGGCCGTGCGGGCTGCCCCCTGCACGCGCGCGGGGTCCCTGACCATGACCCGCACCGGGAGATCGGCGGGAAGTCCCCGCAGCACCTCCCGTCCGATGGTCCCGGTGGCGCCTGTCACGAGAATCACCGCTGTCCTCCTCCGTCTGTCAGACCCCGGAGTGCGAAGCGCCGGCTGCCCGACTCTTGAGGCGGCGCACACCACCGGTTGTAAGATACAAACTGGGCGGTTTTTTTGAGGGAGTCGGCCCGAGGCTCCGCCGGCCGTCGTGATCTCCGAGAAACGGGAGGCCCGCCAAGTGGTGAAGCAGGACCGTGCGATCCGCACGCGCAGGACCATCCTCCAGGCAGCGGCGAAGGTCTTCGAGGAGCGCGGCTACCAGGCCGCGACCATCTCCGAGATCCTCACCACCGCCGGTGTGACCAAGGGAGCGCTGTACTTCCACTTCGAGTCGAAGGAACAGCTGGCCCAGGGAGTGCTCAACGAGCAGGACCAGCGGTTCGTGATCCCCGAGCGCGTCTACAAGTTGCAGGAGCTGGCGGACGTGGTGCTGCTGCACGCCTACCGCCTCCAGTCCGACCCGATGGTGCGCGCGGGCGTACGACTGAGCATGGACCAGTACGCCAAGGAGCTGGACCGCAGCGGCGCCTTCGTGCGCTGGAGCTCCGTATGCCGCGGACTGCTGGAGAACGCGCAGGCCCAGGGCGAGCTGCTGCCCCGCGTCGTGCCCTCCGTGACCGCCGACATCGTGGTGAGCACCTTCGCGGGCGTGCAGTCCATGTCCCAGGTCGTCAGCGACTATCAGGACCTGCGGCCCAGGACCTCCGCGCTGCTGCATCATCTGTTCCCCAGCATCGCCGTGCCTTCCGTGCTCGCCTTGTTGGACCTGTCCGAGTCGCGGGGCGAGGCGACCTACGAGGAGATCCGGCAGCGGCTGGACCGGCAGCCGGCGGGCGCCGTCAGCTGACCGCTCCCGCGCCCGTCATGGCCAGCTGTTGCACGGGCCGGGCCGACCGGGCGCCGAAGTACAGCTCGAGCACATCTTCCAGGCAGTCTCCCCCCGGGGCGGGGGCCCAGGCGACGTAACCGTCGGGCCGCACCAGCAGGGCGTCGCACCCGACCTGGGGGGTGGGCTCGGCACGAACCGTGCTCACGACCTGGGCCCAGTCGCGGGCCTGCTCGAGGTGGCGGCCGCCGCCCTCACCGAAGACGAGCAACAGCGGTCTGCCGGCCCGCAGCAGCCCGATCACATCCATCCGGCCCTCGCGCGTCGTCAGGGACATGTTCTGAAAAAACCTTCCTTCCCAGCGGGAAGGCCGCCCGGTACGTCGCGGAAGGACCATGTCCTGACCGCTGATCAGGTCGCTGAGGTGCCGGCTCCCCCGGTCCGCCTCGACCAGTCCGGCGAACAGGGCGTGCAGGGCGTCGGTCTCGGGTCCCGAGCGCATCAGAGCGAGCTGGGCCCGCGTGTTGTCGATGACACTGCGGGCGGCCGGCCGGCGCTCCGTGTCGTAGGTGTCGAGCAGGTCCTCCTTCGCGAGTCCCCGCACGACGAACGCGAGTTTCCAGCCCAGGTTGAGGGCGTCCTGCACGCCGGTGCTCAGTCCCTGGGCACCGACCGGGAAGTGCATGTGCGCCGCGTCCCCCGCCAGGAACACCCTCCCCCAGCGGTAGCAGCGGGCGAGCTGGGCGAAGTCGCTGAACCGGCTGAGCCAGCGCGGCTCCCGGAAGGCGATCTCCTTCCCGGCGATCCGGGTGAGTTCGTCGCGCAGCTCCCGCGCGGTGGGCGGCAGGTGGCGCTCGGGATGGGCGCCGGAGCAGTCGAGGGTCTTGATGTGCGTGCCGACGCCCGGCAGGTCGCGGGCGACGATCCAGCCGCGCGGGGTGCGGTGCCAGCCCGGCGGCAGATCGTCCGCGTCCTCCAGCGTCACCAGCCCGGCCAGCCCGGAGGTCGTGGCCCGGTAGGTCTGCGAGGGGACTCCCGCCTGCTCCCGGACCGTACTGCGACCGCCGTCCGCCCCCACCAGGTACCGGGCGGTGCACTCGACACGCCCCGAGGGCCCCTCCGCCAGCACCCGGACACCCTCCTCGTCCTGGCTGACCTCGCTCACGCGGTGCTCACGCATGACCCGTACGCCCGCGGCTCGCGCCCGCTGCTCGAACAGGCGCTCGAGATCGGCTTGAGGGCGCTTCAGGACGGGGCCGGGCTCCGAGGCCGGGGCGGTGATGGACAGGCCGGGTATGCCGGCGAAGCGGAACGGGGCCTCGGCCTCACCCGCCGCCGTGGCGGCCCTGGGAACGAGTTCACTGAAGTACCCCCGCCTGGCGAGTCCCTGTAGCGCCCTGGCGTGCAGCACCGAGGCCTTGGGGCGTTCCGAGACGGACGCCTCCGCTTCCAGCAGGACGGTGCTGACCCCGTAGTCCCCCAGCTCGGCCGCCAGCAGCATGCCGACGGGGCCTCCCCCCACGATCACGACCTGCGCACGCAGACGACTGTTCACCGTAGGACCTCCCCTTGACCTCGATGTGCAGCGGCAGGGGTGGCGGGAAACGGCCGAGGCCCGTCAGATCTGTGGAGACAGCACACGGTGCACGCCCCTCCCCCCTGCTGTGACGTACGGAAGCCGACCCGTCACCTCCGGCGAGCGGGGCGGCTGACGGCAAAGAAATATACCGAGTGGACGGTTCTTTTCAAGACCCGCACAACGTCCTGACCGAGAGACCTGTCACCCGAAGCGCCGGAGGCGCCCCTCTCCCTGCTCACAGGGGTTCCCAGCAGTGACGCACGCCCCTGTGCGCCACCTGCGCCACCACCGACGTGAAGGTTCGGTGACCACTCCTGCTGTCGGTTCTGCGCGGGCGCCCGCCCTCGCACGGCCGGCACCGGGCGCACCGTCCGGGCCCGGTCCCGCCGACGGACTCGGCGTCGTCGACACGGTCGCCGTCGGCAGGTCACCGCCCGGACGCACAGCCCGCGCGCCGGTGCGAACCGGCTCCAGGACCGGCGGGACCGCCTGCCGGGACCGGGCGGTCACGGACCGCCGGGCCGGGGCACACGCTCAGAGCCACAGCCTCTTCCCCGGCTCCCGCACCGCCGACGACAGCGGGCCGCCCTCCGACCGCTCCGTCTTGCGCCCTTTGCGCCCCGGCGACAGAGTGCGCGGGTCGACCGCCTCCGCGGGCGCCCCGGTGGCGTACAGGCCCTGGGGATCGGCGTCCCGGTCGTGCGGCAGCAGCCAGAAGACCCGGCGGCGGAAGGTGCCGGACGACCGGGACGGCTTGGCCTGAGGCCCGAGCAGCGCATACCCGACCATGCGTCCGTCGCGGTGGTAGGCGGGTTTGCCGCGCCGGGTGGGCAGCCGGTCCAGGCTCTGCCGGACGTAGTCGAGAGCAGCTATGTCCTCCAGCCAGACCAGTTCGGCCTCATGGAGGATCTCGTCCTCTCCGATGAGAGCGCTCATGCTGTCTCCTCGTCGGCCACCAGTCCGATACCCGGGTAGTACTTCCGCTGGTTGGACAGGATCATCTCCTTGGGCGAGGCCAGTCCCACGACCTCCCGAACCCTTGCCGCGAAGGCACGGGAGGAGACGGCCGGGGCCCCGTCATTCTGACACCAGGTCTTGTAAGCGGCGTACAGGTGAGCCTGCTCCGCCCGCAGCGCGGGCTCGAGCCGGCACGACTCGCTCAGGAACCGGCCGGTGTGGTCCTCCGTCTCGGCATAGGCCGTCGTGGCGATCCTGACGCGCTCGGGACCGGCCAGGTCGCGCTCCCCTGCCAGATACCGGCGGGCGCCCATGACCAGCCAGTTGAGGATGCCGGGCCCCTCCTCGGTGACGAGGACGTCCGCGAGGTTGTCGATCTTGCGGTCGTCGGAGACCACGCGCTCGAACGGGATGAGCCGCATCCGGCGCCAGAACGCGAAGCCTCCGGTGCCGACCTCGGGCCGGTGGTTGCCCAGCAGCCACAGCTTGTGGGTCGGCGCGAAGCTGAAGAAGTCCTGGCGCATCCGGCGGGCCTTGATACGGTCCCCGCCGGTGAGCAGCTTCACGCGGGCCTCGTCGAAGCGGTCGCCGGGCTTGACCTCGCTGCACACGATGACGCGCCGGCCGTGCAGTTCCGCGAGGTCCGTCGGGTGACCCTCGTAGGGGCGGGCCATCAAAAAGCCCGGTGGCGCCGCGTCGGCGTAGTCGCCCAGCAGCTTCATCAGCACGTCCAGCAGCACCGACTTGCCGTTCTTGCCGGAGCCGAACAGGAACGGCATCACCTGGCCGCCCACGTCCCCGGTGATGGAGTAGCCGAGCAGGAGGTGCAGGAAGCCGATCATCTCCGCGCCCTCGGGCCCGTCGCCGAAGGTGTCGGTGAGGAACCGGTGCCAGCGGGGCGTGGGTATCGGCTCCGGGGCCACGGTCGTGGACCGGGAGTGGAAGTCCTTGTTCGGATCGGGCGTCCGGATCGCGCCCGAGCGCAGGTCGACGATGCCCCCGGGAGTGCACAGCACGTACGGGTCGGCGTCCAGCAGCGCCGCGGTGAGCACCATGCCGGGTGCGGACCTGGCCTGGGTGAGCATGGCGTTCATGCCACTGGTGCTCAGGGCCCGTCTGCGGTGCTGTTGCAGGGCCGCCGAGGTGAAGTGGCCGCGCGGGTCGGTCGTCGCCAGGGACTCGGCCAGGTCTCCGGCGGCCCACATCACGGTGTCGTCCTCGTCCATCCGCCAGCGGGTGCTGTCCCACCGGAACCAGCCGAGCCCGGGGACGTGCCGGTAGTCGCCGGCGTACAGCTTGACGAACAGCTTGGCGTTGCCGCGGTCGCTGAGGGTGTCCGGCAGCAGCCCGTCGGCGGTCACCTCGCCCTGCCCGGCCGCTTCCCGGCCCGGCGTCCCGTGCTCCTGGCCCTTCGCACCGCTCGACAGGGACCTCTGCTCGGGCTGGGCGTAGAGGATCTGGGCGGCCACCGCCTGCGGATCGAAGAGGGTGTTGCCGTTCCCTGAAGTCATGAGCGCCCTTCCGAGTGCAGCGGTCGCAGCGTGCCGGCGTTCACGCCGCTGCGGATGATGGCTCCATAGCGCCGCTGCTGTCCGGGACGGGCCAGCTCGGCCGCCTCCCGCAGCAGACGTTCCGCCTCCGCGTGGTCCAACCGCCCGGCGGCCACCAGTCCTCCGGCGGTGTACGAGGCACGGTTCAGCTTCTCGGAGAAGCCGGCACCCTCGGGTGTGGCGGCGCAGGCGGCCACCTCGGCGAGTAACGCGGCCAGCAGACGGGCGGTGCCGTCCAGGCCGCCCCCGGCGGCCTGGACGGCCTGCCTGGCCCGTGGCGGCACCGGCCTGGGCGGCGGGGCAGCCGAGGACGGCAGATGCCCGGTACGGTCGAGTTCCCGGGCGAGCCAGTCCGGCAGCGGGGCAGGCTCCCGCACGGCCCCCACGGGCCGATAGGCCCCGGCCTCGGTCGTGGTGCCGGGAGCGACGATGTACCCGCCGTGCGCTCGTACGTCGACCTGCCAGGCGAGCGCGCGGGCACCCGACCCGGTGGAGCACTGCCAGCGATGCCCCCGATGGGCCCGGTACCACACGTGCAGGCCCCCCGAGGGGGTGCGGACCCGCAGGGTGGTGTCGTCGTCCGCCGGGCTGACGGCGCCCCGCAGCGCGGCCAGGACCCCGATCGTGTGGAAGCCGTCGGCCAGTCCCGTCAGGTCGATGTCCGGGGAGATCTCGATGCCGGGCAGCAGCCGGTCCCGCTGCGGCAGCCGGCGTTCATGGGCGTCGATGTCGAGGACGACCAGACCGGCGGGCCCGCAGGCGATCCCGACGCCCAGGCCCGGGTTGGCGCCCCACCACTGCTCGACGCGGGCGCGGTCCACGGTCGCGGCATGGAACCCGTGGCACCAGCGGCCGGCCGCGACACAACCGCACCCCCGGTGAGTGTGTCCCGGCGTCCGGCAGGCGGCGCAGTTGCCCGCCGGGGTCTTGCGTCCCGGCGCGAGCGGATGGACGGGCCAGCCCCGGGCCGCGCACCAGCGGGCAATGGCCAGCGACCGTCCGGCGAACGCCTGCCGCGCGGCATGACTGCGACACTCCCCCAGCTCAGAGGCCATCGCACCCCCCGTCAGCGACCCAAGCGACTGAGCAACGAGGACAGAGTAGCGAAGCGAACAGACAGCCAAGGGCTTTCTTCCGGCGGTCCAGCGACCGAAGTGCAACGGCCAGCGACCCGAGCTTCTTCGGTCGCTTTTCCCTTCGCGAGGGAAAGTCCAGGTCACAGCATCAGGGGTCGCGAAATAGCGACTGAAGCGACTCAAGGTCTCTATATATGACGCACACGCGCACACGCGCACACGCGCGCCAATGTCCTCATATACCTGACCCTTGAGTCGCTTCAGTCGCTGATCTCTGCAAGGCAAGTCTCTGACCTGGTATTTCCTGCGAGCGACCGAGAGCGACCCAGGCCCCGCTCGGTCGCTGCGCTTCAGTCGCTCCCCCGTATCCACAATCCGGCCTCAGAGGCTGAAACGGCACCAGGTTCTCCGTAGGACCATCGACAGCGACTCAAGCGACCCTGGAGCGAACGTCCACCACCCTCCGCGTCCCCCTGGCCGGCCAGGTCTCCCGCACGGTCGCGCAAGGGACTCGCCGCGGGAAGCGCGGGTGGCTGGGGCGGTTGCACCTCGGTCACCGGACCTCCCGGCGCTGCCCGAGCACAGGCCGCGGTGCGGGTTCGTGGGTTGCGGGCGCAGGACCGGAGCCGTACGGAAATCTCCACAGGTGCAGGGGACGCCACCCACGCGGTGGCCGCCGGCACGGGCGCACTGCCCTCGTACAGCCGCCCCGCCCGCTCGGCCGCTTGCTTCTCCGCCCTCGTGCGGCTCGTTGCCCACCGCGGCAACGAGCCGATGGGCTTGTCGCCCCCTGCGGGCCCGCGGCTCGGGCACGGGGTTCAGCGGAGCGAGTCGCTGCCCCACGCACGCCGGAGAACGGGATGCCTCGCGGCCGCGGCCCGTTGTGCCGCAGTCGGCCGGGAGACGGCCCCTGGGGCCGTCTGCTGGGCCTTGTCAGGACTGCGCTCCTTCACCCGGTGCGCCTGTGAGCGCCTGCGGAGCCCAGCAGCAGGGCGCCGGTCACCTGCTCTTGTGCGCGATCGCTGTCGGCAGACCCTCAGCCAGGCGTACCTCCACGGCAGTTGGTCACACCGATCCGCGACCTTTCCCGGGGACTCGGAACCACCGACCGGGGAACATGCCGGCTTCCGGCTGCAACGCCACTGTTTCCCGAATATGCGTGGCTGCGCTGAGCGGGTGGTGCAGGTACCTCCGTTCGCCGGTGAGCGACCGCCCCGCCACGGTGGTTGCCTTTCGGCGGTACAGGTCAGTGATGGGTTGTCAGAAGGCTCGGGGCGTAGGGGTTGCGCCTCGCGGCTGTCGTGGTGGCGGCCTCTTTATTAAGAGGCCGGGCCGCTCGCGCGCCTCTGACCTGCGAGTTTGCATGGGCCATGGTGTCCTGGGGGACACATTTCGCACCCCGGAATGTGAACGTGGCGGCGACATTTGGCCGGGAAAATCAAGCTGTGATTGAGTTTTTCCCGGCCCCGCCGTCACTGGCGACACCGCAGGTCACAGCCGTGACACCCACCGGCGAGCAGAGCGACCGAGACGCTGAGCAACCGCTTAGTTGTGTCGTCATCAGGGCACGTTATATCAACCTGAGCTTGAGTTTCCGCAGTGGAAGGCCGCGAGACTCAAGCTGCGCTTAACTTCTGCACCACTTTGTGACGGGGAGGCCGCAGGAAGCCTCACCTCGGTGTGCCGCTCAGTCAAAAGACAACTCCCACTTGATTTTCAGCTAGTCTCTGGACCGCCTGAGTATCAAAGGAGGTCCTGTGACAGCCGATCCACCAGCACGACGACGGCCCCGAGCCGTCCCTGACGCCGCATCGGGCGACGCGGGCTTCGACGACCTCCTCCAGGTCCTCGGAGAGCAACTCGGCGAAGTCCCCCAGAACACCGATCCCCGCGGCCGCCGCAAGCTCAAGAACGTCACCTTCGAGTACGAGCCCGACCACACGGTCGTCCATGACATGGCTGGGGACGCCGGTTACAGCCTGGCCTCGAACTGGTTCACCCAACTCCTGGCCCAGCTCGCCGTCGCCAACTCCATCACCAAGTCCCAGCTGTGCGTGTTCCTCTATGTCGCCGGGGGACAGCAACGCGGCACCGGCGTCGCCCAGTACACCCAGCAGGAGATCACCGACGGGCTCAACAGGATGGCCGACCACAAGGGCGGCAAGCGGATCACCCGCTCCACGGTCAACCGCGCCATCAAGGCCCTGGTCGGCTACAAGTGGATCGAGCAGTCGGGCAACGGCATGATCCAGCTCAACGTCCGTCTGTGGTTCCACGGCAACAGCAACGCCCAGCACGCAGTCCTCGAGAAACTCGCCGACCAGCACGACCGCGACCCCGAGGCCTTCCCCCGCGGCATCGGGCCCGACGCCCACCAGGAAGAGCTGGACCTCGACTTCGCCGTGCCACGGCACGCGGACTACGAAGCGGGAAGGCGTACAGGGTGATACACCACCACCAACCGCTCCGCCCACCGGCGCACAGAAGGGATACCGATGGCTGAGGTCATGTCACCGGTCGTGTCCGAACGTATCTGGGCCCTGCCCGTGTCCGGGGCGACAGTGAAGTTCTTGCAGTACCTGCTCTACCGCAGCGACTTCGGGGGCCACCTTCCGGTACGGCAGAAGGACATGGCCACCGAATACCGTGTCACTCCACAGGCCGTCAGCAACCTCATCGCGCCCCTGTGCGAGCTGAACATCGTGCTGCGCCCGACAAACGAGGACGGCAGTCGCGGCAAGGGCAACTCGTACCGCCTCCACCCTCTGGCGGCCAAGTACGCCAGCCCGCAGGACATGGAAGCGGCCTTCCGCTCGACGATCGCCAGGATCAAGGCCGGAGACCTCCCGAACCTGAAACTGCCCGCCTACGCGGCCGTGCCCCCCGCAGCAGAGGGACGCCCGAACCTCCAGGTCGCCTGACCGCGAAAAAACCGGGGCCCCGCCGGAAAACCGGCGGGGCCCCGATGCCTGAGTGAAGGTCGTACCGCCACTATACCCAGCCGTCCCCGGCTCACCACGTGAAGCTGCCGCCATCCGAGGCGACCTGCCCATGGGCCGGGCAGAAGCCCCAGGGTCTGTCGTTTGGATCATCCCGGCGTCGTGGGGTCCGGTGCGTGCGTCTGCGGCGTTGTCCTCGGTTGCCGACGCTCCGCGTCGCCGCCCTCCTCCGCCTTGCAGCCGCACGCACCGGACCCCGTTCGGGTCGACCACGTGGCGCCGCAGCTCACGCCCGGCTGATCCGAACGACAGACCCTAGCTGACCGCCTGCTTGACCAGCGCCGCGATCTGCTCCTCCACCTCGGCCGTCACTTCGGCCAGGGCGAAACCGGTCGCCCACATGGAGCCCTGGTCCAGGTTGGCCGCGTCATTGAACCCGAGCGTCGCGTACCGCGCCTTGAACTTCGCCGCGCTCTGGAAGAAGCAGACGACCTTGCCGTCCAGGGCGTAGGCGGGCATGCCGTACCAGAGCTTCGGCGTGAGCTGGGGGGCGCTGGCGGTGACGACGGCGTGGACCCGTTCGGCCATGACCCGGTCCGTGTCCTGCATCTCGGCGATCTTGGCGAGTACGTCCTGCTCCGCCAGCGCCGCCTTGTCCGCCCGCGAGCTGCGCCGCGCCGCAGACTTCTGCTCCTGGGCGTGCTCCTTCATCGCGGCCCGTTCCTCGGCCGTGAACCCCTCGTACGTGTTGTTCTTGGTGTTGCTCATGGTCTCTCCCGTAGCCCGTGGGTCACGAAGACCGACCCGGTGCGCTCGGTCCGAGCCCGGTCCCTGCCGCCAGTACAGCATCCACTGAGTCCCAAGCCCTTGATTTCCGCTAGAGACCAACTGGAACGTCACGCCTGTCCGCGCCCGCCGTCGCGCGTGAGACCGGACCCAGTGGCGTCCCGGCGCACTTCGGCGGTGACGCGCGGAGCCCCCTATGTTCTCCTCACGGCCCCACCACCGTGGGACAGCGGGGATGTTCGATCTGTTCGATTCTTCGGCAGGAACGATTCTCCGCTCGACGGGTGAATCGCCTACACCTGCGTTCGCCCCTGTGCGGCCGAGCCCGCGGGGCAGTCGACGTGCACGACGTGCACAATGCGCGGGCCACCCTTGCAGAACCACGAGAACCAGTTGGAGCCGGTCCAGGTCGACCCGGTCGCGGCGGACATGCGCCGAACGGTCCCGCTTCCCTGTCGTGCGAGCAGGGGCCGGGACCGTTCGGCGGCAACGGGATGTCAGTCGACTCGCGCCGTGGCCTGTTCCGCGAGAGTTCGTGCCAGTTCCCCCATCCGGGCGGGGTCGCGCTTGATGCCGTTGGCGCTCAGGAACTGAAGCAGAGCGAAGTAGGCGTCGTCACTGGTGATCTTCTTGTCCAGGAGCAGGGCCAGCTCGCCGGGCTGGTCGTACGGCACCTTCCTGAGTCGCTGCTCCTCGCCGACGGCGTTCGTCTGAGCGCCGCCCGATGCAGGCAAGTCCGCACGCGGTTCGGGAATCGGTTCCGTCCCAGACCTTCTCTCGGTCCCGGTCGCCGGCGGAGCCGGGGAGTCGGCGGTGATTACGGCGTAATCACCGAGACGTCCCGCCTCTGCCGTTCCCCCGGCCTGAGTGCCCGGCGCGGCTTCACTGATTACGGCGTCATCACTTGCGGGCTGAGGCCTTCTCGTATCGGCGGTGTTGCTCGCCGTGCGTCGACCCTGGACGGGGGTCGCACGGGACTTCTGATCCTCCTTGGCCGCTCGCTTCGCCTTGAGTTCCGCGAGGGCGGCCGCCTGCTCGTCAGCAGGCTTGTTTCCCACCGCCCGAAGCAGGTCGATGGGTTCTTCCTTGATGCGGGCCTGGAGCTCAGGGGTGAGACCGAGGAGGGCAAGGCGCTGGGACACCCATCCCTGGGAGCGGTGTAGGCGTTTGGCCAGCTCCCTCTGGCTCCCGTGGATGGCCAGGAGCCGTTGGAGTGCCCGGGCTTCGTCGAGTTCTTCGAGGTCCTGGCGGTGGATGTTGGCCACGAGGGCGGACTCGAGCAGTTCGTCCGCCGTCGATCCCTGGTCGTCGCTGACCATGACCTTGATGGTGGCGAGGCCGGCCTCGCGTGCGGCGGCGAGACGGCTGCTGCCGTCGACGACGACGTGGGTGGTGTCCGGCTCGAGGTCGGCTTCCTGGCTGGGATTGGCCTTGAGGTAGGCGTCACGGTTCATCACCGTGATCGCCACCTTCTGCCCGTGCGACTTCAGGCTGCCGGCGAGATCGGTCAGATCACCGAGCGATGAGCGTGGGTTGTCGGGGTTGAGGCTGACACGGTCGACAGGAAGTTCGGCCGGGGGCGCTACGCCTTCGGTGGGGACTCCGGTCGCCGCGGCGACCGCCTGGCGACGGGCACTGACCGTTCGCACTCCCCCGCCGAACCGGCCGGCTCCCAGCTGATCGGCCTTGCTCACAAGACCTCCCTGGCCAGGGCGCGCATGCCGACCGACTGCTGTGACTTGGGGGCGTAGGACAACAGCGGCTTCTTCACGCGGACCGCTTCCTTCTGTTCCTTGAGGTCTCCGATGAGTCCCACGACTCGCGGATCCTTTATGTCCACCCACCCCTGGAGGGAGGAGGTGGCGATGTAACCGCGGCGGGAGTCGTACAGGTTGACGACGATGCCGAGGTAGTCGATGTCGACCTGGAGGTCGCCGCGCAGGTCGTCGACCTGTGTGGTGAGCAGTTCGTAGGCATCGGCGGAGCTGTCTTCGGCCTGGACGACGATGAGGGCGCCGGACTGACCGGGCTTCTCGCCGTCGCGCCGACGGCCGTAGTAGGCGGCGGCGTCCATGCTGAGGCCGAGGCTGGGCGGGCAGTCGACGATGATTACGTCGTAATCAGCCTCGAGGGGCGCAAGTGCCCGCTCCAGAGCGGCTTCGCGGGCGCGTACGGCCGAGAGTCGTACATCGAGCAGGAAGGCGTCGTTGCAGGCCGGCAGGAGGTGCAGGCGGCCTGCGAAGGTGTCCTCGTCGACGGAGACGATGAGGTCGCGCAGCTCGCCCTTGGGATCGCCCGCCATGTGGTTGGTGAGGCTGTCACCGTTCATCGGCAGCGGAGCGGCGCCGAGCTGGTTGGTGAGGTGGCACTGCGGATCGAAGTCGACGAGCAACACGCGCAGTCCGGGACCGGGGAGGTTCTCGATGTCGAGCGGATCGTCGTCCGACTCGCTTGTGCCCGTGTGTGTCTCGCTCGCGCGCAGAGCCTTGGTGAGTGCCTTGGCCACCCGGACGGGATAGAGCTTGTTGGGGTCTTCCGCCAGCGCTTCGCCCAGACCGGCGGTGATGGCGGTCTTGCCGACCCCGCCCTTCTGGTTGCAGACGACGATGCGGCGGGTGATCGAGGGACGCTCGACATCCGGGGCCGGGTTGGCGTCGAGCCACAACTGCACGGACTGGGCGAGACCCTGGATGAGGGACACGCGCCGGTCGGCGGCGGTCTGCCGGAAGTCCTCCCACTGGCCCGGAGGCAGGAAGGTGGAGAAGGAGTCGGCGCCGGCGGTATCGACGGTCGTCGGGGTCGACGCCAGGGTGCACCAGTCGCTGATGCCCTGTTCGACGGCGGCCTGGATCTCGATGCCGTACTGAGCGGCTCTGACTTTCAGGTTCTGCCGGAGCCATCCCGGCAGTTTGGAGACGACCTTCTCGCGGTCGCTGGAGGTGGCTGGCGAACTCATAGAGGACACCATACTAACGCGCATGATCAAACACAGCACCGACACGTTAGTTAAACCAGGTTGATGCAGAAGTCGTGCGTCCGCCTCGGTGATTACGCCGTAATCACCACTTCCGGCAGGCCCTCCCCCGAAGCCTCGAGATGCGGCTCCGTGTCCGTCTCTTCGGGGGTTCAGCTTCCCGAGGCATCGGCCACACTCTGCCGAGAAGCCGCAGACACCATGCCGCACGGGCCAGCCGGTTCAACCTCAGTGCCCCTCCCACCGGGTGGAAGCAGGTCACCTGCCACCGGACTCCGCTATTCGCAAGGGCTTGTCGGTACGAACCCGGCTGCTTCGGAAGTCCGTTGGACCGGGCGTCGTGATGAGCTGAGTCGGCGCAAGACGGCTGGCGTACCAGAAGGGCATGGCCAAGCAGGTGCATGGCCAAGCAGGTGGCGGCGGCAGTGGAAACCAGAAGGCGACCCGGGCCTGCCGGGAGCGCACGGAGGCCACTTCGAGGATCCTGACTGCGCAGTGCCTCGGTCCCGGCGCAGCGGGCGACGGCCTGCCCCCACACTTGGCGTCGGGACATGGCGGAGGTTGATTACGCCGTAATCGGCGGCAGCCGTCGGCATGCGGTATCTGGCCTACGGGGTGGCGTGCCGGGAGCCGACCGGCGTGTGCCGGGCCCTGGGACGATGCGCCCCCTCGCCGACGACGGCCGGGGTACCGCAGGACACGGACGCCGATGCAGCGGAGCCCGAACCCGGCGTCACGTCCAAGGCTCGGCCGGGTTCGCCGTCATGCGCGGTTGACGGTGGTGGCCGCCGGCAGCGCGAGCGTTCCACCGGGACTGCTCCGTTTCACCGGGACTACTCCGTGCCGTCCGCAGGCAGCCGCTCCGGCAACCCGAGCCGAGGGAACTGGTCGTCGTGGAACGTGACGATCTCGGTGATCGCCCCGCCGGTGACACGCAGGACGTCGATCGTCAGCGGCAGGTACGCGCCCTCCCGCTGACGCCAGAGGTAGAAGGCGACGGCGGGCTGCCGGTTCACGGAGGTGACGACGGCGCGCAGTCCCTTCATGCCCTCGAAACCGCTCTCGACCCAGTCCTTCACCACCGCCTCGCGACCCACGTACAGACCCGGCGTGGGCGGCATCGAGCAGCGGACGTCGTCCCGCAGCAGTGCGGCGAGCCCGCTGACGTCCGTGGCCACACTGGCGTCGGTATAGCGGCGTACCAGCTCGCGCGTCCCGGCGTCCTGTTCGCCGCCGGTCCAGTCCTGCCGCTCGGCGGGCAGGTGCTCCCGCATGCCGGCACGGGCCCGCTGAAGCGCGCTGTTCACGGAGTGGACGGAGTCGCCGAGGAACTCCGCGACGTCCTTCGCCGGCCAGCCGAGCACGTCCCGCAGGATCAGCACGGCCCGCGGGCGCGGCGCGAGGTGCTGGAGTGCGACCAGGTACGCCAGCTCGATCGTCTCCCGCGCGACGGCGACGGTCTCGGGCTCGTCCGCGTCGCCCGCGGGCAGATCGTCGAGCAGCCGGTCCGGATAGGGCTGCAACCACAGCACCTCGCCGCCGGTCGCAGGCTCCGGACGACACTTGGCGAGCAGGTCCAGGCAGGCGTTGGTGGCGATCCGGTACAGCCAGGCCCGGAACGTCGACCGCCCCTCGAAGGTCTCCCGCCGCCGCCAGGCACGGAGGAAGGTTTCCTGCACGGTGTCCTCGGCGTCCTCGAACGACCCGAGCATCCGGTAGCAGTGCACGTGCAGCTCCCGCCGGTGTCGCTCCGCCAGCCCCGAGAACGCCGGCTCGTCGACCTCGCCCAGACCGCCCGTGCCCCGCTCCTCCAACCGCGTGTCCGCACTCATCACGTCATCCTTCCGCCCGTCGTGTCCCGTCGTAGGTGTGACGTGTCCGGGCGCGAAAACTCATCACTGGGGGTCGATCGGCGAAGCCGCCTTCGCTCACTGGCGCGCGGGGAGCGGTGGCCCGCGGTGAGCGGGGGCGAGAAGGCGACACGAGGCCGTCTCAGCATCCGCGCGATGAGCGGTGACCGAGATCGTAGGCAGACGGGAACGGCGAGACGCCGATCGCACTGCGGACCCACCCCACGAGCGGCATCAGGACGGGAGCGCCGCCCTGGGGGGAGATCCCTGGTAGGGCGGTACCGGAGGGCAGCCCATGAGGGCAGCCCCTTCCGAAGGGCCTTCTGCGCGTCACGCTCGACCGGGGGAGTGGTGCGGCATCCGGCTGAGGCATGCCACGTCCGTCCCGGCTCGTACCTCATCCCGGTTGTACCGAAGCTGTGTGGCGAGCCGCTCGACCGCCTGGCGCTCCCGCCAGGCCAGAGCATCCGGGGCGAGTGATTGCGAGTGATTACGCCGTAATCACTCGACGCAAGCAACCCGCAGTTGGGTTGCTGAAAGCCGGCCAACGGATGGAGGAACGAGGCCTCCGACCGACGGCCGGCGGGCTGCCCGACAGGCCTACCGGCTGGTCCGCCCCCGGCAGGCACGGCACGTACGCGCCCGGCATCATCACCGCGTCTGCCGTCGCTCTGGCTCGGTGGACGTCCACTTGATTTCGCACGCTACCCCCACAACTGACGCGCCAGTAACTGATATTCGACGCACGGTCACGTCCTTGCGGGCGCGAGCGTGGCTCTCTGCTCACGCCGGGGGAGTGAAGCGACGCACCTCGGATGATCCCTGTTATGCAACGCCGCACTGGCTCCCTGACCGGAGCGGCGCTCGACACTCCGGCAGCCGGGCCCGGCTGCCGCCTGGAAACCCACGTCAGCGCGGACAACCCGGCAACCGCCGAACAAGCGGATGCGGGGTGTGGTGGGTGCCGTCAAGCGGGGCCCGTCCGCTGCACGGCCAGTGCGCTGACCGGGAAGGTTGGCCGGGGGCGGCAGTTTCGCCTCGATAGTCTGCACGGCGTGATCAACTCATACGTGGGTTCCGATGATGCGGCAGTCGCGATAGCCGGGGCGCTGGCAGGCGCGGACGTGGTCCGCGGAATGTACGGCCAGCGGCTCAGCCGCATCGACAAGGGTGCCGGGGACTTTGCCACCGCCGCCGATGTGGAGGCCGAGAAGACGATCCTTGGCGTCATCCGTACCGCACGGCCCGATGACGCGGTGCTCGGCGAGGAAGGCGGGCAGCAGGGCGCCGTCGACGCTGTGCGCCAGTGGTTGGTGGATCCTCTGTGTGGCACGCTGAACTACGCCGTCGGCAACATGCTGGTGGCCGTCAATGTGGCCCTGCGCGATGGGGCGGCGGCGGTGGCCGATCCGTTCAGCGGCGAGGTCTTCTTCACCGACGGGGAGACCGCCTGGGTACGGCATGACGGGGCCGACGACGCACCACTGACGCCTTCGGCCGCTACCCGATTGGTGGACGTCAACCTGGATCCGCCGTTCCCGAGTGCGCCCGGATTCCGGGCCGTGGATCTGCTGGCCCGCCCTGCATTCGTCGAACGATTCCGGCCTCGGGTCGTGTCCACGACCCTGGCGCTGGCCTGGGTCGCTGCCGGCAGGCGTGCCGCGTATGTCACCGATGGCGGCGATCTCTCCAGGAGCGTGCACTTCGCGGCCGGCATTGCTGTGTGCCGGGCTGCCGGCTGCGTCGTCACCGGGATCGACGGTGCCCCGATCGGTGAGGCAGGTCGTGGGCTTGTGGTCGCCGCCGACGACGAGACCCACGGGCTGCTGATGTCGATGATGCGTAGCCGAAGCTAGTGCGGTGACCGCATAGGTCTCGCGGGCTGGGTCAGGCGCGACTCGAAGTGGACTGTTGCCCCGGCGGATGCCCTTCTTGCTGCCGGTCCGGGTACGTTCATGGCGTTGAGCGGCCGGCTTCCCGCCCACCGAGGGTCCGGACAGGCCTCGCCGATGTCGTTGAACCGGTGGATCGCATCGCGGACGGTGCCTCATCGGCCTGCTCCAACTGCGCGATCACAGGCACCCGATTGCCGCCGAACGAAGCCGGCAGCATCATCGCTGCGCCGGTAAGGCACTGAGCCGGTGCTGCCCCGACACACGACTGCCGCGGCTTCTACCCCTCCGGATCGGTCAACCTGCGGACGAGTTCAGTCACCACAACCCCCGGCAGTCGGAGCAGACGTCACCGTGCATCCAACTGCCGAAGGACCGACCCGGCGAACCTTCCCGGTCAAGGAACTAGGGGGCGGGCAGCTCTCTGAACGGGACGGGTCGCGCTCTCCGCGCCCACGGGTCGGTACATCCTCGGCCCTGGGGGCCTGCGGTGCACCGACGGGGCGCTCAGCCGACCGGGCGACCGCGGCCTGTCCTGGGCAACAAGGGACAGCGTGGCTGAGGTCGGCATGGGCTGACGGAGACATACGTGGCGGCTGCGTCGTTGGCTGCGGCCGCGTGCTGGCGTGCTTTCGTCGGCTGAGGAGGGGGGGTGTGGGCCAGGAGCTTTTGTCGACCGGTGGGAGGGGGTACGGATGTGAACGCTCCGCGGGATGTACTGCGCCGTGCTTCGCGCGGCCGCTTTGGGGGGCACGGTGTGTGAGGGGACCTCGCAGATGACCACCTGTCCTCCCTACTGGAGAGAGCGCAGCCGCCAATTGCGGTGTGACCTGCGAGAACGACCTTCTGCACCAGGATCTGACGATCTGGCACCCAGATCCCGCCACCGTGCACCCGGTTCCCAGGAGCGGGGCAGACAGTTCTTGGAGCAGTGGTGCCCATGTTCTGTGGACTGTGACCACGGCTACAGGATCCGACCAGATTGACGTCACGTTCATGAGCAGAGCGGTTTCCCGCCCGGCGGCCGGCGTGATGGATCGACGCCACGCCTGGGTGACACGCCCTCAGGACGTAGTTCATGAACTCTGTGCTCATGTACGTTAAGTTCACCTGGTCGGCCTGAGGGCCGCCGCTCATGCAGTCGAAGCAATGCCCAGGTGGAGGGCTCGTTGGGAGCAGTACGCAGACTTGTTGATGCGGACACGGGCGAGGCCATCCCCTATGCGCCCTATGGCTTCTCCGGCGAGCACATCCAGGTGGACAAGGCGAGGGTCGCCGCTATCACGGAGAGCAAGGACTTCACTCCCAGCCAGAAGTTCCTGGTGCTGTGGTGGATCGGGGTCTCTCCCCAGGGCATGGCGCCCTTGCGGGCGACCGGCGCGGACATCGCCAGGAAGGTCGGGATGACCGCCGACGCCGTCGGCAAGATCAACCGGAAGCTTCTCAAGCGGCGCATCCTGATCGAGCGGGGGCGCATCGGCAATTACAGGCTCTACCGGATCAGCCCGTACATTGCCTTTCACGGGACTGGGATCGAGCAACGGGAAGCGATCAAGACATGCAACCCGCCGGACATCCCCGGCTTCGACAACACGATCCCTTCGCGGTGGGAGGCCCAGTGAACAACGACGACAAGCGGAAGCTTCTCGACATCCTTCACCGCACCGCCGGCATGACCGCCAACCAGCGCCTGGTGGTCATGCTGTACGCGATGCATCCCACCGACCGCGCCGGCGCAGTCATCGAGACGGGCGCCAACCTTGCCAAGCTCGTCGGTATGTCCCCGACGGTGTTCTCCCGCACCCGGCGCCAGGTGGTGGAGACCGGGTGGCTCGAGGAGTCGGAGCGGCTGGCCCACATCAGCTACTACCGGCTGAGCTCGAGGAGCACCGGCGAGGACGTCGTCGTCCCCCTGCGCCGCGCCACCTGAAAAGGATCCGACCAGCAGCGCTCATGTACGTGAGGTCAATGACTACCGATGCCGACACCGGTGCTCATTGACCTCACGTACATGAGCTTCGTGCTTCCGCCTGAACGAGGCGAAGGGCTGGTCGGCGATTCCCGTCTGTTCGGTGATGTCGTCCAGCATGTATCCGGGTGCCGCTGCGGTCGGACGATCCAGGATGGTGCACGCGTCGGCCTGGGCGGGCGTCAGCGCTTCCGGCACCAGCACCGGTACCGGCGCCGGCCACCCACACGCCAAGTCCTGGCCCGCGGCGAACCCCTCGGGCGCCGTCTCCTGCCTCAGTCGTCGCAAGCCGCAAGCCGCAAGCCGCAAGCCGCAAGCCGCAAGCCGCAAGCCCACCCCTTCCCAATGCTCGATCGGGTTAACCGTCACGGTTAAACAAAAGGGATAAACGCTGTTAGCCTTTCGGGTGGAGGAGGCGTGTATGGCAACCAGCCAGGAAGAGTTGTTCGCGTCGGTCGACGCGTTGCTGGAGGAGGAGCCGCAGCTGCCGCCTCCTGCGGAGCGTGCCCGGCTGCGTGAGGCCGCCGGCATCACACAGGCCCGCCTCGCCACCGCGCTGAAGACGTCGACGCAGAGCATCAAGAACTGGGAGAACGGCCGGAGCGAGCCGAAGGAGCCGCGCCTGACGGCGTACCAGCGGCTGCTGAACGGCTGGGCCGCCAAACACCCCGCGCCCGGCGCCACTCCCGCACCCGCGACCGCCCAGGCCACCGCGCCCCGCCCGGCGCCGGTTCCTGGGACGCCCGCGGTCCCCACCGCACCCGAGGCGCCCGCCACGCAGCTCGCCGTGCCGACGAGGGGGTTCGACGCCCCGATCACCCCGAAGCGCCCGGCTGCCCGTCCGGCGACATCGTCGCGCCGCCCGGCCGCCAAGAAGGCCGCCCAGCCCGCGAACGACCCGCGGTTCCCGCACGGTCCGCTCGCCGTGCTGGACGGTGAAGGCTCCGCGTACGCCGTCGACGGCATCGTCCTCGACTGTCCCGCTCGTACGGTGCCGGAGCTGGTGGAGTGGACCCTCAAGGAGTCCGGCCTCGGTGCCGCCAAGCTGAACCGCTACGGCAAGGACTCCGACCCCCTGATCGTGCTCACCGCCGCGGCCGCTGTGAGACTCGGGCTGCCGGAGCACCTGGAGGGCCACGAGCAGCGCCGCTCCCTGCGCCTGCCCGCCGACCACCCGGTGGTCAAGCAGGTCACCCGCGCGAAGTGGCAGCTGACGCAGCGCGGGTTCGGGCCCTGGGCCCGGATCTACCGCAAGGCCCAGGGCGGCCAGCGGCAGTGCGTGCAGCTCGCGATCCTGTCCTGGGACGCCCTCGATGCCCGTTCCTGGCCGGGAGTCGCGCAGATGGAGCCGGCCGACATCGCCCGCGTCCTGGGTGTCTACGCCCAGCGGGTGATCACCCCGCGCGGCTCCACCGCCGTGTCGGGCCTGGAGCTGATGACGGCGCTGCGCCCGCCGACGCGGGCCGTCCAGGACCCGGCCACCGGCAACTGGGTTCCCGGCCACAACCCCGGCAGTCTGGGGACGGAGCCGGTGGACCCGGCGCCGCCGGAGGCCACCCCCGAGCACCCCGTCGTCGTGAACAGCGGCTGGACGGGCGGCTTCCTGGACGAGGAGGCGTACCAGTGGGTGCGGCCGGTGGACCTGCTCACCGACGAGGAATGCACCCTGCCCTTCGCGGTCGGCCTGGACCTCAACACGGCCTTCCTCGCCGCCGCCGCCCGCCTGGTCGTCGGCCTGTCCGCCCCCGACCACTTCCACGCTCCGGCGTTCAACCCCAAGATCCCCGGCTCCTGGCTGGTCGACTTGAGCCACATCGAGCTGGATCCCCGCCTGCCCAGCCCGTTCACCCCGACCGGGCAACGCCCGACGGGCCCGGCCTGGTACCAGACGCACACCGTCGCCTACGCACAGGAACTCGGCTACAACGTCCACCCCATCGAGGCGTACCTGCGCCGCGAGACCGGCGCCTACCTGGACCCGTGGCACGACCGTCTCAAGACCGCCTACATCGACACCCTCGCCGACCTCGGCGTCACCCGGGACATGCCCGAGGCGCAGTTCCTCGCCGCGATGGAACACCACAAGCAGGCCGACCCCGCCCTGGCCGCCGTGCTGGCCGCGATCAAGGCGACGGTGAAGGGCGGCGTGGGCAAGCTGCGTGAGCGCCCGCAGGGCCGCCACTACAAGCAGGGGGAGCGGTGGCCGGCCCTGGAGCGCCCGACATGGCGCCCCGACATCCGTGCCGCGGTCATCGCCAAGGCCCGGGTGAACATGCACCGCAAACTCAACAACATGGCGAAGATGACCGGCCTGTACCCCCTTGCCGTGCTCTCCGACTGTGTCGTCTATCCGAGCCCCGGCGACAGTCCGCTCGACTTCCTCCCCTATGCCGCGTCCGGCAAGCCGCAGCCCGGCGGCTTCCGCCTCGGCCCGAATCCGGGGCTGGCGAAACTGGAGGGGGTCCAGTCGATGCTGTGGGCGGTCGACCTGATGGAGCAGGGCTACAACCCGGCCCGCCACATCAAGGGCGGGGACGCGGTCCTGGACGAAGGGGAGTAGCGCGGTGGGGGAGATCGAGGACGCCATCGAGAGGGCCGACCGTGAGGCGTTCACCCGTGAGCCGCCCAAAACCCTCAAGGGCCGGATCGGCTACCTGATCCGCCAACTGGGCAGTGCCAAGGCCGTCGCGCAGGAGATCGGGGTCACCGCCGACTCCGTCAACCGCTACCGGCGCGGCGCCCGCAAACACGCCCGTCCCGACGTCGCTGCCAAGATCGAATCAGCGGTGCGGGCCCGCTGGCAGCCCCAGGTGCGCAAGCGCCGCCGCCGGCAGGCCGCCACCGCAACGGGCATCACGGTGGAGACGCGGGCCCGGTTCGGCTACACCGCGCCCGTCGGCACGACCGACGACGGCCGTTTCCGCCGCCTCACCGTCCACCTCCCCCCGACCTACGCACAGCGCCTCTTCGACGCCCGCGACCAGGGCGCCGGCGACCAGGAACTGCGCGGCATCATCGCCGAAGGGTTCAAGGACATCTACTTCCAGGACGGGGGAGCGCGCGCGCTGGGTCTCAGCGACGTCGAGATCAACGACATCGACTACCTGGACCTCGACTTCTGACCTCCCGGTGCGAGCGGGTGGCCAGGTCCGGTTGCTGAGCCGAAGCAGGATGGCCGGCCACAGGCGGGTCGGCTGTCACCGGAACACCGACCCACCGAAGTCACCACCCGCGCACGAGGGCCGGCAGTGCGGCACGAGCACATGCGGCGACCGGCAACGGCCGCCCGGCGTCATCTCCTGGAGCGACGAGCGCAACCCGCCCTCCCTCCTCGCCCTCACCGTCGCCGACGGCTGCTTCACCGAGATCACCGTCGCGGTCGACCCAGCCGGACTCGCGCTCATGGACCTGCCGGACGGTACGAGCCCCGCAGCCGCTCCTCGCCGACGTCGCCGGCGATCGGCTCGGTGGCCTACCGGGTGCTGATCGCACTTGTCGGCCGTTCGGAACACTGGAGGACACCCAGCGCACCTTCGCGTTCTCCGTGCGCGTCGACACCGTGGTGCCGGGTGCGACCGGCGCCGTGAGCATCCACCCTCCGTTCGGCGAGTTCGGCCAGCACCCCTTCGACTTCGACCCGGACCTCACGAACAACACGGCGATCCTGTCCGTCACCTGACCGGCCAAAGGTTCGGAGCAGCCGCTCAGACGGTTGCTCCGAATACCCGCTGGGCGGTGTGCTCGTCGAGCAGGGCGCGGTCCTGCCCGTACGACAGCTTCGGGCCACGCCTGGTAAGGAAGAATGAGCGGCATGACCATGGTCAAGGACCTCGACGTCCGCGGTATGCAGCACTGTGAGACGACGGCGCTGGGCGTGCTGCTGCGGCATGAGGGACTCGACTTGTCCGAGCCCATGCTGTTCGGGCTCGGCTCCGGGCTGTCCTTCATCTACTGGGACAGCAAAGGCATGGGTTTCCCGTTCCTGGGAGGCCGGGTCAAGCCGTTCCAGCTCACCAGGAGCCTGGCCGCCGTACTCGGGCTTGAGTTGCTGGTCGGGGAGACCACCTCCCCGCGCAAGGCATGGCAGAACGTGGCGGCACCCATCGACGCCGGTCGGCCGGTCGGCCTTCAGCTCGACAGCTACCACCTGGACTACTTCAGCACCAAGCTGCATTTCGGCGGGCACATCGTGGCCATGTACGGCTACGACGAGCAGGACGCCTACCTGGTGGACACCGCCCCGCAGGGCGGAGCCGTCTCGACCAGCCTCGCCGGCCTGGCCAGGGCCAGGGCCGAACGCGGCGCCATGACCGCCAGACACCGCTCCTTCACCCTCACGGTGCCCGGCAGCCTGACGCCACCGCAGGACCGGATCATCCCCGCGATCAGGACCTGCGCCGATGCCTTCCTGAACCCGCCCATCGCGAATCTGGGCCACCGGGGCATCGAGAAGACCGCCAGGCACGTGCCGAAGTGGCTACAGCGCAGCGACGATCCGCGGGAGGACCTGCCACGAGCCGCCGTCCTCATGGAGAGGGCCGGCACCGGCGGTGCCCTGTTCCGCAATCTCTACCGGGACTTCCTCGCCGAGTGTGCCCAGCTGATCGACAACAACCACCTGCGCACCGGTCACAGCCTGTACGCCGAGGCCGCCACCCTCTGGACACAGGTGGCCGTGCTTGTCGCGGCCGCGGGTGAATCCGGCGACGCGAAGAACCTCGTAGAGGCCGGCTCCATCCTCCAGGAGCTCTCGCGCATCGAACGCGATGCGATGCGGGCACTCAGCATGCTCTAAGGGGTGGCGGGTCATGCACGGAGCCAGCCGGATCGAGGCGACGCTGACAGTGTCGTGGAAGACGTAGGCGCCCTTCTCGCCTCGGCCGCTCGGAAGTTCTCACTGGAACACCTTTTCGGGGGGGTGTCGGCGAACGCCTGCCGAATGGTGTTCCAGTACGCACGGCGGGGCAGGTTGCCGTGTCCCAGATGGCCGGCGGCGCCGCGGCCCGCCCGGCGGCATCCTGGCCGTCGTCGTGGACGTGGGCGGGCGGGCCGGGCGACGACAAGGCCGTATGGCCCCGTACAACGGATGCGCGGCCGGTGGGAGTCCGACGCGACCAGGTCGGGAGCCTGTCACCAGCCGGACTCGCCATACCGAACGGCGATCCGGACTTCTCGCCGCCGATCGGCGGCCACCGGACGGAGAAGGCGCTCGTCGACGGCTGGGTGCTGAGGGACTACTTCCCGACCTGGCCGACGGAGCCCTGACCGGTGCCGTGCGGCTCGGCGAAGGGGGTGAAGCGGGCGGGCGGATGGTCGATGGGCAGATCGGGGCGCCAGGCGGTGAGGATCTGGGCGCTGCACTCGAACAGGTTCGGCGGCAGCGCGTCCAGCGGCCACCACCCCCAGTCGCCGACCCGCTCGCCCGGCTGGTCGGCGGGCTCGCCGTGCCACCGCGTGACGAGTGCGCCGAACGTGATCCGGACGACGCCTGCGACCTGATCCAGGAGCATGCCCAGCAGGCGCACGTCGGCCGGGTCAGCGTGCAGGCCGGTCTCCTCGGCCAGTTCGCGCACGACCGTCTCCGCCAGCGACTCGCCCGGCTCCACCGTGCCGCCGGGCAGCTCGACCGTCCCCCGCCGGTGGCGGCCGAGCAGCAGACCGCGCGGTCCCACCAGCACCGCGCCGACCCCCGCCGCCGCGTGTGCGACGGGCGGCCGGGCCGTACGGGGACGAGAGGCGATCCGGGCCGGCCTGCGGACCTGGAAGAGCCGGTAGGAGGCCTGATTGTCCTCCTCGGGCGCGTCCAGCACGGTGACCTCCTCGGCGCGCAGCCCATGCTGCGCGAGCAGGTCCGTCCACAGCTTTGTGGTGAGCACCCACATGTGCCCGGTCAGTTCGCCGCCGCCGGCCAGGCGCAGGATCTCCGGGCGGGGCTTCACCTCCGAAGAAGGGCCGTCCCCGGACGAGTTGGTGTGCAGCACGGTGAAGTACAGCCGTCCGCCGGGCCTGAGGGCCGCCGCGAGGGCGGGCAGCAGCCGGTGCGGGTCGATGAAGTGGACGGCGGACAGGGAGTAGATCACGTCGTACGGCGCCGAAGCGCGCAGATGCCCGACGGCGTCGGCCTGGATCAACCGCAGGCCCGGCAGGTCGCGGTAGCGCGCCCGTGCGCGCTCGATCTGAGTCGGTGAGAGGTCGACGGCGTCCACGGCGGCGTGATGGGTGCGGGCGAGGTGGGCGGCGTGCCGGCCCGGCCCGCAGCCCAGGTCGAGCACGCGCAGGTCTGTCAGGTCGCCGAGGACAGCGTCTCCCGGCCCTGTTCCCGCCGGGCCCCAGGCGATCTCGTCCAGCTCGGGCAGGGGCGTGGCCCGGTCGAGGTGGTGGGCCCCGTAGGTGTGCCACATCGCGGCGTTGCCCTGCTCGGCATCGGCCGTACCGGGTGTGTCGGGTGCCGTCATCGTGCCGCCTCCTCGGGCTCGTCGCCGAGCCGCTTCGTCACCTCGGTACGCTCGTCACCGGGACGCACCCTGCTCGGCATCGGCCGTACCGGGTGTGTCGGGTGCCGTCATCGTGCCGCCTCCTCGGGCTCGTCGCCGAGCCGCTTCGTCACGTCGGTACGCTCGTCACCGGGACGCACCCTGCTCGGCATCGGCCGTACCGGGTGTGTCGGGTGCCGTCATCGTGCCGCCTCCTCGGGCTCGTCGCCGA